>JAJDUC010000063.1 GCA_022826865.1 Anaerolineae bacterium
CATCGAAGTGGTCTACAACACCGAACGCATTCATAGCGCCCTAGACTACCAGACGCCGGCAGAATACGAGGCGCAGTGGTTAAAACGAAACCATCCCTCAAATTCTGAAATATTGTGTCCAATAATTTAGGACCACTACAACCCCCGCCCCCAGCCCCCTCCCCCATAAAGAGGGAGGGGGAGCTAAGCACAGCGGGACGCAAGGTATTTTGCGTGGGCCGCTGCCGTGCAGCGCGGGTGTCTACATTTTCACAATTTTCGTGGCGAACGGCTCATTATGATTTTGATGCAATTGCCCTGCGTCCCACAAGGGCAGTGTATCCATATCGGTTGAAATAGTCTGGTAGGGGCGATCCGGCGGATCGCCCGATGGGTTAAACAGGATCGAAATTGGGCGACTCACCGGGGCGCGTGGACACAGCCGGTCAGTCACCCCTGCCAAATCGTCGGTATTGGAAGAAATTCAACCGCCTTTGATATACAGTACCGGCGGCCTGCGCGCGGACGGCAAGACGGTATCAGCGTGTTCGTCAATTGCGCGGCATTAAGACAGCCAAGCCCTGACGTCCTATGCGATGGGATTCCAAACGAAGGAATCGCCGTCGATGCTGACGCGCCCCAAACCGGGAAAGGGCAGATGGTAGAATAAGGTCAGCAAGCCCTCATCGGCGCAGCGATTTAAGGTCCGGCGACGGGTTTGCACGGCGTGATCGGCATCCGAGTCGAATATGAAGTGCCAGTCGGTACGCGCGAACTGGAAGGGCTGGTGCAGGATATCGACGACATGGAGCAGCCGATCGCCGCCCGCTTCGACCAGCAAGCCCGAGTGCCCTCGGGTATGCCCGGCCAAATCGACTACGTTGACGCCCGGCGCGATCTCATCGCCATCATTGACGAAGCTGAATCGGTCTTGCAGCGCTCTAAAGCGTTCGAGATTCAACTGATCGCCCGCGCTGTCCGAGGCGCCCCAGCGTCCCATCCACTCCTCCCATTCCGCCTGCGCTGTCACAAAGCGGGCCTTGTGGTAGACAGGCGCGCCATCGGCATCAAAAAAGCCGGCGATATGGTCGCCATGAAAATGCGTGAGGAACAAGATGTCGATATCCGCCGGCGCGACGCCGAGGCCTGCGAGCGCTTTTACGGCGCCGCCCGTGCCGGACGGTCCGGCTTCGCCGAAGCCGACATCGGCCAGGATGCGCGCGCTCCCACTCATGATGTAAAGCAGATTGAGGCTGTCCGAGGGCGCCTCGCCAGCCAGGGCGCTCGCGATCTCCTGGCGGCTGACATTGGGGTAGCGGCCGGCGACGGCATCAAGCGTCATCGACGATGCCCCCTCGTCCAGCGCTGCGCATTCAATGTCGCCGATTTTCAGTTGATATGCAGTCATATTCTGTTCCTTTCGAAGCGGATGAAATTCGTCCGATTTAGCTTCATTGCAAAAATTGAATGAATGGCGCCTCAAGCGGCGGCGGTGTTAGGGCCGTATATCGCCAGCGCCGTAAGCAGCAAGACCAGACCGGCGCCCATCCTTCCCAAAAGCGCCGCAGCGCTCGATTGCGTATAGACCTTAAGCAAACTGAAAAAAATGGCGATGCCCGCCGGGAAAACGATGCCGTGCCAAATTGGATCGTAGAAAGCATAAGGTTCGATGAATACCAAATAATACAAGGCCGTGTATAAGGCGGACGTGCCGACCAGGCCGCCCCAGTGGCCGAATGTCCAGCGCATGCGCGACAGCAGCATCGCCTGAAACAGCAGCGTTTCCGCCAATGGCTGCAAAACAATCAAGATCAGCGCCGCCAGGAGCAAGCCCCATGCGTCTTGCGGCTGAAAGCGCCAGATCTGCGGCACTGGCCAGAATTCACCGCTCGCCAGACTGACGCCCAGATCAAGCGCCAGCGCGATGGCAATGCCGACCAGAAGGGCCAGCGGCAGCGGCAGCTCGCCTTTGACCAGCCGCAGCGCCTTCCAGCTTTCGTCGCTGCTTCGGCGGCTGACCAGTATGAAAACGATTGTGATCGCCATGCCGAGCGCCCAGCCAAGTTTCAACTCGGATGAAAACAAAACCTGACGGGCGCTGCCTAATGTCACCAAAGAGGAGCCGATTACGGTCAGGCAGAGGAACATGACGCCATAGCTGAGGGTGGCCGAGAACAGGCTCCAGGGCGGTTCCGACGCCTCCGGCAGCGTCAACTTCTCCAGCAGAGACATTTCGCGCCTGTTTTTGCGGTCTTCATTCATCATTGACAGCATCCTTCACGCGCGCGCTACCCGCTCGTAGACGGCCGCGGTCTCCTGTGCTGTCTTGCGCCAGGAATAGTTGCTGGCGAGCGCCAAACCCTGATTGATCATGGCGTCGCGCAAGGGCTGCTGGATGAGCAGAGCGATAATGGCGCCGGCCATCTCTCGCGCATTATTGACGATATAGGCGGCGTCTTCCAGTATTTCTTCAAAGACGATTGCGTTTGAAGTGATGACGGCTGTGCCCGACTTCATCGCTTCCAGAGCCGTTAAGCCAAAACCTTCATACAGGCTGGGGACAACAAAGACATCGGCGAGGCGATAAAGCGCCGGCTTGTCCGCTTCGTCGACGAAGCCAATCCAGCGCAGATAATCGTCGATGTTGAGCCGGCGGCTGTAGGCGCGCAGATCCGGGAAGAGCCGGTCGTCGTAAACTGGCTCGCGCCCGGCGATCACGAGCGGAAAGGTATCGCCGTCGGCTTCGCCGACATAGGTGTAGGCCAGAAGCAGCGTATTGACCTGCTTGCGCCAGTCGAAGCCGCCGAGATACAGCACGAAACGCTCGGGCAAATCGTATTTGGCGCGGACCGCCTCATCCTCTTCGGTGCCCAGGCGCGGATGAAAGCGCTCGTCGGGCGCGAGGTAGGTCACGCTGATGTCCTCTTCCGCGATGCGCAGTTGCTCCTCAATATCGATTTTGGCGGTCTCGCTGATCGTTATGATGTGATTGCTGCCGCGGGCCGCCGCGCTGACCAGCGATGTATAGAGGTTTGTGAATAAGCCTTGGCTGTAGATGGGATATAACAAAGGGACGACATCGAGCACAGTGGTCACGAGCTTGATTGGGCAGGCCAGCGGTGTGCCCCAGTAGGGTACATGGGCGATATCGGCGCCGATGGCCCGGGCTGCGCGGGGGAAGACACGCTGTTCAAAACGGACCTTGCCCAGTTTGCTCGTCCGTCTGCGGCGGCCGGTTTCTATCGCGCGGACGCCGGCCGGGATATCGCCCGGCGCCGGCAAATGCGGCGGCAGGATCAGCGAAATCTCAAGCTCTGGCGCGACAAGCGGCAAGTGCGCCAGCAACTGCCGCAAATACTGCCCGCTGCCGGTGGACTTTTGCGCCCAGAACCAGCCGTTGATGGCGATATGCAAGTTGACCTCCGCCCGCCCGCCATTGGCCCGGGCTTGCCGGTCTCAAGCCCCTGACCCGATCATCTCCGCCCGCAGATGTTCGATGATCTGATCGACGGTCTTTTCCAGTGGCGTGCTGGGCCGCCAGCCGATCGCATCGCGAATCTTTTCGATACTGGGCACGCGGCGGCGGAAGTCCTCAAAGCCGTCTTGTTGATAGGCTTGCTCGTAGGGAACGAGTCGGATCTCGGAGGCGCTGTCCGCGCGATCGCGGACCATTTGCGCCAGTTCCAAAATGCTGATTTCGTCGTTGCCGCCGATGTTGTAGAGTTCGCCGATGGTGGCGTCGCTCTCCGCCAAGCCTTGAATCGCGGCCACAACATCGTATACATTGCCGAAGCAGCGCTGCTGCAGTCCGTCGCCGTAGACCTGAAGCGGTTCATGCGCCAGCGCCCATTGCGCGAAGCGCGGCAGGACCATGCCGTACTGCCCGATCTGCCTTGGGCCAACCGTGTTGAACAGACGAAACAGCGTGACCGGCAGGCCGATTTCCGCGTGATAAGCAAAGGCGAGAAACTCGTCGATCGCCTTGGACGCAGCGTAGCTCCAGCGGCTGCGCCGGGTTGGCCCCGACAGCGTATCGTCATCTTCCCGGAAAGGAAGCGCGACCCCCTTGCCATAGACCTCGGAGGTGGAGGCGATCAAGACGCGCCGGCGATAACGGCTGGCCGTCTTCAGGATCATTTCCGTGCCGCCGATGTTGACCTCGATGGTATTGATCGGCCGGTCGATGATGTTGCGCACCCCAACCGCCGCCGCCAGATGAAAAATGATGTCGCACTCGCTCACGAGCCGGTCGATGACGTGGATATTGCGAATGTCTTCGACGGCGAAGCTGAAGTTCGGGAAGGCCGTCAGGTGTTCGATATTTGCGAGCCGACCGGTGGAGAGATTATCGACAATGGTCACCTGGTAGCCGCAGTTCAGCAGGCGTTCCGCAAGATGACTGCCGATGAAGCCGGCGCCGCCGGTGATTAATGCGCGTGTCATGCGTTGACCTATTGCATGTCTGGAACGGGTGCTACAAGAGGATTGTACACGCGAATCGGAATTGATACTTGGTCGGCAATTGAGGAGAGTCAACTGCGGCGCGCCAGGTAAAGCAAGACGACCGTCTCGCGGACGATCTCCCCCGCGAATTCATTTTGGATCAAGTCTTCGATCCCGGCGCAAAGCCGCGAAAGCTGCTCGGCTTCCAGCGCGAGATGGTCCGACCAGGTTCGCGTCAGATTGACATAGGCAGAGGCGCTGTATGACTTCGCGACCTTATACTTGCGGATCGCCAGGTCTTTGAAGCAACCGCTGTCCGAAATGTGGTTTTCATATTCGGTCTTCACGCTATCGGGCTCCGGCGGATTTTCGTAATCTGCCGCCAGCGCCGGCGCCAGCCTGGCATAAACTTTCTGCAGGGCGGTGATGATGTGTCGGCTGGCATCCGTCTGGACCGGACGATGCCAGAAGAGCGCCAGCGCGCCGCCCGGCTTCAATATGGCGCGCGCTTTGCGGAAACGTATCTCCGGGGCGACCCAGTGGAAAGCCGTTGCCGAGAGCAGCATATCGTAGCCGGCCGCTGCCGGGCCATAAGACTCGAAATCGCTGCAGTAGATTCTGACCCCGGGGTAGGCGGCCAGTTTGTCACTTGCGATGGCGGCGAGCTCCGGCCCGGGTTCAACGCAGTCGATCGCGCAGCCGCGCTCCGCCAGCGGCCAGGTCGCTTGACCGGTGCCGCAGCCCACCTCGAGGATGCGCGGCAGGCCCGGAACATCGGCGTATGCCAGGATATCGTCGTAAAGCGCCTTGGGATAACCGGGGCGGGCGCTATCGTAGAGCGCCGCGATCCGGTTGTAGCTTTTACGGCGTCGTTCAATTTCAGTCATCCCAGCCCTCAGAAACGATTCTGCATTGAATCGGCATATCCGGTCAACTCGGCATAGCCGTAACCGGCCTTGTCGCCGCTGATTTCAACCGCGCCCTCCCAATAGACAATGCCGGCGCCATGCAATTCCTGATCGGCCTGCAAGGGCGTTACGGCAATGTTGAATCCGTCGTCGCCTTTGATTTCGATCAGCCAACCAGCGGGATAATCGACATCGCTGTGCGGGCTGCGCCAGGTAGCGCTGACCGCGATATGGATGTCCTCAGCGCGGAGGTAAGCACTGCTCCCATCGCGATGGACCAGCAAGCCGCCGAAAACGGGCTCTATGCCGCCATCGGTCAGGCGAATCTGCCCGACCATCAATTCAGTTCCATCGTCGAAGATCAAGCCGAACCAATCCCAACCCTGCGCATTTTCGCCCAGGGCGCTGGTGCTGAATTCGTGATCCATCCAGGTGAATCCGCTGACAGTGAATTCTTCTTCGCCGACCCGGATGCCGCCGTCGACGAGCAGCCTCGTCAAGCTGTAATAGTAGCTGGCGTTGCCGGTTTCCGCGCTTTTGGGGCTGAGCCCCTTATCGCCTTGCAAGGCCGGGCTTTTCATTTGTCGAAGCTGAAGATCAATGGCGACTTCTTCGCTGGCGGCGGCGATACGCGTCTTGTTGGCAGCGTCGTCATCGGCGACCACCTGCCAATCCTCCAGCCAGACGCGATAAAAGGGCTCTGCGGTCGCGCCGGCCAAACCGGCGCCGCCGCGCGCATAACGCACATCGTGATAAAAGTCGCCGCTGGCGATGTCGCTGACCGTGAAATGCGCCATATAGATGTCATTGCTGCGGAATTCCGATTCCGTTGGCGGGGAAAGCGGCGCCAGAGCGCGGCGAAAGATGGTGAATTGAAAACCGAATCGACGTTCCTCTTCCGTCGCTAGCACACCGGTGTAATACCACCATTCGGTTTGAAAATCGGGGTGGGCGCCATGATCGCGCGGGAACTGCCAGTCCCAGGGATCGATAGCGCGCGAGAAGCCGCTGATGTCTGCGCGCGGAACTTCGAAATCCGTATAGGCTTGGAGCGCGCCGCCGCTCGAAGGTTCATATAAGCTGATGCCGACCAACAGAGTCAAGCCAACCAGCAACAGAAGCGCGAGGATGCGCCAGTTCATGCGCTGTCGCCTTGAAAGAAAATAAATTCGGTCACCCGGCTGATTATGCTTGCGAGAGCGCCCGGTTTCAAGACGCTGGCCCGGCTTGGCATTTTGTCTTTGCCGTTCATTGGGCTGGCTCTTCTGAATGATGTTTGTTGTCTGCCATTCATTTTGGAAATTCGCCTGATTCTCGAAAGTCTATTTCACAAATACAAATATACTGAACCGAGTTTTATTGGCTTGGAGGAAACATCACCTTGGAGGAAACATCATGAGGCAATTTATTCATTCAACGCTTTCAGCGAGAAGTTTTCGTATATGTTTAGCGGTTGGGCTGGCGTTGATTTCCGTCAGCGCGCTCGCGCAGTTCCCTGAGAACGTTGAAATTGATTCGAAGTGCGACAACCGCGTCTCCATTATGTGGGACGATTCTATGGACGCGCATGGTTATCTGGTTACTGTACACACGCATACTTACCAGAAGGTCGTCTGTGACAGTCCCGACAATTCATGCCTCATCAAAGGACTAATGTCTGGTAAATCCTATGATCTGTTTGTGGACAGGAAGACCGATGGCGGCGTGGAACTTAGCTCCCAGGTTTTCCAATTCAAAGGGCCACGCACGGAAGATTGCCCGGAATATGTCGCCGCGACGCCAACACCGCGTCCGTCAGTTGATACTTGTTCGCGCTTGCCGAGCGGCATCTCTGTCAGTGGCCACCGCCCGTTTTCCACCCATTGTCAACAGGTTGACGAAGGTAGCGTGGGCAATGACGAGTTGATTGCCCAGGGCATCCTCGATGCTGTTGATGTATGGGGCGACGTCAGCGCCGAGGTTCAAGTCTGCTTTCACCAGCAGGGATATCTGAAGTTTTTGGATGCCGCAACATCGCCGCGCGCGCAATCGGACCTGCCAGCGGAGCGCATGAACGGCACAACCTGCGGCTGGATTAACCGCGCGGGCACAGTAGCGCTGGTAGCGAGGCGGCCTCTGGCGCCGCCCTCACAGCAATGCGATATCGCCACGACTGGCAACCTCAAGCTGCGGGCCACTCCCTCGATGGCTGGCGCCGTCATCGATTATGTGCCACGCGGCGCAGCGCTGAAGCCCATCGAATGGAACGGTCATTGGGTCAATGTTGAGTACCAAGGGGAAGCGGGCTGGGTCAGCGCCCGTTATGTGAGCGAGAACGGCGACTGCGGCGCGCCTGTCGCTCCCCAGCCTGCGGCGTCTCCGGCTAAGCAATGCCAAATCTTCACGACTGGCAACCTCAAGCTGCGGGCTGCTTCTTCGATGGCCAGCGCCGTCATCGATTATGTGCCGCGCGGCGCAGCGCTGAAGCCCATCGAATGGAACGCGCATTGGGTCAATGTTGAATACCAAGGGGAAGCGGGCTGGGTCGGCGCCCGATATGTGAGCGAGAACGGCGACTGCAGCTAAGAGAGGATTCCGGAATATCCCGCTTCAGCTTCTCTCGCAGAGATGACAGTGTGCGTCAACTGGCGACGCCGGCGACATCAAGCGCGGCATGCAGCAGCACATTGCAAACCGCTTCCAGATCCTCCGGTTCGGCGCTTTCCGATTCGTGGTGGCTGATGCCGTCTTTGCAAGGCGCGAAGAGCATCGCCGTTGGAACGCGAGCGGCGACATAACAGGCATCGTGGCCGGCGCCGGAGGTGATGTACTGATGCGAGACCTTCAGCCGCTCGCAGGCGCGCTTCACGGCGGCGACGCAGCTTTCATCGAAGGCGACCGGCGCGGCGTAAGAGATCTGCTCAAGCGACAGTTCCAGGCCGATGTCGGAGGCGGCTTCCGCGCAGACTGCGCGCAGCGCGCTATCCATGGCGCTGAGCGTCTCGGCTGAGGGGTGGCGCATATCAACGGTGAAATCGACCCGGCCCGGGATGACATTGCGCGAGCCGGGACCCACTTCGATCTGGCTGCCGACAGTGCCGCGAGCCAGGGGCGCGTGTTCATGGGCGATGTCATCGACCGCCTGCACAACTTTCGCCATGCCAAGCAGGGCGTTGCGGCGGCCTGCCATCGGCGTCGAGCCGGTATGTTGGGCGAAACCTTCCAGGGAAACATCGTACCAGCGGAAGCCCTGGGCGGCGTCGACGACGCCAACGCTGACTCCGCCGTCATCAAGTATGGGACCCTGCTCGATGTGGCATTCGAAGAAGGCGGAAAAATCATGATCGACCACAGGCAAATCGCCGTGATAGCCAATGCGTTTCAATTCGTCCAGCACAGTCGCGCCGCTGTCGACGGCGACGCGGGATTGCGCCCAGTCTCGATCAAAAACGCCGCCATAGACGCCGGAAGCGAGCATGGCCGGTGCGAAGCGCGCGCCCTCTTCGTTCGTCCAGTTGACCACCTCCAAAGCTGTTCGTGTATTGATGCCGTGGTCATTCAAAGTACGGATGACTTCCAGGCCCGCCAGCACGCCGAAGACGCCGTCGAAGCGCCCGCCATAAGGCTGCGTATCCAGGTGGCTGCCCATGCCGACCGCCGGTTGGTCTTCTTTTGCGCCAGCGCGGCGGGCGAACATATCGCCCATTTCGTCGACGCTCAGCGTCAAGCCGGCTTCCGCGCACCAGATGGCGAATAAATCGCGGGCGACCTTGTCTTCGTCGCTGAGGGTGAGGCGGTGGCTGCCGCCATTGGCGGTCGCGCCGATCTGCGCCATCTGCATGATGCTATCCCAGAGGCGCGCGCCATTCACGCGGATATCAACTGTCATGTCTGTCCTCCCAAGAGTTTCGGCCGGGTCGGGGCGGGCTCGCGGCTGATTGCCGCGCAAGTCTCGCTCAAGCATCCGCCAGGACGGGGTCGCTGACGCGATTCTGTCGTTCTCGCAGGCTGCGCTTCAGTTTGTCGATGAGGCCGGCCTTGACCGGCGCATCGATAAGATCGCTGACCTCGTAGGGATCTTCCGCCAAGTCAAACAGCTGCCAGGTTTCTTCCCCGCCGACGACGGTCTGGATCAGTTTGTGGCGCTCGTCTTTGATGCTGCGCTGGTAAGGCTGGCCCTGCGGATGCCCGAATACGCCTTGATAAGCGGAGAAGATCTGACGGCGATGTTTGTAAGTGACCTCTTCAAGCAGCATGTTCAAGCTGTGGCCGATGCTCGTCGCGGGAACCGGGACGCCCGCCATCTCCAGGAGCGTGGGATAAAGATCGAGCAGGTAGAGCAGCGCGTTGCAGCGCAAGCCGGCCGGGACGCCGGGCCCGCGCATGATCAAAGGAATGCGCATGCTGTGATCGTAAAGGTTCTGCTTGCCCATTAGTCCGTGCTGGCCGACGCCCAAACCGTGATCCGAGGTGTAGATGACGATGGTATTCTCACTCAGTCCACGCGCCTCCAGCGTATCGAGGATGCGCCCGATGTCGAAATCCATGTGCGAGATCATGCCGTAGTAATCGGCGATATGGCGCTTGATTTCGTCTTCGCCGCGGGGATAACCGGCCAGGACTTCGTCGCGGATGTCTCGCACGCCGATATCGAAAGGATGCTCAGGCAGAAAGTTGGGCGGCAGGTCAACTTTGGCGGGATCGTACATGCTATCGAATGGCGGTGGCGGCGTGCGCGGATCATGCGGCGATGTGAAGGCGATGTAGGCGAAAAATGGCTCTTCGTCGTCGCCGCTGCGCGAATTGAGAAAGTCGATCGTTTCGTCGCTGAAGACGGTGGTGGAAAAGCCATCGGCGATATAGGTCTGCTCGGGCGGGTACGCGCCGGCCGGGTCGAAGTCATTGACGGGCATGGCGTATTGATCGTTCATGCCGCCGAAAAAGACTTTGCCGCTTTCTCCAAAACAGCGGGCATAGCTGCCGCGGCGGTTATGCCATTTTCCCGTGCCAAAAGTCGTATAGCCATTTTGCCCCAGGAGTTCGGGCAGCAGCGGCGCGTCATCCGGCAGCGGATCGGGCGTATCAAAAAGGCCGCAGCCGGACATCAACATGCCGCGGCTTGGCATGCATACCGCGCCCGAGGTCGAGCCCATGATATGCGCTTGGGTGAAGCAGGTTCCGTCGGCGATCATCTGGTCGAAGGTCGGCGTCGAAACTGCCTCCGTTCCCAGCGCGCCGAGCGCGGAATGGCGATGGTCATCGGCGATCATAAAGAGGATATTGGGTCGGCTCATATCAACAAGTATCTCGATTGGCTTCTACGACGATGATACAGCTTGCGGACGTAGCGGGTCAAGATAGCGCATGGCTGGGAGCGGCGAAAAGGTGGATTTGGAACATTAGCCCGTGCGCGAAATCCCCGCCCCCGGCCCCTCCCCCAATGCATTGGGTTGCGTAGGTCGCGCAGGTCGCGTAGACACTGACCGATGACACTGACCGTCGACATAGACCTAGGGGTGGGGCCGCGCCGCGTAGACACAGGCGGTCGGGAATGGAGTAAGAAAGAACCGTGTCCACGATTCACGACTCCCCCATTCAGGGTAATCGCATCAAATTTTTCTTTACCACAGAGGACACAGAGGGCACAGAGTTTAAGGTTCTTTTGACGACTTTCTCACTACAATCGATGATGGGACAGCGGAAGACACCTGCTTTCTTGTCTATAAACTTCCTTCTCGCTCAATTAAGTTTGGTCATGACGCGCGATGACATCAATGTGCCGCGCTGGGGTTGGAACAGCCTGGTCATTGCTGTTGCTACGACGGCCGTCACGCTCTTCGTGACCAGCCTGGCCGCTTATGGTTTCGCCCGGCTGGATTTTCCCTTCAAGAATGTAATCTTCATCGTTGTTATATTCACGCTGATGATTCCATCGCAGATCTACATGATTCCCAATTATCTGCTGGTGCGCGATTTGGGCTGGCTGGATAGTTATCACGCCTTGATTTGGCCGGCCGCGCCCAATGTCTTCGGCTTATTCTTGCTGCGCCAGTTTTTTTCCACCTTCCCGCGCGAGTTGGAGGAAGCCGCGACTGTTGACGGCGCGAGCCGCTGGCGCATTTATTGGCAGTTGATGATTCCAGTCAATCGAAATGCGCTCATCGCGCTGGGCATATTTGTCTTTCTGCACTCCTGGAACGACCTGTTTTGGCCGCTGATTGTTTTGAGCCGGGTCGAAAACAGGACTTTGCCGGTGGGCTTGGCGGTTTTGGCGGGCGCCTATGGCGCGGGCGATTCCTTCTCCGAACCCGCCCTGATCATGGCCGCCAGTTCTATGTCGAGCATCCCCGTGCTCATTGTCTATGTGATCTTCCAGCGCCGGATCACGCAGAGCTTCATGCTCACGGGCATGGGCGGGCGCTAAACAAGGTATAATCGCAGGATGCTAAAGCCGATACCCGAAGTCATGACCGTGCCCAAGTTCGAGGGCGGCGGGATTATAAGTTTTCACCAGAAGGACGTGCCGGCGCCGGGGCCGGGTCAACTGCTGCTGCAGGTGGGCGCCAACGCGCTCTGCGGCTCGGAGCGCGGCCAGTTCTACGAGGGCAGCGATGTAACGCCCGGGCACGAAGGCGCCGGCATCGTCGCCGCGGCCGGACCGGACACCAGCACGCCGGTCGGGACGCCGGGCGCGGTCTTCTTGATGGACTTCTGCGGCGCCTGCCGCAGTTGCGCGCTGGGATTCACCAATCAGTGCCTGCGGAAACGCGCCGACTACGGCTTCAATGTGGATGGCGGTTTCGGTGTTTATGAATTGGTTAATGAGAATGTGTTTTTCGCGGTCGATAGCGATATGACGCCGACCGAGGCGACCCTGCTGTTGGATATCATGGGCACGAATGGGCATGGTGTCCGGCGCGCGCGACTGGTCCGGAAAGATATCGAGTCGGCGCTGGTGACCGGGGCGGGTCCCATCGGTTTGGGCATGTTGGCCATGCTCAAGGTGATGCTGGGTTTTGACATGCCGGTGGCCATAAGCGATGTTCTGCCCTATAGATTGGCGCTGGCGGAACGAATGGGTGGATTGCCGGTGAATGTAGCGGAATTGTCTCTGGCGGATGGCTTGAAGCGTCATGGCTTATCCGAGGTTGATGCGGCCTTCGATACCAGCGGAATCGGCAGCGCGCGGCGCGGCGCCCTGGACTGCCTGTCGCAGCGTGGCGTCCTGGTCTGCATTGGGCATGGGCAGGGCTTGGAGCTCATGATTTCGCCCGACTTGATTGGCCCGGAGCGGGCAGTGATCGGCAGCGAATACTTCTGCTATGACGAATTGCCCGACAACCTGATGTACCTGCGCGCTCACAGAGATTACCTCATGCAGATCATCACGCATCGCCTGCCGGTGGGCGACATTCAGCGCGCCTTTGAGCTGTTCTTCGCCGGCGAAACGGGCAAGGTCGTGATTGAACAATGAGCGGACGCGAGCGCATCAAGGTCGCGCTGGTGGGCGCTGGAAGCTGGGGCTATCAGCATGCGCGCGTTTTCGCGGCGCGGGACGATGTCGAGCTCTGCGCGGTTGCCGGGCGCACGGCGGAGCGGACCCAAGCGCGCGCTGAGCAGTTCGGCATGCGCCCGTATCTTGATATCCAGGCGATGCTCGACCGGGAAAAGCCCGATTTGGTCAGCGTCAGCCTGCCAAACATGGGGCATTATGAACCCACGCTGCAGGTGATCCGCGCCGGCTTTCCTCTGCTGGTGGAGAAGCCGCTGGTCTTTGATCTAAAGGAAGCGGAGACCCTGCTCCGCGAGGCTCAGAAGCGGGAACTTTTTTTCGCCATCAACTTCAATCATCGTTATGCCAAGCCGGTGCAATTGGCGAAAGCGGCGATTGACGACGGGCGCCTGGGCGATTTGGTTTTCGCGACCTGGCGCTTTGGCGGCGAAGGCGGCTGGGGCGGGCATCCTCACGCCAACTTGATCGAGACGCAATGCCATGGTTTTGACATGCTGGAGCATCTCTGCGGTCCCGTCGCCTCGCTCCAAGCGGAAATGACCGATATCACCGGCATCGGTTTCAGCACGATGGCGCTGTCGCTAAAATTCGCCAGCGGCGCCGTGGGCAGCCTGGTCGGCTCTTACGATTCATCTTATGCCTATCCCGATACGCATCGGGTTGAGGTCAACGGGACCGCCGGCCGCATCAGCATCGAGGACACGGTGAAGCGCTATAGTTTTCATCGCGCCGGCGAGGAAACGGGCGAGACCTGGGAAGCGGGTTACTTCAACGATTGGGACCGGGAGTTCCTCCGCACGTTTGACGATCATCTTGATGCGATGCTTGCGGCCTTCAAGCGTGGCGAGGAAGCGCCGGTTCCCGCGCAAGCCGGCTATCGCGCTTTGCTGCTGGCGCAGGCCGCCATCGAATCTTACGAAACCGGACGGCGCGTGACCGTCAAAAATGAAGCGGTCGCCTCTGGCTGACCCATCCGCAAGCTGACGGCGCGGGCTGCCGCGGCAAACGCAGCGCGTCATCAGAATTTAAGATTTCTATGCTAAGCTAGGCGAATGAATCCGGCATAGATTTGACAGGTGCTGTCAATGCTTCGTTTTCTTTTTCTCATCTTGTCTTTGCTTCTCTTGACCGCCCCGGTTCTGGGGCAGTCCGCGGATGCCCTGTTGCTGCTGGGGCTTGATTCCGGCGTAGTGACGGCGGCCTGGAATGCCGAGGAAACGCAGATTCTTACGGCGACGGAGCGCGGTTTGGCGCAAGTGTGGTCGGCTGAAGATGGCGAATTGCTGCAGTCGATTTCGCATGACGGCAACCCAATCACGCATGCGCTTTGGGTGCAGGAAGGCGCCGCCATTCTCTCCGCCGACGAGAGCGGTTTGGTGGTATTGAGCAATGCTGCCGACGGCGCAATGCAGCGCAGTTGGCGTCTTGATGGCATGCCAGTTGCCCTCTTGCCCAATGCGGAGGAGACGGCGCTTCTTGCCTTCACGCGGCTCGGCAAGGGCTCGATTCTGTCGCTTGTTGATGGCCGGAGCCTGATTGAATTTGAGGCGCCGGTTGAGATTGATGGCGCTGGCTGGAGCGCGGATGAGCGGCAAGCGCGCGCCTGGAGCGAAGCCGGCCGCGTTTATGTTTGGGATGCGGAATCGGGCGAAGAATCCAATTTCGCGCTGCCGCATCGGAGCATGCTCCTGGGTCTGGAATGGAACGCCGATGATTCCCGTGTACTGGCCTGGTTCACCAATGGCGCCGTTCAGGTTTATGAAATGGAAGGCGCCGGCGTCGCTTCAAGGGCTGTGAGCAGCGTGCGCCACCGCAGCTTCGTGCAGCAAGCCATCTGGTCTCGCGATGAATCCATGGTTATGTCCTGGGCCGGCGACGATACCGTGCACATCTGGTCGGCAAACGACGGCCGCTCGCTTAATGTCTACCGGCATGAAGACTGGGTCATTGGCGCGCGCTGGGATCCGGAAGAGCGCCGCGTCCTCTCCTGGTCGCACATTTACGTTTATTTGTGGGACGGCGATGAAGCGCCGCGACGTTTTCGGCATCGAAACCTGGTCCGAGGCGCCATCTGGAACAGCGACGCCAGCCGAATTATGTCCTGGTCCTGGGATCGAACGGTACGGGTCTGGCGCCCGTGAAACGCCTTAGATGAGCGCCGCCAGAAGCAGGATTACGGCCAACGGCGTGAGCAGGCCGATCAGGACGCCGAGAAGAACCTGAATGGCGGTGTGCCGCTGCAGCACCAGCCGCGCCAGGATCACCAGCAGAAGCGCCGGCACAAAGACCAGGCTCTGATTGAAGCTGTACATCACCGCTGTGGCCGCGACGATGCTGGCCATGGCCATGGCATGTAAACTGATGTGAACGAAGAATGTGCCGACCAGAATGATGCTCAGCTCGGCGATGCTGACCAGCGTCACGATCAGGAAGATTGGATCCGCCTCCAGACGCAGGAAGATTAACTCGCTGATGAGGCCGAGAGTGATGGCGATGGAGTAGGGTATGAATCGCTCGCGGCTTTCGCGCATGTGCAGATCGCCGATTTTGCCAAGCCGCACCATCAACGCGACAAAGAGCATGGGCAGAACGCAAATGGAGCCGGCGAAGAGCGACGCAAAGAATAGCGCGGCGCCGATATCGTCAGCTGATGAGAGCGAAACCGCGTAGATCCAAACCGTCCAGACGACTGGCGGACTGAGAATCAGCGAGACGAAATGCGCCCAGAGATTTTCCTTCGCCGGCACGCGGTGACGGAGCGCGGCCGGCAGTGGCAGGCGGATGTCCATGGCTTTCACCCGGTTAGCGACTCTGAACTGGCATTATAGCATCCGATTCTGTGGCAGCCCCAATTGTCGCATCCGCTTCCTCGCCGGCTGCAGGTTATTGCGGCAACCGCCAAGACTATACAACTATACAGCTAGCCCGCATCCTCAAGAAGCTCGAGCAAGCCTTCCGGATAGAGTGGCGGCGCAGCGTTGCCCTGGAAAAATTCGAGCGGCCGCCAGCCGGCTTCATACAAGACCCTTGCGCCATCGCGGCCCTGAACACAAACATCGTCGGCATTAAGAACCGGGTCGGTGAAGCGCCCATTGTAGATTAAGACGATTTCATGGCCCGGCGCATTCTCGTAGGTGAAGATATTCTCGAGCGCGCCCAGATAGGTCACGTTTGTCACCTCGGCATTGAGCTCTTCCCGGACTTCGCGGATGACAGCATCGCAGCCGCGTTCGCCAAATTCGATGCGGCCGCCGACCGGGCGGTAGAAGGTTTCATCTTTGCGCGCGTCGTAGCCGCGGGCGACGAAGATCATGTCCTCGCGCCGAAAAACACAGAGCGCCAGCGGGCGAATGCGTTTCTTCTTGCGTTTTTTGCCCACGTCGGTCGCCCGAGCCTAATGGAGCTGGCTCATTCCATCTCGAAGCGGGCGCCCAGCGCCTTTGGCGGATCCGAGCGCAGGAAGGCGCGCAGACGGCGCTGAACGGGCCGCGGCGCGTATTGCAGCAGGCGTTCCGTCAGCCCGCCGCTGACGATGAGCAAGGTCACGATCATCAGCAGCCAGGGCAAGGTGTTCAGCAGAACAAAAGGAAAGTTGATTTCCTGGCCGAAGATGAACAGGCCGTTCGTCTGAATATTGCTGGAGACGGCGCGCAGGGCGGCGAAGAGGTAAGCGCCGAGCACGACGCGGAAAGGATGCCAGCCGCCGAATATCACGATCGCCAGGGCGATCCAGCCATCGCCTTGCATCGCCGGCGGGCTTGCCCAGCCGGGCTTGACGTTCAGCGAATATGCGGCGCCGGCCAAGCCAACCAGGGCGCCGCCGAGGAAGGTATACCAGTAACGCAGTCGCTGCACGCTTGCGCCGCGGGCGTAGGCCGCCTCCGGCCGCTCGCCGATGGCGCGCAAGGTCAAGCCGCCGTTGGCGCGGAAAAGCCAAAACCAGATGCCGAACATCAGCAAATAGCTGAAATAAACCAGCAGATTCTGCCGGAAGAATACCGGCCCCAGGATTGGCAAATCGGAAAGAAGCGGCAGCGCGAAACGCGTGATCTGCGGGCCGGGGATCCGGGTATAGTCCGCGCCCAGGAAGCGCGCCAGGTCGGCCGCCAGCAGCGTCAAGACGAAGCCGACCGCCACCTGGTCCCGCCGCAGCTTGATGCTGGAAAAGCCGACCAGCAGAGCGATCAGCGCGCCAATCAACATGGCGGCGGCGATGCCGACCATAATCTGCATCGGCAGGTCCAGTATGCCGGCTTCCTGCGCGGTCCAGGCCGCGGCGAAGCCCGTAACGGCGGCCAGCGCCAGGCTGCCATCCAACGAGAGGTTGACGACGCCGGCCCGCTCGGTGATGGTCTCGCCCAAGCTGGCGATGACCAGCGGCGTGGCCGTGCCGATGATGCTGCCGAGCGTGTTGAGGAATTCTTCGTTCATGCCCCCATCCCCCGGCCCAGCGCCCCCTCGGTCCCCCGCCTCACGGGGGATGTTTCCCACAAGGAGGGAAGGGGAGATTCGCGTCTCGCAGATTCATATTAAGCCCCTCCCTCTTTTTGGGACCCCGGGTGGGGGTCTTCTATGTCTTCCTCATCTGCCAGCGTCCCTGGGAAGAAGACCTCTTGCACGCCGTGAAACAAAATCACGAACAGAACCAGCATGCCTTGCATCACGCCCGCCAGCGACGAATCCAGCTTGAGCGAGGGCGCGATCTGCAAGCGGGTGCTGCCGGTGAGGATGGCCGCGAAGGCGAAGGCGATCAGCGGCGCCCAGAGCAAGCGGATGCTGAGCAACAGCACAACCAGCAAGCCGAGAAAACCGATCCCGCCGGATGCCAGCGGGCGCAGATTATCGAAGGTGAAGAGGACGCGATAAGAACCGGCGATGCCCGCAAGCGCGCCGCAGACCAGGAAAGCGCTCATTGATGTCCGTTCGGTGGCGACGCCGAGCAGCAGCGCCGAGCGCATGTTCACTCCCACCGCCTTCAAGTTCAGTCCCCAGCGGGTGGCGTTGAGCAGGATGTAGACGACCACGAAGGCGGCGATGACCAGGGCGATCATGAAGAGATTGACGGGAAATGTCGGGGCGAATTCGGGCAGCAGAGCGGGCGCGGGAAAGGGTTCCGTGCCCTGGGCCGAGCCGCCGATGCGCGGCTGCCAGGGTCCGGAAATCAAATAGATGGAGATGACGTTGACCAAGGCGTTCAGCGCCACGCCGCCGAAGATCTCGTTGACGCCCAGGCGTATTTTGAGGATGCCCACCATGAAGGCCCAGAACATCCCGCCCAGCGCCGACAGCGCGATCAGAATGACGTTGAGCAGCGGCGAAAGGCTCTCGGGCAGCAGCAGGAACTGGGCGCCCCAACTGGCGAAGATCGCGCCCATCATCATCTGGCCTTCGACGCCGATATTCCACAAGCCGGCGCGGAAGGTGACGACCAGGCCGATGCTGACCAGGGTGAGCGGGATCCAGAAGTTGAAGACGCCGCCGAGTTTGCGGCTGTCTTTGAAGGCGCCTTTCCAGAGGGCGTCGACGACATCGAAGGGGTCGCGGCCGACAGCGATGACCAGCGCCGCCGCCACCGCCAGCGAGATGGCGATGGGCAGCAGCAGGAAGGCGATTTGGATGGCGATGGCGCGTGGGTTTTTCATTGAGAGAGAATCTCGGCGATTTCTCTGCGAATTAACTCGACGGGCGCGTTTACACCGTCCGAAGGTTGCCATGTACGCGACATGGTAATGATCTCCGCGATGTCTCTACTATCGGAATGGATTATGCCAAATCGATTAGCGAAGTCTCTTGCGCCACTCTGCAATCCGTTATGCGCGATAAACCATCCAACAATGGGGCCCTTCTGGCGAAGAAACCATCTAGGAATTATGTTGCTGACGTCTTCGCTTCTTTGGTGGACGCTGTTGAGCGCGGAAGTAAATTGCTGAATTCTGTCACGCGGAACTCTATTGGAATGTTTCTTGCTTTGACCAACAATCCTAATTGGTCCGCCACCACCGTTAAATAAGTGTGATATGCCTATTGAAGGAATCATTGCAAAGAAATCTATTCCAAATTCACCGCCATCCGGTGTTCTACAAAAGTTTGAAGAGCCGCTAAACTTGCATGCCAAGACTGACAGCGCTTCATACTGATTCGGGTTTAGCGACCTTATCATTTTGATTATGTGTATTCTACTGCGAATCCTGCTTCGTTTATGCCTTTCGCCCTTTGATATTCCCGAAGGAAAGAAACTAGGATTCCAGAATAGTCTCTTTACTCCAGCAGTAATCTCTGAAAACGTTGGATACAGCCCCCTGACGCTATCTTCAGCAATCTGGTGACGCAGGTCATTCCACAGTCTGTCAGAATTATTGCTCGCGTATTCTTCCGCGCTAGCGCGAGATCTATCCTGAGTATGTTGAACTGCATCAATCAGATGGTCGTCGAAATCCAGCCAGGCACGATTGAATTCCTGATCGTAGAACCAGCTTATAATCTGCTGCCGCACTGTCATACAGGACTGGTTTCAAATTGAAATTCGTAACTTATCTCCCGTATAGATGCTTGCAGTAGTGCAAGTTTGTCCAGGAGTTGATCGCGCAGCTCATCATCATTCTTGAACCTAAGGGTTGGAATGTTGCGAAGTTCTCTCGTAAGTTCGTCCATGTTGCGAAGCAACTCTAGGGCCGGTCGTCTTCTGCTGTCCGCTTCATCTTGCGCCTCGGCTAATCGTGCTGTTGCGACGGACTTCGTGAGGTTCTCTCCGTTTCGAAACTCTTCAAACTGAGGCGTTGCGTTCTTAATCAGATACGACACGTCACGCAACCCGCGATTTGTCAAGATACGCCGGTTGTCCCAATCTCCAAATACATCATCCGGGTCTACGTTTTCGTCGATTTCATCCTCGTTTGGCTTGGGGTAGAGCCAGCTCAAAAATTCGTTAAATGCCAAAGAATCCTCAAATTGATATTCGGAATCATTCCATGCCATCCATTGCCTTAATGGCAAGTTGGAACGTCCGAACAATTCCTGAAAATACGTATATGAGGACTCCTTGACATCGCCACTGTACTCGGAGTCATCTTTCGCTTGTCGAAAGGCATTGTATCCGCGAATCCATTGACCAGCGCCAAATGCGCTCAATCCAAACTGTTTCCCAACTTGTGTAAGGTTTTTGCCCTCTTCTTGCAACAGCTCATTCATCAGTTTCGCTTTGTTGTAAGCTGACCATGGCTTGATTCCGGTGATATGGCGCAAGCCTTGGAAAATCCAAGCGGCCTGATTGTCTGTTCCTGTATACAGCAAGCAATTTATGGTACTTATGGAATCCATCACCCTTGCGTCGATCGCCACTCCCTTACGCTCGAGATCGACGATGAGTTTTGCAGCGGTGATTCTACGATTGCCTTCCAGCACGACAAACTTGTCTGGTTTGAACTCTCTGACAATAACCTGGTCGATTGGAAGAAACCCGTTGATTTCCATGTTCATTCGAAGTTTGTCTACGTCATGATTTTGGATCATCTTCTCTTGCGCGTTTCGTTGTATGTTATCGTGGTCAATTCGCTCGTCGAGAATTGTCATCCAGGCGTCGTCCACAAAGCGCGGATTGTTTGGGTCGAGATAGATTTGGTCTATGCTCAGGTCAATCGGAGTCAGCTGGTCCGAAATAATGCTGTCCATCATTTGCTCCTTTATGCAGGCTACACCTTTGAACGACATCTACTCACAGAAGTCATCTTCCGGTGGCTCGTAGTTCTCCAGCCAATACGCGCCGTCGAAAAACAGATATTCGTAATCTTCGTTCGTTTGCAACACAAGGAATCGCTCCGGCTCATCTTGGCGCTTGAGACGTTTAAACACGTCATTATGGTTTCCTGCTGAATACACCTGATACGCGCCCCATGCCCTTATCTTATTGATTTCTACCAAAAGATACCACTGCGCCATGATTTTGCCCCATCAACTTCTCGGTGACTGATACATTCACACCGAGAACGATGATAGCGGCGCCACAAGTGGTGCCAAGTCCGCTCACTTCAACGTAATCTTCACCCGATGCCAGGCGTTATTCACATAGCCCTTGAAGTTCCAGACGCTGGCGATCGTCTCCGGCTGACTATTCGCCGCGCTGTCCCAGGCGCGCACGATGAATTCATGCGTGCCCGGCGGCAGATCAAATTCCGCCCGCCACAGCTGCCAGGTCCATAGCTGGGGCTCGTTGAGAAACTCGGCGCGCTGCCAACTCTCGCCGCCATCGGGCGAGACGCTGACCCAGGTGATTTCGTGCTCGCCATCGCTCATGGCATAACCCTCGACCATGATCTTTCCCGCCGGCAGCAGGCTGCGATCCTGCGGCCGCACGATGACCGAGTTGACCGGCAGCTTGGTCAGTTGCATGCCATCGTGATAATCGACATTGTACATATTGATATGCGGCGGGAAGAGCTTGTAGCCGACTTGCTGGAAGTGATTGTCGGACGGGTCTTCCTGAACGCGGATTTCGCTGAGCCACTTGACGCTGCGCGCGCCGATGTAGCCGGGCACAATGACGCGCAGGGGACAGCCATGCGCCAGGGGCAGGTCTTCGCCGTTCATCGCGTAAGCCAGCAGCACTTCACTGCCAAGCGCCTTGTCCAGCGGGATCGAACTGCCGAAGGCTTCTCGATGCCCATCGCGCATGAGCGTATCGAGCCCGAGGAAGGCGACATGGCCCGCCGTCTCGTCGCTGATGCCGGCCGAGGTCAAGATATCGCCCAGGCGAAGGCCGGTCCATTCCGCCGTGCCGATCGCCTCGATATCCCAGGCCAAGCCCTCATCGATGGGCTTGTAACTGACCAGCTCCTTGCGGCGATTGCCGGCGCATTGCAGCGTGGCCACCAGAGTGCGTTGTTCAAAGTTTGTCTTGATCTCATCCAGGCTGAGCGATAACTCCCGCGAGACCAGGCCTTGCACGCGCAGGCGATAGCTGTCCAACTGCAAGTGCGGTATCTGGGAGTGATTGCGCACGAAGAACAGCTCGGTCGGCGTCACAAAGTCCCGCGCCAGTTGATCGACAGGCGGGCCGGCGTTGAGGATGTCGTCGTATGTTTTGGTTTCGTCGTGCTTTTCGCTGAGCGGCATTTAGACTCCTGTTGTCCGTAAGGATTGCCCCATCCTGAATCCTACTCCTGGAAGAAATGACTTCAATTCACCTTAGCTCCCCTTCCCTCCTTGTGGAGGGGCCGGGGGATGGGGGGCGCTGGCGGCCTTGAACTCCCCTCCGATCAAATAGCCCAACTCGTCGATGCTGGTATCCTTGGCGTTCGGCACCTCATGCGCGCGCCCGGCGAAGAAGACGAAGATGCGATCGCTGTATGTGACCAATTCTTCCAGATCGGACGAATTGAAAATGATGGCGGCGCCGCGGCCGCAGCGCTCAAGCAGTTGCGTCCAGATCCAGCGGGCGGAGTCGACATCAAGCCCGCGCGTCGGCTGCTCCAGGATCAGCAATTTTGGATCATCGGGCAAGAGCCCGATCAGCATGCGCTGCTGATTGCCACCGGAGAGCTGCTCGATATTGTCGAATGCGCGGCCCTTGATGCGGTACTGTTTGATGCGCTCATCCGTGCGCTTTTGGACTGATTTCCAGTCGATCTGCAGGCTATCGTCGGCGACCAGGGCAGTGTGCTCGGTTAGGGTCAGGCCGGAGATCAAGCCCTCTTCCAGGCGACCGTCGGCGCCGAATATAAAACCGCGCCGAAAGAGTTGGCGGTAGCTCGCGCCAAGGATATTCTCCCCGTCGAATTGCAGCGAGCCGCTGTTGACGCGCTGCAGACGGGCGCAAGCGCGCATGAAAAGCTCTTGCCCGCTGCCGCCCAGCCCGGCCAAGCCGATCACCTCGCCGGCGCGCGCGGTCAGCGAAATCGGCTGCATGTCCAGCCGCAAATCGTGCACGACCAGATCCCGCGCTTCCAGCACAGGCGCGCCCTTGTCGAATTGAGGCCGGCTCTGCGCCTCCAGCTCTTCACCGAACATCATCGTCACCAGTTGGCGTTTGGTCTCGGCGATGACAGCGCCGGTGAGGTTTTCATCGGAGACCGGCATATCCATGTCGCCGACCAGGATGCCGGCCCGCAGCACGACCACCTCATCGCAAAGGTCAATCACGTCTTCCAGTTTGTGCGAGACCAACAGGACAACCAGGCCCTCGTCATGCGCCAGCTTGCGCAACGCGTCAAAAAGGATTTCCTTTTGCTCTGCGGAGATTCCAGTGGTCGGCTCGTCGAGGATTAGTGTTTCCACACCGAGCGCCAGGAGCCGGATGATCTCAAGCTGCTGGCGCTGGGCAATCAGCAAATTATCGATTGGCTGATGCGGGTCCAACTCGAAGCCGAAGCGCGCCGCCAGCTCCCGCAGCCGCGCTTCGGCTTGCGCGCGCTGCAGCGTGATGCCCTCGGCGCCGCCATAGATGAAATTCTCCAGGACCGTGAAGGCCCCGACATCGAGCGGATCCTGCTGCAGCATCCCAACGCCGTTGGCGATGGCCGCGGATGGACCGGTGTAATCGATGACGCGATTGTCGATCAGGATTTCGCCGGCGTCGGCGGGCTGGAATCCGGAAAGGATTTTCATCAGCGTGGATTTGCCGGCCCCATTTTCCCCGAGGATGCCAACGATGCGCCCATGCAGGAATTTCACGTTGATGTCATTATTGGCATGGACCGGTCCAAAGCGTTTGTGAATCTTGCGCAATTCGATGTCCATCGCTGGTCCCGCTTGCGGCGTCCTTCGCGAAATGCAGCCTCTAATTGTAACGCACTCTCATCATTTGACCAGTTTGCCGGCTGGCCGCGCCAGGGCAATTGCATCAAATTCATAATGAACTGTTCGCCACGAAAACTGTGAAAATGTAGGGGCGTCTCGTGAGATGCCGTTGAAAATGGCCAGCGAATTGCGGGCGTTTCAGCGGGTCGCGTAAGTCGCGTAGACACTGACCGCCGACACTGACCGACAAACGTCCCTACAGATTACGAAATGTGAAGGGAAATTGTCATTTATTTGCGCAATTTCCATTTTGAAGCGATTGCCCTTTGGCCGCGCCTTAGCCCGGCGAAATGACTTCCAGCGCGATGATATCGGGATGGCTTGCCACACCATCGGGCCGGTAGGCGATGACGGCGAATTTGTGCCAGCCCAAGCCCCTGGCGAACCAGTTCATGGCAACGCGGTATTGCCGATCATTGCCGGCTGCGCTTTCGCTGGATTGCGCCAATTCTTCGTCGACATATAGTTCGACGCGCCGAATGCCTTGCGCCTGGTCAAATGCATGGATGTCGATATCGAAAACCACGCCTTCAATGACGCGCTGATTGTGCGGCGGCGAGAGAATGCGCACCTGGGGAAGAGCCGGGGTTGGTTCCGGCGTCGACGGCGACGCCGGCCGGCCCAGGTTGCAGGCGCCGGCCAGACCCAGGGCGAAGGCCAGCAGCAGAGCAAGGCCGGGCGTGAATCCGGATCGGCGTATTTTCCCCTTGCTCCGGCATTTCGAGGCCGTCAGTTTCCGCCCCCGCCTCGCCAGGCGCTTCGCGGACATCATCTGCCTGGGCCGGCTCGCGGCAAGATAAGTCATACCGTTCTCATTATCTGATTTGCCTAAAATGTCCGCAAGCACGATCCCGGCAGTTTGCTGCGCGCGGCAAGTTTCACTGGACAGTTCTTGACGAGTTTTCCGGCGGCAGCGCAGGCGTATCGGTCTTCGATATCTGAGCAACTCCAAGAAAGTAATGCAAGTTTCAGGCAGGATAGTGTAGGGCTTGTCCGGTACTCTGTTTCCGCTTTCGCACGCGGTCAACCCCCCTCAGTCCCCCTATTGCAATGGGGGAAGCTGGATTCGCTATTAAGCGCTTTCGGAATTCCGCCCCCGTTCTGCGGGAGGATTGGGGGGCTGGGAAAAATCGCGGTAGCACCAGCCAGTACTAGACAAGCCTAACAGATTTCGTGATATGAGAATTGCTATTGCCTTTTGCGCGACGTACCTGCATTTACTTGTGACAGCATGTCAGCCACGCAGGCGGCTGCCCGCGCAAGTATCTGCTCCTCGGCAATGCCGTCGCAAGGCGGATATTGGCGCCAGATCCAGGCTTTGTCGATCAGCCCGGACCATTTGGGAAAGCAGCGTTTCGCCCATTCCGCCGCGATTCGCTTTGAGGCGGCTCGCCGATGCCGCACTGTGTAGACGCCGCGCGCGACCGTCAAGACGACGTAGGACAGATCCCGCTTGCTCGTTTCTGATTGCAGGAAGTCACGATATGCCCCGATGTGCTCCTTCACGGCAGCCAGGTACTCGTCGGTAGAGATGGGACCCAGCAGCGTTTCAATGCCCGGCCCATGCAGCGCGATGCCGTCTTCCCGCAATTGGCGCCAACTGATCAGCCAGTCCCGTCCGGCTTGGAGGCGATGGAAGGCTTCGCCCGGGCTGATAATCCCAATTGTGCTGGCGCGCTGGCGAAAGTCGCGCAATCCAGCTTGCGAAATGTAAGCCAGTTCCAGGCGATCCAGCCATTGCGGATGCGCATCTATGATTCGCGCATGCAGCTGCTGCAAGTCCTGGAAGCGACGGTCATCCAATTCTTCTTTCAGCACGACAACCAGATCAATGTCGCTGATACCGGCGTCAAAATCGCCGGCAATCAATGAGCCGTAGAGGTAAATGCCGACCAGTTGCTTTTGCAGCGCGGACTTGAGCCCGGGGATCAGCAGATCGAGTACCGGCGCGACATCCGGAAGCGCGGCGCTGGGATGTGAATTTGGCATATCGGGCGGCCTGCGGGAGCGCGCGTGTTTTACATCAATGCGGGCGCGAAATCGCCGGGAATCCATTACACTATATTGAATTGCATTTTAGAGAAAGAACACGGCAAGATGAAGATCAAAGGCCTGGAGACTTATGTTGCGACCCAGCGCTTGGAAACGCCGTTCTACTTTTCGCAATTTGGGTTCTCGGCGCGCCAGACCTGCTTGGTCAAAGTCATTGCCGAGGATGGCAGCTACGGCTGGGGCGAGGGTTATGGGCCGGCCAGCGTGATTCGCGCCGGCATCGAGTTCCTGGCGCCGCTGGTCATCGGCGAAGACCCGCTGCATGTGGAAGCAATCTGGAGCAAGATGCACCTGCGCAGCCTGGATTACGCGCGCCGCGGCGTTCTGGTCGCGGCGCTCAGCGCGATCGATATAGCGCTCTGGGACTTGCGCGGCAAACTGCTGGGGCAGCCGGTTTCGATACTGCTGGGCGGCCAAAGGCGCGAAAAGGTCAAGGTCTACGCGACGGGCATGTATTTTGTCGAAACGGAGGACCTTGTCGGCAAGCTGGTCGAGGAGGCGCGGGAATACGCGTCCCAGGGCTTTCAGGCGCTGAAGATGAAGATTGGGCTAGGGGTTGAGACCGACCTGCGCCATGCCCAGGCGCTGCGACAGGCGCTCGGCGACGATGTGGAGTTGATGGTGGACGCCAACCACGCTTATTCCCTGGCGGAAGCGATCAGCTTTGCGCGACAGGCTGCCGGCCTGAACATCAGCTTCTTTGAAGAGCCGGTCTCGCCGGAGGATTATGAGGGCTACCGCGAACTGCGCCAGCGCAGCGCGATTCCAATCGCGGGCGGCGAATGCGAATATCTCCTGGCCGGTTTCCGACAGTTGCTGAGCAATCGCTGCGTCGATATCGCCCAGCCCGATATCTGCGCCGCCGGCGGCTTGACCGAAACCAAGCGGATCGCAACCCTGGCCTCGGCTTTCCAAACAAACCTCATCCCTCACAGTTGGGGCACAGGCATCGCCTTCGCGGCCGGCCTGCATCTGGTCAGCACGCTGGATCCTGTGCCCGGCCGCCTGCGCATGCCGGAAGCCATGCTGGAGATGGATCGTTCCGAAAATCCCCTGCGGGACAAGCTGACGACGCCGCAATTCGAAGTTGTGGACGGCCGCGTCGCTGTGCCAACTGCGCCCGGATTGGGCGTGGATGTCGACCCCGATTATCTGGATGAATTTTGCAAGGACGAATAAGTGATCGAGCGCATCCCGCTGGTTGCGATTCAAGCGGCGGCTGAGCGCATCGCCGCTTCAGTTGCGCGGACGCCCCTGCTGCCCTTGCCGCTCGACAACGCCCCGGCCGAGATATACTTGAAATTGGAGAACCTGCATCCTATCGGCTCTTTCAAGCTGCGGGGCGCGGGCAATGCCATGGCCCTGGCCGCGGCGGGCGAGTTGGCGAAGGGCGTCTATACCGCGAGCGCCGGCAATATGGCGCAGGGAGTGGCCTGGAACGCGCGGCAGCTGGGCATCGCCTGTCAGGTGATCGTGCCCGATCATGCGCCGGCAACGAAACTGGCGGCCATACGGCGGCTCGGCGGGCAAATCATCAAGGTTCCCTTCGATCGCTGGTGGCAGGTGATCGTCAGCGGCGAGTTCGAGGGCTTGGACGGAATCTTCATTCACCCGGTGAGCAACCGGCATGTGATCGCCGGCAACGGCAGCATCGGCCTGGAGATTTTGCAAGATCTGCCCGATGTCGACGCCGTGCTAATCCCTTATGGCGGCGGTGGTTTGAGCCTCGGCATCGCTTCGGCGCTGCGGGCGCTGAAGCCTAAGGCGCGCCTCTACGCGGTCGAGGTGGAAACGGCCGCGCCTTTGGCCGCTTCGCTGGCGGCGGGCTATCCGGTCGAGGTCAAGTACCGGCCGAGCTTTGTCGATGGCATCGGCGGCAAGAGCGTGCTGCCGGAGATCTGGCCGCTGGCGCGCGAACTCCTGGACGGCTCGCTGTTGGTCTCTCTCGATGAAGTGAAGAGGGCGATACGACTGCTTGCAGAGCGGCAACAGGTCATTGCCGAGGGCGCCGGCGCGGCGCCGCTAGCTGCGGCGTTGGCCGGGCGAGCCGGCGGCGGCAAGCTGGTCTGCGTGGTTTCAGGCGGGAATATCGACCGTAAAGCGCTGGCCGGGATATTGGCTGAACCTAAGTCCTAAGCGGGACATTTGCTTCAAAAAGTTATCCGCCGATGGCCACGCAAAAATGTAAGGGCGTCTCGTGAGACGCCCGTTGAAAATGGCCCTCAATTGGCCTAACGTCAAACAGCGACATCTTCAAACAGGGACGGGAAGTGCCGCAGCGGATCGCCGGGTTCGCGCAAGAGAATGCGCTGGCGCGGCGTCAACTCGACAGCGCTTGGCTCTTCAACCCGCCTCGAGGTCCAGGCAAGATGCGAAACGCAATACTTGAAGAGCAGCGTCCGCCGTTCGTGTTCGGCGCGCCAGCCGGCCGTGCCGTGGGTCAATGCTTCGGAGAACAACAAGACCGAGCCGGCGGGAAGCTCCGGCATGACGACATGGGGCGAGCTTTCATGCTCGTCTGTGATTTGCTGTGGCAGACGGTAATTGCTCTTGTGGCTGCCGGGGACGCAGCAGAAGCCGCCATGCTCGGGTCCGGCGTCGGTCAGCGCCCAAGTCACGACAATGAAACCTTCATAAATCTGATTGCTGCGAAAAGCGTAATATTCGCCCGGCCCCGCGCCTGAGTGCGGCGCGGAGGCGCCGTAATCGGAATGCAGCTTGCCGTAGCGCATGCCCTTGCGCATATACATGCCGTAGATGCGGTCCAGGCGAATGCAGTCGCCCAGGCGCATGCGCAGAATCGGCAAGATCGCGGGATGATCCAGCAGGTCGCAGAAGGGCCGGCCCCAGTTGAGGAAGCCGGCGCCGACCGGCCGCTGACGCTCCTCATGGCGCTTGCTTTCCGGCGCGTCTTCCGCCTTGAGCATTGAAGCGCCCAGCGTGGGCGCGCTGCCGAAGCGCGGCGATACATCCGGCGGCGGCAGATTCTGTTCATCAATCAGCCGGTTCAGCGCCGCCACCTCGTCCGGACTCAAAGCATTTTCAATGACCAGGTAGCCGTTCAAATCAAATAGATATTGCTGCATTTCCAGATCTTGCATGTGACGATTCTCCGGTAAATGTTGTTGACTTTTGCATAGGCGGGCAAGCCACGGGCTCGCCCCAACATCGACATGACGATGCCGCCGGGCTTAATCGGCGGGCGGAACGGCGGCGAGCACGGGCAAGCCGGCATGGGACTCGACATCTTCGCGGCGGCGCACGATGGCGCTTTCCAGGTACTCCAGCACGAAGACGATGATCGCGCCGACGAAGACGCCGGCGATGAAGCCAACCAGGGCGTTGATGCGCAGGTTGGGGCGGGCGAGAACGGTGACCGGATTGTCTTGCAGGCGGGCGTCGATGCGGTCTTCCTGGCGCGCTTGCTGGTTTTCGTCGTTGCGGTAAAGCACCAGCAGCTGCGCCCATTCAGCGGCGATGCGCGCGGCCTGGCCGGGGTCTTTGCTCTCGGCGTCGATCTGGATGACCAGACTGTCCAGGTTGGGCGCGAAGCGGACATCGGCGCGCAGCTGCGCAGGCAGCATGTCGAGCTGCAGGCGGTCGATGACTTCGGCCGCTCGCAGGGAGCTGTCGAGGTAGGCGACGTGGCTGTTGAGCAGCTGCTTGGCGGCCTGGGTCAAGCCGAAGTCGGTGCGGCTGGGTTCGATGCGCACCTTCTGGGTGGCGCGGTAGACCGGGTCGAGCGTGCGGCTGAAGAAGAATGCGGCGCCAGCGGCGATGAGGCCGAGCAGGAGCATGATCCAGCCGCGGCGGATGAGGATGTTGGCGTAGTCGATGAGGTTCATGCGGTCATTTTAGCACAAGGCGTGGGGGATTTTGCCAGGGAGACACCGAGACACAGAGAAAACTTTCACCACCGAGTGCGCCGAGTCTCCTCTCTTGCCGTAGGGGCGAGCCTTGGCTCGCCCGCATGTATGTCGCAAAGGGCTTTTTGGAACCACAGAGACCGCAGAGGCTAAATCCGGCGCACTTGACAGGCGGCACGGGATGGGGCTTATGTATTCAAGCAACAAGTTCTAATCTTATCACTCTAATTCCGACTGGAAGTCAAAATCAGTCATTGACGGAATGCGAAATGAGAACATCGTCTTGCCATTTCTATTTGAAACTGCGAAATCGCCCCGATTAATGATATCCATGCCAATCAAAACATCAATGCCTGTTAAATCAGTTTGCGCTACATTAGGCATGGCAAACGCAATTCCATTTGGCAGCACAAGTCCGACATGATATATGGGTACCTCGTCTATACCATTGGCGTGCGCTATAGGAATGAAACCCTAGTGCTTTATACCAAGAGTGTCAACAACCCTCTTGCTTATTACGCTGTGTGTAGCCCCCGTATCCCATAATGCCGAGCATCTATGCAGTCTGTCTATAGAATCAGGTTTGGATGCCGACTCAGTGAAGGAAAGCAGATCTGAAATTGAACACGGGCTTATGAGCTGATCTTGTATAGAATCCCACTTCCGTGTCCATACGTGAACTTTTGAAGTCATGCAGAGGATACTATTCTTGGCGTGTGCAAATGCACGGTCATCGCATCGATACTTTCCTCAATCCTCTGCAGCAGGATCGTTCCTTGTTCGTGGTCTTGGTAGAGAGACTTAGCGGCAACCTCGTAGGAAGCATATACGCCGAGAATATCATGGCCCTTTATTGCAACATATTTCCCCGCCCCGTGCTTTTCAGCGAGATCACCCATAATCTCAATGAAATACCGGTATTCTTTTTCCAGCGGTCTCATTTTCTGCCTCGTCCTAATTGTTTCAGCATACAGCAATTATAGCACAGTCTTTCTACTCATCATCCACCCTTCACCACATGCGCCTCATCCTCAGCCGGGTCGTAAAAGTCAGAGCGACCGGGCAGGTCCGGTTTTCTGTGGCGTTCATGCGCTGAGGGCGGCGGGGAATGGGGCTAGGTGGGCGGCTGTAGTGTCGCGTGTGGGGGATTTCACCACAGAGGGCGCGGAGTTTGACAGGTTGGCGCAGCGCCACTACAATGGATAAGGACTTAAGGAGGAAACATGGCAGCCACAACTGACATTCGATTCAAGCGCATGCAAGGCGAGTATAAGGTTTTGCGCGATGCTCAAGACGAGTTGTTTGATAAAGTCGATACTTTGGAATCGGCGGTGCTGGGATTGACGGAGATTGTGAGTCGCAACAGTGAAATGATTGCCGAAAATCGCGAACTGATTCTGGCAAACACGCAGCGCATAGACGTGATTGACAGCAAACTGGATGCCATCATCAAGCATCTGGAAGTGCCATACAAGCCGCCGGCGGGATTCGTCAAGGAGTGAGCGCCGGTTCAATCCCCCGCCACAATTCAGCGTTCCTTTTCAGTCAAGTCGGCCAAGTCAAAGCGACCGGGCGGGTTCGGTTTGGCGGGCGGCTGGGATTGGGTGATGGGATATGGCGGGGAAGGGGCGAGTGGATGGCCGCGGGTTCTTGGATTCACCACTTCGGTAATGATAGCCCTTTTATAAACGCATCAGTTCTGGGTTTTTGCTGCTCCATTATGGGCTTCATTATCTCTTTAGTTCTGCGCTGCTGTTCTTTTAGGATTGCATCAATCGTAGGTTGTTGTCGCTTTTGAATTTGCTTGATCATTGCGTCAGTCCTACGTATTTCTTCTTTTTGGATCGCATCAAATTTACGCTGACGTTCGTCGAAGATAGACTTCATAGTTGATGTATAGACGGACGACAAGACTGGTATCGTGTCGTTCAACGGAAGTATTCCACTATTGGAAGAACTGATTCCGGCAATTGAATCCGTAAGAATGCCATGAACCGCGCTGATACTTGATAGTGTGTTTTCCCCATGAAGGCCAGTGGAGCCGAGGGCAAGGATCTCTGAGAGCGGATCAAGCGCGTCCAGTTGATTGCCCAAGACGGCGTCAATACTTGACCATGAACCGACCAAGTCTAGCTGACTATCCAGCATTGCGCTGATACTTGAGAGCGAGTTAAGCGTGTCCAGTTGATTGCCCAAGACGGCATCAACACTTGACCATGAACCGACCAAGTCTAGCTGACTATCCAGCATTGCGCTGATACTTGATAGTGAATTTAGCGCGTCCAGTTGATTGCCCAAGACGGCATCAACACTTGACCATGAACCAATCAAGTCTAGCTGACTATCCCACATTGCGCTGATACTTGAGAGCGAGTTAAGCGTGTCCAATTGATTTCCCAAGACGGCGTCAATACTTGACCATGAACCGACCAAGTCTAGCTGACTATCCAACATAACGCTGACATTGGAAAGCGAATTTATCATGTCCAGTTGATTGCCTAAGACGGCGTCAATACTTGACCATGAACCGACCAAGTCTAGCTGACTATCCAACATAGCGCCGACACTCGAGAGTGAATTTAGCGCGTCCAGTCGACTATCTGCGAATGGATTGATACGCGTGATGGCGGTAAGCGAGTGACTCCAGGTATCACCCAACGTATTGAGTAGCGGCGCTTGGGCGGTTAAATTCCGCAATGCCGATAACGTACCAAAATCTGGCAGAAACGATGGCGAATGAACACGCAAGTATTCTCCCATTGCCGCAGCAGCCGCTCGCAATTTCAGGAATATGCGAGCAAACCATACAAACTGCTCAGATGTATATATGTATAAGTCGACTCCAGTTTTATCGTACAATTCTTTAACAAGTTTCGGATGAGGCCCGCTAGGTGCGCCATCCTTCGTACAAAACCAATCGTTGGCTTTCACATCATCGGTAATTAAGATAACCGGACGCCCTGTATGATCTGCTCGATCTATTATCTGAAGCCAACCTATCAGATCGCCGTAGCGCCTAGGCTCAGGCTTCCTTTTGTCTTTAAGCCCGGGAGGTATTTTCCGATCAAGACGCCATTGCCAAATCATGGGTATGTCAGCAAGGCGTGAGTGAGACAGCGGATTCCCCACTTTTCCCGAAACGAGTTTCTCAATCCGATTCTCTAGATCGTCTTCAAATAGTCTGCTGACGTGTTCTTTTGAGTGGCAAATGATGTCAGTCAGCAATTCCTGGAAAATCTCATCAATTCTGGGGATGTACGTTGCTACAACCAGCCCACCTCGATTATGAAACTGCGTTAGTATATTCTTTGTTTTGTCACGATAGCTTTGTAAATCGCCTCTCCCCTTTCGGTATTCGCTACTGATGTCTTTCTTAACCGTAGGCAATCTTCTGCGATATTCATCATAGAATTGACGTGGTAACCAAATCCTATCGTTAAGTTCTTTGAGAGTGTCTTCAAGTTCTTTGCTCTTTTCAGAAGAGAAACGAAACAAATTGAGCAAAATATTAGCATCAACAACAATTTCCGCCTTGTACCAAACTCCAATAGGTGCCATGAAATAGGTTCCGCGCGCGTCATTCGAATCCAACCTTCCGATCATACAGGATGAATGTAAGAATTACGTATAGGAATTGAGCGATTTACAAGCCCTCCACCACGCGCACCTCCTCCTCGCTCAGCCCATACAGCGCATACACCAGTTCATCTATCTCGCGGTCCGTCCGCTCGATGCGCGCGTTCACAATCCGCAGCGCCTCGCCAGTCAAGCCGGGCAACTGCTTGTGCCAGTCCAGCATTCTGTCGACGAGCGCCACCATCTTATCGTGCAGGGCGACATCGGCGGGGTTGTCGAAGTCGATTGTGCGGATTGGAAGTTGGTCAATGTACTGTCTGTTATAGGCGTAATAGCCCGCTCGAAATCTTGAACTGACTTTCTTTAGTACGAAGTCAAGCGTCTTCGAATTAAGCAATCCCAGTACGTATTTGTAAGACAATTTGCAGTCTGAGCGAAGCGTTATGCCGTAGCCGCCACCACCGCCCCCGCCACTGCCAACAAAGTAATAGTTGTCTTTCTCGTCCAGTGTAAATGATGCTCGATTTGCAATGCTTGGAGTCAAAAGCTTCGTTTGCTCCATTTCATTGAGATTTTGGCTTCGGCCAAAAGCGTACCATTTGTCATGTTTCCATTTGCCACGCTCGCGGGCTTCAAGGGCGTTTCTGTTGCGAAGAAGATAATCCCACGTTTTCGGGTAACATTCCCGCATCTCATCAACAGAAAGTAGTACTGCTTTGTCATTTTCGATTTTGTATGGAAATAGAATGGACTTGGTGATGTTTTCAACATGATACCGTCGCAGATTTACCGACCCCTTGCAAAGTGGATGCAGCAAGTCTTTTTCTAATTCGTGGTGACTTTCAGACGCAATAGAGTAGTAACTGCCATCTCGGACTTGAAGTATGAATACGCCGTCAGCGCCTGTGACTAAACCTTGAAAGACTCGGTCTGCTACATCAGATAGTTTCGTAGGCATGTCATACAGCTTGTAAAACAAGTCAGAATCGTGTCCTACGACAAAGTTCCAGTCGGCGTTTGTTGCACGAACTGAAGCTAATGTTCCGGCCACATGCGCGCGAGAGATTTCCCAATTCCCTAAGTTTTCAACTTTGTTCACTGCGAAATCGTCGCTGGCCTGATTGCTTAAGAAAAGCAGACAAGTATATGTTGTCGCGCCGTCAAAGACTTGCTGATCGCCAAAATGGACGATTTTGGACAAATGCTTGCCATTCGCAACCAAACCTCGCAACGGCTCGCCGTATTTCGCATTGAAGAACTTATGTGGCAGGATGAAGCCCAGCAAGCCTCGTTTGTTCAACAGCTGCAAGCCTCGCTCGACGAAGACGACATAAATGTCGTAATTGCCCTTTGAGGCGGACACGTATTTCTTCTTGTAGTGCGGCACCGTTTCGGGCGCGGTTTCTTTCATCGTCTGAATGCGAATGTAAGGCGGATTCCCAATCACAGCGTCAAACCCACCCGCCGCCATGATCGCGCCGAAGCCATCCTCGCTCTCCCAATCGAAGGGCTTGACCTTGAGCAGTTCTTCATCGTCAAAGAGCGTCATCTGCTCGCCGCTGTAGAAGTCGCTGCCGATGAGGGAGTTGCCCCATTTGATGTTGCCGCTCAGGTCGGGCAGGATGCGCTCGCCCGCGCTGAACATGACCGTCTGCAAGCCGGTGGCGTCCGTGCCGTCTTCGTTTTCCAGCATCTTCAATAGCAGCGACAGCTTGCTCACTTCCACCGCGTTTTGGTCGAGGTCGACGCCGTAGATGTTGTTTTCCAGGATGCGGCGCTTTTCGACCGTCGTCAGCGCATAGCGGCCCCGAACTTCGCGGATGACATTGCGATGGCGCGCCGGATCGCCGCTGTAGAACTTGTGATGCCAGTCCAGCAGGTATTGATAGGCGCCGGTGAGGAAGGAGCCGCTGCCGCAAGCCGGGTCGAGGATGCGCAGCTTCTCGGCTTCTTTGGGTGTCTTGCCCCGCAGCAAATCGCCCACCGTGTTTTCCACGATGTAGTCGACGATGTAGGCTGGCGTGTAATAGACGCCGCCGGCTTTGCGCACCTCGGGCTTTTCTTCGACGCGCACTCCGCCGCTGATCTCGATGACTTTGCCCAGGAACTGCTCGTAGACCTGGCCCAGGATGTCGGCGGACAGCACGGAGAACTCGTATGGACTGTAAGGGAAGTACAGGCTCTTGATGATGCGGCGCAGGGGCTCGTCCGGGATGTGCATGCGCAGCGAGAGGCGGTCGGGCTGGCTGGCTCGCGCTTCTTTGCCGAAGTGGAACAAGCCGGAGTTGTACTTGTCGTCAGCTTCGTTGAAGAGGATTTTCAACTGTTCATAGACTTGTTTGCCGCTGGCGGCGGCGCTGCGCAGGCGGCCGTAGGCTTCGATGTCGCGGTCTTCGGCGATGCGCAGGAAAACGATGCGGTCGATCGTGCGCTGCACCAGCAGATTGAGATCGCGCTGGCTCAGGCCGGGGTTGTGCAGAGCGATTTCCTGGGCGAGGCTCTCGCGCCAGGTTTCCATCTCGCGCAGGAAAGCCTGGTCGACGCTGAAGACGCCGCGGACGCGCTCGCCTTCCACCCACTCCCGCAGCGCGCCACCGGCGACTGCCTCGCGGCTGAAGCGCGACTCAAGCGCGTCCCATTGGTCGATGTATTCGCCATACTGCAAATAGCGCAGGCGGGCTTTCTGGGCCGGGTCGCCCCGCTGCGGCTGGACGCGGCAGTCGTAGACGCTGAATTCTTCGAAATCGGTCAAGACGCTGACGGGCGCGTTGCCCGACCAGCCATAACGCCGCAGTTGAAAAGCCGGGATGGGGTTGCGCTCCAGGTTCACATGCGGCATCTTGGTCTCGACGAAGAAGTCGGGCGGGTTGCCGATGTGGAAGCTGTAATCGGGCCGCTTGGACCGTTCCAGGCCGGCTTCCTGGATGATGACCCGCGGCTCATGCCGCACCTGCCGCTTGTCGCGCATATCCCAGCCCAGCGCCTTGAAAAGCACGTCGACAAACTGGACGCGAACTTCGGTTTCGCTGCCGGGCTTGTGGCGGTCGAACTTCTCGACTAATCGGTATATGCTGTCCGGCGCGCCCATAATCTTTCCTCAGTGTCCTCTATTTTATGCCCCCACCCCAAACCCCTCCCCCATTAAGAGCTGAGGAGGGGACATGTTTGTGGCGATTTGAATAGCGCGATTTGTGAAGTAAGTGAAAGATTCATCAGTAACACATCTAACCTAGCAAGGAAAGAGGGTGAAACTGATGAATCACAAGGTATTTTACCATTGGGAG
>JAJDUC010000053.1 GCA_022826865.1 Anaerolineae bacterium
TTTTGAGCCTCTAAGGACTATGCGTGACGACAGATCGACCAGTTATCGCAGACTGTGGTAGGCGCTCATCCCGATCAAGATGTCGCAAAGAGAACTGGCGCTTTCCGCTGCCGCTTGAAGTATAACGCGGAATGATAGAGAGCGGCAAAATGAATGAAGATAGCTTTTCAACAGCAGTTTCTTCCTATTCTCGTTTAGGCTCGTTAAATAAGAGACACAGAAGTAAACACAAGTAAGTCGTGCCAAATCTTATGGGTATTTTGAAGCAAGGGTGGGCGAGCCACCGGCTCGCCCGTACACCGAGTCTCCTCTTATACCGTAGGGGCGACCCTTGGGTCGCCCGCAAGCATGCCGCGAAAAACGTTGCGCATCGTTTCAATTACTTACTTGGAGTTACCGAAGTAAATCCAAGTAAGAAATAGAAATTGCTGCCGTATGAAAGAAATTGCCAAAACAATCGAAAAATTGTACTGGTCTTTCCCCGCTTTGGTGGACATTGCATACAGTCACTTGCGGCGATGTCTGGCACTTCCCGTCCGACGAGCTTGGCTTTCATGCCACAATGTTTCACATGCTGATGGACCAGCGTGTGAATCAGGCTATTACGTCAGCCGACGAAGTTGCTTCAGGGAATCTGGGGATGACAGATTGTTCACGCCGGGACCAGGCACATAACTGCTTAGCCATTTACCCCAAAACAGCGAATGATCCAGTCCGGCAGCATTTCCGAGTCGAAAAACACATCCCGTACGCCGAGAGTATCGTAATCGCCGGGTATGGTCCAGAATTTCGCGGTAATGGAACTGCTCTCGTATGTCACGGTGAGAGCAGCGCCGGAATCTTCCAACCCCGCGCAGGCCGGGCGGGTCAAGTGAGCCGAGGGCTAGTTCGGGATCTGATCGATTGCATCGCCGCGCTGATGCGCCAAGGCCGTTTCCACCATCCTGTCAAAGCTGAATTGTGGATCATATCCAAGCATGGATCGCGCCTTTTCGTTGGAGACATGCGGTCCCCAGTAGAAGGGCATCTTGACGTCTATGTGCGGGCGATCGCTGTTGTCGGCGATGAGGCGGGCAGCCGCGGTGTACGCGACCGGCACAGACCCGACCATGTTAAAGGCTTCGCCGATGGCGGTATCGCTCTCCAATGCCAGCAAGGTGCCCGCCACCACGTCGCGGACATCGGTGAAAGCTAGGGCCCAGGATTTGCCTTGAGGATCGGTCACCGCGCAGACGGCTTCCGGCGTCTCCAAGAGTTCTTCGATAATCGCCTGGGCTTCTTCCACGTGCTGCGCGCCAAACCAGGGGACGCGGTTCTTCGCTACCGCCAGCTCAACGAAATAATTCAGCCAGACCGGGTTGAGCACGCCAAGGACTTCGTTGGCGGCTAGAATCGAGCTATAGCGCAGGATCGTCACTGGCAAGCCATATTCAGCCATATAGGCTCGGCAGGCATTTTCGGACAGCAACTTCGTAAGCGCATATATATCGGCCGGCTGTTGTGGCGAATCTTCGTGGAAGGTGACTTGATGGGTGACGAAGGGATTGTAAGTCTGATCGGTGCTGGCAAGCAAGAATCGCTTGACTGGAGTGCTTGACGCCAGCGCGCCCTCCAACAGACTGATTGTGGACTGTGTGTTGATTTCAAGCATACGCTCAGAAGAATAAATGCCCTCCAGAATCTGCGCCGCCTGATGAATAACGATGTCGACGCCGTCGGCCGCCCCCCGAACACGCTCGGCATCGCCAATATCGGCATCGACGATCTCGACGCCTAAGCTGACTGCCTTGTCCCTCTTGGGGTCGCCCGGCATGACTAATCCGCGAACTTCATGGCCCCGCCCCATCAGTTGATGCGCCAGGTTTGAACCGACCCGTCCGGTGACGCCGGAGATAAGAATCTTCATGAGTTTTCAGCCCTTCCCGCAGAGTTAGTAATCAGAATGCAGACCTGCTGCTAGCTTCCAGCGCCGGGCGGGCGCGTCGTTGGATCTATAAAATCGCGTAAGCCGTCGCCCAGGACATTCAAGGAAAAGACGGCCAGAAATATCGCCAAGCCTGGAAAAACGGTGAACCACCAGAAGCCTGTGAAGACATAATCGCGCCCGGCGCTTAGTATACCGCCCCAGGTTGGCGTCGGCGGGCGCACACCGATACCGAGGAAGCTCAGCGACGCCTCGATAAGAATCGCGTCAGCCAGCAACACGGTCACTTGCACGGCCAGTGGCGGAAAGGCGTTGACAAGCAGATGCCGGCGCAGCACGGACGCGGTTGAAGCGCCCATCGCTCGGGCTGCCAGAACATAATCCTGGTTGCGTTCGCTGATGGCGACGCTGCGAGCGATGCGCGTGAACTGCGGAATCGTGACCAGCGCGACCACGATGACCACGTTGAGCAAGCTCGGTCCCAATGTCGCCATCAGGAATATCGCCAGCACAATCGGCGGAAAGGCGAAGAAAATATCGATCACCCGCATGATGATCTCATCGACCCGACCGCCAATATAACCGGCGGCCAAGCCAATGGTCGTGCCAACCGCGACCGCTAGCATCACCGCCAGCGAACCCAATCCGAGAGAAATCCGCGTCCCGTGGATCACTCGGCTCAGAATGTCGCGCCCGAATTGATCGGTGCCGAAGCGGTAGATCTCGTTTGGCGGCCGCAAAGTGTCAGAGAGATGCTGCGCGGTTGGATCAAAAGGCGCGATCTGCCCCGCGAATACCGCGCTGACGGCCAGGATGACCAAGACAATCAGCCCGATGAGGGCCAGTGGGTCATTTCGCAGCCACCATAGTCTTGCCACGGCGCGTCCCTTTACTGCCAGTCCCGAATGCGCGGGTCGATAAGCGTGTAAATGAAATCAATCAGCACGTTGACAAGGATGAAGGCGACGGCTGATACCACCGCCACGCCCTGCACAACCGAATAATCCTGATCGATACCGGCTTCCAGCAGCAGGCGGCCCATACCCGGAAAGAAGAATATGACCTCGACGATGATAGCGCCGCCCATCAAATAACCGACCTGCATGCCGATGATGGTCAGTGGCGCCATCAAGGAATTGCGGAGGGCATGCCGCAAGACGACCCAGCGCTCTCGCTGTCCTTTGGCGCGCGCTGTGCGAATGTAATCCTTGCTCAATACATCGAGCATGCTGGCGCGCACCATGCGCGACAAGGCCGAGGCTGGCGCCGCCGCTATCGAAAGCGAGGGCAGAATCAGCGATTGCAGCCAGGGACCGATGCCTTTCTCGGGCGAGACGTAGCCACCGGGCGGAAACCAGCCCAAACCGACGGCGATGAATGTAATGAACAGCAGCGCCAACCAGAAATTGGGCATCGAAATGCCGAGCAGCGAGAAAACGCGGCTCAGCATATCGCTGACGCTGTTGCGCTTGATTGCCGATATTATGCCCGTGGGGAAGGCGATCAGCAGCACCATGACCATCGAAACAGCTGTCAGTTGCGCTGTGATGGACAAGCTGTGGCCGATGAGCGTGCCGACGTATTCCTTTGTGATTATTGATACGCCGAAATCACCGCGGACGATCTGCCCCAGCCAGCGCGCGTAGAGCACATAGATTGGCTTGTCGAGATCGAGCTGTCGCCGCAGCGTCTCCAGCTGCTCCGGCGTCGCGTAGATTCCCAGGCTGGATAGGGCGGGATCGCCCGGCGCAAACCAGAGCAAGACATAAATGAGGACCGTGACGCCGAACAGAACGGGCAGCGAAAAGACCAATCGCCTCGCTAAGAACCGTGCCATGCCTCAGTCTTCTCCCCCACCCTTAATCCCTCCCCCATATAGAAGGAGGGACTTAACTCTCCACATCCCTCAGGCTTGATTTCCCTTCCTTCCTGGCGGGCGCGCGCAGGTCGCGTGGGCACTGACCGCCGATACCGCGCTTTGGGAAGGGGGCAGCGACTAGCCCTTGGCGATCTCAGATGCGTCGATGACATCGTCTATCGGCGGAACGTATCCGGATATGTCATCGCGCCAGGCGCCAAGATTGTCGGGCCAGTACAAGACAAACTCGACAGCTTCATCGACGACGGTCGCCTGCACCTGGTCATACTTCGCATGGCGATCATCAGCATCGGCGGTGGCGGCGGCGGCATTCATCGTCTGATGCGTCTGTTCGAATATTTCGCCATTGTGCGGACCCCAGCCGAAGAGTGTATCGCCACGGCCGATGAAAGGACCGTAGATCCAACGCGTGTGAATATCGATGTCCGAGCCGAGCGCGCTGGTATTGCCCCAAGTGGTGTAGGTATCAAAGGTGCGATCAAAGACGAATTGATACCCGGCCTCGACTTCGATCAGGCGGATTTCGGTCTCAATGCCGACTGCTTCGACCATGGGCTTGATCAAGGTGACGGTGTCGGCCAGGAACTTGAGCGAGCCGGCCATCAGCTCTAGCTTAATGCCCTCGGCGCCCGCCTCGCTGAGCAGGGCCCGGGCCATATCCGGGTCGTAATTGTATTTATCGGCATCGGCGTTGTAGTTATCCATTGTCGGCGGAATGCTGGAGCCGTTTCCGGGCAAACCTTTGCCGCTCAGAACGGTGTCAATGATGGCCTGGCGGTCGATGGCGTAGGAGAGCGCCTGGCGCACGCGCGCGTCATCCAGGGGCGGTTTGGTGCAGTTGAAGGCGATGAAGGCGCGGCGGGTGCTGGGTCCGGCGCCGGCGATGATGCCCGGCGCCCGGCCGAAGATATCGAAACTTTCGGGCGGCACCTGCTCCATGACATCGGATTGGCTGGCGACCAGGTTAGCCATACGCACGCTGGCTTCCGGCACTTCACGATAGGTCAGGTTGTCTAGCAGCGGCAAGCCCTCGACGAAGTAATCCATGTTGCGCGTCAACTCAACCCGGTCTTGCGCGATCATGTTTTGGAATACGTAGGGACCCGTTCCGACCGGTTCCAGATTGAAGCGATCCATGCCCTTGTCATTGAAGGTCGCTTCCGGCAGGACCGACATGACAAAAAGGCGCTCCGGCAGCAAACCAAAGGGCTCGCTGAGATGGATCGTGGCGCTGTAATCGCCCGTGGCTTCCACGCCGTCTATGGGCGTCAGGAAGTTGGCAAAGAGCGACGCGGTTTCCGGATCCTGGATCAAATCCAGGGTGAATTTGAAATCGGATGCTTTCATTTCCGTTCCATCGTGGAACATCACGCCCTGGCGGAATTCCAGCGCCCAGGTCAGGTCATCCATTTGAGTTGGCGGTCCCGCCAGCAGATCCGGCACTTTGTTGAAGACGGCGTTGTTAATTGTCAACTCGCCGATAGCTGTGGACAGCACGGGATTCAGCCGGCCGAAACTGTTGGCGATATCGATCGTCGCGGCGGAACCTCCCTGCGCGACGACTGAGGCCAGCGGCCCCGCCGAATAGACGAGCGCGCCGGCGCCTGTTGTCAGCATGGTCTGCAAAAAACGGCGGCGCGAAAGAGAGTTGCGCCCCAACATTTTTGATGTCTGGCGAATTTCTTGTTCCTGCTTGCGATTCATTGTTAGATCTCCATTTTTGACTTGCTCGGTTACCTTTCGATGCATTTATCGCAGATCTGGCATAGGCAGCACCTCCTGGGCCAATCGCGTCGTGTTTTACAGCAAGAATATTCTTGCATTAGCCGGCGCTCCAGATATCTTCCACGGCATCAAGCGCGCGCTGGATATCGGCTTCAGTGTGAGCGGCTGACAGATACCAAAGCCCGCGCGAAAGCAGACGAATGCCACGATCCAGCATAGCGCCTACAAATTCGCTGTTTCGCTGTGAGTTGATCTCCAGGCTATCGCGGTAATCGACGATCGAATCGCGCTCGGTGAAAGCCAAATGGAAGGCCGGGCCAAATCCCTGCGCCAGAACCGACAGGCCGTATCTGGCCGCCAGCGCTTTCAAACCGCTCATGAGCTTCTCGCCCAGCCGGTGGACACGCTGATAATCCAGGCGCTGCAATTCTTTGATTGTGGCGAAAGCGGCAGCGGTGACCATCACATTGCTGTTGTATGTGCCCGAATGATTGACTTGCAGATCGGCTATGGGCTGCAACAGGTAGTCTCTGCCCGCCAGGCAGGCAACGGGGAATCCATTCGCCATCGCCTTTCCGAATGTCGCCAGGTCAGGCAAGACGCCGAAGAAACCCTGCGCCCCGGCCAGGTCCAGACGAAAGCCGGTGATGACTTCGTCGAATATCAAGACGATGCCCCGCTCCGTGCAGAGATCGCGCGCCGCTTCCAGATATCCCGGCTGAGGCGGGATGCAAGCATTGTTGCACATGACCGGTTCCATTATGACGGCGGCCAGCTCACTTCCATGCCGCGCGATCGTTTGCCGAAGCAAGCCCACATCGTTCCAGGGCCGTACAATGACATTCGCGCCGGAGCTGCCCAATTGTCCATCCGACCCCAGGACCGGGCAGGGCGCTTCTCTTGGCCCCGCTTGTACCAGCGACGGTCCGGCGCTGACCAGCGCTTCGTCATACCAACCGTGATAATGGCCTTCGAACTTGAGGATTTTGTCGCGTCCGGTATGGGCGCGGGCGGCGCGTATCGCCGCATGCACCGCTTCCGAACCCGAATTGCAGAAACGCAGTAGTTCGGCGCAGGGCACAATGCTTTGAATTTGCTCCGCCAGTTTGACCTCTAGTTCATGCTGCGCGCCATATAGTTGGCCATCTCGCATTGCTTGATTGACAAAATCGAGCACCGCCGGCGGGCTATGGCCGAGGAACAAGGGTCCCTGCGAGAGTGTGAAATCGAGGTAGACATTTTCGTCGACATCGACCAAACAGGCGCCGGAAGCTCTGCGGAAGTAAAGCGGAGGCTGCGCCAGGGCGCGAACATTGCTGCTGACGCCGCCAGCAAGGGATGTCTGTGCCCGCTGGAAAAGCTCTGCCGATCGCTGATACCGAGACTTCATCGTCCTCGCCCTTTAATTCGCCAAGGCCAGCAGATGCGGCGCCGGCATATAGCCCAGCCGCTTGGAGATTTGCCCCGCGCTTTCAATGACCTCCCCCGCCACTCGCCCAAAATCGCCCTCCGGCAGCCGTTGAACCGGCGCCGTCAAGCTAATCGCGGCGACCGCCCTGCCACTTTGATCGAACACCGGCGCTCCGATGCAGCGCATGCCCATGGCGTCTTCTTCATTGTCCAGCGCGTATCCATCCACGCGCACGCGCTCCAATTCCCTCAGGATCTGCGGGATCGATGTGACAGTCGCCCGCGTGAATGCTTTGAGGTCGCTGCCGGCCAGGGTCGTTTGCGCTACATTCGCCGGACGCCATGCCAAAAGCGCCTTGCCCAAGGCGGTGCTGTGCAAGGGCAAGCGCTGCCCGGGCCAAGTCACCACGGTGACCGGATGGCTGCTGGGCAGGCAATCAATGTAGACCGCTTCATCACCCTGGATCGTGCCCAGATTGATCGTCTCGCCCGTGCGCTCCGCCAGGTCGCGCAAAATCGAGGCGGCCATCCGACGCAAATCCATGCGTTCGGCCGCCGCGCTGCCCAGCGAATAGAGTTTCAAGCTCAAGTGAAACTTGCCGTCCGCGCCCGATTTATAGCAATAACCCAAAGTTGTCAGCGATGTCAAAATGTTGAAGGTTGTGCTCTTGGCCAGCCCTAACTCTTTGCTCAACTCCGAGATGCCGCTGCCGCTTTCCTGTTCTGAAAGCGCCTCGAGGATGCGGAATGCCCTTTCGAGCGCGGGCACGGCTACCTTTTCCTTATTGCTCATAATTGATATGTCACAATTGATTCACTTGTCGATAAGGAATCCATGCCATGTCCGTTCATATATATGAACACTGTTCACAAGATGAATTGTAACCAACATATTCTGATTACGCAATTTGTCGCGGACAAGGGTAGGGTACTGTATCAAAGTCGGTTGAATTTCTTCAAATACCGACGATTTGGTAGGGGCGACTCGGTGAGTCGCCCAATTTCGATCCTGTTCGTACCCATCGGGCGATCCGCCGGATCGCCCCTACCAGGCTATTTCAACCGAA
>JAJDUC010000027.1 GCA_022826865.1 Anaerolineae bacterium
TGAGTCGCCCAATTTCGATCCTGTTCGTACCCATCGGGCGATCCGCCGGATCGCCCCTACCAGGCTATTTCAACCGAAATTGGTACACTACCGACCGGACGCAACCTTTCCTGGCGGGTGAGATGCGCTAGAATAGGGCGCTGTCCCCGCCGGGGAGAGGAAGCTCCATATTGTTCGAGCGGATAGAAGCCCTCATCTGCGACATGGATGGCGTGCTGTGGCGCGGCTCAATGGCCTTGCCCGGTTTAACCGAGCTCTTCGACTTTTTTCGCGCAAGCAAAATCAAATTCGCGCTCGCCACCAACAACAGCCGCAATACGCCGGCGGATTATGTCAAGAAGCTGGCCGATATGGGCGTGGCCGGCGTCGAGCCGCAGCACATCGTCACCAGCGGAACGGCCACCGTCAGCTACATGAAAACCCGGTTTCCACCCGGTACAAGCCTGTATGTCATCGGCGGAGACGGCTTGAAGCGGATGCTCAGCGCTGCCGGTTTCAGTCTGGTGGAGGCTGGCGCGGAGGTCGTTGTCTGCGGCATCGACTTTGACTTCACCTATGAAAAAGCGCGTACGGCGACGCTGCTGATTCGGGCTGGCGCCCAATTTATCGGGACCAATCCGGATTCTTCTTTTCCATCCCCGGCCGGTCTGGTGCCCGGCGCCGGCAGCCTCTTGGCCATGATCGCCGCAGCCTCGGGAACATCGCCAACGGTCATCGGCAAACCCGAGCGCGGCATGTTCGACGCGGCTCTGAAACAGTTGGGTACGCGCCCACAGGCGACGCTGATGGTGGGCGACCGCATCAACACCGATATCATGGGCGCGCAAGCGCTCGGCATCAAAACTGCTCTCGTCATGACGGGCGTGGAGACCGAAGAAAGCCTGCAGTCGAGCGAGGCGCAGCCCGACGCCGTTTTCCGGGGACTGCCGGAATTGCTCGACGCCTTGAGCGACTAGTCGGGATTTTCCAGCATGGCGGCGAGCACATCTTCCAGCGACGGCGCTTCGCCGCCGTCCTTGAACCCGGCCATGCGCTGATAAACATCATGCGCCGCCACAAAGAAACCGGGCGACAGGCCGGCCAATTCGAAAGTCGCGGCGATTTCTTGCATCTCGCCCGTGAAGCGCCAGGCTTTCGCCGTCGCGTTTCGCACTTGCTGCCGCTTCCGCTCGACCGAATCCGGATCGCGCATGGCCCATTCCCGGTCCAGGTCTTCCCGCACGTCAAGCTTCTCCGCCACAGCTTGTATCGCCGAGATCAAGGCGGTGAAACCTTTGGTCTGCGCGGCGAAGACCATTTTCAGCGCCGAGGCTTTCCCGATCTCGTCGCCAATGACGATGGCGTCGGCGACGCTGCCGGTGAATAATTCAGCAATTTGCCCGGCCGACGCGCCCGAAAGATAAAAGCGGGTGGTATTGGCTTCCCAGGCTGGCGGCCCAATGATGCTGCCATCGACGAAGTCTATGCCCGCCGCGATCAGCCGCTGACCGATGGCCTGCGCCTTCTGCGGCGAAATCGCGTTGCCGTCGCAATACAGGCCGGCGAAACCGGACTCGAGGACGGCAGCCGCGGCAGACTCGGCCGCATGCGGCGGGCATACGCACAAGATAATGTCGCAAATGGCGCAGAGTTCCGTGATTGAGGTAACGGAAAGCAACTGATGCGCCTCCGCGCGGCGATGGGTCGCGGCGCTCCGCCCTCCCTCCGCCCAATAGACCGCCTGCCCGGCTGATTGCGCTGACGCGGCAATGGAAATGCCCATCTCGCCGGGATTAATGATGCCTACCTTGCCCATGCTTCCACCCTAGTCAGCCAGCCTCTCATCTGAATTGAGCAAACGCTCGAAGCGATCATAAGTCTCCGATTTTGCATCGAAAACGTAATTCGGTCGGGTCACGATAATATCAGTGCCGCCCAAGCCGCGCAGATGCTGCATTGTCTTGTGTATCAGGTTGGACGGCACAAGAAGATTGGTTTCGTACCAACTGTACGGGGCGCCGGCCTGGCTGGCGACCGGCACGACGCCGGGCCCCTTGCTGCCGCTCAAGGCCGGATTAGCGAGAATGCGCCGCTGCACATCCTCGACTGACTTGCCGCTGATATTGGCGCGCAGCGACACAAACTGGCGCGCGCGCCGATGCGCTTCAACCAACTCCATCATTTCACGCAGGGTTTCCAGCTTCGCGGCCGTCCTTCGCAAGTTCTTGCGATTGCCAATCAAAACGGCTTCCGAGGCGATGATCTTGCCGCCAGCGAGCGGCCTTAAGTGATTCTCGCGCAAGGTTGTGCCGGTCGCGGACAGGTCGGCAACCAAATCAGCATAACCCATGCGGGGCGCCGCTTCCAAGGCGCCTTCGGCATGCACCAGCAAGAAGTGCGAAATCCCCTGTCGATATAAAAAGTTCTTGGTCAAGTTGCTGAATTTTGTGGCTATCCGCAACTGGCTGCCTCGCCCTTGATGACGCAGGCTCAGGTCGGCCAGATCCGCTATAGAGGTCACGTCAATCCAGGAGTTGGGCACGGCCAAGAGCAATTCGCATTCGCCAAAGCCCAAGCGATCAATGACCATCACCGCCGCCGAGTCCTCGCTGTGCTCGGCGACGACATCCAGGCCGGTGATGCCGATATCGGCCCGCCCCTCTTCCACCTTGCCCAGAATATCGCGCGGGCGCTGATAGACCACTTCAGCCCCAGGCAAGCTGGGAATGCTCGCCGTATATTGCCGGAGATTCGGCTTGTAAATCTGCAAACCGGCGCGACCGAGGAAACTGTCTGAGGCTTCGCCGAGCTGTCCCTTGCTGGGCAAGGCGATGATCAATTTCTCCGCGGGCATCGGCCTAACCTCCCTCGCCCAGGAGCGCCCCGACTTCGGCCGGCAAGACATCAAGCGGCACCTGCCGCTCCCGGTGGCTGCGCATATCGCGCAGGATCGCCTGGCCGGCTTCGCGTTCCGCTTCGCCGATGATGATCGCCAGCGCGGCGCCGCGCCGGTCAGCATACTTGAGCGCGCGCCGCAAGCTGCGGCCATCCGTCATCGCTTCGGTTACGATTTTCTTCTTGCGCAGCGCCGCGGCGATTGCCAGACAGGCGGCAATGTCCTCAGTTTGGACCGGGATCACCGACACAGACGGCTGGTTCAGAGAGATGCCCGCGTCGCTCTTCAGCGCGCTCAGGAGGCGTTCGACGCCGAAGGAGAAGCCGGCTGCGGCGGTCGCGTTCGCTCCCCCCAGGCTACTCACCAGATTGTCATAACGGCCGCCGCCGCAAAGCTGAACCGTCTCCGCGTCCTTCGAGCTGTAGTGGATCTCAAAGATCAGCCCGGTGTAATAGTGCAGGCCGCGGCTTAAGCCCATGTCCAACTGAATTTGACCACTGGGCGCGCCGAAGTCCTTCAGAGCGTCAATGGTTTTTTCCAAGTCAGCGAGCGCATCGGTATCAAGCTCAAATTCGTCCGCGAGCGCATAAGCCCCTTCAAGCGCGTCTTCGGGCGCGCCCGCCAATTCACCTAGACGCTGCATGCGGTCGAGCGCGACATGCAGCTTGGGACCTTGCTGGTCTTCGCGTATCTTGTGCAGCAGGCGGTCGATGACTTCGCCCTCGTCGCGGTTGGTGTCGATGCGAATGCTCAAGCTGCGCAGGAAATCCGTGATTGCTTGATGCGCCTCGTCATCGCTCATGTCGCGCAGCAGGTTGATAAGTTGCTGGCCGTCGCCCGCAGGCTGCCCGGCATCGGCGCGCCCGACAGCGGCCGCCGCATCGTAATCCGGATAGATCGCTCGCAGCGAATCGACCAATTGCGCCCGCCCCCGTTTGCGCAGATTCTCCATATTTCGCAGCAGAAAACTCCTCAATTGATAGCGCAGGGCTAATTTGTCGAGCAGGGTCTGGAGGACTTGGGTATGACCGATTCTCAATTCATAATCGTGGATGCCGAGCCGCTCCAGGCCGCTGCATGCCAGATGCAAAAGCTCGGCATCAGCCAAGGGCCCGGCTGCGCCAATCAATTCAACGCCGCACAAACTAAACTGACGATAACGGTGCAGTTGCGGCTTCTCATAGCGAAATACCGGCCCATTGTACTGCAAGCGCAAGGGCAAGGGATCATCCTGCAATTGCTCCACGTAGGCGCGGATTACCGAGGCGGTCAACTCCGGACGCAGGGCGATGCGCCGGCTCTTGAATTGGAATTCGTAAAGGCGCGCGGCGATGTCTTCGCCAGATTTGCGCAGGTAAAGCTCGGTGTTCTCCAGGATCGGCAGGTCGACCGGCGCATAACTATGCAACTGAAAATGCTGGGCCAGCGCGCTCTCAACCCGGCGCCGCGCGCTGTGTTCGGCGCTGTAAACATCACGCATGCCTCGCAGCGCTGCAATCTTGTCGGCCGTTGCCATGCCGATCTTCCCGCTAAGCCGTCAAGGCAACAGCCTACCACTGAAAGGCCCGCAGGCAAAGTGTACTCCGGCCTGCGTCAGAGCAGTCGCATCAAATCATTATTCGCCGACGGCCATGTAAAAGTGTAGGGGCGTCTCGTGAGACGCCCGTTGAAAATGGTCTACAAACTATGGGCGTTTCAGCGAAACGCCCCTACAGATTACGAAATTTGAGCAAAAACTGTCATTTATCAGCGCAATTTCAAATTGATGTAGTTGCGAAGGCCTCGCCACATGAGCGCCCGGCGAATTCCACGCTAAGGTCTTCTGCCTCGCCGTCATATATGAATTTGAGCAGCTTAAGCCCTTCGGATTCAATCGCCGCGCGAACATCGCTGTTCCGGCGCTCAAATAAGGTGACCGTTAAGCTGGCTGCTTTGCCATCCATCCGGACTTTCCAAATGGCGCCGACGAAGCCATCGATGAGGACCGTGCCCAAAACGCGGCCGGCTGAAATGAAGACCTTCTTGCGGTGGATTTCCGGCAGGATGCGCCTGCGGTCTCTGTGCGCAATCAGGATATTGTCGTATTCCGGCAAGAAACGGATCGGCGCCGGTCGCTCGGCTTCGATGATGGGCGAACCGGGCAAATCATATAAAACCGCGCCGTCTTCGCTCTGATATCGCGCGAGATCCGTGAGGGCGGGCGCCAGCTGTGATTTGAGACCGGTCATGCCGGTCCAAGTCTGGAAGTCCATCACATTCGCCGGGCCATATGCGGCCAGATAGCGCTGGAAGAGCGCAGGCAAATCAGCCGGCGTCGGGGCGCCCAGCCAGGCTTCCGCCGTCGTATAGGTCGCGCGGGTGCCGGCGCCCCAGGTACCGCTCGGCGGAATCTGCACGAGCGGCAAGTAACTGCGGACGGCGTATGCCATCGCTTGTTTATTCTGATCCGGCTCATGCTCCTGAAGTTTGTTCCGCAGGGCGCCAATCGCGGGCGTCTCGGCTTCAAGATAAGGCTTGGCGATTTGAATCAGCCGCTCGATGTCCAATCCATTTGCGCGCGGGCCAAAAAATGAACGCAAGCCCCGCGCCAGCGCCGGCTGGATCACCGCCTGAAAGCGCTGATGATCCGCGGCTGAAACCAAATGCAAGGTGGAGCGTATCCAGGGCGCGCGCACGATTCGCCGCTTTTCCAGCGATTCGCTGAGGCGGCGTTTCTCGAAGCCGGAGAGGCGCGTCCAAAGGCCGATATACGCTGGATTGGGTATCTGCGATTGCAAGGCGACGAGGCGCTCCGTCGCGGCCTCGCAGCCATCGGCGCTGCGCTGCAAAAGCAGTTGACGCGCAAGCAGCGTCCGATTCAGTTGCTTTCGACTGAGGATAGTTGGCGTCATATCCAATTACGGCGATTGAAGCGCCCAAAGGCAGCATGGGCGCGGCCAAAGAGCGATCCAATGCGCCTGCCCGCAGGCCCCAGCGCAGCGGCGCTGCCTTGTCTACACTTGTCTACAATGGCGAAGCGACCACTTCTTCTTGTATCTCCGGGCTGGTTTCCGAGCCGAAGAGGCGTCGCGTCAAGAAGAGCAGACAACCGGCGATGAGCGCAAGGATCGCGGCGATTTGCACGCGCGCGGGCATCTGCCGCATACGCTCCACAACGCCCTGCTGTTGGTCAAGCAAGTCCGCATGCAATTGACGGGCGAATTCCCGGCGCGGCTCCATTGGCGTCAAAATTGACTGCAAGGCTTGGATAATCTCGGCATAGCCCTGCATGCCGGCGGACGAAGCGCCGGTCTGCCTGGAAACATTTTCGATTTCATCGCCCGCTTGAATGCCGACCGTGATAGCTTCCAGCATATCCTGGGCTTGTGAATCCGAAGAAGCCGTCATGATTCCCCTCACAAATTGCTGCTACAGGCCGCCGCCGAGCCGACCAACCGCATCGTCTTCTTGCTGCGACCCCAAGTCCTCGCGCAGTGCGGACAGCGTCCGATGATAGAGCGATTTGACGGCACCTTCCGTCCGGCCCATGATCAGCCCGATTTGCGCATTTGACATCTGCTCAATGAATTTGAGCAGAAGCAGCTGTTGCCGATCTTCGGGCAGCCGCCGCACCGCCTCCATCAACTGCTCTCGCTCCTGATTCTCCTCGGTCAAACGGTCGGGCGCCTCCGAGCGCAGCGAATGCGCCACATAGTCGTCCAGCGCGATGATCTTGCGCCGCCCCTGGTCGCGGTGCCAGTTGGCGACCAGATTGTGGGCAATGCGATACAACCAGGCTTGAAACGGCAGTCCTTTATCCACATAGCTGCCGATATGGCCCAGCGCGCGCTGAAATACTTTCGCCGTTAAATCCTCCGCATCATGTATGTTGCCGGTACGATGATAGACATAGCTATAGATCTTCGGCAAGTATCGTTCGTAGAGTAAGCCAAAGGCCTGCCGGTCTTCTTTTGCCAGCTCAATCAATTCCCGATCGTCAAGGGCTTCATATTTTCGACGTCTGGCAAATGGATTGCGCATGTTGTATTAGCCTTAACCCATGACCAGCCCACGGGTTACGCGAGCCTCGCTGAAAGGATATTCAATCTTGCTCAGCCGCCAGCAGTGCCTGTACTTCGCGCAGATGCGGAAAGGAGGTCATTGAGCCTCGCTTCGTACATGCCAACCCGGCCGCGGCCGAGGCCAATTTTAGGATCTTCGCGCCGGGCCAACCCAGGGCCAGTCCCTGGCAATACGCGCCGACGAAGGCATCGCTCGCGCCTGTTGTATCCACAGCGTCCAGCGCATGCGCAGGCTGGTGGACGACGCGGGAACCTTCATAAAGAATGCTGCCGCGATCACCGATGGTCAGAACTACCTTCCCAACGCCCAAGTCCCGCAACTCCCGCGCAAGCAGGTCAAGGTCCTCGCTGGCGCAGCCGAGGATAAGCCGCGCTTCGTCCAGGTTGGGGATGATCACGTCCACCAGGCGCAGATAGTCGACGACAAAAGAATCGCGTTTGAAGTAGGGCGCCGGATTCAGCACAGTTTTCGCGCCCGCGGCCCGGCCCAATTCGAGAGCGAACTTCACCATGGGCTGAGGAATTTCGAAGTTGACCAAAAGAATGTCCGATGCCTCCAAGCCGGACAAGGCCGCTCGGATATGCTCTTCATCGATTTTGCGGCTGGCGTCGGGCGCGCCAATAAAGCCGGGCGCCTTGTCCATGACTACGATGCCGGCGATGCTCGACCGGGTCGACGGATGGCGGCGTACAAAATCGCCATTGACGCCATTGTTGTCCAACGCATTCAGCAGCTCCGCGCCAAAGAGGTCAGCGCCGACGCATCCAACCAGGCGCACATCCTCGGCGCCCAGACGGCGGGCGGCTACGGATTGATTCAGCGCCTTGCCCCCGGGCGAAAGCGTGGCGGCATTCGCATGGATGGCGCGGTTTGGCTCCGGCCAGTCCGCGACCTCAAACACGATATCATAGACCAGCGCGCCAATGACAAAGATGCGCGACACTTTCAACTATCCTTTTGTCTCTGAAAGCCTGTCTGCATTGTATCACGAAGACGGTATCACGAAGACGCGTCTCGCTGTGATTGACTTCGCCCGCCCGGAAGAATCCTGGCGTCGACTCGCGGTCGCGCTCACGCTTGATTAAGCGCCCAAACTTGTCTCCGCCATGAACCGGAGTTGACGGTTAGAGTTGACAAACATTTGCCGGGAAAAGTTGCGTCGATGAACTGCATTGACAGCTCATGTTGTGAACTGCTTCGCGCAAGTTATAATCGAGTCGCAGTCAAGAGGCACATGTTCAAATGATGACCAATGTTCCCTGCTGCATTACGCAGGTTCTGCCTGTCACAAGAATTAGGGCGCAGGCCGGCTTGGTCCGGTCCTGCCCAGTCACCAAAGGAAGCTCGGTATCGTTGTTCTAAGCCAAATGTTCTAAGCCAAATGTAGAGTAGTCATGCTGAATACCCGTCGCGGCAGAATACTCATCGAGAACTTGACGGCCTATATATTCCTGGCGCCGGCCGGTTGCTTGATCCTGCTGTTCGGCTTGTTCCCGGTCGCTTTCGCATTCTTTGTCAGTCTGCATCGCTGGCGCCGCTTTCCCGATGAATATGTCGGCTTGGCCAATTATGAAAAAGCCCTGGGCAATGTGGGTTATATCCTGTTCTTTTGGCTGGGCCTGCTCGGCCTGGCCGCCGCCGCCAAGATTGGAAAACGCCTGTTCAAACGGCAAGAACAGGGGACCGCCGGCCGTCCGGCCCTGGCGATGCTGGCCGGCCTAATCAGCGGCTATGCGGCGCTGCTTGCGCTCGACTGGTTCTTCAAGCTCATCCCGGTCATCATGCTGATTCCGCGGCAAGTGCGCGGGCAGCATACCTCGCTTGCGCTATTCATGGAGAAGCTCGGCGAAAGCTTCAGCCAACCGGATGTTCTTGCCGCCGGAAACCTGATGCTCATCGGGCTGCTTTTGGCCGCCCTGATCGCGCTGGTCTTGCTCTTGCGATTCAGGCAAGAAATCAGCGGGCCAATCGTCATAAACTCCGCGGTCACAACTGTCCTGCTCATCGCATCCGTTTTCAGCCTGCGCCTGACAATCTCCGAAATCGAGGCGGCGCTGGCGTCGGCGCGCGAATCGGGCGAATCCCTGCCTATCTGGTCACAGCTGGTATTCATCAGCGCCGGCATTGCGCTGATGGCGCTAGCCTACGTCATCTTTCAGCGCGGGATAAAGGCGCATGAAAACCGCCGTTTCGCCCTGCTTGCGCTTGGCGGCCTTGCCTTGGCGGTTGGCGGTTACATTCTGATGGCGGAGGCGCCGGCGGCGCTGGCCGCGGCCGATGACGACCTGCTGGCGGGCTTCTGGATCACCATAATGTACGCGACCGGCACCGTACCGGTTCAGCTCGCCATAGGTCTGCTGCTGGCTTACCTGCTCTTCCAGCCCATCCGCTTCCGCGCCTTCTTCCGCATGGTCTATTTCATTCCCTACATCACGCCATTCGTCGCCACTTCCATCGTCTTCCGCGTCATCTTTGACGCCGGCCAGTACGCGCCGGCCAACCGCATGCTGACGATTGTCGGCATTGAGCCGCAGCGCTGGATCCTGGAGCGCTCAAGCATCGGCAGCTTGCTCGGCTTGCCCGATTTTCTGGCCGGGCCGGCCCTGGCGCTCATTGTCATCATGATTTACTCCACCTGGACCTACATCGGTTACGATGCCGTGATCTTCCTGGCCGGCCTGGGCAATATCCCGGGCGAACTCAACGAAGCCGCTCGCATTGATGGCGCCAGCGGCTGGCGCATCTTCCGCCACATCACGCTGCCGCTCTTGTCGCCGACGGTCTTTTTTCTCTCGCTTGTGGCGATCATTGGCACTTTCCAGGCCTTCACGCAGATCTGGATTTTGCGTACCGGCGCTGTCGGCAGCAAGGTCAATACCGCCAGCGTTTATATCTTCGACCAACTACAGAATAGCAATCGCTATGGTTACGCCTCGTCTATGGCCTTTGTACTCTTCGCCCTTATATTGCTGATGACGCTATTCCAGAATCGCATCATGGGGAGGCGCGTCTTTTATGGATAGGGACGGCGCAGGCATTCCAAAACCTGCTGGCGGCGGGCTGAACGCGTCGGCCTCGCGCGAGCGGCTGAACCTGAGCAAAATCAGCATTTACGCTGTGCTTTTTGCGGGTGTGCTGATCGCAGTCGGTCCCTTCCTCTGGATGGTCAGCGCTTCTTTCATGACGCTTAGCGAAGTCAATCTGACGCGCCTGCTGCCGGAGGAATTGCTTTGGGAGAATTATGCCACCGCCCTGCGCCGCGCCAATTTCCTCGACATTGAGCTGACAACCGACCCGGGCACGGGCGCGCTGCAATCGGTCGGCATATCCGGCTACATCTGGAACAGCATTCGCATCACGCTGATATCGGTCTGCGGATCTTTGCTGGTCTGCATCCCAGCCGCCTATGCCTTCGCTCGCATGAAATTCATCGGCCGCAATTTCCTGTTTGCGGTTTTCCTGTCCACAATGATGATCCCCGGCATTGTCATGTTGATCCCGCATTTGCTGACGGTGATCTGGCTCGGGCGCTTGAGCGAGAGCCTGTTTGGGCCGGCCGGCGCCTGGTTCAACAACTGGCCCGCTTTGACCATTCCCTTCTTCGCTTCCGTTTTCAACATCTTCCTCTTGCGTCAGTTTTTCTTTCAGATTCCCGAAGATTTGTGGGATGCCGCCCGCATTGACGGCGCCGGTCACCCGCGCTTTCTTATCGCTGTTGTGCTGCCGCTTTCCAAAGCGCCGATCATGACCATCATCACACTCGGTTTCATCGGCTCCTGGAATGCGCTGATGTGGCCGCTGCTGGTTACCATCAACGATGACTGGCGCCCGATAGCGGTCGGTCTTTCCAACTTCGTGACTTCGGATACGCCGGGCGATCTGAACTTGCAGATGGCGGCTTCGGTGATCACCGTCATTCCCATACTTTGCCTGTACTTTGTCGCGCAGAAGCAATTCACGGAAGGCATCGCCCAGACCGGGATTCGAGGTTAAACTACAATCCCCCATCGCGTGAATCGCGCGATGAGCTTAGAATTGGCGGGCGGGAAAAAGCGGAACATGACGTTCAACATTTTTGAGACCGATCATTAGCGAGAAAGAGAGATAAGCAGCATGAAAACCTTCACTTGCATCATTACGATTTTGTTTGCATTGAGCCTTGGCGCGGCCGGGGCGCAAGGCGACAGAGACTACGAAAGCATTGACCCCAGCGGGCAGACAGTCGTCTACTGGCATCAATACACCGAAGACAGCTCACAGGGCGATACCATGGCGCGTCTCGTCGAAGATTTCAACAGCTCGAATGAATACGGAATCACGGTTGAAGCCATCCACCAGGGCAGTTACGGTCCGATTGAAGATTTGATGAACACCGCCATTCTGTCTGGCGAGCTGCCAAACATGGTCGCTGGTTACGCCAACGCGGTCGCCGGTTGGGCGAACGAAGGCGTGGTAGTTGATATCAACCTGCTGCTGAACAGTCCGGAATGGGGCATCCCGGCGGACGAGCAAGCGATGTTGAACTTCAACCTGCTCAATGTCAATCAGTTGGATTTCCCGCCCTTCCATGGCATGCGCGTCGCCTGGGCGAATCAAAACTCGCTCAACGTCTTTTACACCAACCTCGACATCGTTGAAGCCCTGGGCTTCGAGCGCCGTGTGCCAGAGACCTTGGCCGAATTTGAAGAGATTTCCTGCGCGGCAGGCGCCAGCGAGATGTATCAGGGTTATCCGCTCGACACCGGCACCTCGCATTTTGAGAGTTTCGTCGCCGCCCACGGCGGCGCCATCTTTGATGGTGAAGCCGGCCAATACATCTTCGAATCCGACGAGGTAGTCGCCGCGATGGAACTCTTCACGCGGATGCTTGCGAGCGACTGCGCCTACCTTTTTGCCGAGCGATATCAGAACACCGGCGATTTTGCGATCGGGCTCACGCCTTTCGCCGCCGGCAGTTCGGCCGGGATCCCATTCATCACCTGGGACGCGGCAACGGCCGAGATGACCGACGAGTGGGTGGTCTCCGCATTCCCCGGCGCTGAAGGCGTCGGGCGTACCTTGCAGCTATTTGTGCCCAGCCAGGCCATCCTCACTTCGACAGCCGAGGCGGAAGTCGCCACCTGGCTCTTTGTCAAGCACCTGGCGAGCCCGGCGGCGCAATTGGCCTGGTCAGGCGCGACCGGCTATTTCAGCATCCGCAATGACATTGAAGTGACCGAGGCCGATTTCACCGAACCGCGCATGCCCTACGCGCGCTTCGTCGAGGTCCAGGGCATCCTCGCCGATGAAGACCTGAGTGTCTATTCTTCGCCCGGATTGCCGAGCTACAGCGCCGTACGCGGCATCGTCCCCAACACTATCGCCGAAGTCGTGCATGGCGATACGCCAGCCGCCGACGCCCTTGCCGAATTAAATGAGGAAGCGGCGGATCTGCACGATGAGCTTGACGGTTAATTTCCACTGACGCGCGCATTTGCGGGGGTTCCCTGTCCTGTCGGGATCCCCGCAAATGCATTAAACTTTTTGCCGGGCTTAAGCTCTGGCCTGCGCCCGGCCCTGCGGCGCGAGATCCAATCTCTCGCGCCTCCTCCTGCCCATAGGCGATGACAGAATCGACCGCGGCGGCTTGCGAATCCGGCTGGATGACGTTAGCCAAGGTTCGCCAATTTCCTCGGGAGCGTAATAAATACATATAATTGGCGCAACATGAGTTGACGCAGGTTAAGAAGCATGTTATAGTCAAGTTCGAGATCGCAATTTCCACTATCTTAACTGAATCGATCTGTCGCCCCAGATGTCAAAACCTTGTTTGGCGTCTTTACAGACACGTCACACAAGAATCGAGCGGAGTGTTTCCCTCCGATTAGCCAACCGGAAACAACCTCGAATAAGCGGCGCTTTGGCTTTACTCCACCGCGCCGGCTATCAGCCCAGGAAGAATTGAATGAATATCGCGAACCTTGAAGGAAAAACGCTACCCGAGTTGCGCACGATGGCGCGCAGTCATAATGTGCCGCGCTTCAGCCGCCTCAAGAAGCAAGACCTGATTATCGGTCTGCTGCGCCAAGAGGCTGAACGGCGCGGGCATGAATTGCGGGGCGGCGTCCTGGAAGTTGTCGACGACGGCATTGGTTTCTTGCGGGCGGAAGGTTACCTGCCCGGCAAGAACGATATCTACGTCAGCCAGACGCAAATCAAGAAGTTCAATCTGCGCACGGGCGACATGGTCATCGGCCAGGTGCGCCCGCCAAAAGACACCGAACGCTACTATGGTTTGCTGCGCGTGGATGCCGTAAACGGGCTGAATCCGCATGAAATCAAGAACCGCGCCAACTTCGAGCGCCTCACTCCGATTTTCCCCGAGGTTCGCTTCAATTTGGAGACGCTGCCGCGGGTCATGTCCACGCGCATGCTCAATTTGATTGCGCCTGTCGGTTTCGGTCAGCGCGGCTTGATCGTGTCCCCGCCCAAGGCGGGAAAGACCACCGTGCTGAAGGACGTCGCCAACGCCATCAGCACGAACTATCCCGAAGTCCACTTGATGATGGCGCTAATCGGCGAACGTCCGGAAGAAGTGACCGACATGGATCGCTCGGTTGACGCCGAAGTTATCGCCTCGACATTTGACGATCCCGTGCATCATCACGTGCGCGTGGCGGAAATGGCCCTCGAACGAGCCAAGCGCCTGGTCGAGGTCAGGCGTCACGTCGTTATGATGCTCGACAGCGTCACGCGGCTGGCGCGCGCCTATAACCTGGTTGTGCCCACCAGCGGACGCACCTTGTCCGGCGGCTTGGATCCCTCGGCAATCCACCCGCCCAAGCGCCTCTTCGGCGCCGCGCGGAATGTCGAAGAAGGCGGCAGCTTGACCATCGTCGCCACCTGCCTGGTCAATACCGGCAGCAAGATGGACGATGTCATCTACGAAGAATTCAAAGGCACCGGCAACATGGAATTGCACCTCAGCCGAAAGCTGCAGGAACGGCGCGTCTTCCCGGCCTTCGATATCGACCAGTCCTCGACACGGCGCGAAGAATTGCTGCTCGGTCCGGATGTATTGCAGCGCGTCTATACCATGCGGCGCATGTGGTCGCATCTGTCGGAGCAGCCGGAAGGCATCGTCGGCGCGACCGAACAACTGCTGCATAACTTCCGTCTCTACGATACAAACGAGAGCTTCCTCAACAGCTTGCATGGCGGCAACGGGCGCTAAGTCGCCCTTATTCGCCGACAATTGTACGGCTGCCCGACCATTGACATACCTCAGGCAATTTCAACGCTTGCGCTGCATGCTGCCGGAGGCGGTCGCATGAAAGTCGCAGACGTCATTGCGCTGATCACGGGAGGCGCTTCCGGCTTGGGCGCCGGGACCGCCTCGCGCTTCGTTCAGAATGGGGCCCGCGTCGTCCTACTTGACCGCGACCAGGAATTGGGCGAGAGCTTGGCCGCTGAGTTGGGCGCTGGCGCGCGCTTCTTTCAGGCCGATGTATGCAGCACCGAAGAGGTCCAGGCCGCCCTGGATTTCACCCATTCGGAATTCGGCAGGCCGAAGGCCTTGGTCAATTGCGCCGGCGTCGGTATTGCCATGCGCACCACGGGCAGCCGCGGTCCGCATCCGCTCGAGCTATTCGAATCGGTCGTCCCAATCAATCTGGTTGGCGCTTTCAATTGCATCCGCCTCGCTTCCGCGGCGATGATGGACAATCATCCCGACGCAAGCGGCGAGCGCGGCGTCATCATCAACACAGCGTCGGTCGCCGCTTTTGAGGGGCAGATCGGCCAAGCCGCCTACTCGGCCTCCAAAGGCGGCATCGTCGGCATGACCCTGCCCATCGCCCGCGATCTGGCGCGCTATGGCATCCGCGTCTGCGCGATTGCGCCCGGCATCTTTGATACGCCCATGCTCGGCAGCTTGCCGGAAGATGTTCGCGCTTCCCTGGGCGCGCAGGCGCCTTATCCGCAGCGCCTGGGTACGCCAGCCGAATACGCGCAACTGGCGCAGCAGATCCTTGAAAACGAGATGTTAAACGGCGAGACAATTCGTCTGGACGGCGCGCTGCGAATGGGGCCGACCTAAGCCAAAGTAGAAACGTCGCGTCAGCATGACGTGATTCCGGACATGTCTGGCCGAGCCCGGCCGGATTTGAAGCAATTTCCGGGTACTGTATCAAAGTTGGTTGAGATTCTTCAAATACCGACGATTTGGTAGGGGCGACTTACGGGCTGTGTCGGCGGTCAGTGTCTACGCGACCCACGCGCCCCGATGAGTCGCCCAATTTCGATCCTGTTCGTACCCATCGGGCGATCCACCGGATCGCCCCTACCAGACTATTTCAACCGAAATGGATACACTAGCAATTAATTTCCACAGGGCAATTGCATCAAAATCATAATGAGCCGTTCGCCACGAAAATTGTGAAAATGTAGGGGCGTCTCGTGAGACTCCCGTTGAAAATGGCCTGCAAATTGCGGGCGTTTCAGCGAAACGCCCCTACGGATTACATAATTTGAGGGGAAAATGTCATTTATCGGCGCAATTTAAATTTGATGCGATTGCCCTGTGTACTCGGTGGCAAAGTTTTTTCTGTTTCAACCGAAAGGGATACACTAGCAATTTCCAGCAATCGGTTGACAAGTCGGCGATGCTGCGTTATCCTCGCCATCAGTTGAAGTTTTGAATGGAATTCTCTTGAAGTTCTGCGCCTGTTACATCCCTTGTTGTTGTCACTCGGTTTCGACCAGGAGTCGCGCGGCGCTGCCTTGTTAATACGCAATTGATGCGAAACAAGCAAATACCAAAAGCCCCGTGACGACATGGGGCTTTTTCTTTGGACGCAGTTTGGGTGAAAACATGAACATGAAATCCGGTCTCCCCATTTTCTTCTGCTGTTGCTGTTGTTGCGCGCCGCCTGAGGCGGATTATCCGAGGCTGGCTGGCCGATGTTGCCAGTAGCGTGTTCAAGAATTACAGGACGCTTCGGATAACCCGAAGCGTTTTTGTTTTACGGCCTCAACCGCGCAATTCTGGAGTTAACATGCATAACCAGCAAATCGAGACAAAAAACGACGAACTTGAAAACGCCAGCCCTTACGAAGTCTTGTCCTGGGCGCGCCGGACCTTTGGCGAAAAACTCGCCATTGCGACCAGCTTCCAGCCGACGGGCATCGTCACATTGCACATGATGCAGCGGATCGCGCCCAAGACGCCGATCCTCACGCTCGATACCGGCTTGCTCTTCCCGGAGACGCAGGACCTTATCGACCAGCTCGAACTGCGTTTCAACCTTCATCTGCGCCGCATCAAGCCGCGGCAGACGCCAAAGCAACAGGCGCGAGATTATGGGGATCGCTTGTGGGAGCGCAATCCCGATCGCTGCTGCCATATCCGCAAGACGATCCCGCTGCGCGATGCGCTGGCCGGCTTTGAGGCCTGGATTACCGGCCTGCGCCGCGATCAGTTTGCCGGCCGCGCCGATACGGCCATAGTCAGTCGCGACGGGCGTAGCGGGCTGGTCAAGATCGCGCCCTTCGCGAATTGGACCGCGGAGATGGTTTGGCGCTACATCCACAGCCATGATCTGCCCTACAATCCGCTGCACGACCAGGGTTATCCCAGCATTGGCTGCTGGCCTTGCACGCGGGCGGCAAGCGCAGACGGCGACAGCCGCAGCGGCCGCTGGTCGAATCAGAGCAAGACGGAGTGCGGCATCCACCTGCCGGCACCCGTCGAATTGAAGCCGGAGTCGATCCGTGTCTGAGTTGGCATCCGGGTATCCCGTCCTGCTCCACCTCCAGGACAAGCCAGTCGCCGTAATTGGCGGAGGCCGCGTCGCCACGCGCAAGGTAGAGCGCTTGCATCGCGCCGGCGCCCGCATCATCGTCATCAGCCCCAAACTTTCACCGGCGCTGAGCGCGCTCGCCGAAGCTGGCCATATCGAGTGGATTGACTCCGAATATCGGCGCGACATGTTTAATGACCTCATGCCGATCATCGTCATCGCCGCAACCGATAATGAGCGGACGAACCAGAAAGTAGCGCAGGACGCGCACCGCATTCGCGCCCTTTGCAATGTCGCCAACGGCAGCACTGACCACAGCGATTTCAGCAACATGGCGCAGATCGACCGGCCGCCGCTCACAATCGCGCTCAGCACAAACGGCCATTCCCCGGCTCTGCTGCGCCTGCTCAAGTCGCGGCTGTCGGACGAGATTGGCGAAGAATACGCCGTGCTGGCGGATTGGTTGGGGGCGATACGCAAAGAGCGGCGCCATCATTCTCCAGCGCAAGCCGAACGCCAAAAACTCTACGAAGAAATTTTGCATTCCGAAGTGCTGTCGCTTCTGCAGGAAGGCAGTGAGGCGGATGCGCAACGGGTCTTTGATCAAATCGTGTTGGAGGTTTCCGGCCAATGAGCGGCGTCGCCCTTATCCTTGCCGGGCACGGCTCCCATGTTAGCCCCAACACGGCCGGCGTCGTCTGGAGATATGTCGACGGACTGCGGCGCGGCGGCGTCGCCGACGAAGTCACGGCCTGCTTTTGGAAAGAAGCGCCTGAATTCTCACAGGCGCTGACAACGGTGAAGTCAACGGATATCGTCATCGTTCCGCTATTCACCGCCGCGGGTTATTTCAGCGCTGAAGTGCTGCCGACGGAAATGGGACTTGCGGGCAGCCTGACCCGGCGCGACGGCGCGCGCATTCATTTAACGCCGGCCCTGGGCGAACATCCGCTTATGGAGTCGATCGTTGAAACGCGCCTGCGCGACGCTGTTGCGCGACATGGGCTGGCGCCAAGCGAAACCGCGGCCGCTATCATCGGGCATGGCACAGGCCGCAGCCCCCGCAGCCGCGATACCGCCCGGCATCAAGCGGATCGCATTCGCGGACTGAACTGGCTCAATGAAGTCGTCGATGTCTATCTTGACGATGAGCCGGCTATTCCCAGCTTGTATGACAGCACCCGTTCGCCCCATATCATCGCCTTGCCATACTTCCTGGCGGAAGGCTCGCATGTAACTCGTGATGTGCCGCGCGCCTTGGGGATTACGGGTCAGCGTCCGCCGGAACGCGTCAAGGGCAGGCGCGTCTATTATTGCGAGCCCGTCGGCGGCGACGACGCCGTCTGCGCGGCCATTCTTGATCTGGCGCGCGGCGTCGACCTGCCATTCGAATTCAAATCAGGCGCCGGCGCCTGGTCCGGCTTTCCCGCCGCCGGCGGCAGCGCCTTGATGAAAGCGCTGGATAGTGGGAGAATCCTCAGGTTTGGGCAAATCAGCGTTAGCCGAAACCGCGTCTGGAAGGGCCGGGCTTCCAGTCAGCGCGTCGCTATCAGTTCGCCCGCCGATTTGCGGCGCCATGTACGAGAAGGGCCTTTCCGTCCCTTGCCAACAAGAACTGACATGCCCGGCAGCTGGCAGGTGCGGCTTGATCAGCCGGAACAAGCGTGGGCCGTAATCGAGACGGTTTATCCCGGCTTGATCGCCGACTGGGCGGCGCAAAAAGCAAATACCTTGCGGATCCAAACCCTGGAAACAATCGGTCTCCGGCAGAAGGGCATGTTCAAAGATATTCACAAACTGCCGAGGGACTTGATGCGGAAGGCAATAGAGGGCGTCTGCGGCGCTTGCATCCGGCAGCCGACCTGGTGGACGGATCCGCAGCCGGCAGCGGCCGGCTTGCCTTGTCCCGCGCCCTGCAACTTCTGGCTGTCGACCGCGCGGAAAATGGGGGAGGCAAAGCCATGAGAAGGGGGAAAGTCTACCTGGTGGGCGCCGGACCGGGTGATCCCGATTTGATCACGCGCAAGGGACTTGATCTTCTGCGGCGGGCCGATGTCGTCGTCTTTGACCGCCTTATTCCACACGCCCTGCTCGAAGAAACCCGCCATGACGCCGAGCTCATCAACGCCGGCAAAGAGCCGACCCGGCATCGTCTGGCCCAGGCCGACATCAACGCGATCATTGTCGACCGCGCCCGCGCCGGCAAAGCCGTCTTGCGCCTGAAAGGCGGCGATCCCCTTGTCTTCGGCCGCGGCGGCGAAGAGGCATTGGCATGCCGAGCCCAAGGCATTCCTTTTGAAATCGTGCCCGGGGTCTCGAGCGCTTTCGCCGTGCCCGCCTATGCCGGCATCCCGCTCACGCAGCGCCATCTCAGCAGCGCCTTCACCGTGCTCACCGGGCATGAAGCGCCGGGAAGCGGCGCGGGCGGCGTCAATTATGAGGCGCTGGCAAGGTTGGGCGGCACCATCGTCGTTTTGATGGGCGTCAAGCAACTGAGCAGCATCACGCGCCGTTTGATCGACCACGGCCTGGCGGCGCAGACGCCGGCCGCCGTCATTGAATGGGGTACGCTGCCCCGACAGCGGACATTCGTTGCCGATCTCGAAACGATTGCCGATAAAGCGCGCGAACAGCTTGTTCAACCGCCGGCGATTGCCGTCATCGGCGAGGTCGTTCGCCTGCGCGAGGCAGGCGTCGCCTGGTATGATATTCTGCCCGCCGAATTATTGCCCACAGCCAGCCCGGTTCTAGCCGGCAAATAGAAAGAAGAGTCGACTTCAGACAAGTCGAATTGAAAGGAAAGCGATTATTATGTCGACCTGGAAAGAGCTGCTCAGCGAACAGATTCCCGCCGAAATGGGCAATCTCATCGACATATACGAAGCGCAAATGGAATTGCGCAAGCAGGGCAAACTGGATGAAAAGGTCTTCGCCGAAGCGCGCCTGCGCAAAGGAGTCTATGGCCAGCGCTATGACAACGGCCAGCGCCATGACGGCGTACGCACGCGCGAGCTGGCATACCCTTCCGACGAAACCGTCAAGGGACCGGATACCCTCTGGGACGCGCCGGGCATGCAACGCATCAAGATTCCTTACGGCGGCTTGACTGCGGAGCAGTTGGAAACGCTGTCGGAACTGGCGGATGAATATTCGGACGGCATCTTGCATATCACCACGCGTCAGGATATTCAGCTGCATTATGTGCATATCGACGACACGCCCGATCTCATGCGGCGTCTGGCCGCTGTAGGCATCACCACACAGGAAGCCTGCGGCAATTCCGTGCGCAATATCACCGCCTGCGCCTTGGCCGGTGTCTGCCACGATGAAGTCTTTGATGTCAGCCCCTATGCTGATGCAATGACTCAATTCCTGCTCAGCCACGATGACGTGCAGGATTTCGGCCGTAAGTTCAAAGTCGCCTTTTCCGGCTGCGCCGGCCACGCTTGCGGTCTGGTCAAGATGCATGATCTGGGCTTGCTGGCGCAGACGCGCGAGATAAACGGCGAGTTGCAGCGCGGCTTCACAGTTTATGTCGGCGGCGGTCTGGGCACTGTGCCGCACCAGGCCAAGGTCCTGGCTGAATTCGCCACCGAGGAAGAGTTGCTGCCCCTGACCCAGGCGATCGCGCGGGTCTTTGCCCGCCTGGGCGAGAAGAAGAATCGCAACCGCGCTCGCATTAAATTCCTGGTGGCCAAGCTGGGCATCGACGAGTTCCGCCGTCTGGTCGAAGAAGAACTGCAGACGCTGCCCAGCGATGAGCGCCACAGCGCATACATCGGCAATCTCAGCGACTTTACCTACAAGCCGGCGAAGGCCGGAATGGCGCTCAATGGCAGGCCGCTGCCCGACGGCTTCGACGACTGGTACCGCAGCAACGTCTACCACCAGGTCCAGGCCGGCTACAGCACGATCACCCTGCATACGCCGCTTGGCGATTTCACCTCGGAGCAAGGTTTCAAATTGGCGGATATCGCCAGGCGCTATGTCGGCGACAATATCCGTCTATCGGTCGAACAGAATATCGCCCTGCGTTGGGTGGCCAATGCGGACCTGCCGGCGATATATCGCGATCTCTGCGCCATTGGCTTGGGTGACGCCCACGCCGGCACCATCGTCGATATCACCGCCTGCCCCGGCACCGATACTTGCAAGCTGGGCATCGCTTCATCGCGCGGCTTGACCGCCGAATTGCGCGCGCGTCTGATTGAAAAGATCAATCTCCTGCCGGACGCCGTGCGCGAGCTCAAGATCAAAGTGAGCGGCTGCTTTAATTCATGCGGCCAGCATCATGTCGCGGATATCGGCTTCTTCGGCAACAGCCGCCGTTCCGGCAATCACAAGATGCCGCATTTTCAGGTAGTGCTGGGCGGGCAATGGCAGGAAAACGCCGGCGCCTATGGCTTGGCGGTCGGCGCGGTGCCGGCGAAGACCGTGCCCGATGCGCTGGAAGCGCTGACCGAGCGCTATGTCGCCGAGCGCGCCGATGACGAGAGCTTCCAGGTTTGGGTCAAGGCGCTGGGCCGCAAGGAAATCAAGGCAATGCTGCAGCCCTTTATGCAGCTGCCCAGCTTTGAAGACAGCCCGATATACTTCAGCGATTGGGGCGATTCGCGCGTCTACACGATCGACGATATCGGCGTCGGCGAATGCGCCGGCGAGGTCGTATCGCTTTTCTCCATGGAGATCGCCAAGGCGGAATCGACACATTTTGAGGCGCTGCTGGCGCTGGACGATCACGATTACTCGCTCGCTGATGAGAACGCCTATAAGGCGATGGTCCTGGCGGCGCGCGCCTTGGTGCGCACCAAGTACCTCGATGTCGGCGACGATTATGACAATATCGTCGATGAATTCCGCAGTCGTTTCTACGATACCGAGTTGGTTTTCGATCGCTTCGCCAAAGGCAAGTTCGCCCGCTACCTCTTCAAGCGGCACGGAACCGCGCCCGAACGCATCAACGAAGATTACGCCCATCAAATCATCGACGAAACGCAACTGTTCATCGAAAATGTGCACTCGGCCGAGCAGCGCATCAACGGCGTCATCGTCAGCTAGTCGAAGGGCATCGGAGCGCATATGGCAACAGTACCCAAACGGCTGGGCGTCAAGTTCAGCCTGATTCGCGAACCGCAGTTGCAGCCGCTGGACATCGTTCCCATCTTCCAGCGCTGGATACAGCAGCACACTGTCGACGGCATGCTGATTGACGTAATTGACTACAAACATGTGCCGAATGGCCCGGGCATCGTCTTGATCGCCGATGAAGCCGACTTCGCTTATGACCTCGGCGATGGGCAAATCGGCTTGCACTACATACGCAAGCGGTCGCTGCCCGGGGATCTGCCAAGCGCGCTGCGCCAATGCTTCTTCTATGCCTTGCAAGCCGCCCGCGCCCTGGAAGCCGAAGCGCCGGGGGATATCGCCTTCGATTTCACTTCGGCGAAGATCAGCTTCCTTGACCGTATGCATTATCGAAACGAAGCGGCGAAGCTGGATGAAATTCGCGCCGAGTTGGCTGGCTGCATCGCCGACATTTACGGCGCGCCAACCGAAGTGACGCGCGAGTATGATGATCCGCGGCGCCTGTTCGCCGTCCGCTGCCGCGCCCAGGCCGCGGATGTCGATGTGGCCGCGATGATGGAGCGATTGCAGGCCTCCATGCAAAAGGCCTAGTCCCCGCCCGCGCCAAGCCTTCCCCGTCGTTGCCCGGCGGCGCCCGTCCGCGCTCGCCACTTTCCGTATATCCGGTCTCTGAAAAGCCGCCCGTGCATGGAGCCGGCGAATCGGTTATATTTCTGACCGTCAGCTTTCTCGCATACGCCTCGGACTAGCCTATCATGACCGTATACAACTTCGACGAAATCATCGATCGCACAGGGCATCACAGCGCAAAATGGGGCGCTGTCGCCGACAATTGCCTGCCGATGTGGGTGGCGGATATGGATTTCCGTTCGCCGCCCTCTGCCATCGCCGCCATGGTCGCGCGCGCGCAACACGGTGTCTTCGGTTATACGCTTGACCCGCCCAAGCTGAAGGAGGTCGTGGTTGAGCGCATGAGCCGGCTCTACAATTGGGAAATCAGACCTGAAGACATCTTGTTTACGCCGGGCATGGTGTTGGCGCTCTGCGCGACCTGCAGCGGTTTCGGCGAACCCGGCGACAGCGTTCTGATTCAGACGCCGGTCTATGGCTCCTTCTTCAAAGCCGTCCGCGCCAATCGGAAATTCACCGCAAACATCAATATGGCCTATGTCGCCGACGACGCGCAAACTTTCCACTATGAAAATGACTACGATGAGTTTGAAATGGTGGCGCGCGACCCGCAAACATCGATATACCTGCAATGCAATCCGCAGAACCCGGCTGGTTTCCTCTACTCACAGACGGAATTGGAGCGCATCGCTGAAATCTGCCTGAGGCATAACATCCTCATCGTCGCCGACGAGATTCATTCCGATCTGATCCTGGAGGGCGCGCACATCCCGATCGCCACCCTGTCCGATGAGATCGCCCAAAACACACTGACGATGATCGCGCCCAGCAAGACCTACAATCTGGCCGGTATGGCCTGTTCGGTGCTCATCGCGCAAAACCGGGAAATACGGGAGACCACGGCGGCCGCGCTGCAGAGCATCAGCGCCCACGTGAATATCATGGGTTATGAAGCCGCATACGGCGCCTACAGCGGCGGTGAAGAATGGCTGCGGCAGCTGCTTGTCTATCTCAAGGACAATCGCGATTACGCCATCGCTTTCATACGCAAGCATTTGCCGCAGATCAAGACCACGATTCCGCAATCCACCTATCTGCTCTGGATGGATATGCGTGAACTGCCGATTGAAGGCGATATCGTCGACTTTTTTAAAGACCGGGCCGGCGTCGCGCCCAGCCCGGGAGAATTCTTCGGCGACGCCGGCGCCGGCTTTGTGCGTCTAAATTTCGGCTGCCCGCGCACGATATTGGAGAAGGGTCTCCACCGGCTTAAAGCCGCGGTGGACCAGCTTGTGACTACCGTATAGCCACGGAGGCTGCCAACATGCCGCGCCGCCCCTTCCTGATCGACACCGATGCCGGCTCCGATGACGCGGTCGCCATCCTGATGGCGCTGCGCCATGCCGATGTTGAAGTCCGGGCGCTGACCGTGGTCGCGGGCAATGTGCCCCTTGCTCAGGGCGTTCAGAATACGCTCTACTTCACTGAACTCTGCGACGCCGAGGTCCCCGTTTACGCCGGCGCTGACCGGCCCCTGCTGCGCGAATATGTTTCGGCGGATTGGTTCCATGGCGCCGATGGCCTGGGGGATTGGGGCGAGCGCTACCGGCCGCGCCAGCGGCGCCCCGACGCCCGGCACGCCGTCGACGCCATTATCGACGCGGCCCGCGAGACTCCCGGACTTGTCATCGTCACCCTTGGCCCTCTAACGAACCTGGCATTGGCGCTGCGAAAAGCGCCCGATATCGCCGCGCTTATATCACGCTGTGTCGTGATGGGCGGCGCCGCCTGCACCAACGGCAATGTCACGCCCGCCGCCGAATACAATATCTGGTGCGATCCCGAAGCGGCGCGCATTGTATTCCGCGCCGGGCTGCCACTGGAGATGGTTGGCTGGGAATTCAGCATTGGCGACTTTGTGCTGAAGCCCGAGGATATTGAGCATGTGCGCTCGATCAACACTGCCTGCGCCGATTTCACGATTGACTGCAATATCAAGGGCATGCGCGGCTACGAAATACAAACGGGCGAGATTGGCATTTCACTGCCCGATGGCGTGGCAATGGCGGTCGCCATTGATCCATCAATCTGCCTCGAGAATAGCCGGCACTATGTGGATGTCGAATGCGACAGCGAGCTCACGCGCGGAATGACCGTAGTTGACAAACTGAATATCAGCGATGACGCGCGCAATGCCGCGGTCTGGCGCGAAGCGCGGACGAACCCGGTCCAAACCCTGATCTGTTGGCAAGTGGACGCGGGCCGCTGGAAAAGCCTCCTCTATCAATTGCTTCGCTGATTTCCCCGCGGCAGACCTGCAACGATACATGGCGCGCGCGCGTAATAGCAGATGAGCAAGCCGAGGAGAAATTGACATGGATACCCAGCCGGAAAAGCCCAAAAATCAACGCGACTGGGTCGAAGAGATGGAAGTCGCTGGATATGAACTGGTCGACCGCGTCAAGGCCCTGGTCGCGGAAGGGAACGTCCGCCGCCTCATCATCCGCAACGCAAACAACGATGTGCTGATTGAAGTGCCGCTTACGCCAGCCGTTGTAGTCGGCGGAGTCGCTACGATTATCAATCCGGTGCTGGCCGCGCTGGGCGCCTTGGCGGCGCTTATCGCGAAACTCAAGATCGAAATCGTGCGCGAAGAGATTATCGACGACGATGCCGAGACGATCCAACTCTCCAGCGACAAGGTCACCGACATTACCCCGCCCGACGAGTAGACCGAGCGCCGCAACCAATCACGCGCATAATACGCCCATGTGATCCCATTTTCGCAGCGGACAGCCATAAACCCGTCCACCGCAGGGCAATTTCGTAAATTTGAAATTGCGCTGGTAAATGACAATGTCCCCTCACATTTCGTAATCTGTAGACACACGCGCTGCACGGCAGCCGCCCACGCAAAATACTTTGCGTCCTGCTGTGTCGTAGCTCCCCTTCTCTAGCTTCCTGGGGAAGGGGCCGAGTATGGGGTTTGCCGCTCGCAATGTAAACAGGGGCGTTTGTCGGTCAGTGTCGGCGGTCAGTGTCTACGCGACCTACGCGACCCGCTGAAACGCCCGCAATTTGCGGGCGATTTTCAACAGGCGTCTCACGAGACGCCCCTACATTTTCACAATTTTCGTGGCGAACGGTTCATTATGATTTTGATGCGATTGCCCTGCCTCTCCACCGGTTTGCAGTGGGAAACGCGCCCAATTTGGACTATACTTGCCGCACCACCATGCGCGCAAATGTCCCGCCATTGGACGCGCCTGTGAAGGTCGCCCGTACTAATCAAGAGGTGCATCATGATCGTTAGTGTCCTGCAAGAGAACTTGGCTAATTGCCTTAACCACGTCACCAAAGCGGTCGATAGCAATCCCCCGTTGCCAGTTCTGGCCAACGTGCTGCTGGAAACGGAAGATTCGCGACTGAAAATCTCGGCGACGAATCTGGAAATGAGCATCAGCGTCTGGATTGGCGCCAAGGTCGAACAGAGCGGCAGCATCACCCTGCCCGCGCGGACGCTGAGCGAATACGTCAACATGTTATCGCGCGAGCGGGTCGATATGCGGCTGGACGCGGCGACGCATACCATGCAAATGCGCTGCGGCATTCAGACCTCCACCATTCGCGGGATCGACGCCGACGAATTCCCTCCGATCAATCATAATGAAACGCCCGACCTGCAGCTTGAAGGCGAGACGCTGCGCGAAATGATTCTGCAGACGGCCTTCGCCGCCGCCCGCGAACAGAACCGTCCCATCTTGACCGGCGTCTACCTGCAGTTGGACGGAAACACCATGACGATGGCCGCCGCCGACGGCTATCGGCTCGCCGTCCGCACGGCCGAAATCAGCGAGTCCTTCGGCGAGCGCCGTGATATGGTGGTCCCGGCGCGTACAATGAGCGAGATCGCGCGCATAGTCGAAGATGATGAGGAAGTTGGCTTGGCGCTGCCGAATCAGCGCAACAGCGTCACATTCTTTGCGCCGAATGTGCTGGTATCCTCGCAATTGCTGGATGGCCGCTTTCCAGACTTCGCATCGATCATCCCGCGCTCCTTTGTCACATCCACCGTCATGTATACCAATGACCTGTTGGCGGTATGCCAACGCGCGGAAATCTTCGCCCGCGATAATGCCAACAGCGCCAGCCTGAGCGTAAAACCGGCGCTCAATCCCGGCGAGCCGGCTGAAGTCTTGATCGTTGGAAAGAGCGCTGAACGCGGCGACAGCGAGGGCATGCTCGACGCCACCGCCGAAGGCGAAGCGCTCGATATTTCCTTCAATATCAAATACCTCATTGATGTGCTGCGCGTCATCAAAGAGGAACGCGTGATCTTCCAGAGCAACGGACCGGAAAACCCGGGTGTGCTCAAGCCGGAAAATCGCGATGACTTCATACACGTGGTCATGCCGATGAGCAAATAGGCGCGCCGCCCGGAACGGCGCATTCGAGGCCTGGCCAAATGAAATCACCGCCGAAGGCCCGACGCGTTCGCCCGGATATGCCGCGCTACGGCATCCGGCTTGAGCAGACCGACGGCATGTTAAGTTGGAATTGGGTCGCCGCCCGTATGAAGGCCGCGCGAAATTACTGGGTTTGCAGCGCCCGTCCCGATGGCAGGCCGCACGCTGTGCCAGTCTGGGGCGCTTGGGTTGAGGGCAGTCTATACTTCGGAACGGACAAGCAATCGGTCAAAGCGAGAAACATCGGCCGCAACAGCCGCGTCGTCGTGCATCTGGAAAGTGGCGATGACACTGTGATCTTTGAAGGCAACCTGCTTGAAACGCAGCTGTCAACTGAACTGCAAGACGCCATAGACGCCGCGTACATCGAGAAGTATGACTTGAATCCAGAATTGCAAGAAGACGCAGGCACGCGGCTCTACCGCCTGGCGCCGCGCAAAGTCATGGCTTGGCAAGAGAAAGATTATCCCTCGAGCGCCACATTGTGGCTTTTCGATGTTTGAGGCTTAAACTGGATTAATCCCCGTTTGCCGTTGAAGCGCCATTCTGAATCGACAAGGTCCAGCTTAGCCGCGGCGCCGGCCGTGGGCAGACCGACGATCGGGTCGCTTTTCAGCGTGCGCAGGCAGAGCGTCGGCGCATCCAGGTAACTCAAGACATGGGCGAAGGGAGTATGCGCCGGCCAAATGCAATCGCCGACAGCGCGGCGATAATTGGCGTCGCCTTTGATGATCACCAGGCGCGCGTCATTGAATCGCTGTCGCAGCGGCAGTGGAAGGTCCCAAAGGAAGCGGCTGCTAGTCCAAAATGTATGCGGCAGGAAACGCAGGCGTTCCTCTTCCCAGGCGGCGCGAAGACGTCCCGCCAAGGCAGCTGCGCGGGCGCCGCGCCGATCCATCTCGGCCAGCATCATCCAGACATCAGCCGGCGCCGCATCGCTGACGAAGGTCGGATGCGCCTTCAGGCAGAGAACGACCTCGTCGCAGACATGACGAAGGAAACAGTCGCTGAGCGCCAAATCCATCGCTAATTCGGAACCGGCGTTGTCGGCCACAATGTATATGCTGCCGGCGGCGCGCAAGCGGCCTGGCTCCGTCGCGGTCGCGGCGAGGTATGCCAGCAACGGCCCGCGATCATCCACTAGCAAGTCTTCGGGGCTGATCTCCGTCCCGCGTGTCAGCGCGGCGTCATAGCTCAGGTCGATGCGATTGGCCCACAGATCAAGGGCGACCGCGCGCCGCAAGTCTTCTTCGGCATTGCGCGCCGGCTCAGTGGCGCGCTCCAACAGCTGCCAGAGCGCGCGGCCCTCCAACTCGGTCCGTTTCTTCGGCAGGAAGGGATCGCGTCCGCTTTCCCGCCAGCGCGCGGCTTCAATCAGGCAGCGATAGGCATAAGTTTCGGCGAAGAACCATTCGGCATTGTGCCAGGTCGCTTCAGCGCTGACGATCGCGCATTGTCGCCGCAGCGCTTCGTCCCACTCGGCATGATCGGAGGCGGATGCGCCGTCAAGCCGGGGAATGGGCGCGCCACCGGCGATGCTGTCGCGCAGATCGCGCAGCCGCCCTTTGACGCCTGCGGGATAGTCGGCATTCTGCTCAACGGTCTCGTCGATGATGGCCGGCAGGCGAACGCGCATGGTGTTGTTGGCGAAGGCGTTGCTGAGATCCGTGCGGATTGGCGCCGGCGCCGCATACGGCGGGTTCATCGTAAGTTTGCGCCCGAAGCTTGACGTCAGGCGCCGCGGTAAATGGTGACGAAGCGGCCCGGCTCATCGCCGACGCTGGCCGATTGCATTCGCGCCTGCCGCGCCAGTTGATGCTGTCGCTTGCGAATCTGCGAGGCTTGCGGCTTGAGGTTGATAAAGTCTTCGCCGGCGCGTATCCGGCTGATCGCCCGCTCCGCCTCAAGAATTGCCTCGCCAAAGGGGTCGGGGTCTTTCCGCCCGCCCAAGCGGAAGAGATCCACCAGAAAGTTCTCCATCTGCGTCACGGTGTTCGCGCGCAAGACATAAATTGACAGGCCGCGTCTTTCACCATCGCTGATTAAGCGCGGTCGCCGGCGATAATGCGTCTTGAGCGTGACAATCGCTTCCGCCTCGCCGAGATCATCGGTAAGCAGGAGGGGCACGGCCAAGCGGCGAGCCGCCTGATCCAGGCGGTTGCGCGCGACGCCATAGGCAAAAACTTTGATCGGTCGCAGGCCGCGCGTATCGGCTTGCGCCACATCGTCTTTCATCTCGCTGCGAGTCTTGCCATTGTCGCGGTTGCCACGCACGACATGCGCATTATTTGCGCTGCCGCGCTGCCGCTGCATGCCCTCGCGCGCCGGCGCTGAACGCGCGCCAGCTTCCTGTATGAACTCGCTCACATGAATCGTCCCGCTGTCGTCGCGCACGCGCAATTCCGCCGGCAAAGGGCGGTTGCGCAGCATCGCATCCACCGCCGACGCCACATCAGGATGCACCACCAGCCGGTCGCGCGCCTGGATTTCGATCATAATGTCAAAGGTCGGCGCTGTGCGGCGTTCCAGCACGACTTTTTGCGTGCCGCGGCGCCGCGCCTCGTCGTCGGAAAGCGTCACCGACTCAATCCCGCCAATCAGGTCGGACAGAGTCGGGTTCAGCATGAGGTTTTCCAGTGTATTGCCGTGCGCCGTGCCAATTAACTGGACGCCGCGTTCTGCAATCGTCCGCGCCGCCTGAGCTTCCAACTCTCGGCCGATTTCATCAATGACGATCACTTCCGGGTTGTGGTTCTCCACCGCCTCGATCATCACTTCATGCTGGCGATCGGGCTGCGAAACTTGCATGCGCCGCGCCTTGCCCACCGCCTGATGGGGTATATCGCCATCGCCGCCGATTTCGTTGGAAGTATCCACAATCACGACCCGTTTGTCGCGCGCGCGGACGCGGGCGGCTTCACGCAGCAAGGTCGTCTTGCCAACACCCGGCGGACCCACAAGCAGCACACTCTGCCCGGACTCGATCAGGTCGGCGATAATGTCGATGGTGCCATAAACCGCGCGGCCGATGCGCACCGTCAAACCGACGATCTTGCCGCGGCGATTGCGTATCGCCGAAATGCGATGCAGGGACCGCTCTATTCCAGCGCGATTATCGTCATCAAACTCGCCAAGTTCAGCGACCAGTTGCAGCAAATCATCCTCTTGCACCTCGTGGTCCGCGAGTTCGATTTCTCCGTCGATGTAGCGGGCTGTCGGAATTCTTCCCAGGTCGAGCACTATTTCCAGAAGCTGGCTGGTGTTCCCATAGGCATCTACCTCAGTGCGTATCCTCGGCGGCAGTACCTCTCTCAGGATCTCAAAATCATCCGTAATGCGTTTGTCCATATACCTCCGCCGCTGTCCTCCGATACTTTGCCTATGCTTCCGTTTCAGCGTATTCCGGGATCAATCCAATCAACCCTGCAAGCCGCCCTCTTCCTTCCAGGCGCTGGAGCGATAGCCACCAGTTCCCATAACCTGCATGGTTGCCGCCGGCCGCTTGCCTCCGCTGGCGTCGAACCTGACCTGTTCAAACGAGGTCTGGCGAACACCGGCAGTCAGGTGCTTAACCATCACCGCCTGCTCCAGCCATGGATCGAAGCCCAGGTCCAACATCGCATTCTCAAGCCAGCCTTGATAACCGCGCACACAGACATAAACGGGCAACTTGCGGCTGCGGCCAATTTGCTGGATGGACGCCGCTACAATATCCGCCGCCTCGCTGAGCACCTCCGGATGCAGGTAAGGCATGACAAAAACGCCATGCTTGCCTTCCGAATACGCGAGATAAGATTCGATCCGCCCGTCCTTGCGATAGACCAGGCCGGACATATCGGTCGATGGTTCCATCACAGTCTGCAAAATACGCGGGATCGTGCAGCCCAAAAGCGCCGCGATCCCAATCTGATCATTCATGTTCTCCGAAGATATTGGCAGCTCGGTCGGCCAAAATGCGCGGTCGATTGGTCCGCGGCGCCAGATGACTTGCCGGCTGTAAACGGCGTAACCGGCCCGGCGCATCGTTTCAAACAAACGATGACTCAGTTCGACCTCGCCGACCAGGGTCTGCGCGCCGTTCTTCCCGGCCTGCTGCGCCATGGCATCCAGCATATGCAGCCAGATCCTGTCTTCGTCGCTTTCCGCAAGCGTTGGGGCCAGATACACGATATGCGCGTTCGCTTCGCTTTGGCGGTAGCGAAACTGCCCGACGACATCCTTGTCATCCACATGCGCGAGCAGCGTATGCAAGCCCCGCGGGAAAACAATGCTGGACAGCAAGGCGCTGTTTTGGCCGCGGGCATCTTCCGTCAAGCCCAACTCGCTGTGCAGAACAATCGCATTCTGCTTAAGCCGTAGCATTAAGGGCAGATCAAGCAGTTTCATTGAGTGAGTGTCGGTCTGGAAATGCATCTTGATCCTCGGCCTGGCGCGCCGCATTCGTTCGCGCTCCGCCTCATTGTATCATTATCGGCCGACGAATGACAACGCCGCGGAGCGCAGGCGCCAACTCCAGCGCGCTTAGGGAGGATTAAGCCAGCCGCAATGCAAAATAGGTCTTAGTAAATCCAGGTTTAGCCAATACCATATCTATAATAAGCGCACTCTCAAGAAAGCGGACAATAATGGACAAACTGACTGTCGCCTTCATCGGTACCGGCAGAATCTCCGACCTGCATGCCTTGGCTTACCTCGATGATGAGCGCGCGGACATCGTCGCGGTATGCGATCGCAATCGAGAATTGGCGCGGATGCGCGGTCGGCAGTGGGGCTTGCCCGAAGAGCGAATCTTCTCAGATTATCATCAGCTGCTGGCGCTGCCGGATATCGATTTGGTGGAAATCCTGCTGCCGCATCATTTGCACTATCAGGCAACGCTTGACGCGATAGCGGCCGGCAAGCATGTCTCGGTGCAAAAGCCGATGGCGCTGACAATCGCAGAAGCCGACGCCATGGTCGCGGCCGCGCGGGACGCCGGCCTCATCCTGAAGGTCTACGAGAATTTCATATTCTACCCGCCCGTGCAGCGCGCCAAATCCCTGATCGACAATGGCGAAATCGGCGATCCTTTGACCATCCGCGTCAAGAGCAATTCCGGAATCAGCCCGACCGAGTGGACCGTGCCCGCTTCGGCGCGGGCTTGGCGGCTGAACCCGGAAGAATGCGGCGGCGGGCCGCTCGTCTTTGATGACGGCCATCACAAATTTGCCCTCGGCTGGCATTTCATGGGCAAGGCGGAAGAAGTCCACGCCTGGATCGGCAGGACCGAGGTTGAGCCGGGTGCCTATCTGGATGCGCCGGCCATCGTATCCTGGAAGTTCCCCGGCAATCGATTCGGCTCCCTGGAAGCCGTGTTCTCGCCCGAGTTGGCGCTGGATACCGCGCATTATGCCCAAGACGATCGCATCGAAATTACCGGAAGCAAAGGCGTCATCTGGGTGACGCGCGGTCATGGCAAGATGATGGATGTCCCGCCGGTGGTCATGTATAAGGACAGGCAAACGCGCAGCTTCTCGGATATGCCGGTGGGCTGGGAGCATAGCTTCATCAACTCCAGCCGACATTTCATCGACGCCTATTTCGCAGGCGAGCCGCCGCAATTGACCGGGGAGGAAGGTCGCGAGGTGTTGCGTTTCGCCCTCGCCGCCCAGGAGTCGGCCCGCAGCGGACGGGCGGTCAAATTGTGATTTCGGGGCTTAGTCTTCCAGCAGAGTGATTTCATCCCCGTCCATGGCTGTAATCGTGGCCAGGGCATGAATAGGCACATCAAACTTATCCAGCATGGCGGCGCGTCCGCCTTCGAATGTCTTCTCAACAACAACGCCAACGCCGACCAGGTTGGCATTGGCGCTGCTGACGATTCGCGCCAAGGCAAGCAGCGTTTTGCCGGTTGCCAGGAAGTCGTCAATGATCAATACATTTTCCCCGGCATGCAGGAACTCGGCTGAAACCAGCAGCAAGGTCTCGCCGCCCTTGGTATGGCTTGGCGCCGTTTCCAGGAAAACCGGGCCCGCCATCGTGATCGGTTTCCGCTTGCGCGCATAGACGACAGGCACGCCCATCTCGATTCCGGCCATCAACGCCGGCGCAATGCCGGAAATCTCGGCCGTCAAGATGCGGTCGACTTGCGTCGCGGCAAATCGCTCGGCCAGGGCCGCTCCCATTTCCGCCATCAGCCCGGGATCAAGCTGATGATTGATCAGGCTGTCAACTTTTAGAATGCCGCCGCCAAGATGCTCGCCTTCCGCGCGAATGCGGTCGATCAACGCTTTCATCACGATCCTCCTGAACCCGCCACTTCCAACGCAGGCTATGAGAAATGATTGCTCGCCAGATTCAAATTGCCGCCCATCCGCTTGATGCGCATTGATGCGCAGGTCCCGCCCGCGCCTACTCTTGCGAAAGCACGCGTGTGATCTGTTCCAGATGGTCGAGATCGTGCAGGCCAACCTGCATCAGGGCATCGGTCAGGGTGAAGCTGTCGCGCTCCGGATGGACGCCAGCCCGCTCCCACTGCGCCGGCGTTAGCGTTTCGAAGAAGCCGACAAAGCGCTTGCGCGACGCCTTGAGAGCGGCGAGGCTCCCGCCCAACTGTTCTTGCTGGTAGGCGCCTTCGATCGCCATCGCCTCGTGATCGTATGCCGGCAGCTGTGGATGATCTTCGTTCAACATCATTTGGGCGCGATTGTAGAAGATCTCGTCGAAGTCGCGCAGATGGCAGAGGATTTCAATGACCGACCAGCCGTCATCGCCATCGCGCAGCCTGCGCGCTTTCTCCGCCGGGACGCCCTTCAGGATATGCTCCAGAATGTCAAGCGAAAGGCGCATCGCTGTAATCTGACGTTCCCGGACCTGGCCCATCGTCGTTCGCAGACCTGTCATACGGCATTCCCTTTTTCACTAAAAGCTGGTCTTGGCATACATTCTAGTCGGACCCGCGCGGCAACGCCATTGCCCAGCCGATGGTCACGGCGCCGCCCAGAGCTTCACACGATTATCGCCCGCGCCGGAAACCAGCATGGCGCCGGCCGCGTTGAAATCCAGAGACAGGACGGGGCGGGAATGGGCATTTAAGACAGCCAGTTGGGAAAAGGAGCGCATATCCCAGACGCGTATGCAGTGATCGCGACCACCTGACGCCAGCAAGTCGCCCGCCGGTGAAAAAGCCAGGGCATCGGCGCCGCCGGCGTGCGCCGGCAGTTTCTGGATCAGACGGCCGGATGCGGTATCCCAGAATCGCAGGCTCATATCCCGGCTGGCGGAGGCCAACACCGCCCGGCCCGGCTGATGCGCCAAATGGCGGATCCAATCGTCGTGCGCCTCAATCCGCTCCGACGGGAAACCCGCCTGAAGGCGCCAGGCGCGGATGGTCCGGTCGCGGCCCGCGGAAAACAGACGCGTTCCAAGCCGATCAAAGGCGAGCGCAGTCACCTCATCGCTATGCCCTTCCAGCACGACGGGAGGCGATGCCGACATGGTGTCCCAGAGGCGAACGGTATGGTCGGCGCTCGCGCTCGCCAGCAATCGACCGTCCGGGCTATAAGCCAGCGCCTCAACCGCACCAGCATGCCCGGGCAAGGTCCGGAACTCATCAAGTCCGGTTGGGCCGACCTTCCAAAGCCTCACCAGCATATCAGCGCCCGCGCTAGCCAGCTGCCCGCCTTCCGGATGGAATGCGATGCCCTTCACCGGCGCCCCGCCGAGAAGAGCCTGGCAGCTCGGGGCGCCACCAAAGCCGTCCCGGTATAGCGCGACACCGCCACCACAAATGGCCAGCGAGTCCCCGCGCGGCGACCAGCGCAACTGCGAGATCCAGCCGAAGCTCAGCTGTCCGAGGCAGCGCAGCGCCTGCGCATTCTGGCGGTCAATCGGCCGCGGCATCAGGCCCTTTCCTTTTACTCCGCCGGACATTCAGCGCCATTAAGGTCGACCAAGCGCATGCCTGCGCCGGCTATGACATGGCATGCGCAGAGATTATAATGGCGGTCTATCCGACACAACGAGAGGCGCTATGACCCGGGTCACGACCACACTTGAAGAAATCCGCCAGCTTGACAAGGCATACCAGCGGCGCATACCACGCGAATTTCTTGATGAGAACGAGCATGTGAATGTGCAATACTATTTGCATCTGGTCGAGCAGGGATTGGGCGCGGTCTTTGGCGACGTCGGTCTGGGCGCGGTTTACGCCCAAGCCGATATCTATGGCAATTTCGCTTTGGAGCAGCATATCCGCTATCTGTCCGAACTCTTGCTTGATGACCTGGTCAGCGTGCATATCCGCCTGCTAGAGTTGACGCCCAAGCGCGCCTACTTCATCGGATTCCTGGTCAACGACAGTCGTGATCAACTGGCTGCGACAGTTGAAATCGTCATGATGAACGTCGACATCGCGCAGCGCCGAGGCGCGCCCTTCCCGGCCGCAGCCGGCCTGCGATTAAGAGCGCTGCGCGTCCAGCACAGCAAACTGCCTTGGGCGGCGCCCGTCTGCGGCGTGATGGGCGCATGACAAGGCCCGGCGGACGGAAGCGCGTCGAGCGGGCGCCGCCTAAAGTTCCCGCGGATACGACGTCAAGACTTGAAGTCCGTCTTCGCTAACAACCACATTGTCCTCGATGCGCACGCCGCCGACGCCCGGCAGGTAAACGCCCGGCTCTATGGTGAAGACCATGCCCGGCTCCAGGATCTGTTGATTGCCTTCCACAATGTTGGGCTGTTCGTGCACGCTCAAACCCAGCCCGTGCCCCAGGCGATGGATAAAATACTCGCCCAGTCCGGCCGCTTCAATGACAGCGCGCGCTACCTTATCGACTGCTTCGCAACTGACGCCCGGGCGCGCAAACTCGCGCGCCGCCTTGTTCGCGCCATATACGGCCTTGTACATCAACCGCATCTGTTCGGTCGGCTTTCCAAAACAAAAGGCGCGGGTGATATCAGCCGGATAATCATTAAAGCGCGCGCCGAAGTCGATCAGCAGAAACTCATCCTCGCCCCAAATGCGGTCGCCAGTATCGCCATGCGGCAAGCCGCTTTTCTCACCCGTCAGCACCAGCATGAAGGCCAATCCCTGCGCGCCGCGCTCCAGCATTTCCGCCGAGAGCCGGTCCGCGATTTGCCGCTCGCTGAGGCCCGGGCGCGCCCATTCCATCGTCGCGGTCAACGCCGCTTCGCTGATGTCCACAGCCCGCTGCATATTGGCTATCTCTTCCGGCGCCTTGCGCGCGCGCAAGTCCAGGAACAGGTCGCCGCTATCGAGCGTGTTCGCCGCCGTCAAGCCGGCATTTTGCAGCGCCAGCCATTCGAAATAGCGCAGGGTCTGGCCATCCAGCGCGCAGCGCGCCCGGCCCGGCGCCAGCGCCGCTACCGCCTGCTCAAAGGCTTCGCTGTATCCGCCTTGGTCCGTCCACATGAAGCGACGCGCCTCCAGGTCCGGCCGCGCTTCCAATTTGGCGACTTCCAACTCCGGAATGATGAAAGAAAGCCCAGACCGGCTGTAGATGCCCAGGATTGGCCGCTCGGAAAGGTGGAAGTGCAAGCCGGTGAAATAGACCATGTTTTCGCCGGGGACAAAGGCGACCAGATCCGCCTCGCTCCCTTCCAACAACTTGTCCAGCCGCGCCTGATAATCGATCGCCATGATCTATCCCCTTTCAAAGCCGCCGAATCTCGCCCAGATTCTAGACCAAATCCACCCTGCCCGTCCACAATTCGCGGCCCCCGGCGCCTGCCGCGAATCTGGCGCGACAGCGGCACATGTCATGCGCGGCCGGGCCGCCTGTGCTATAAACAGGTATGCGCAACGTGCGAATCCAGGAGAGCGCCGCCCCTTATGCGCTTGAATTATCACTTGCTTGATGTCTTCACCGAACGACCATTTGGCGGCAATCCTCTGGCTGTCTTTCCAGATCCGCCGCTCGATCTATCTGCCGAGTTGATGCAGAAAATCGCGGCCGAGTTGAATCTGTCCGAAACGACATTCGTCTTTCCAGCCGCCGACCCGGCGCATGACTTCAAACTGCGCATCTTCACGCCGGCCGCGGAACTCCCGATGGCGGGCCACCCAACCGTGGGCAGCGCCTTCACCCTGGCTCGGCTCGGCCGGCTCGGCAAATTGGAGGGGCAAAAAGAGATTGTGTTCGAAGAAGGCGTCGGACCGATCCGCGTAAGAATAAGCGCCGACGGGACGGGACAGCCGACCGAGACCTGGATGGAGCAGCCCATACCCCGCTTCCTCGAAACGCGCGAAGATCGCGAGGCCATCGCCAACTTGCTGTCCTTGTCCCGGGAAGATCTGCTGGAAGACGCGCCGCTCCAAGTCCTGAGCAGCGGCTTGCCCTTTCTTTATGTTGTGGTGAAGTCGCTTTCGGCGATGAAGCGCATCAGTTTGCGCCTCGACAAATGGAGCGAGCGCCTTGCAGGAAGCGGCGCCGAACAGATCTTCGTGACCGCCTTGGAAACCGAGTTCAGCGGCTCGACGGCGCACAGTCGCATGTTCGCCCCGGGCCTGGGCATTATTGAAGATCCTGCGACCGGTTCCGCGAGCGGCCCGCTGGGCGCCTATCTGCTGAAATACGGCCTCATTCAAACTGGCGAATTGCTCAGCGAACAGGGCATTGAAATGGGACGGCCCAGCTTCATCCATATCCGGGTCAAGCAGGAAGGCGGCCGCTTCAGCTCTGTTGCCGTCGGCGGCGCCTGCGCTTATGTGGGCTTTGGAACGCTCGCGCTCGGCTAGACGGGCGCGCCGCCGAATTGTGCTAGAATGAGTCTGTCATGTCGCGGCGGTAGTTCTGATGCGGAGCCTGGTGGTCGATCATTTTGATGCGCGCGCGGTCTTTCGCGGCTTGCTGGATGGAGAGGGATTCCGCGACCGTGTCGCCGGCTCCTGCTTGTACCGCTGCCCGCGCTGCGGCCACCGCATTCGCTTCCGCTGGCGCAGCTTCTACCAGGCAAATGGCCGCTCGCTTTTCAAGCGCAAGCTGCGCCGGGTCTTTGAAGATCTAACGCCGACGCTGGCGGCGGATGAGCAAGGCTGCATCGATTTCTACTGCCCCACCTGCCAGGCGCCGACGCGCATCATTTACAGCGCCCAGGACTACAGCGAGATCGCCTATCACTTTGAGATCTACGCCGCCCTGGTCGGTGAAGGCGCCGCACGCAAATGAAAAACATCCTGGCGACCCTGCGCGATTACGATCCCGGCATGCTGCCGGCGCTGGCGGAGATTTGGGGTATCGAAAGCAGAAGCCTCGCCCCTGAAGACCTGATCCGACAAGTGCGGCAGGCAATGCTTGATGCAGCGGTTGCCGAAAACGTTTGGGACAAGCTGGACGAACCGGCCAGAACAGCGCTGCAACTGCTGGTGAGCAGCGCGCAAGCGAGGATGAAGGTCGCTCAGTTTGAGCGCTTCTACGGCAAGATTCGGAAAATGGGCAAAGGGCAAATCGACCGGGAGCAACCGCATCTGCACGGGGCGACCATTGCCGAAACCCTCTATTACCGCGGCTTCATCGGCGAGGGCTTCGATAAACTGGAAGACAATGTCATCGGCTTCATATATGTGCCCTCCGATCTCGTCGGCGCGCTGCCACTGCACAAGACGAGTTTCGAGAATCTGGACCGAGACGATGCTTTGGATAGCGATGGCATGCCGGGTTTGGATCTGGTTGAAGATGTCGATCAAGTCAACCCGGCTGATACCTCCATCGTCGATGATTTGACGACGTTGTTGGCCATCTTGCAGTCCAGCCCGGCCGGCATTGAAGGCGCGCGCTTCGCGCCGGAAAAAGCTGGCGCTATTGCGCCGCAGCTTTTGAACCAGAGCGAGAGCCGTCTGAGCTTCATGCTCGGCATCGGCATCGGCGCAGGCATCATCACGCTGGAAGAAGGCAATGCCCAGCCCAGCCGCGAGCAAGCGCGAAGCTGGCTGAACGCGACCCGCGCCGAGCAGATTCGGACGCTGGCGCTGGCTTGGCGGGAGAGCCAAAACTGGCGCGACATGTGGCATATCCCCGGCCTGTATCCGGATGATTCCGGCTGGTCCTACGATCCAGCCGCCGCTCGCAACGCGATAATCGCCCTGCTCGAGGAGCTGCTGCCGGAACGCGGTTGGATCTCGATCAATGACCTCATCGAAGTCATCAAGGACATCGAGCCGGATTTCCAGCGACTGAATGGCGACTACGACAGTTGGTACATCCGCAATGACGCCGGCGAATATCTCACCGGCTTCGAAAGCTGGGATGCCGTCGAAGGCTCGCTGATCGAATTCTACATTGTCGGGCCAATGCACTGGCTGGGCTTGGCCGATATTGGCGACGATGTCATGCGCCTGACCGCTTACGGCCGCGCCTTCCTCGAGCATAGCGCTTGGCCGCAGCCGGCCGAGGCGTCCGCTCGCATTGAAGTCCTCGCGGATGGCAGTCTTCTGGCATCACGCCGAGTGAATCGCTTTGAGCGTTTTCAGTTGGCGCGTTTCGCCCATTGTCTGGCGGCGGGCGACCCCTATATCTACGCCATCGACGCCGACAGCATCCAACGCGCCGCGCCACAGGGCATATCCAGCAAACATATTCAGGCCTTCATCGCCAAACACCTGGATGGAACGGCGATACCCCTGCCCCTCCTCAAGCTTCTGCGCAATTGGCAGGCGGGCGCCAAGACATCGGTCGCCCTGGAATCGCTGGCTGTGCTGCGCAGCACATCGGAAGAGACCATGGAAAAGATCTTCGCCACTCCCGCTTTTCGCCGTTATCTGGGGGCGCGGCTGGGGCCGATGGCCTGCGCAGTGCGCGCCGATCAATGGGCGGCTTTGAAAGCGGCCCTGGGCGAAAACGGCATTGAGATTGATACAACCCAATTCTCGGACGATACCGATTGAGGCCGCCGGCGCGCTTTATCTGCGTTGAAGACCCATCTGGTAAACGGACTTCTTCTTCCAACCGGCGGACTTGGCGATTTCACTTGCCGCCCGCGAAAGGGACGCGCCATCGGCCAGCCGCGCGGACAAAGCCCGCCTCACTTCCGCCTCTGTCCAAACGGCTGCGGCCGCATCAGCGCCGGCTATCACCAGGGTCACTTCGCCGCGGGGGTTCTCCCGCTTGAAATGTTCGGCCAGTTCTGCCGCCGTGCCGCGCAGAAATTCTTCGAACTTCTTGCTGATTTCGCGGGCGACGCAAACTCGGCGATCGGCGCCGGCCACCTCAGACAGGAGGGCCAGGGTCGCCCGCAATCGATAGGGACTTTCAAAGGCGACGATCGTCTCGCGCCGCTGCGCCAATTCCGCAAGCGACTCGCGCAATGCGGCGGTCTTTCGCGGCAAGAAGCCGACGAAGAGAAAGCGATCGGTCGCCAGGCCGGCGCCGGTCAGCGCGGCGGTGATTGCGCTGGCGCCGGGCAATGGCGCTACGTCAAATCCGCCATCGATCGCCGCGGCGATCAACTCATAGCCCGGGTCGGAAATGCCGGGCGTGCCGGCATCGGAAATCAGCGCGACATCGCCCCGCTCCAGCGCGGTCAAAATGTCCTTGATGCGCGACAGCTTGTTGTGCTCATGGTAACTGGTCAGTGGCGTATCGATATCATAATGCCGCGTCAACACGCGAGAGGCGCGGGTGTCCTCAGCGGCGATAAGCGCCGCTTCGCGCAAAATGCGCAGAGCGCGCAAGCTGATGTCCTCGAGGTTGCCGATCGGTGTCGGGACGATGTAGAGCGTGCCCATCAGCGCCAGCCTGTTTGATCGCCCTTAGCTCCGGCGCGGCGGAAAGACATGAGCAAGCGCCTCAGGCATAACGCTCTTGAAGGCGGCCAGGCTATGCCCGCTGCCCAAGTCAACAAAGCGGTATTTGAGCTCCGGGTCGTGCGTCATGCGCCGCTCCAGGATCCCGCGCAGCGCCAGAGCGGGTTTGTAAAAGCGCAGATCCTGCTCGTAGCGGCCGACGGATTGAAAGATGCGATTGGGCAAAATCGGCGAATCGCGAAAGCGCTGCGCATATTCTTTCAGCAGTTGCACCGCCGGCGGCCGCCCCAGGGGCGGGGAGATCATGATCAAATGACCGAATATGGCCGGGTTCTTAAGCGCCGCGTGAGCGGCGGCTATCGCGCCCTCGCCGACGCCGCCCAGACCAAGATTGAGAGGCTCAATCCGGTGTTCCGCTTGCAAGAAAGGCAAGAGTTCCGCCGCGATCATGGCGTACTGTTTGTCGTTGCCGACATATTCTTTCACGCGCTCGGATTGGTCGCCGCTGGCGATCATGGCGATGATGATGGGTTCCATCCGTCCGTGCTTGATGAGGGCATCGGCAATGTAGGGCGCCTCCATCGTCTTCAGCGCCCACTGCCCGTCCATCAAGACAAGCAGTCGGTAGTTCAGGCCGTCCCTCGCCTCATAACCGGGTGGTGTATAGACCCACAGATTGCGATTCTGGAAACCGAGCTGCGCCGAACTGAATTTGTGGCGATATACGCGGCCCCGCGCCACAGAAGGCATGGCGCTCCAATCGGGCAGCGGGCGCGCCCGCGGCATCTGCAATACCGAAGTATTGACCTGGCTGGCCTGGATAGATTGGGCATTCAGCGGATCGGCTTCCCAATGGCGGACGACCCGATCCATCAAGTTGAGCTCTTGCGCCAGAGGCGTGCCGGGATCGTCCACCGCGAACATATAATCGACCAAGGCATCCCGTTCAAAGTAGCGCTGAAAATACCAGAGCGAGGTATCGTCCAGCCGCACCATGTTCTCGAAGGGCGGGTCGCGGTTGACGATATCAATATTCAGGGCGACGCTCTGCGCCGTTATCGACTCATAAACAAAAGTCGCTTTGTTGCGTTCGACCCAGGGCCATTCATCCTGGCTATTGAGCAATTCATCCACCAGGCCTTGCCTGCCCTCAGTCTCCGTCTGATAGATCTCGCACAAGAACTGGATGAATGAATTCCAACGCGATGAAGCCAAGCGGCACCTTCCTCAAAGCTGTGGAGAGGAACAGCATCATTGTAGCACCTGCGTTCTCGATGGGAAAATCCCGGCCGGCGCGCGTTTGACCGTGAGCCGGCTGCCGCCGCAACTGTCAGCTTCTCCCAAGGACATGGGGCAAATCGCACAAGAACATGACAGCTCTAGCCGCTCTGCAGTAAGATACGGGTGGAGTGACGCCCCTGTGCTCGATATGCCCGGCCCAGGTCGATGCGCCTGACCGCTGCGGAAGGAAGGCAAAATGCCGACGCGCTACATCTACTCGTTCACTGAACCCATCAATCCGGAAGAATTGTATGAGCTATTGCAGCAGACCGCTTGGGCTAAGAATCGCAGCCCGCTGGACATTCAACTGATGTTGGACCGCAGCCAGATCACGCTTGGCGTCTGGGATGAAGATCGTCTGATTGGCTTCTCCCGCGTCACTAGCGACGACATGTATCGCGCCCTAATTGATGATGTTGTGGTGGACAGCGCTTATCGCGGGCGAGGCATTGCGTCCGGGATGTTGAAGAAACTCTTGATACGCTTGCAGCATGTTGAGCAGGTCATGCTCGATTGCGCGCCGGATCTAAGCGCGTTTTACGCCAGATTCGGATTCCGAGTTAAGCAGGAAACCTCCATGAAACTGGAGAATAAAAGATAATTCTGCGCCGGGCAGCACCAAAATCAGCATCTTACTTCCGAAGACTGAATCGATTATCATCGCTCTGCTTAATCCATTTCCGGCATTCAGAATTGCGGCCGCCATCATGAGTGAATTGCAACTCAATCCAGATATCAAGGCTTTCGCGCGGGACGACAGCCGACCTTCCGGCGAGGACCTGCGTCCTCCGCAAGGCCTGACCAGGTTCTACCAACTGGCGAACAATGAGAACCCGCTCGGTCCCTCGCCGAAAGTTATCGAAGCGTTGGCCGCGGTCGCGCCCACATTGTCCACCTATCCCAAATATACCGATATTGATTTGCGCCGCGCCATCGCCGGCGTGCTGGGGCGCGGAATCAGCGCCGAGCATATCTACACTGGTTGCAGCGGCTTCGAATCACTGGAATTGATCACGCGCGCTTTCCTCGCCCCCGGCGATGAATTGATACTCTCGTCACCGACCTTCACCGGCGCTTACAGCAAAATTTCGCTGCCGCTTGGCGCGCGAGTCGTGGACGTCCCGCTGGAGCCAGAGACATTTGCTTATCGCGCCGAAGCCGTGCTGGAAGCGGTCACCGAGCGCAGCAAATTGATTATGCTTTGCAATCCCAATAACCCGACCGGCACAATCATTTCAGCCGCCGCAATGGCGAAGCTCATGCGTGAATTGCCCGAGCGCGTCCTGGTGGTCGCCGATGAGGTCTATCATCATTTTGTCGACGATGTCGATTATCCGGATTCCATGCAATACGTGCTGGATGGCAAGAATATCGTGATTGTTCATAGCTTTTCCAAGGCCTATGGCATGGCCGGGCTGCGCCTCGGCTACGGCATCGCCAGGCCGGATATCGCCAACTACATCGCCGGCTTGCAACGCGGCTTCCACCAGAACAAGCTGGCGCTGGCCGCCGGTATCGCCGCCTGCGCCGATCAAGCGCATGTGCAGAAGGCCATCGCCTACCTGCGTGAAGAGGCGCGCTGGGTTAGCGCGCAATTCGACCGGCTCGATATCAAACACTGGAAAACGGCGACCAACTTCCTGCTTTTTGAGACGCGCATCCCGGCCGCTGATTTGCAGGGGCGGTTGCAGGCGCGCGGTTTCCGCCTGCGCGGGCAAACGGGGAACGGCCTGCCGTATGGCATGCGGCTCAGCCTGGGCACGCGCGAAGCCAACGCCGCCTTTATCGCGGCCCTCACAGATATCCTCAGCGCGGCATAACCCGGGCTTTCCCGGCGCGGCCCCCGGCCAAACATGTTATTGTCCGGTCCTCGAGCTTGTGCTATCATGCGGCGCGGAAATCGGCTCTTGAGCCGCATTTCCTCAATCCCACACATCTGGACTCTCGGTGGGTGTTGTCCGCTGCGGCGGATTTACACCGGAGGATGAACGATGTGCGAGTTCAAAACACCATCTACCCAAGGAGAATTGTAATGCCCTCAGCAGTTAGAATGCGGACCTTGCTCGAAACAGGCGTGCATTTCGGGCACCGCACAAACACGTGGAATCCCAAGATGGGGGAATTCATCTTCACCCAACGCAACGGGATCCACATCATCGATTTGCAAATCACGCTCAAGAACCTGAACGAATTCCATGATCTGATTTCCAACTTGGTGGCCGGCGGCGGATCAGTTCTCTTCGTCGGCACCAAACGCCAGGCGCAGGAGATCGTCCAGCGCGAGGCCGAGCGCTGCGGCATGTCCTATGTCAATTACCGCTGGCTGGGCGGGACCTTGACCAACTGGAAGACCATTCGCAGTCGCATTGATACGCTGAAACAGCTGGAGCGGCGCCGCGACGCCGGCGAATTCGACCGACTGACGAAGAAGGAAGGCCTGGTGCTCGAGCGCAAGATCTCGAAGCTGCAACTGCGCTTGGGCGGTATCCGGGAGATGACGCGCACACCGGATCTGCTCATCGTGGTTGACGCCGAACGAGAATATACCGCCGTCAAGGAAGCCAATATCCTCAAGATTCCGGTGCTTGCGCTTGTTGACACCAACGCCAACCCGGACTTGGTCGATCACATTCTGCCGGCCAACGACGACGCCATGCGCTCAATCCGTCTGCTGATCAGCGCATTGGCTGAAGCCGTGCTTGAAGGGCACAATCTGCGGCAATCGGCCGGTGTGGAAGAGGAAGAAGAACAATTCTTCGGCGATGCCTACGACGAAGAGCTGGCCGACGAAGACCTGCTGGGTGAATCGACCCTGGCCAAACTGCGCGATTCCAAACTCTTCGGCGACGATGAAGGCGCTGAGGCGGGCGCAGACGCCGACGGCCAAGACGCTCAAAGCAAAAGCGAAGAGTCCGCGCCCACTGAAGCACAAGCCTGATCATGGGGACAGAGGTCAACGGAGACGAATACAGAAATGGCAGTAAGCGCAAAAGAGGTTAAGGCACTGCGAGACAGAACCGGCGCCGGTCCGCTCGATTGCAAGAAGGCGCTGGAGCAGCACAATGGCGACATCGACGCCGCCGCTGCATTCTTGCGCGAAAAAGCGCTCAAAGATGGCATCAAGCTGCAGGGCAAGGGCCGCAGCGCCAACGAAGGCATCATCGGCAATTACTTGCACTTCGACAAGCGGCTTGCCGTGATTGTGGAAGTCAATTGTGAAACCGACTTCGTGGCCGCGACCGATCAATTCCAGTCCTTCGCCAAGGACATCGCCATGCATATCGCCAATATGGACCCCAGGTATGTCAAGCGAGAAGATGTGCCCGAGGACCTGGTGGCGGCCGAATCCAAAATGCAGTTGGAGCGGGCGCTTGAAGAAGGCAAGCCGGAACACATCGCAGAGAAAATCGTCGCCGGGCGCATGAACAAATGGTATGAAGAAATCGTCTTGATGGAACAAGCCTTCATCAAGGACGATGACAAAACAATCAGCCGCTATCTCCAGGAAACGGTCGCCGAGGTCGGTGAGACCATCAACATCGGCCGCTTCCAGCGCTTTGCCATCGGCGACGGGGCTTGAGCCCTTGCGCGGACAGGCAAGAATAAGCAGCCGCCTTGCCTAGCCGGGCGGGTGGTTCATTCGTAGAGTAATCGGGCGCTTGTCCTCGATTTGCGCCTGGGTATCGCATGACACCGAGGGACAGAGACTGGCGCATCCGCCGCTTCATATATACGGACTGGCTCCGCAGCGGCCAGGCGCCGAGGGAGAGCGCTATCGCGCGCGAGTTTGGCTTGTCCCGGCGTGATGCCGGTCTGGCGCTTCAGCGCCTGCATGAAGCGCATGCGCTTGTGCTGCAAAAAGCGAGCGGCGAAATCCTCATGGCGCATCCGCTCTCGGCAATCCCAACGGATTACCGCGTGACAGTCGACGGCCTGTGCCTGTTTGCCAATTGCGCCTGGGATTCATTGGGCATTCCCGCAATGCTGGGCGGCGACGCGTTGATCGAGGCGCGGCATCCACTGAACGGCGATCAGATGCAATACGCGATTGTCGGCGGCGAGCTTCAAGGCGCTGGCCTTGTGCATTTCGCCCGACCATTTCGCCATTGGTACGACGACATTGTAGATACTTGAGCAACGATTTTGCTCTTCCGGTCGGAAGATGAGATCGACATTTGGCGTCAGAGTGAAGGTCGCGCGAGAGGCGCGGTATTAGCATTGCCTCAGGTCTGGGATCTCTCCCGCCGGTGGTATGGCGATCGCCTGGCGGCCTCATTCCGTGGGCGCACAGCCGCCGGAGCGATTCAGATCTTTCAGGCCCTGGGCTTGAAGGACGGCTTCTGGACTGTGCCGCCCTCATAAAAAACCCGCGGCCGGACGAAACCGGAATCACATCGAAGAGGAGCGAACATGACAGCAACCGCAGGGATCCCCTATCAACGCGTTTTGCTGAAACTCAGTGGAGAAGCGCTGGCGGGCGACAACGGCGCCGGCATCGATCCGGAAAAGGCCGCCTATATCGCGCAGAGGGTTCGCGAGGTCTATGAACTCGGCGTGCAAGTCGCCATCGTCATCGGCGGCGGCAATCTGTGGCGGGGGGAGCCGGCGGCAAAGCTCGGAATGGATCGCAGCACCGCCGACCATATGGGCATGATCGCCACCGTCATGAATGGCTTGGCGCTGCAAGACGCCATCGAGCGTCTCGGCATCATCACCCGGGTACAGACGGCGGTGGAAATGAATTCGATCGCGGAACCGTATATCCGGCTCCGCGCGATCCGCCACATGGAAAAGGGCCGCGTTGTCATTTTGACCGGCGGCATCGGCAGCCCCTACTTCACCACCGATTCGGCGGCGGCTTTACGCGCGAGCGAAATCCATGCCGATGTTATCGTCAAGGCGACTAAGGTCGACGGCGTCTACTCTGACGATCCCATACGCAACCAAGAGGCCATTCGCTACAGCCATCTAAGTTATCAGCAGGTTCTTGACAAACAATTGGGCATCATGGATACAACCGCTTTCACCCTCTGCCAGGAAAACGCCATGCCAATCGTCGTCGTCAACTTTTGGAATCCCGCCGACTTGTTAAAGGCGCTGCGGGGCGATAGCTCGGTTGGCACATTGATCAGCGACTAGAACCCATAACGGATCAGCTGCCGACCTGCCAGGCCCAGCGGAGACGGGCATTCAAATTGCCGACGCCTGATTTGTCCCCGCGCAGGCCGATGTTACACTTGAAATCATAAGTCATTCCCTTGGGTCGAAGGCGCCTGACACATGAGCGCAAGCAAGAATATCGTCGTCTTTTCCATGACGCCCTTGTTTCCGGAATTCGCCATGGGCGGCGGGCAAGTCCAACTCAAAAAGGTCGCGCTTCACCTCGGCGAATTGGGGCACCGTCTTAGCATTCTCTCGACGCGGCGCCCGGGTTCGACGACATCGTTCAAGTGGCATGAAAACGTGGAGATTCAGCCGATTCTGCGTTTCAAACAGCCCTACCCCGAGCCTTACTTTACGCCGCTCTATCATATCGCAAACGCCATGCGCAGCGTCGGCGCCGCCATCGCCGGCGCCGACATACATTACAGCCACGATGGCGGTCTCATCTTCCCATACGTCTACCAAGATATTCCGACGGTGATTTCTTTGCGCAGCATCGTCTATCCGGAGACGCTTCAATGCGCCTTTCTTTTCCAAGGCGATGAGTGGATTTTGCCTTCAGAACACAGCCGCGCCTCGTATGAAGCGGTCGTTTCGCAATTTGCGCCCGCGGTGGGCGCGCGCATGCAAACCATTCACAATGGTTTCGATTGGGATTTTTATACATATACGGCGCCGGACCAGATTTTCGAAATCATCCCGAAGGAGATTGCCGAACATCCCATCCTGCTCTTTCCACATCGGCCCGAAGTCCACAAAGGCATCTATGAGGTGATCCAGGTCGCCGCGCAGCTGGTGCGGGATTATGGCTGGAGCGAGCTGCGCGCGCTGGCGCCGCGCTGGCTCGACGCCGAAAGCGAGCCGAACAACCGCGCTTATTATGAGACCTTGCGGCGGACGATCAATGAAGCCGGCCTCGAAGAAGTCTTTGTCTTCCATGACTGGATCCCCGAAGCCCTGATCAGTGAGTATTACAGCCTTGCCGATGTCACGCTGTGTATCGGGAACTGTGTCGAAACCTTTGGCAATACGCCTTTTGAGTCGCTGGGATGCGGCACGCTGCCGATCGTATCGCGCGTCGCCACCTACCGTGAACTCCTGCCGGATGAACATATCGAGCGCGTTGATTACGCAGACATCGACAGCGCCGCCGAGCGCGCCGACGCCATTCTGCGCGAGCGCCGCCGCACATCAGCCGCGACCATGCGCTACCTCAAGGCGGAGTTCTCTCAGCGGGCGATGGTCAACAGCTACGCCGATGTCATCCTGAATGCGACCAAGAAACCGAGGCTAAACTATCGCGTTCCGCGACTTGCGGCCGATACCCGCTATCGACTGTCGCCCTGGTGTTTTGTCTCGGAGTCTCGCGGTATCTTTCACGACTTCCGAAGCGATTATCAATTCGACCAAGCCCTGATTCGCTTGACGCGCGAACAGCCCGCGGGCTTCAAAGCCGACGCCGCCGAAGCCGCGCGCCTGCGCGCCTGGCTGGATGAGGGATACGTTGTGCCTGTGATCAGGGCTTAGCCGCGCCGTCCGCGCTTAAGGCTTCAAGGTTGAGAATGATCTCGGCCGATTCTAACTGAGCGTCCAGCCAGAGCCTGAATATGTTATCGGCCAAGAAATCGCGGCGTCCCGCCTCAATGGAGCGGCGCGCAAAGGCCATCACCTGCAAAATGTGATAGCCGAGCCGGGTGGCGATTGGTCCCCCGATCTCGCCCACCGCCTGCGCAAAAGCGGCATCGCTCAGGTTCTGATCCAATAACTCGCCGCGGATGAACCAGCCCAGGTCGCCGCCATAATCGCGCGTGGTTACATCTAGCGAGAATTCGGCCGCAAGCGCCGAAAAACTTTCGCCAGCGGCCAATCGCCGCAGCACGGTACGCGCCGCGCTCAGTTGGGGCACCAGTATGTGTCGGGCGCGAACGTGCTCCACCTGGCCGTCAAGATACGCGGTAACATGATCGCGCACGGCATCCGTGTTAAATTTCAGGCGAAGGGCGCTACGGAATTCAGCTTCTGTGAACAAGTTTTCGTTCAGGAAAATCTCCCAGGCCGCGCTTGTCAAGTCCGCTTTCAAGCGCCGAAATTCTTCATCAACTTCGCGTTCAACATCCAGGCCGATTCCAGCGGCGTATTGCATGATCAACTCTTGTTCAATCAGCCTGTTGAGCAAATCCAGAGCGAAGGTATCTTTGTGCGCCGCCTTGGAATAAGCCGCGGTGCGCGAGAGATGCCGGTCAAAGTCCTCCCGTTCGATTGCTATGCCGTTTACACGGGCAAGCGAGTCGCCGAGTTCAATCGCCGCCTCCCCGGTTGCAACCGAAGCATCGCCGCTGTCAGCTGCGAAGGCCGACGCCGTCAGCGAGACAACAACGAAAACAAGCAAGATCAGACGCATACAGGCTCCCGGCAATGACAACATCAAGCGACCTTTATGAGTACGTGGAACAGCGCCATTATGCTAAGAACAGTGCCACAGAGCAAGTCAGGAATCGGTCCTTACGAGCTTGCGCGCCGATGCAGCGCGCAAAGCCGGGCGCGACGGAGACCTGCTCATGACGTAGCTGCAGTAGGGCGTGTTATACTGAATTGCGGGTTTGACAATGAGGCCAGGCGCATATGGCAGTGATCACCGAGTTAATTGACGCGGGTTTGCGGCTGAAAGAGCAAGGCAATAAGAAGGGCGCCATCGAACATTTTCGGCAGTTGCTCGCCACTTATCCTGGGCACGCGCGCATCACGTTTGAATTGGCGGGCGCATGGCGAGCATTTGGCGTGCCGGAACAGGCGCTGCCGCTTTATCGCGAGCTTTTGGCCATGCCAAAGGGCCAAGGCTTGCCGCCGAAAGATCTGCCGCGCCTGTATACGCAACTCGGCGCAACCTTGCGAATCCTCGGCGAGTTCGATGAATCGCTGGCGATCATCCAGGAAGGCTTGCGCCTGCACCCGAGTTACCGTCCGCTTCGCGCCTGGCATATCTTCGCGCTGTACAGCGCTGGCTCGCCGCAAGTTGCGCTGCTTGACGCCATGGACTTGATGCTGGAATCGCTGGCGCCGTCGCGCTGGGACATCTTCGAAGAGGACATCATCGCCGTCGTCAAGGAAATGCGCGCCGACCTGCTCCCCGAAGAGCAGGCGCGCATCGCGGATGCGGGGAATGCGCCCGCGCCGAGCAAGAGCCTTGCGGCCAAACCGGAGAAACCGGCGCGACGAAGCAGGTCCAAACAGATCCGCGTCACGGAAGACGAGCCGGGCGTCGATGAAGTCGATGTGGCAGTGACGCTGCGCCAGCCTAAAGGCAAAAGCGGGCGACGGGGCAAACGCAAAAAAAAGAATCCCCAGCTGGGCAAGCGACCGGTGCGCATCGACATCAGCTCGCAGGCGGATAAAAAAGCGAAGAAGCCCGACGATGAAGAACCGCAGGCGCGCGCCGGCAGCCTCAAGATCCCGGTAGATCCCGAATGACCTGACTGGTCGCCTCAACAATGAGAGCGCCTTCGCGCAGGGACCAGACCTTGTTGGCGACCCGCTCGACGAACCAGCGGTCATGCGTCGTCGCCAGGATTGCGCCCGGGAATTGCCGCAAGCTCCGCTCCAATGCTTCCATACTCATCAGATCCAGATGGTTCGTCGGTTCATCCAGGAGCAGCAAATTGGCCCGGCTGTGAATCAGACAGGCCAAGCCCAATTTGCGGCGTTGCCCCAAGCTGAGGTCCGCCACGGTTTTGCCCGCCAAATGCGCATCCCGGAAGAGTCCGCTCCGGTGCAGCAGGGTCAAGAGTTTATCGGGGCTGCCAGCGCTGATCCGACTGAGCGCGTCCAGGATATTCTGCCCGTCGTCAAAGGACTCGCCGGTCTGGTCGAGGTAGCCAGGCCTGACGCCGGCCGCAATGTGGACATCGCCGCTCGTCGGACGCAAATCGCCCTGGATGATGCGCAGCAGCGTCGTTTTCCCCGCGCCATTGGGCGCCAGCAAAGCGATGCGATCGCCCTTGCGAATAACGGCATCGGCCTCGCGTATCAAGCGCCGCCCCCCGAACGCCATGCCCAAGGCATTCAAGCGCACTGGCTCCATACTCGTCATGGGCAATGGATCGAAGTCGAATTGGATATGCCAGATGTGGCGCGGATTATCGAGCCGAGCCGCTTCCAGCCGGCGCAATTCTTGCTGAGCGGCGCCTGCCAGGCGGCTGGCGCTGCGTTGGGATTGCTGCTGACCGACGAATTTGATCCATTTGTCGCCATCATCCGGGCGCTTGGCTTTACGATGTCCGTGCGTCTCCTTCTTCATCTGGATGCGCAGCGCCTTCATCCGATTAACCTGCGCATGATAGGCGTCGACCTCGCTTTGATATTTGGCGTCGCGCTGAGCTCGGTACTCTTCGTAATTGCCGAAATAAGTTGTCAGGTTGCGCGTCACCGGCGAAAGATCAATTATTTTGCTAGCCACGCGATTGATGAAGCGGCGGTCATGGGTGATCATGAGCAGCGCATGCTGATAACCCAGCAGATAAGCTTCCAGCCAAGCCAGACCTTCAAAGTCCAGATGATTGGTCGGTTCGTCCAGGATCAGCAGATCGGGCGACCGCAGGAGCAGCGCCGCCAGGCCGACCCGCGTTTTCTCGCCGCCGCTTAGAGTCATAAGCGGCCGTTGCGCGTCAATATGCCTCAAGCCGAGCCCGGTGAAGATCAGCTCACGGCGGCTGCTCAATGTGTAGCCGCCGCGCGCTTCAAAGGTCTCTTGCAATTGGCCATATTCTTTCAGCGCGGCTTCGATATCGCCGTCCTCGGCCATCTGCGCTTCCAACTCGCGCAGGCGTCGGCGCAGGCTGGCGAGCGCGCCGACGCTTTGGGCGATGTAGTCCGCCACGGAAATGTTGCTGTCGACTCGCAATTCCTGCGGCAGATAACCCGTCTGGGCGCCCGGCGCCCGGGCGATCTCCCCGCTATCGGCATCCTCTTGCCCGACAATAAGCCGCGCCAGGGTCGATTTGCCCGCGCCATTTTCTCCAACGAGCACGGCGCGATCGCCCTGATTCAGAAGCAAGTTGACATCGTCAAGGATGAGCTTGGCGCCGTAGTATTTCTGCACTGCGCTGATCCGCAATATCTGCCGTGTCACAATAGCCGCCAATTCTGTCGGAAGGCAATGAGCCGCCGGGCGCGGTCGCGCGCAGTTTCGCCCGCAACACCAATCATTCTGCGTGTCGGATTCCGCGCTGGCAACCGTCGGTTTGGATTTCGCCCGGCATCGTCTATAATGCACGCCAGCATCCAGTTGCCGAGGCGCGACATGCCCGTCATCCTGGCTCATGGAGCCTTGGGACCCTTCGATGAAATCATCTTCTTTGGCATCGCTGTTGTATTCCTGGGCATGATGGGACTAAGCTGGGTACGCAGCCAGCAATTGCCCGAAGATGAAGCGGACGAGGGCGACGCAGCCGGCTCGTCAGAAGTTGATCGATTCGAATTGAAATAGAGGAAGAGACAAATGAGATTGGAACATGTGGCCTTCAATGTGGATGATCCGGCCGGCCTGGCCGCTTGGTACGTCAACAATCTTGGCATGAAGATTGTGCGCTCCTTCGCTGAAGCGCCTTACATCCACTTCCTGGCGGACAGCGCCGAGAAGAGCCTGATCGAAATCTACAGCAATCCGCTGGGCGAAGTCATCGATTACCGCGCGCAGCACGCGGTCACCTTTCATCTGGCTTTCGCCGTGGACGATATCGAAGCCGAGCGCCAGCGCTTGGTGGCGGCGGGCGCGGCGCTGGACGGCGATATCGACCACCGCGCCAACGGAGACAAGCTGGCTTTCCTGCGCGATCCCTGGGGTTATGCCATCCAGTTGGCGCAGCGTGTCCAACAAATGATTGATTGACGGCGGTTTTATGCTCGACATTGATTTCGACCTGCGCGTCGACGGCCAAGCGTCGGACGAACCTTTTCTTGATCGTTACGAGCTCGAGCAGATGTTCGAAGGCGCCAGGCGATCAATCGGCGCGAGCCTGCAGCGGAAGTTCGCCAATATCGTCTGTGAGGAACATGCCCAAGCGCCGAGATTCAAAATCACTGGGATCTATGACAACGCCATTGAAGAGATGGACATCCAATACCATGTGGACACCTGCTGTCAACGCTTCCTGCTGCGCGTCATGCAAGTCCTGAATCAGCGCGCCTGAACGATTTACCAGAGAGAGGTCGGATTATGCGTGTATTATTGCAGCGCGTTTCTGCAGGTTCAGTAAAAGTTGAAGGCGAAGTTGTCGGCGAAATCGAAGGCGGATTCGTCGCTTTGGTCGGCGTAACACATTCCGATACGGAAGCGGAAGCGGAGAAGCTGGCGAACAAGACGGCGAACCTGCGCGTCTTTTCCGACAGCGACGGCAAGATGAATCGCTCGCTGCTGGATGTCGCGGGCGGCATCCTGGTCGTCTCGCAGTTCACGCTCTATGCCGATGCGCGCAAGGGGCGCCGCCCCAGCTATATTCAAGCGGCGCAGCCAGACGCGGCTGAACCACTGGTTCGACGCTTCGCCGAATGCCTGGAACGCGCGGGCGTGCAACGGGTGGAACATGGCGTTTTCGGCGCGCTGATGCAAGTCGCGATCCATAACGACGGACCGGTGACGATCATGCTGGACAGTGACCAACTGTAATCGCCACAAGACATCATAAAGCGTGGAAAAGAA
>JAJDUC010000078.1 GCA_022826865.1 Anaerolineae bacterium
TTCGGTTGAAATAGCCTGGTAGGGGCGATCCGGCGGATCGCCCGATGGGTACGAACAGGATCGAAATTGGGCGACTCACCGAGTCGCCCCTACCAAATCGTCGGTATTTGAAGAAATTCAACCGACTTTGATACAGTACCTGCCGGCCCGACTGCTTCGGTCAGACCGCCCCTGAGAGAATCTTGCGCGAGGCGCTGCGCAGACAGGAGTTGTTAACACAAACTGCTTGCAGATTCGGCGCATAATCGTTTGCCCGATGTTTGAGCGACCACTATACTGATTTCGGAATTGTTGAGTAATGCTGGGGTGTGAGGAGTTTCCGGAGGGAACAAATGGTTAGGTTTACCAAGTTAAGAGTCTTGCTCGTGGTCATCACAGCAATTTGGGTATTGCCTGTTTTTCAATCAGTTGCGTTTGCGCAGGTCGCTTCGCCGCATTTGGTCGTCAACACGTCGAGACTTAATGTCAGAAGCGGTCCCGGCGTTGGTCACAGCATCATCACATCCGTGCCGGGCGGGACAATTCTTCCGGTGACGATGGTCCATTCGGGCCTTGTATGGTATCAAGTGACAAGCCCGGTTGGGACCGGCTGGGTGAACTCGAATTTCACTGTCGGGCGCGGTGATTTTTCACGCCTTCCCAGCGAATTGACGCCGCCAAATCTGGGCTCTGGTGTCGGAGACATACCGGCAGGCGCGCCGCACCTGGTCGTCAATACTAGTTATCTCAATGTCAGGACGGGCCCGGGCGCCGGTTACGATGTCCTTGTCGTCGTCAAAGGCGCCACAGTTTTGCCTATAGTTGGCGTTGATGGCGGTCGCGTCTGGTATCAGGTCGACACATCCGCGGGCCGTGGCTGGGTCAACCGCAGGTATACCGTGATTCGCGGCAACCTGGCCAATATTACTGTATCCAGTGGATCAACGGCGCCAGCCACCGTTGACGCGCCACCAGTGCCGGCAGGCGCGGCCCATTTGGTCGTCAATACAAGTTTCCTCAATGTCAGAACGGGTCCCGGCATCGGCCACGATGTTCTCGCTGTGGTCAGGGGCGGAACCGTGCTGCCAGTCGTCTCCAGAATGAGCGGCAATGTATGGTATGAGGTCGAAACTTCGGCCGGGCGCGGTTGGGTGAACCGGCGTTATACGGTAACTCGCGGCAACTTCGGGGCTGTTCCCTGGCACGGGGGGGCCGCCACCAGTCCGCGCGAAGGCGGGCATCTTTCCGGACCAACACCGCGAGCCGTTGTGAATACGTCATATCTTAACATTCGCAGCGGTCCCGGGATCGGGAATGGCGTCATCGCGACCGTGCCGGGCGGCACGATACTTAAGGTCTTGGGTCTTTCCCAAGGTCGTGGCTGGTATCTCGTCGAAGGCAGCTTCGGCCAGGGCTGGCTCAACAACAATTACACGGTATTCCGCGGCGACTTCAGCCAGGTTCGGACAGTCTAAACCAGCCTCTGCTGCTGTTCAAAGCGGCAGCGCAGAGATACAATGCACCCTGTCATTTTGGCAGGGTGTTTTGTTTGGGGCGGCGGATGATCAAAGCGGCGGCAAGGATGAAAGCGCTGGGTCGGCAGCAAAATGAATCCGGCGCGCCCACTTCCATTTTTGGCAGCGCCCTGTCATTGGCGCAATCGATCGATGCGGAAGAGCGCTTCCGCGTCAGCTTTTATCCGATCATTTGCGCGGACATGCCGGAGGTGGCTATGGGTCTGGCCGCCTGCTTGGCTTACCTTCTCGAACAATACCCGTCCACGCGTGTCTATCGCTGTTTCGCCAAGCTCAATCCCGCGGACGAAGGCGCGGAAATCAGCGCATCTGATTACCAGTTTCACTATGCGGATTGGGAATTGGAAGGACTCGCCGACAATGTTCTCCTCGGCGGCCGGCTGGAAGCCAGGGCGGACAGCTTGTTCCTGCAGCTTTCGCTTGACACCAGTCTGATTGACGATGGCGAAGCTGAGGAATTTGAGTATCGCTTTCCGGCGCTGGCGGATTGTGTCGGCGCCATGCCGGGCATAGCCGCGGACCTTGCGCGCGCCTTGGCGGACGAAGGGGGCGACCAGGCCGTCATCTCCTGCCGGTCTTCCACTTCCAACACCGAAGCGCTGGCGTATATATTGGAAAATGTCTTCGAATGGAATCTGGACGTCTATCTGTACTTCTGGGGCGTCCCATGGAACGAGGACGATCTGAAAGCGCAATTCCAGGCCTTTGCGCAATTGTTGCCGGGCGAAGGCAGCGAGTTCATTTGCTGGTGCCTGGGCATGATGGTGAAACAGGTCATGCAGGCCGGCCTTGAGGAGTTGGGAGAAGTCCTGGCGCCAAGTGTGACAAGCGAACTATTCACACACGATTCCGGCGCTTCCGGCGCGGCCGGGGCGGCTACCGGATTGGCGAACATTGGAAAGACCGAGACCGCCCTGGAATTGCTGCAGCCGCATCTCAGACCGGATTCAGCGCCCAGCGTATGGCTCAGCGCGATCGAAGTTTATCTCAACACCGGCCAATTCGACGAGGCATTCGACACGGCGCAGGTGGCGCTGGAGAGTGGAGCGGGGCGCCCGGCGCTCTACTGGCGATACGCCGAATTACTGATGGCCGCCGAAACCAATGACTGGGACGTGGAAGCCTTGCTCTTGATCGAGCCCGATGACTATGCGGATGAAGAGCACATCGGTCGCGAGATTGTCAGCGCGCTGAAACAGCAGCTTTCCGACGCGCCCGAAAACCTGGTCGCGCTGCAGTTGGCGCTGGCCTATATGATCGACTTCGATGACGACGAAGAAATTTGGGAATGGTTTGAACAACTGGTCCGGCAAGATCGGACCGGCGCCTTCATGGGCGATGTGCTGGATCGCTTGCTTGACATGGAAGATTATGAACCAGCTTACGCGATCCTGGCGAGACAGGTCGACAACAATACCTTCGCTTATGTCTACCTGAGCCAGTTGGCGCTTGCCGATGACAATTTGCAACTGGCGCGGCAGACGATTGCGGACTGTCGAAATGCCTTGGCGCGCCCCGACGATGATCTGGAGTTGGAACTCCAGCGCCTGGAGCTCGCGGCCAATTTTCCTGGTTTCGAAGAGTCATTTGCCGAAGTGAAGCTGATGCTGAGCGAGAACCGGGCAATCAGCGAAGAGACGGTTGAATTGCTAGAGAGCGCGGTCGAAGCCGCGCCAAAGCTGATTGATTTGCATGTTGTCTTATCGCGCTGCTACCTATCATGGAAGGACAGCGACAGCGCATACGAAGTTCTGCAGGACGCGAAAGTAGCGGCGGGCGGCCACCCGCAGATCGACCTGGGCATGGCGCAAATCCTGTGGGCAACTGACAAGCAAGACGAGGCTATCGCGACACTTAACACCGGGCTCGAAGCATATCCCAACAGCGTGCCACTGCTTGCGCAAATGGCGAATTATTTGCTGTCAAATAATCAGTTCGAGGATGCGCGCAGCTACATAGCCCGCGCTGAAGCGATCGCGCCTTCGCATCGCGCGCTTTGGCAGCTCCGCAGAGTGGTGGCGCAAAAGATGGCGGGCTAAGCTCAGGAAAGGCTGACCGGCTCAACGCGACCGGCGCTGCGTTCTTTCAGTTCGGCGGAAAATCGCTGCAGGTCGGGGAGGGCAAAGCGCGCGATCAGCAAGACCTGCGCCTCGAATGACTCCTCCTCGATAGCGCCGTTGTGCCGAGCGATCATCAGTTTGACAATGTCATACAGCGCGTAAGGCAATTCAATCCCAACAACTTGCCTTTCCACTTTCCATTCGGTCGGCAAAAGCCTAAGCGCTTCCTGGGCTGATTCGGTGTAAGCGCGCACGAGGCCACCGGCGCCAAGCTTGGTCCCCCCGAAAAAGCGCGCGGTGACAAGCAGGATGTCCCCAATGCCGGAGCCGCGCAGCACCGCCAAGGTAGGGGGACCGGCCGTTCCTCTTGGCTCACCGTCGTCGCTCATGCCCTCCGTTACCGTCTTGCCAAAGCCAACGCGGAAAGCATAGACATGGTGGTTGGCGCGTGGCATCTCCTCCCGCAAGCCAGCGATGGACCGCCGCGCAGCGGACACGCTGTCCGCCCGTTGTATCGTTGTCACAAAGCGTGACTTCCGAATAATGATTTCAGCGCTGACGCGCTGCGCCGGAATCCGATAACTTTCTGTCATTGGACGTCGGAATCGGTCATCTCTGTTCTGAAGGCAGTTTCGGGAAAGATTATTGTCCAGGCAAGAGCAAGCTTCTGAAGGATAAAATTAACCCTTTATATCTATTATTCTATAGCTTGAAATAATCCATTTCGTTTCTCGCGTTTATGTCGCCAGCGGGATTTGCCAGGTCAGCCGCCCGACCGCCAGCATTCCTGGCGCAGCGGTAAACTTAGCGAACTGCCAGGCAATGCAAAAAGCGACCGAATGCCCGCCTTCGCCGGATCTCTTCGCCGGTCAGCATTCAGGGTTGTTGACCGCTGTGTGAGGTCGCTTGCCTTGAAGCGCTGCGGCAATATTTTCCGCGCACAATCGACGCGCCGCCCGCCGGCTCTCCTGCGTGCCGCCGCCACTATGGGGCGTCAGGCAGACATTGGGCATCCGCAGCAAGGCGGGATGAACCACAGGCTCAAACTCAAACACATCCAAGGCGGCGCCCGCGATCTTTCCCGCTTGCAGCGCATCAACCAGCGCCTGCTCCTGCACGACCGCGCCACGCGCCATATTAATGAGAAAGGCGCTTGATTTCATCTGATTCAGTTGTGCGGCGTCTATCAAATGGCGTGTTGCCTCAGTCAGCGGAGTATGCAGCGTTAGCACATCGGCTTCCGCCAGCAGCGCGTTCAGTGTGCGATAGCCAGCGTCATTTGCCGCGTTACGGCTATGGAAGATGACGCGCATATCAAAGGCTTTGGCGCGGCGGGCGACCGCTTGCCCAATGCGACCATATCCGATTATGCCCAGGGTTTTCCCAGCCAATAACAGGCCGTCCCAATTGCCCGGCTGAAAGCCATCATCCGGCCAGTGTCCCGAACGCACATAACGGTCAGCCGCATTGATCTTGCGCAGAAGGCCAAGCATCAAGGCAATTGTGCAGTCGGCAGTCGACGCCACGAAGGCATCCGGCGCATTCGTCGCCCAAACGCCGCGCTCTTCCATTAGACGAAGATCGAGATTGTCGACGCCAATCGCCACATTGGATACGATCTTCAGTTTCGGCGCGGCATCAAGCAGTTCTTCATCGACGATCAATTCCGCCTGATTGATGATGCCGTGCAAATCGCAAGCGAGACGCAGCACGTCGGCGCGACTCATCAAGCGGCCGCCGGCCGGCCCCTGGATGACATCGGCTATACCGTCCAGCGCTTGGAGTACATCTTGAGGAACCGCGTTTGTGACTAAGACCTGGCGCATGATTACAAAAAACCAAATTTTTTGAAGGCTTCGCCCGCGCTCATGCCTTCTTCGATTGCCTTTTGCACAAGTTTCTCGCCGCGGGCCTTTTCGATGGCGCCCATGAAAACATCATTTTCCGCCTCGGCTGGAACAACCAGCACGCCATCGGCATCGCCGAAGAGGATATCGCCGGGCCGCAGCCGCGCCCCTCCAATCTCAATTGGAGCGCGAAAGTCGATCACCTTGCCGCGCGGACCTTGATCTTGCGCGTAGGAGCCGTAGGCAAAGGCCGGGAAATTCTGCTCCATGATGCCCTGCCCGTCACGCAGATAGCCATCCAGAACGGCGCCGGCCGCGCCCAGTTTCAAGGCGCGCGCAGTCATCAATTCGCCCCAGAGCGCGTACCGTGGCGACCCGCCCGTACAAACATAGACTTCGTTCTTCTTTAAGTCGTCCAGCGCCTCCAGCATCAAGCCGAAAGGTTTCGCCATGATTGGATTGCGATCCGCGTTGCCCTGTTCCGAATATACGTCCGCCTCCAGCACGGTCATGGCTCGGCCGATCAGAACCATATCCGAACGAATTGGCCGGATCTGCGGCGGCAGGAACTGGCGCCGGAAGCCCAGCTTATCCATGATATCGCCCACTACCGCTGTGAATAGCTCCCGCCTGGCCAAAGCGAAAAGCCCGTCATCATCGTTCCATTCCCTGGTGTTAATGAGATTCCTCCTCAAACGTAAAATACGCGGTCGCTTGGCGCTGTTCTCAAGCCCGGACGCTCAGACAGCGCCGCCTCATCAATGTCAAAACCCAATCCGGGCCGAGCCGGCAGGGTGAAAAATCCATTGTCGACGGGCAACGCGCTCGATAGACAGCTATTGCGCCAGGCGACATCCTTGACCATGAACTCCTGACGAAAGAAATTGGGGATGGTCGCCATAGTATGCGCCGAAGCTATGGTTGAAATCGGCCCGTTGGGATTGTGTGGGGCAACCGGCACGTTATAAGCTTCAGCCATATTGGCGATCTTCCGCATTTCGCTGATGCCGCCACAGCGGGTGATGTCCGGCATCAGGATGTCAGCCGCCTGCAGATCGAGAATGCGCTTTGCCATGTGGCGCGAATGCAAGCGTTCGCCGACGCAAACTGGCAAGGGAATCTGACGGCGAATATCGGCGATAGCCTCTGGAAATTCGGGCAGCGCAGGCTCTTCATACCACATGCAGTTGAACCCGAGCTGGAAAAGACGATGCGCCATTTCCACAGCAGTTGGTCCATCCAGGAAGGCATGCGTTTCGATCGCTATCGGCAGATCTGGCCCCACAGCATCCGCAACCGCCGAAACCAGGTCCAGCGCCAGTTGTTTTTGTTCGGGGTCAAGTTGATTCCTGTCGCTCAAATCGTCGCCATAGCCGTAATGAATATGAGCGAAGGGATCAAACTTCAGCGCCGAGAAACCGGCGGCGGCGGTCGCTCGCGCAGCTTCGGCGTAACTGGCGGGAGAGTGATCGCTGTCGATGAACCAGTAATTCGCGTAAAGTTGTATCCGATCGCGATATTTGCCGCCCAGGAGTTCATAAATCGGCGCATTGAGCGCTTTGCCTTTGATATCCCACAAGGCAATATCAATGGCGCTGATGGCCGAAAGCAGCGGTCCGGCCTGCCCCAGCCAGTGCATATCGCGGTAGATTTTCGTCCAGATATAGTCGATGCGACGCGCGTCCATGCCGATGACAAATTGCCCAACATATTGGCAAGCGGCTTCAATTAGTGGCGAACCCGGCCAGTTGGTCCCTTCGCCCCAGCCATGAATGCCGGCATCAGTTTCGACCTTTACCAGTGTCCAATTGTATTTGATGCCTTCGACCAAGAAGGTCTTCACCGCGCTGATCTTCATCAGGCCCGCTCGAACTGGATCGGCAAGGATTTCAGGCCGCGAAACAAGGCGCTGTTCCACTCCAGGCCGTCTTCCGCCAGGCGCACGTTCTTCAGACGTTGCAACAGGGCGCGAATGGCGGTCGGCGCTTCCAGCCGGGCGAGCGGCGCCCCCAGGCAGAAATGCGGTCCATAACCGAAAGCCAGATGCTTGTTCGGTGTACGGCTGATGTCGAGCGCATCGGGATTGGGGAAATGCGTCGGGTCACGGTTGGCGGCGCCGAGGAATTGCACAATCAGTTGCCCCTTCTTGATGTTCACGCCGCCGATCTGCAGGTCGCGGGTTGCAATGCGCCGGTTGCGCTGGAAGGGCCCTTCGTAGCGCAGGAACTCTTCCGTCGCCGAGGCATCCAGTTCGGGCGCGTCCCGCAGGCGCCTGAACTGATCGGGATTCTGCAGCAAGGCGTAGAATCCATTGGCGATGAGATAGGTGGTTGTCTCATGCCCGCCAATAAGTATCGTCACACAGCTCGAAACCGCCTCTTCCTCGGTGAGCTTGTCCCCTTCGAGCTCCGCCCGCGCCAAAGCCGTGATCAGGTCGTCTTCCGGTTCATTCCGCCGTTTGGCGAAAATGTCTCGGAAGTACTGCTGCATCGCCAGCAAGGCCGCCTGTGATTTCAAGAGGACCTCGGCGCTGGGCTTGGGCGTCGCCATGAAGCCGACGATTTCGCCCGACCAAGCCTTGAATTTGGCGTGGTCCGCGACCGGTATGCCCATCATTTCAGCGATAACTGTGACCGGCAGCGGGTAAGAGAAATCCCAAATCACATCCATCTCGCCCCGTTCGAGTTGCTCCTCAATTAACCGGTCGACAATGTCCTGCACATAGCTTTGCATTTTGCGGATCGCGCGCGGCGTGAAGGCCATATGCACAAGTTTGCGCATGCGAGTGTGGTCGGGCGGATCGACATTGATGAGCCCCTGCGAATAATGACGAACCAGCGGCGCCACCTTTTCCCACATCGGCTCTGGCAAGTCCAGCGAGGCGGTCAGCCGCCCCAGGCTGGTGAAAGACTGATAATCATGCAGGGTCCGGGTGATGTCCTCATAGCGGGTCAACATCCAGCAGCCCCAGGAATCGCTCCAGTAGACCGGGGCTTCATCGCGCATCCGGTGATAAAGCGGGTAAGGATTCTGATTAAATGCATCCGAGTTGAGATCGCTGTCAAATTGTCCCATATCGGCTTGCCTGTCAACCTATGCCAGCCCGGCGCGGAAATTGCCGATCGCCTCGGCTGTCCGCAAATAACGATCATAGACGCGCAGCAGGCGAATGGCCGGCGAGATATCGATCCGCTGGGCATCGGCTGCGGCGGGAAAGTGAGCTCGGCCCACCCCGCTGCCGGGCGCGATGATTGCATTCTTGTGGGCGCTATTGACATGGCGCATGGCCGGGTTGAAGCGTCCCCAGCCAAACTGGCGCTGCGCGCCGCCATCGCAGAAGATGCCATCAACGATGAAGCTGATGATCTTGGGCCCGCCATCAACCACGACGACGACATGCTGCGCCTTGCCCACGGTCAAGGCGCCAGGATCGTAATTCCAGCGGCTCTCGCATCGTCCGTCATTCAATATGATCTCGACGCTGCCGCTGGCGCTGGTTTCTACAGCCCATCCCTGACCGCCAGGCGCGCGCGCATCCAATAGCGCTTGGCCAGCTGCAAGGTCTTGCAGTTCCAGCCAGAATTCAAGCGTAAAGCCACTGCGCATATCTCTCGCGCCATAATCGGGCCGCTGCGCATCGCGGGTGTTGAAGGCGGCCAGAGGCGGCATAATCACATGATTGTCGGAGGCGTCCCGCGCCTTCCACTCGACAATGCAATTCGACGCTGTTAATGCGCCGCCTTGATCCAACTGGCGCCACATCCCTTCCAGAAGCGCCGGATCCAAGCGGTGGACGCGCGCCTTGTCCTTTTGCGTTTCCAACAGAAAATACTGGCCATCTTCCTCAATCAGGTCGGGATAGCTCATCCGGACATAACTGTCATCATCGTAGATCGCGATTTCAGGCTGAGACCAGCGAATGACAGAGCCTTCTTCGGTATCGCTTTCGACGCCGCCACAGAGCCAAACCGGATTGCGGTCTTCGTACCAGTTGCCGCCGTGATTGTGGAACCAGTACAGGTATTTGCCGTTCTCGCATTTCCAGGCGAAGTTGGCGGCGCGCGGATGCTTCATCAAGCGGCCATTGTCATAGCGCTTGTAAGCCGGCTGCGTCCAGCTCCTGCCGGCATCGCGGCTGTAGGCGAAGGCGGGATGGCCGTCGATCGTGCGGTAGACGCTGTAGAAGGCGCCATCGCTTAGCACAACATAACTATGTTCTTCGGCGATCGGGCCGCCGCCGGATGGCGCGCGCAAGCCGGCATCGCCTTCTGGCAAGGTCTCCCAGACGATCTTCTCCGGGTCGGGTTCCGTCATAATGTTCTCACTGCGCAGCAACACGCCTTCGGAACGAGTGAAAAACCCGTGACCGAGGCCGCCGACTTTATGCAATGAAACATAGGCGCTACCGCCATGGATGATCGGCTTGCCAACATTCCAGAAGTAACGGATCGCGCCACCGTAGGGATTCTCCCGATCAATGGCCATCGCGCGCACGGGCACATTGTAGCGCTTTGAGGACCAGGTCAGTCCATGGTCGTCGCTGTATTTGAACACAAAGCAGCCCTGCGAATCAACGCGGTAGCATTTGCCATCTTTATATGGCGGGTCATCGGCTATGACCCAGCGGCGGTCATCGCTATTGTGATTGTAGAAGAGGTAAATGCGTCCGCCGCGCGCCTTCAAGGGCACGGCATAAGATGCTTCCGGTCCATCCGCCGGTTCAACATCGACCGGCGCCGACCAAGTTCGGCCCTGATCAGCGCTGCGCGTGGCGATGATATGCTGGCCCGATGCGCCTTCAATGCCGCCACCGGTCGTAATAGTACAGAGCCAGGCGCCATCATCAGTCTTTACGACATAAGGTTGGTCGCTGTATCGCTCCGTGGGAATTTCGTATCCTTGGGCAATGTGTCGATTGTCGAGCATAGCTTGTCTTTAATCCTCGATTCCCTGCAATTCAAGATCTGCCGCGAAATGACAGGCAGCGCTATGCTCCGGCGCGACTTCAAGCAGCGGCGGCGGCTCTTCCCGGCAGATAGCCTCGGCATAAGCGCAGCGCGGGTGAAAGTAACATCCGGAGGGCGGATGCGCCGGATCCGGCAGCTCGCCCTCGATGCCGCCCGATTCCGGCAGCGGTTGGTCCGGGTCCGGCCGCGGGATGGCGGACAGCAGCGCTTCTGTATACGGGTGCCGTGGACGGGCAAACAGACTTTGCGTCGGCGCTTGTTCTACCAGTTTGCCGACGTACATCACGGCGACTTCGTCAGATACATGCTCCACGACGCTCAAGTCATGGGCGATAAACAGATATGTTAGATTGAATTCCAGCTGCAAGTCTTTCAGCAAATTCAGGATTTGCGCTTGGACCGAGACATCCAGGGCCGAGACCGCCTCATCACAGACGATCAACTGTGGATTGATGCTCAGCGCGCGAGCGATGCCTATCCGCTGCCGTTGGCCGCCGCTGAAGGCATGGGGAAAACGCTTCATGTAGGGCAGATCCAAACCAACAAGTTCGAGCGCCGTCCGCACACGTTCTTCCAGAGCTTTGCCAGACGCAATCCTGTTGATGCGCAAAGGCTCGCTCACAATGTCGAAAACGGTCTTGCGCGGGTCCAGGCTGGAATAAGGGTCCTGGAAGATCATCTGCATGTGTTTGCGGAACGCGCGCATATCGCGGCGGCTCAATTGCGCCAGGTCGGTGGTCCGTCCTTCATGATGAAACAAGATTTCACCGGCGGTCAGATCAATGGCGCGCAAGACACAGCGGCCCAAGGTCGTTTTGCCCGAGCCTGATTCGCCGACCAGGCCAAGCGTCCGCCCCTTTTCAATGCTGAAGCTGACCTGGTCTACAGCGCGCACATGCCCGACGACACGCTTCAGAAGACCGCGTTCAATTGGAAAGTACTTTTTCAAACCGCGTACTTCCAACAGAGTGGAGTCGCTCATATCAAGCTAACTTTCGATGTCCTCAACCGGTATCGGCGGCCGCATGCGCGTCGAATTACAGGCCGGGTCGCAATCTTTAAGCCAATCGTCCCGAATGTATTTGCCAAGCAAATAATGTTTGCGATCGGGATAAAAGAGGATGCGCTCCGCCCCATCATCGACCAGACTGGGATATACGGCAACCTGAGTTCCGCAGGTATAAGGCAGCATGACACCGTTAGATGTGGCAAAAATCTTTGGCGGCCCGAAGCGCAGTGGATGATCCTTTTCGCCGGGGATTTGCCGCCCCACCGTTAGCCAGACCGGATAACGGTTGTACTTGGAGTCGACCGGAGACTTGCCGCCGTTGGCTGTGCCGTCATTGTTGTAGAACAGCAGCAGGTAGCGCCCGTCGTGCATGCGGTAAAGCGGACTGGGCGAAACTGGATTCAGGATGGGATTGCCGCCGGGCTCGTAGCGCAATACGCGGGCTTTGCCCCAGGAGCGCCCGTCATCTTCCGAAAGCGCATAACAATTGACGCCGCGCAAGCTGCGAAAGACGCAGATCAAGCGGCCATCGTCCAGGGCCTGCACGGTCGGCTCCTGGGCCACGCTGACACCTGGCCGGTAGGGGCTTTCGACCTGGATGCCGTGCTCGGCCTTTGGCCAGGTTGTAACGATCAGCTTATTCGGGTCGCGCTCGCTGAGGATGTTCTCGAAGCGCAGGAACCATACCTCGGACCAATGTTCAAGCAGATTCAAGCCGAGCTTGACCGCTGGATCATAAGTGTGGCTTGCCCAACGCGTGAAAGGCGCAAGTACGTGATTTTCCGGCGTGACGAATATATTCTGATAGACAATCCAATTTGGCGGCACGGCCGCATCGGGATGGCTGATGGCGCTTGGCGCGATCGGAAAGTCAAAACTTGCCTCGCTCCAGGTAAAGCCATCGTCATCCGAAAAGCGGCAGCGCACCGCCCCGGTTGTGTCTTCGCGGGCGTCGTCATATCCCAGGTTCTTGTTGTAAATGTAATAGACGCGGTGCCGGCCATTCGGCAGCAGATTAGGCGCGAGGACGGGGAAGCCCCAGCTTGCCAGACCCGTTCCGACCGCGTCGCCAGGCCCTGGGCCATCAATTGTTTGCGGCGGCGACCAAGTCCGGCCGCGATCAATTGAGCGGCTGACAACCACGCGTTGATCGCCGGCGTTCTCAAAAGTCGATTGCGTCCAAAAGCCCAGGAAGGCGCCGGCCGGTGTTTTGACAACCAGAAAGTGCTGATTGCAGGCGCCTGGCCCGCTAAAGCTTTGCGGAACGTAGGCCAGCAAATCCGGCTCGGTGCGTTCCCATTCGTTTTCGAGATATAGCTCGTAGCCGCTCAGATTTGTCCTCCCCTTATCTACTGCGCTTTTCGTCCGACTTCATATATCGCCTTCTCTGTCCAGTCACAGCGCCGGCATCACTCGTATAGCACGCAATTGACGCTGTGGCCCGGCGCCACCGTAACGGCTTCCGGCATCCGCGCATCGCATTTGCCCGCGATATAGTCGTCGCAGCGGTTGGCAAACGGGCAGGCATCGGGCGGGTCCAATGGCACGGGCACCGTACCTTTTATCGTGGCCAAATGCGCGCCCTCTGTCGCGCCGAATTTTGGAATGGAGCGGAGCAATCCCCGCGTATAAGGGTGCTTGGGGTCCTTGAATATCTGGCGCGCCGAGCCATATTCGACGATCTTGCCCAGGTACATGACCGCGACATCATCCGCCATGCTGGCGATGACCCCGAGGTCATGCGTGATAAACATAATCGCCATCCCGTTTTCGCGCTGCAGCCGTTTCATAAGGCGCAATATCTGGGACTGTATCGTGACATCCAGGGCGGTGGTAGGCTCGTCGGCAATTAGCAGGCGCGGATTGAGGGCGATCGCCATAGCGATCATACTGCGCTGTCGCATGCCGCCCGAAAGCTGAAAAGAGTATTCGTCAATGCGCCTCTCCGGCGCTGGAATCCCCACTTCTTCCAAAAGCGCGACGACCCGCGCGCGCGCTGCGCCCCGGTCCTTCTCCCCATGTACGAAGAGCGCCTCCATAATCTGATTGCCAATCGTATGAACGGGTGAAAAGGCGGTCATCGGCTCCTGGAAGATCATGGCGATCTCGCGTCCGCGAAGGTCGCGCATTTCATCGCCATCTTCATCCAATTGCAGGACGTCTACGCTCGAGGATCCGTGATGAAGCATAATCTTCCCGCTGATTGCGCTATTTCGCTTGGGCGTGATGCGCATGATTGATTGAGCGGTCACGCTCTTTCCACAGCCGGATTCGCCAACGATGCCCAGGGTGCGGTTCTTCCTGATTGTGAAAGATATGCCATTGACGGCCTTTAACGTCCCTTCGTCCAGCTCAAAATAGGCGCGCAAGTCTTCGACTTCGAGCAAAACATCCGACATCGTTACAGTTCCTTGAAGGGGTCGGCGGCGTCGCGCAAGCCATCGCCCACAAAGTTGAATAGCAGCACCGTCGCGATTACGAAAAGCGCCGGTGTCAACAGCCAGGGATACAAGGCGATGTTGGAGATGTTTTGCGCGCCTTCGAGCAATGTGCCCCAGCTGACCGCTGGCGGGCGTATGCCCAGACCAAGAAAGCTGAGGGCAGTTTCGCCCAATATCATGCCGGGAATCGCGATGGTGATATTGACGATAAGGAAGCTGATATAACCCGGCAGGAGATGATCATAAATGATGCGAATGTCGCCGGCGCCGGCGATCTTGGCCGCCATGATGTAATCTTGCTCGCGCATTTCGAGGAGCTTGGCGCGGACAGCGCGCGCCAGCCCGGTCCAGGTCATCGTCGACAAGATTATGGTGATGGCGAAGTATGTCCGGGTGACGGGCCAATCAATCGGAACGATTGCCGCCAGCGCGATCCATAGCGGAATCTGTGGTATGGCGCTCAGAATTTCGGTGACGCGCATAATCAATATGTCGATAATGCCGCCATAGTAGCCGGAGATCCCGCCCAAGGTCGCGCCTAGAAAAAAACTCAGAAACACGCCGACCAGGCCGATGGTCAAACTGATGCGGCTTGCGGCCAATATCCGCGAGAAGACATCGCGCCCCAGTTGATCCGAGCCGAGCAAAAATATCTTGCCTTCGCCGGCGTCAAAGAAATGCCAGTCCATTTCGATTCTGCCCCAAAAACGGTAGGGCTCGCCTGGCGTGAAGAAGCGGATGCGATGGATGATTGAACTGTCTTCGGTATAGATGCGTTCGAATGTATCGAGGTTAAGTTCATATTTCAGGCCGTATACAAACGGACCAATAAAATTGCCTTCGGAATCAAAGAAGTGAATGGTCGTCGGCGGTGTATTGACGTAACCCTGATGCTGGGTGACGGCGCGATAAGGGGTCCAGAGTTCATAGGTGAAAGCCAGGAAATACAGTACGATCAGGACCAACGCGGATATCAGCGCCAGCCGATGCCGCTTGAAGCGCCGCCAGATCAACTGCTGCTGCGAGGCAATATAATAGCGCTCTTCGGCCCGGGAGATTGCGCCGATCGTCGCCGGCCCCGGGTTCGCATCGTCGGCAGGCGCGGCGATTATGTCACCCCCTTTTCCATGCGAATGCGCGGATCGTAAAGGGACAGGATAATATCGCCGAGGATCACGCCAAGCACAGCCAAAATGCTTTGGATCATAAGGATGCTGGTCGCCAGTTCCACGTCCTCGGCGAGCAGCCCGCTATACAGGAGCGGCCCCAGAGTCGGCAAGTTCAAGACGATGGCGACAATTGTTTGTCCGGAAATGAGACGCGGCAGGATATAACCGATGGAATTGACAACCGGGTTCAGCGCCAGCCGCACCGGGTATTTGAAGAGCAGATGGCGATAACGCAGGCCTTTTGCCCGCGCGGTTATCACGTATTGTTGACCGAGCTCATCGAGCAACGTAGCGCGCATCGTGCGGATCGTGCCGGCGGTCTGCGCCGTGACGATGACAAGGATCGGAATCCAAAGGTGATTGATCAAATCGACGACTTTAGCCAGGGACCAAGGCAGATCTTCCACACCCGGCGAAAACAGACCGCCAATGCTCAAACCGAAGAATTTGTGAAACAGAAAGAGGAGAATCAACGCCAGCAGAAAGTTCGGCGTCGCCAGCCCGATAAAGCCGACAAAGGTCCAAAAATAGTCGCCAAGGCTGTATTGATTCGTTGCGCTGAATATGCCGATCGGCACGGCCACCGCGTAGGTCACGATGAGAGAGATGATGGACAGCAGCAAGGTGGCGGCAATGCGCTCGTTGATGAGATCGCTCACCGGGATGCCTAACATGGATTGACCCATATTGCCGCGCGCAAATTGCGTCGCCCAAATGAAATACTGGACGTAGATGGGTTTATCCAAACCATACTGCGCGCGCAGAGCCGCTTCGTCTTCCTCAGTGATGATGTCGCCTTGCGACTGACGCGCATTGACAATGCGGTCGACCGCATCGCCACGCGGCAGTTGGACAATCATGAAAATCAAAAAGCTGATGACAATCAGCACGAGAAAGGCATAAACAAGGCGCTGCAGCAGATACTTGCTGAAACTCAATTCTACCCCAATCCCCCAGCCCCTTCCCCCCATTATAGCTGACGAGGGGACACGTTTATGTTTCAACATAATCGTTTGTCAGCAATCAGTGTAATGGGTATCCAGAGTCCGCGCCTGATGACTTGATCGTGAAAGAACTGTAGTCCCTCTTTGAAGAGGCTCCACTTGCGCCGCCAG
>JAJDUC010000092.1 GCA_022826865.1 Anaerolineae bacterium
CAATGGTAAAATACCTTGTGATTCATCAGTTTCACCCTCTTTCCTTGCTAGGTTAGATGTGTTACTGATGAATCTTTCACTTACTTCACAAATCGCGCTATTCAAATCGCCACAAACATGTCCCCTCCTCAGCCCCCCCCCGCAGCAGTAGCTCGCCCAGTATGACTTGCGTATCATTCAGCAAGCGCTGATCGCCAGTAAGGACCGTTTGACTCAGATACTCGCCTTCCCTTTGGGTCCACAATGTCAGCACAATCCAGAGCGCGCGCTTTGCCGGCGCTTTCGGCGGGATTACGAGCCGCAGCCATTGTCGATAGACGGGCTGGTAACCGGGAGCGAGAAAGAAATCGAGTTGTCGGTCCGCATGTTTGTCCGCGCCAGCGACGGATCTGCCGTCCACCTGGTCAACCAAATGAATGGAATAGCCGAGCCCGTCAAAATCCCAGCCTGCGGGAGATAAAAATAGATGCAGCTTGATGTCGCCCTTGGCTGGTTCGATGCGGAAGCCATGCAGACGCGCGCCGGATGCAAAGTCGACGGCCGCCGGCTGCGCGCCGGTCTGGCCTGGAATCGTGATGATTGCTGTAGATTGAATGAGCAGCGCAACCCAAAGCGCCGGCCACAGATAAATCAAAGCCCATACCGCGCGTGTCGGCGGCGGCGACAAAACTGAGAGATGACCGAGCACGGCAAGCAGCGCCAGCCAAATGCCGAGGAATTCCAGCGGTTCTTCAAGAAAATAGCGCCAGGAGCAGCCATCGCGCCCCAAGGCCCCCAGGCTCATGCACAGATCTTCATGCTTCAGTTGTTCGATTAACAGCGCGCCGGCGGCGCTCATCGCCAGGCCTGCCAGCAAGCAGATGTGCCATTTCCAGGCGGACCGCGGCCCAGCGAAAGCCGCGGCGAGAGTCACCGCGACAACGGCCAGGCCCAGCGCCGTGTACAGCCTTTCCCAATCGCGCAGGTACTCATGAAAGTTGCTGTATTCATCGTAGGCGAGGAACAGGAAAACGAGACCGATCGCCAGCAGGTACAGCCGCTGCCAGATACTCCGGCCGCCGGCGAGCCAGGCCGCGACCAGGGCGACGCCGCCGACCAAAGCCATCTGAATGGTGGACAGCGTAGCGGGCGCATTCCATTCCGCATTCAAATGCCAGAGCCAGTGTTCAAAGCCCGAACGCGTTTCGCTCTCCAGCGCCATGATGACGGCCAGCGCTTGCGCAAGCAGCAGGAAACTCAAGAGGCGCCGGGCGGCGGCCGGCAAGCGCGGGATCAGCTTCTTATATGCGAAGAGACCAATCGGAGCATAGAAGAATATCGCAAACACGCGAATCAAGTTTTCAATTGTGGCCGCGGATTGAATGGCATCCACAACAACCTGTCTCCGTCGCGCCCGGTCATCCAGAATCGAAACGAGTGGCCGTCGCATGCGGCCCTATTGATAAATGATCAGCCCGCCCAGCGGCACACGAGCATCCTGCCAAGTTTCGCCGCCAGGACCGCGGGCTTGCAAGCGCTGCATATCCCGCAGGCGATAGAGCCCAGTGAAGACAGCGTACTCGCCGGGCTCGAGATCGGCCGGCAGCGGCAATTGCCAGGTTTCGCTATCTCCCATCCCAGCGTACCACAGGCGGGTTGGCATGCGCGGACCCAGAGGCTCTTGGTCAAAGCCCCAAAATGCGCCGTCTTCTTCGTGTACGAAATGCAAAAACTGTACGTAATCGTCAGCCCCGGCGACATCGCTGCGCCAAGTAAAGGCGATATCCAGGGTCTCGCCCGCCCGGGCTCTCTCCGGCGCGCCAGCGGCATCGAGAATGAAACCGTTGCCAAATCGGGCGATCGGACTGGCTGCCGGCGGAGTCGATTCGCCCGGCCTGGCGAATTCACCAAGTACAATCTGCGTATTCTGCAGAAGCTGATGATCGCTGGACAAGACTTGTTGGCGCAGAAATTCGCCGTTCCGCTCGCGCCAAAGCGCCAAGACGATCCACATTGCGCGGTTGACCGGGGACCGGGACGGAAACTCAAGCGCCGTCCACTGGCGATATACCGGCACAAACCCGGGACCAAGCAAAAAATCGAGCTGATCATTAACATGCTTGTCGCTGCTGACAAGAGAATCCCCACTGACCTGGTCAACGAGGTGAAGCGAATAACCGAATTCTCTAAAATTCTCGCTTCCGGGAGACAGAAACAGATGCGCATTTACTTCTTTCTTGAAGCGTTCGATACGGAAAGCATGCAGCCGCGCGCCCGACTCAAATGCGACAGTTGCCGGCTGAGCGTAGGCTTGGCGCGCTACCGGTATAATCGAAGCGCTGGACAGCAGCATAATCAGCCACAGAACCGGCAGCGCGTAAAGCGCGTTTTGCGTTCGCCCCGCTGCCGAAGGCAAAGAATCAGAAAACTGGCCTAAAATTGCCGCAAGCGCCAGAAACATTCCGGACAATTCGAGGAATTCTTCGTACAAGCTGAGGTTGAGGCATCCGTCTAGGCGCAAGAGCAGCAAGCTGTCGCAGATCTCTACATCGCGGTAGTGTTCGAGCAACAAAGCGCCTGAGGCGCTAATAGCCAGGCCGGCCAGGAACAGGATATGCCATATCAGCGTCCGTCGCGGCGAGCGCCCGGCGATGATCAAGGTTGCGGTGACCACGGCCAAGCCGAGCGCTGTGTAGTATTGACGCCACTTGCTGACGGATTCGTGCAGCACCCGGTATTCATCAAACGCGGCAAACAGAAAGACAAAACCGATCGCGACCATATATAAGCGCTGCCCGGCCGGGCGATTTCTGGAGAGCCAAGCCGTCGCCAGCGAAACCGCGCCGATTAGCGCCATCTGCGTCGAGGCAAATGTTGCCGGGATATTCCATTCCCCATTCAGCCGCCAGAGCCATCTCTCAAAGGCGGAGCTCGGCTGGAAACTCAGCGTCATCACGATTATCAGAATCTGAGCGATGAAAATGAGAGTGGCCAAACGTTTGGCCGCTGGCAACAAGCGCCGGTAGATCCGCCAATAGAAGAGCAGGCCAAGCGGCAGATAGAGCGAAAGGAAAATCAACCTATTCAAGGCGCCGATTGAAATGAAGAGCTCAGCGTTCTGCAATGTCTTCCGCCTTAAATCCCTGGTGGAATCTCGGCCGATAACATAACGAGTTGGCTCTCGAACTCAGCCGTTAAAGAAGCGGTTTCCGCAGCCGGCAGGTGTTCACCTAGTATAACTTGCGCGTCGCCCAACAATGGCTGATCGCTTCTGAAGATGTTTTGGCGCAGGAGGTCATCCCCGCTTTGGCGCAATAGCGACAGGACAATCCAAAGAGCTCGGTTTGCAGGCGCTTGTTCCGGCAGCGCAAGTTCCATTCGCTGCTGAAAAATCGGCGACGCGCCCGGCCGCAGCATCCAAAAATTAGAGCGGGGCAAGGCCGGCTCGGTTTGAGTCGCGATAGATTCCTCGCTTTCTTGATCGACGAGACTCAGGGAATAAACCAAGCCGGCATGAATCCCGCGCTTGGCCGACGTGAATAGCGTGAGGCGAATGACGCCGTCCTCTGGATGCAGACGAATGCCACGCAGCTGCGCGCCTTGCTCAAACGCGACGGAAGCAGGCCGGGCGCGAAACTGAAGATCAAGACGAGGGAGGGCTGAATTGGCAATGAGCATGAGTATCCAGATTGCGGGCAGAGACCATACAATAGCTTGAATCAATCGCCGCCGCATGGACAATACATCGGTCAAGAGACCAAGCACAGCGACCAGGATCAGCCAGGCGCCAACGTACTCGACAGACTCTTCCCACAAAGCAAAGCCGAGGCAGCCGCGCAGGCTGAAAAACACAAGCTCGCCACAGGTCGCCGGCAAGAGTTCAAAGGCTGTCGCCGCCGCCCCGCTCATCACAAGACTGACGATAAAGCAGGCATACCATTTTCGCGCGCGCCTGGACGACCGCAGCGCAACAGCAATCGTAGCCAAGGAAATTAAGCCGCCAAGCGCCGCGTAATATCTCTTCCAATGCGCAAGCTGCTCGTGCACGGAGTAATATTCGTCCCAGGCGAGGAATACAAAAACCAGACCGATCCCGACAAGATACAGACGCAGCCAGGCTGCTTGCGCCCGGGCCAGGGCGGCCGCCAGCAACGCGACGCCCGCGGCCAGCGCCAATTGCGTCGACGCCAGCGCGCTGGCTATATTGAACTCGCGGTTGAGATCCCACAGCCACCAGTTGCTGCTGGCCGATGGTGGATTCGCCAAAGAAGCCATGATCACGACGAGCTGCGCCGCCAGCAAAGCGCTTGCCAGCCAGCGGACGGGGCTTGGCAGTTTGGGCGCAAGCCAGCGGTAGACGACGGCGGCGGCCAAGACATATACCAGGATGATGAAGGCAAAGTCGAAACTGTCGGATGAAATCTGGAGCTCGCCGCTGCTCATGTCTTCGCTGCTTTATGGCGCGGCAATATCAGGCCGGTTCGCCTATTGGATCCCGTTTGAGCTTGGGCGAGTTGCGATGTTCGCCGTACAAGTGACACTGCGCCATGTGGCCATTGTCATTGGTCGCCTGCGGCGGGCGCGTGTTGTGACAGACTTCCATGACATCGGGACAGCGCTGGGCGAAGGGGCAGCCGACGAATAGTTCGGTCGGGCGCGGCACGCCCTCCTGAATACGCAGCGGCGGATTTTCCAGGGTCGGATCGGGCGCCGGCACGGCGGCAATCAGCGCTTGCGTGTACGGGTGCTGCGGGTTGTTGATTACCGCATCGCTGGGGCCGATCTCGACGATTTCGCCCAGATACATGATGGCGATGCGATCGCAGGTGTACTGCAGCAAAGATAAATCGTGCGAGATATAGACAGTGGCCAAGCCCAATTCCCGCGCGAGCCGCCGCGTCGTATTGAGGATGCCGGCGCGGACGGAGACATCAAGCATCGAGACCGGCTCATCCGCCACCAGGAAATCCGGGTGCAGGACCAGGGCGCGCGCGAGCACGACCCGCTGCAATTGCCCGCCGGAAAGCTGATGCGGGTACTTATCCAGAAAAGTTTCCGCCGGCCTCAGGTTGACGCGGTCGAGGGTCTCGACCACGCGCTGCAGGCGTGTGTCTTCGTTCTTCCAGCCGTGAATGATTAGAGGCTCAGTCAAAGAGCGATATAGCGTGAAGCGGGGGTTGAGCGCTTCGAAGGGATTCTGAAACATCAATTGCACGCGCTCGCGGAAACCCAGCAATTCATCGCCGCTCATCGCCGCCAGATCCGTCCCATCGAATATGATATCGCCATCGCTGGCGTCAATCAGTTTGACCAGCAGTTTGCCAGTGGTTGATTTGCCGCAGCCGCTTTCCCCCGCCAGCCCGAGGCTCTCGCCGCGTTGCAAGGAGAATGAGATGTTGTTCACGGCGTAAACCGTCTGTTCTTTGTCGCCGCGCAGCAGACCGGCCAGGCCGCCGCCGATCTTGAAGCGTTTGGAGACGTTGCGCATTTCGAGCAGGGGTTCGCCATCAACCTCGATACCAGATTTCGAGGGACTGCGGTAGGGGTCAGCCGGTGGCTGACCCGCTGTTGCGTCTGGGGAAGCATCGCTCGGGCGACCCGGCGGGTCGCCCCTACCAACCGACGCCTCTGCCTGATCAGCAAAGCCACGCGCCACTTCCACATTCTGCCAGAGCGTCGGGTCCTCAGCGCGGATGCGCAGTTCATTCATTTCGTTTGACCGCAGGCAAGCCGCCACTCGATCCTCGCCGACGAGCTCCAGCCGGGGATCCACATCATGGCAAGCCGACTGCACGAAGGGGCAGCGCTCGGCAAAGCGGCAACCGGCCGGCGGCTCGCGCAGGTCGGGCGGATAGCCCTCAATTGAAACCAGCACATCCCGCGGTCGGGCGAGATTCGGGAAGGCTTGCTGCAAGCCCAAGCTGTAGGGATGCGCGGGCGAGGCGAAAAATGGCTTCGCCGCCGCCTGCTCCACGATGCGGCCGGCGTACATTACGGCAACCGAATCACAGACTTGCGCCACCACCGAGATATCATGGGTGATGAGCATGACCGTCAAGTTCAGTTCCTGCTCCAGCTCCCGCAGAACCTCGAGAATCTGGTGCTGCACAATCACATCGAGCGCCGTCACCGGCTCATCCGCAATGAGCAGGCTCGGCTCAAGCGCCAGCGCCATGGCGATGACCGCGCGCTGTTTCATGCCTCCGGAGAATTCATGCGGGTAATGCATCAAGCGATCGGTATCCAGGCCGACCAGGTCAAAAAGGTCGACCGCGCGGCGGCGCGCCGCCCGCTTGTCATAACCGCCGCGAATCGTCAGCAGTTTCATCAGTTGGCTGCCGACCCGCTGCACCGGATTGAGCGAGTCCATTGAGGCTTGGGGAATGGTTGCGATCTCCCGCCAGCGCAGCTGCCGCATGTCTGCCGCTGGCAACTGCAGCAAGTCCATGCCTTTAAACATTATTTTGCCAGCGCTGATTTGGCCGTTACGCGGCAGAACTTGCACGATCGCTTTGAGCAGTGTGGTCTTTCCGCAGCCGGATTCGCCGATGAGTCCGAGCTGCTGGCTTTCTTCAATATCGAAGGAAACCCCATCCACCGCCTGAACGCTGCCGTCTTGTGTGGCGTATTCGACTTTGAGATCGCGCAGGGAGAGTATGGTCATTGGTTTGTCCCTGACCGCAATATGGCGAGGCGCAATAAGCCACCCCCCTCTAAATCTCCCCCCATCGCGATGGGGGGAGACTTTGCTAGGGGCGCGGGGATGCGCACGAATTGCGGAAAACGCTCGTTCGCGCCACCGACAGCGCTGCCGCCAACCAAGATCTCTACATTACGTTGCCTCCCTATCCAATGTTTTGGATGCCCGCCGTAGAGACGGCGGGAAGGGGAGTAGGGACTGGCGTTGGCAGGACAAGGTGTGGACATCATGGTAAACGCAGTCACGATTTACATCCGCCGCAATCTGGGAAACAGCACTTCTTCATAGCCGCGCCCGATGAAGAAACCGGCCATGACCGTCAGCATGATGCACAAGCCGGGCGGGATAATCCAATAGAAGGCGCCGCGAGTCAGCGCCAGCGAAAGAAAGGCGTCCTGCAGCATGAAGCCCCAGCTGATCGTTTCCGGATCGCTGAAACCGAGGAAACTGACGCTGGCTTCAGTCAGAATCGCCCAGGCGATGGCGAAGGAACCATAAAGGAACGACAGGGGCAAAATACTGGGCGCGATATAAACAAAGATAATGCGCAGGTCGCTGGCGCCGGATACGCGGGCCGCGCTGACAAATGCCTGCTCTTTGATCACCAGCACCTGGGAACGGATGACCCGGCCCGTATCCCGCCAGAGCAAAATCGCCATTGCGATTACGACATTCCAGATGCTGGGATCAAAAAACGCCGCGATCACGATGATAAAGGGGATGAAGGGAATGCCAAAAGCGACATCGGCCGCGCGCATCAGGACGGTATCAATCCAGCCGCCGTAATAACCGGCCAGTAAACCGATCACCGTGCCGATGACCGCCACCGCCGCCGCCGCCGAGAAACCCACCAACAGCGCCGCGCGCGAACCGTGAATCAATTGCGAGAATATGTCCCGCCCGATATTTGTCGTGCCCAGCACAAAATCGTTGGTGTAACCCTCGGCCACATCCTCGCCCGGCTCGGCAAGCCAATAAGGCATGGCATCTTTAATCCAGTCGCCCTCGTTGTTTTTGAGCGGCGTCAGCGGGTCGTTCGGCGCGAGTATGGGCGCGAAGACCGCGATGATGGCGAAGGCCGCGAAGACAATCAAACCGAAGAGCGCCATTCTATCGCGCTGGAATACTTCGAGGTTCGTTTCCCAAAGCTGGCGAAGGGCCGAGCCTTGGCGGAATCGCGCCTCAGGATTGCCGGTCGCCGCCTCGCGAACCATCGCTTCTTGCTGCAATTTTCTACCTCCGCCTCAAGAGACCTGCGCCTGGGCCGACGCGCCGACGCGCGGGTCCAGCAGGCTGTACAGGATATCGGCGATGAAATTCATGAATACGATAATCAAGGCGATCAGAAAAAAGGCGCCTTGCGCCAGCGGATAATCGGCCTGCTGGACCGCCCGCACCAGCGTCCGCCCCAAGCCGGGCCAAGAGAATACATTCTCTATGACCACGTTGCCGCCGATGCTGTAGCCGATGCCCAGCGTCAGCGCGGTCAAGACCGGCAGCATGGCGTTGCGCGCCGCCGTCTGAATCATCACGCGCCACTCGCGATATCCGGCCAGGCGGCTCATGGTGACATAATCCTGGTCCAGCACCTCAAGCATATTGGAGCGCATCAGCAGCAGCGGCAAACCATGCAGGTAAACGACCAGTGTAAAAGTTGGCAGGATCATGTGACGCCAAAACACCGGCGACATCAGCTTGTCCCATTCCGTTTCCCAACGGTAGCGCACCATGGCCGGAGCAATTCCCGAAGACGGCAGCAGTTTCCACTGAAAGGCGAAAAACGTCAGCAGCAGCATACCGACCCAAAAGGTTGGCGCCGCGCGCGTCATCAGCGTGAAAGTCGTCCCGACGCGCTCGAACAAACTGCCGCGCAGAGCCGCCATCAGTATGCCGCCGAGCACCCCGACGCCATAAGCCACCAATAAGGAACTCAGGGTCAGATATATGGTATTGGGCAGATCGGCGCGCAGGATATCCAGGACGCTCTTGCCGGCGTAACTGAAGGTATCGCCCAGGTCGAACCTGGCCAGGTTAACAAGATAGATGATGTATTGCTCGTGCAGCGGCTTATCCAGGCCGAAACGCGCCAGCAGCGCCGCTTCCTGCTGCTTGGTGAATGTCGTGTCGATGTAGCTGGCCAGCGGGTTGCTGGGGGCGAGGCGAAACAGGAGGAACAGCAGCGTAACGATGATCCAAAGCACCATCACGCTCTGCAGAAAACGCCCGGCGATATAGTAGACGACGCCTCGGCTCATGCGTTTCCTCTACGAGTGTCTGTAGGGGCGACTCTTGAGTCGCCCGCCGCGGCATTGAATCGCGCCTTCGGGAGACCCAATGGATCACCCCTACATATTCCGATTGTACGATACCTGTAGGGGCGTCTTGCCAAGACGCCCGAACACGGACAATAGCTGCAAAGGGCGTTTCAGCGAAACGCCCCTACACAGCCGACAATCCGGCATATTGCGGAACACTTAGTTCGCCGGGTAGCGCAGGCGTCCGTCGTCATCCCAGGTGTAACCAGCGCCAGCCAGCAATTCACGCGCGCCATCAATGCTGAAGTTGTACGTCGGCAGATCTTCGCATTGGCGCCAGTATTCAAGCGCAGCCGAGACGAAGCTGTCCGCCGGGGCGGCGAAACCATTGTAGATGTTGTCGATGATGAACTGCTGCGGGATGGTATGCGCGATCGCCTGACGGAAGCTGACATCATCGAAGGGCGCATAACGCACGTTGAAGGCGAAGTATTGGAAGCCAATGCTGATCGCCGAGAACAAGTCCAGATGTTCGTTGTCCGCCACGATATCCTGCAGTACGCCCGGGTCGCCCGGCCATTCCCAGAGGAAGTTCATTTCGCCGGATTGGATCTGGCCCAGCGTCGCTTCCTGGTTCGGCAGAACATTCATCAGCCAGGCGTCGATCTTGGGCCGCGACCAGTGATCGTCGAAGGCCTCCAGCAAGACGAATTCATTCACATCATAGGCCACATACTTGAAGGGCCCGGAACCGATGGGAATCTCTTCCTGGATCGAATCGGCATCGGCATCGTCCCGCGTCAGCAGGTCGTTGATAATCGGTTCCCAGACGTGCTTGGGAATCAGATTGAGCTTGGCGAGCGAGCTGGTCTCGAAAGCGGCCGAAGGCGTCTTCAGCGTGTAGCGAACGGACAAGTCGTCGATGATCTCGATGTTGGCGACATTGCGGGCGAAGGGATGGTAATCCGGCGCTTCGGGACGGAACTCTTCTTTGCCGTCTTCGTCCACCTGGGTCGTACCGGCCAGAGCCGCTTCGAAGGTGTAGGCGGCGTCTTCCGATGTGACCGGCTCGCCATCGTGCCATTTCATGCCCGCGCGCAAGGTCACAACCACATTAAGCGGGTCTTCCCAGACAACGCTTTCAGCGGCCCAGGGCTCGGCCACGCCGATGGGGTTGATGCGCATCAGGCGGTCCCAGGTCATTTCGGTAACGCGGCTCGGCGCGTCGCCGGCGATCTCCAGCGGGTTGAAAGAATTCAGGAAGGATGTCGTCGAGGTGATCAGCGTCTTGTCTTCGCCGGTCGGCTCTATGCCGATCCAGGTCCAGAAGTTGTGCACGCCGATACCGGCTTGCGTGACGACGCTGTCGGCATTGAAGACATCGGTATTGACAACTTGCGGCGTCAGCGGGTGAACAAAGTAGGCGTTCACCATGTCATTGCGGATCATCTGCTGCGCTTCGCAGATAATATCCAGACGCGTTTCCTTGTCGCCCACTTCCACGCGCTGCGCTTCCGCCAGGGCGTCATAATCGGCGTTGTTGTAGCCGATGAAGTTGTAGCCGCCATCGCGCACGCTGGAGTGGAAGAGGTTGTAGGTGAACTCATCGGGATCCGAGCGTTCCGGACGGCCGACCATACGCCAGTAGGTCATCTGGAAGGGACGCTCGGCGCGGCCTTCGCCTTCGACGCGGCTGTACCAGATTTCATCAATCAACTGCGCCCAGGGGATCGCGCGGTGCTCGACCTCCAGGCCCAGCTCGCGCATATTCTCGACGACCAGTCGCGTGGTCTCGTATTCAATCGGGCGCTCCGCCTGCGTCACCGAATGCACGATGATCGGCGGGATCATTTCGCCCATGGTCTGCGCTGTGGCGGGCGCGGCCAGCGCCAGCGCCAGCATGAGCAACGCAAAAAGAGTTGAAAGGCGTTTCAGCTTTCTGTTCATGGTTGGGTTATCTCCTTACCCACATAAATGTACGACAAATTCAAGAACTTCCGAAATTGCAGCTTGACTGATTCTATCCCACCTCTCCTTCAACATGAATTGGCATCTTTAAAGAGTTTGGCTTTCACCGGCTTACAATTGCAAATGGCCATTGCCCGCTTCGTAACTGAGGCGCGCATTGGGCGACATGTCATCCAGTCGTTGGACGACCGAGCGCGCTTCCTCGCCCCGCAGCAATTGCGGGTTGCCGTCGGCATCGAGCAAGGCCGGCTGCAGGGAATAGCTCGCCGCGCCATCGGCGGCGACATCGACCAGGACAATGACTGTCTCGCGCCAGTTGCGATTGCGCCGAGCCACGGTCATGCCATAAGGCGAATTGCGACTGATCGGCGTATCGCTCACCGGGCCTTGGTTGTGATGAAAAACGAAGTTGCCCAGGCTGTAAAAGATCGGCTTGCCGCGGTAGACCTCCACTTCCTGCAGCGAATGAGGATGATGGCCGACGATGAGGTCGGCGCCGGCGTCGATCAGGGCGCGGCCGACCTCAATCTGATAATCGGCCAAACCGTCCTGAAAACGGGGACGCCAAAAGGGCGGTACGCCCCAATGAAGCGCCAGAACGAGGAAATCCGCTTCTTTACGCGCCGCTTCAATTGCGCGAGTCGCGCGCTCGAGGTCTTCGCGCCAGGCGCGCGTGAAGACGTAGGGCGCGCTGCCCGGCTGCTCCAGGCTGGCCGCCGGATCAATATGATAGGACTCGGACACATGAATTGGCGCCACGCCCGGGCTGTTCGCGGCGGCGGCGGCGCCCGGCCCCAGTGTTGATGCCGCGCCCAGGAAGGCCACCTTAAGCGCGCCGATCTCAACGCTTTCAGCCCGCCAGGCGGCATCGAGATTTTCTCCCGCGCCGACATAAGGCAGGTCACGCTCGCGCAAGCAGTCGAAGGTATCGCGCAGCGCGACTTCGCCAAAATCCATCATGTGATTGTTCGCAAGCGTCAACATGTTAAAACCCAGAGCGGCAATATCCGGCAGCAAATCGGGCGGCATGCGCATATTCACCCATTTCTCGGCCGGCGCGCCCCGCGTCGAAACGGGCGTTTCCAGGTTGCCAAAGGCGATATCGACGCCGCGCAAGACCTCCGAGACCGCCGCCAATTCGGCGGTCGGGGGCAATGCTTCCTGCAGAAAGATATCGCCAACTGCTGCTATCGTGGGCATTTATGTCCTGCAATTGGGCGAGACAAGTCTCGCCCCTACACTTTCTCTCCGCCCTTGTAGACGGCGGCGATTTCGCGCAAGTTGCGGATATCCACCAGCGGATCCGCGTCAAGCAGAAGCAGATCGGCATACTTGCCCGCTTCTACCGTGCCGATGTCGTCTTCCATGTCCAGGACGGCGGCGTTATTGCGCGTGCCGATGGTGATGGCTTCCAAGGCGGTCAGGTCATTGTTCACCAGCAACTCCAATTCGCGGGCCATGCTGAAGTTGTGCGGCGCCAGCGGGTTGCCGCCGGCATCGGTGCCAATGCCCAGGAAAATGCCTTTGGAGCGCGCCAGGGCGATGGTCCCCCGAATCTGCTTGATGCCCTGCTCGATCATGGGTTTGCGCCGCTCGGCATCGGCCTGCTGCACCGGCGACAGCGGATAGCTTTCCAAGTCGGGATTGCCGGCGCCCAGCGTCAGCACCAGCGTTGCGCCGTTTTCCACCATCATGTCGGCGGTCTCTTCATCGAGGTAGGTGCCATGTTCGATCGTATCGACGCCGCCCAGCATGCAATTGCGGATGCCGCCGGTGCCGTGGCAATGCGCCGCCACCTTGCGCCCCATCATGTGCGCCACCTCGGTAACGGCGGAAATCTCCTCGACTGTGAGTTGGCTGGCGTGGATATCCTGGCCGGGCGTGGCGGTGCCGCCGGTGGCCATCAACTTGACCAGATCGGCGCCGGCTTTAATCTGCTCGCGCGCCGCCTTGCGCATCTCATCGGGGCCGTCGGCTTCGCGCGCGATGAAGTGGGCATGCCCGCCGGTCATGGAAATGACGCGGCCGGAAAGTTTCATGCGCGGCCCTTCGATGAAACCGCGATTGATCGCGTTGCGCAGCGACATCTCGATGAATTGCTCGCCGCCGACATCGCGGATCGCAGTCACGCCATGAGAGAGCGTGCGCTTGCAGATATCGACCGCCTCCAGGACCAGCTCATCGCGATGCTTTTCCAGCAGGGCGAAGACGCTTTCGCTGCCGTTGTAGCAGATGTGGATATGGGCGTCGATCAGCCCGGGCATCAGCCACTTTCCACTGACATCGTACTGTTTCGCGGCTTGCGCTTCCGGTGGCAAATCAGCGGCGCTTCCGACCCAGGCGATGCGATCGCCCTGGACGTGCACGGCGGCGTTTGTCAGCGGCGCGCCGCCGTTGCCATCTATGAGTGTCGCTCCGGTCAATATGAATTCCATCTGTTATTCCTTTCGTCAATTGCTTAACAAATATAGCGCATGCTACAGCCAGGCGCTCGCTCGCAATTTCATCAAGCGGCTTGTATCAGTATCGAACCCAGCGGTACACGTCCGTCCAGGAAGTCGCCCCCCCCCCCCCCGCGCTCTGCGCCGCCAAGCGCTCATTATCGCTCGCGCGATACAAGCCCGTAAAAACCAAGTAACGCCCAGGCGCCAACTCCGCTGGCAAAGGCACTTGCCATTTCTCGCGATCCGCCAAGCCCGCATACCAAAGCCGCGTTGGCAGACGCGCGCCCAACGGCTGTTGATCAAAGACAAACCATTCGTCACTGGCCTCATGACCTAAATGCAGAAATTGGATATAGTCCGCATTGTCGGGCGAATCGGTGCGCCAGGCGAAGCTAACGCCCAGATTCTCGCCAGCTTGGACTTCTGCCGGCAACTCGACAGCCTCCAGCGCAAATCCGTTTGCAAATAGCGCCCGTGCGGAAGCCCCAGCGGCCGCTGCTTCGTCTCGCAGCGTAAACTCGCCGAGTATGACTTGCGAATCGCCAAGCAAAAGATGGTCGCTTGAGAGGACTTTCTGAATCGAATAGTCGCGGTCTTGAGGGCGCCAGAGCGAGAGCACTGCCCAGAGGGCGCGGTTGCTGGGAAAATCCTCAGGCAGATCGACGGAGATCTGCGTACGGTACACAGGTTCATATTCGGGACCAAGCACCCAAAGTCCATGATGGCGATAAGCCCATTCATTGCGGCTGGCGACGCTGTCGAAATTGCCCTGATCTATCAGATGAATCGAATAGCCGAGGTAAAAGTAGTCTTGCTGCTCAGCGGTCGTGTAGAGTTGCGCCTGGACGGTTCCCCGCTTGCTGTCAAAGTCGAGGCGGTAACCGTCCAGGCGTACGCCAGACTTAAACTGCACCGCGGCTGGCCGCGCCAGAAGCATTATTTCAAAGCGTGGCAGCAAGGAATTGATGACAAGCAGCAGGAGCCAAAACGCCGGGAAGCTTAACAGGAACCGGCGGGCGCGCGGCGAAGGCGGGAGAGCGAGATCGGAAAAGAACCCCAATACGGCGACCAGCGCAATCCAGACGCCCAGGAACTCTAACCCTTCCTCCCAGACAAATATATTTGCGCAAACATCGGCGTGAATATAGGCGAGCTCTTCACATAGATGCGTCAGCCTCTCGAGCGCTATCGCGCCCAGCGCGCTCACAGCGAGACCGGACAAAAGGGAATAAAACCATACCCGAGCGGACGTCGACGAGCGCCAGGCAAGCAGCAGCGCAAGCCCCGCCAAGATCAAACCCAAGATGGCATAATAGCTGTCCCAATGTGGGATGCTCTCGTGTATCGTGTAGTACTCATCCCAAGCAAAATACAGGAAAAGCGCGCCAATGACTGCCAGAAAAATTGCTTGCTTTCTATCGTCTCTTCGCGCCAGCCAGCTCGTTACTAGCGAAATAGCGCTTATCAACGCAAGCTGGGTTGTGGCGAAAGTGGCTGGGATATTCCATTCATGCCTTAGTTCCCACAGCAATGCTTGAAAGGTTGTATTCGCTTTAAGCGTCAGCGAAATAAAAATGATGAGAAGCTGCACTGCCAACATGACTGTCGCCAGCCATTTTGCGGAGGGCAGCAGACGCGGTATCAATCGCCAATAGGCCAATAGGCAAATCGCCGCATACGGCAGGAAAACTGAGATGCGGGTCAACCCCTCAAGTGACACAGCCAATCCTCTGGTTTTCATCTGCGAATCGCCCAGCCGGCCAGCTTGGCTGCGCGCCGCAATATAAGCCGCTTCAACCAAGACACTTGGCTGCGGCAAGCGTTGAACTCTTACATGGTTTGTTAGCCTTGATTCCAGCTCCCGGCAACAGCTAATTCCTGCGGTGATACAGGTCAGCCGGCGAAGATGCCTGGCCGGAGGCGATCTTCGGCGGCGTCATGTAAGCGCGTTTGCTGTGGCTGAGGCCGGAGCCCAGCATCGCTTCCAGGAATTTGAGCTGCACACGGGCCGGATTCAAGAAGGGCACGCCCAACTCGGCTTGGCAGGCTTCCGGAATCTCGAGGAATCCCATGCTCATGCAGCCGACGATCAAGGTGTCGGCGCGGTCTTCTTCGATCGCTTTGCGTCCTTCTTCCAGCGTGACTTCGATAGCCTGCTCGCGGTCCTTGTGCAATTCCAGCACCGGGATATTCACCGCTCGCACGCTGGCCAGCTTGTCGCCGCCGCCGCTGTTGCGCATCGTCTCTTCCAGCGGGCCGATGACGCTGTCGGTCACGGTGATGACCGAGTAGCGCCGGCCCACAGCGGATGCCATCAAAGCCGTGGCTTGCCCGGCGCCGACCACCGGAATATCAACCATCTCCCGCAGGGCGCCCAGGCCCGGGTCGCCATAACAGCCCAGAAGAATGCCATCCCAGCCATCGGCTTGCAATTCATGCGCGCGCTGAACCGTCTCCGGGATGGACAGGTATTCTTCGTACATGCTTTCGATGGAGCCCGGCCCGGCCGGGATGTCGGTGATGTCGACTTCGGTGTTCGGCGCGGCCTGGCGCTGCAAGTATTCGCGGCGGCGTCCGAGTTCGGCTTGACCGGCCGGACTGCGGCCCATTGGGCCGGATACGAGGTAGATGAGTTTCATGTTTTAATCTCCATTATGGGCGAGCCTTGGCTCGCCCGTACATACATTGCATATTTGGGTTTTGGGCGACACAAGCGTCGCCCCTACGCATTTTCGTTAGTAAGGCGGGCGACTCACAGAGTCGCGCCTACCCCACCCCCGGCCCCTCCCCGAAGCATCAGAAAGGGGAGCCAAGGCTACGCGAACTCTGAATTGCGCCTATGCGTCCCCCATTGCAATGGGGGGACCGAGGAGGGTTGGTCATGGCTAAATCTTCTCCAGCGCCGCGCGGACGATATTCGCTGAAGTCTCGAACGTCCAGGCGACGCGGTTGACGCCGCGCAGGAGGTGCGTCCGCGTGACCCGCCGCATGTGCCCATCGGCATCGGCGATATCCAGCGCCGGCGCCAGATCGGGCAATTCCGGCACGCGCACCGCCGGCTCATTGCGGAAGCGGCCCTTGCGCGTGAAGTTAATCGGCACCAATTCCCGCGCCAGCGCCAGCAGGGCATCGTTGTAGGCGCGCACGCCGGCATCGCCAACCTGGCCATTCGCCAGGTCTGACGCCCGGCCCTGCAGATCGCCCAGCGCCGAATCCAGATCCGCCAGCGCGTCGTAAGCCGGAGTGAAATCGGCGTCGGATCCGGCCGCGGCCGAGTAACGATCCAGCGTGTCTTTGAACTCGGCCGTCAAGGCGCGGAAGTCGTAGGGATGCAGGGGATTATTCAACAAGCGCTGCAGCGATGTCGCGTAGACGCGCAGGTCGCGCATCAGGTTGTCTTTGTCGGCGATCTCAAGCCTGTCATTTTCGGTGTGCCAGGCGATATTGGCGCCGCAGCCGCCAACCCCGTAGAAGCCCAATTCGTCGATCTTCGCCTGAGGCATTGAAGACAGCAGCATAAACAAACTCGATATGCCGATGTTGTTGAAGGAATAATCGCCGGCTTGATGCGGACGCTCGCCAGTAAATCCCTTGCCGGTCGAATCCAGCACCGAGCGGGCGGCGAAGTCCTCCACTTCGGCCATCACGGTTACATCGCGGTACTCGGTCGCCCAGCGGCAGCCGGGCGAATCAATGTTCATTTGCGCCACGCAATTCCGCGCCAGATCAAGCCCAAAGGCGTCAGCATACCAGGTTGACGCGCCATAGCGTCCGGTGGAATGACCGGACCACCAGGCCACGCGCAGGCTGCGCGCCATGCTATCGCGGCGATTGTGGAAGATACGCGCCAACTCGAGCAGGGTGGCGTCGCCGACAGCGTTGTCGCCGATGCCGATATCCCAGGAATCCATGTGCCCATGCGCCAGCACAAAGCGCTCCGGCTCGACGCTGCCTTTGATCTCCGCCACCAGACAGGGACATTCGAACCAGCCTTCCTTGAGCTCGGTATGCAACGTGACATTAGTTAAGCCCGCCGCCAACTGGGCCAGCAAGACGTCGCCATCGGGCCGATTGATCGACAGCACCGGGATCGTCGGCTGCCGATGGTAATTGTCGAGGTCAGGCGCGCCCCAAATCGTGGTGCAGATGCCCCAATGGATATCGACGCCGGGGTTGATGAAGACTGCGCCTTTCGCGCCTTTGTTTTGGAAATACCAGACTGGCGGCGGCCCGCCAAAGCCATCGACCACAACGATCTTGCCCTTAACATCGACTTCGGTCGTCGGTGAAAAGTCGAAGAAATCCACGCTCCGTCCCGCGGCGAATCCCTCAATGATTACCGCCTCGCCACTGGCGCCGCCGGCCGGTGTGCTGATGGAAAAACCCGGCGTCTTCGCGCGATAGGTATTGCTGCCCGCCACCAGCGATGCTTTGATCGGAACGCTCAAGAACTGTTCCGGCATGTGCATCTCGTAGGGAACGCCCAAGGCGCTCAGGCGCCCGGCGACGTAATCGAAGGCCGTCCGTTCGTCTTCTGATGACGACTCGCGCACCAGCGTGGTGAAACGCTCGACGAGCGACCAGGGCTCATCCGGCGAGAGCGACTCCAGCAGGGCATCCTCCAAACCGGCGTTTTTCGTTTCATACAATGCTTGCATATTCTCCATATCCTCCCGGGATAGAATTGAAAATCATTAAAGCGTTGTCAGCTTCCATAGCCGCGCTGGCGCCCGACGAGCGCCTCATCGGCTTTTCCGTCAAGTTATGGCTTGCGCTGCGCAAACGGAGCCATATCAAATCTTCATCAACTGTGAGAGTCTAACAAGTGATTTCAGATTGTCAATTATTCGCGCCGACGGGACAGGGCAATTACATCAAAAGTGACATCCGCCAATGGCCATGTAAAATGTAGGAGCGTCTCGTGAGACGGCAGTTGAAAATGGCCTACAAATTGTGGGCGTTTCAGCGAAACGCCCCTACAGATTAGGAAATGTGAGCAGAAATTGTCATTTATCGGCGCAATTTAATTTTTGTGCGATTGCTCCCCGCCGACCGGCCGCGGACATTATCCTGGAGTAGAACGATGAGCGACGCAGCGATCGCGCCGGCACTGGAATACAGCAGGCGGCGTCAGGAACATAGCCTCGAAGGATTTCGGACACTCCTGCGTTTCCCTTCCATTAGCGCCGATCCCGGCTTTCAGCCGCAGCTGCATGCCTGCGCCGATTGGATCCTTGCGGAGATGGAGCGGATCGGCCTGGAAAACTGCCAGAAGCTGTCAACCGCCGGCCATCCTGCGCTTTACGCCGACTGGCTGCGCGCCGGCCCAGATGCGCCGACCATCCTCTTCTACGCCCACTACGATGTGCAGCCGGTCGGCGATGCCTCGCTCTGGCAGTCGCCGCCATTCGAGCCGACCATCATCGGCAATCGCCTGGCCGCGCGCGGAGCGGTAGACGACAAATGCGGCATCTGGATCAACCTCAAGGCGATTGAAGCGGTTCTGGCCGCATGCGGCCGGCTGCCAATCAATGTCAAGCTCTTTTTTGAAGGCGAAGAGGAGCTCGGTTCCAAAAACACAGCTCCATTCGTCGCGTCGCATACTGACCTGCTCGCCGCCGACGCGCTGATCATTTCTGACGGCCCCTTCTCGCCGGAACAACCGGTGATTGGCAATGCCCTGCGCGGCGCCATAATGGGGGAGCTGCAAGTGCAGGGACCGCCGCATGAGCTTCACAGCGGACGTTATGGCGGCGCGGTCAAAAATCCGATTCATTACCTGGCGCGCATTATCGCGTCGTTTCACGATGCCAGCGGACGCGTGCAGATACCCGGCTTCTATGATGACGCCATTCCCATGACGGACCGGCAATCCCGAGACATGAATGCGCTGTGGAAGACCATCGGACCGCCGCTGCAGCGGGCCGCGGGCGTCGAAGCCTTCTTTGGCGATTATCTGGGCGTGTTCGCCGAACGCAGCACATCGCAGCCGACGCTGGATGTCGGCGGCATCTTCGGCGGCCCCTCGGCTGATGAGACGCGGGCGATCATCCCGGCGCGCGCGGGCTGCAAAGTCACGATCCGCACGGTGGCCGGGCAAAACTCCGAAGGCATGTGGCGGCGCTTCGTCGAACACGCAACCGCCTTCACCGAGCCGGGCATCAAAGTCGAAACCGAGCTTCTCAGCATCGCGCATCCCTTCCTGATGCCCGATGACGGCCGGGAGATCCGCGCCATCCAGCGGGCCTTAAAAGCGGCGCTCGGTCGCGAGGCGCTGCTCATGCGGCACGGCGGTTCGCTGGCCATCGGCGGACACTTGGGGCGGGAGTTGGGCGTGCCTGTGACGATGTTCGGTTATGGCTCGGGCGACAATTCACACGGGCCGAATGAATTCATCTACCTGAATGACATCCAGATCGCGACCGAGGTGGCGATTCGGCTATTGTTTGAGTTGTGCGCTGAAGACGGTTAAACCCGTTGCGCTCGACGGTGGATCCAGGCACCCTACCCTACTCCGCCCGCGCATCGAGCGCCTATGCGCAGGAATCAATTGTAGCGTACAGAAGATGCGTATTCCCAAACCCAAGCCAAGCGGGGAAATATCGGAGCCGGAAAGAAATAAATGGAATCAGTCATCTTGGGCTTGGCTATCGAGCAAACCTTGCCTTGTAAACCCGATTCCATTCAGGTTTGCCATCAGATCGCCACCGCGTTATAGTATGCACAATGTCCAATTTTGGAGATACACAATGAGCAATGCCGATGGATCGGAATGGAAACGAGAGGTCAACAGGTATATTGACGAAAAGATAGAAGCGCACAATACAGCAAATCAAAACAAGTTCCGCGCCCTCCGCGATGGACAAATTAAAATTGAGGCTGACATTGCAGAGCTTGGCCAAGAAGTCAGGGCGACTAGACATGCCTCCGAAACCGCCCACAAAAGCATACAAGGCACACAGAAAGAAATCCTTGAGCATTTGAAGCGGCTAGACGATCGCCTGGACAATCTCGAATACAAGTAGCTTTTCCAAGCCCCGTTCTACGGGGCTTCCTCCGGCATCTTCAAGGTCATTTGATTTATGGCAGCCTCGCGACTGCCATTTGACATACGCCGCTAGGAACAATCCCCCGCGACCGCCTGCGTGTAAACCGCGCTGATCCAGCCTCTCCGCCCATCGTATTCGACCAGCAGCCAGTCGTTCCGCCTGTCATATACAATTAGGGTCGTCGAAGCCGGCAATGTCAGCAGGATTTTCCCACCCTGGCTGGCGCGCAGATTGAGCGGATCGGTCGTGGACACAATACATTCGCTGGACTGTCCCTCGAGCGCCGTCGGCGTTGCCCTTGGGATTGCAGTCGGCGCTAGCCCGGCGACGGGCGTCGCCGAGGACGACGTTGAGCGCAGCAAGACCAGGGTGCCCGGTCGGTCCACCTGGGAGCAAATCATGCCAGCGCGGCCATAGGGGACGACATTCGACAGCCGACGCGGCGCGTAAGCTGAATCAAGAAAGACCAGATCGCCAGCTTGCCTGAAGCATACTTCGAAGTTGCCGCGCACCCAGCCCCAAACATCAACGCCTAGTATAATAACGCCGCGTTGAATCAAACTGGGCACGCCAACGCCGACAGGCCCGACGCATTGCACATTGAGACCCATCGGCTGTGGGCTGATAGCGATCATCGCCTTCTCTTCGTCCGTGCATTTGAACGAGGGCGCGCCAGTTGTGGCGGTAGCGGCAGAACCGCTGTCCGCCAGCGCGTCTCTCCTCGTGGAACCGCTGTTGCTTGGCGGCGGGGGATCGCCGCCAGTCAGCACGGTATCATCGCTGCTCCCTCCAAAATCGCTCACCGTATCCGAACGCGACTGTCTCGTCCGCAAACTTGTGGAGGCGGAGTCGGAGTAGCCGCCGGCGTTCGCGGCGCGCACTTCAAAAGTGTATTGCGTATTCGGGTTCAGTCCTCTGATGACATAGGAGTTTGTATCACCCACATTCATCCAATTGCTGATTGAACCAATAGAAACAGCCTGGCTGCCGGGTTGGTCGGACGCCACAGAGCCGCGAATATCGTAGGAATCCGCTCCAGCGGACACTTCCCAATTGAGATTGACGTTATTCTGAGCGTCCTCGCTGGCATCCAGGTCGTCAGGGGGGGGAGGAGGGTCGGGCAGTGTGCTGGCGGTGACGGAGACGCCCGTCGAAGTCCTTTGACTGTTCTTGGCGCGCACTTGTAAAGTGTACTGTGTATCCGCAGTAAGATTGCTGAAGGTATAGGTGGCGACATCGCCGACATCGTGCCAACTGCTATGCCCGCCCCCTTGGACTTCGTAACTGGTGGCGGCGCCGACTTTCGCCCAGCCCAGCGTAATCGCGGTCTGCGTGATGCCACTGGTTGTGACGCTGGTGGGGTCCGCCAAAGCGGTCGGCTGCGCGGCCAGGGTTCTGGCGCTGACCGATGCCGCCGCCGAATCCCCGCCGCTGTTGCTGGCGATGACCTTCAGCGTGTAGCTGGTATTTGCGGTCAAGCCGCTGAATGTATGCGTCGCCACATCACCCAGGGTCGTCATCGCGCCGCTGTCCAGCTGGACCTTGTAAGCGGTCGCTCCCGCCGATTTCGTCCAGCCCAGCGTGATCGCGGTCTGCGTAATGCCGCTGGTCTGCAGACTTGTCGGCGCAGAGGGGGCGTTGGGCAGTGCGCTGGCGGAAACTTGCGCGGCCGCCGAATCCCCGCCGCTGTTTACGGCGCGCACTTGCAAGGTGTATTGGGTGTTGGCGCTCAAGCCAGTGAATTCGTAGCTGGCGACATCGCCGACATCGTGCCAACTGCTATGCCCGCCCCCCTGGACTTCATAGCTGGTC
>JAJDUC010000059.1 GCA_022826865.1 Anaerolineae bacterium
CGACCAGCAATGGGCGGACGGCTACTGGGCTTACCAGAACAATCAATGCGCCGCGCCGACGCAATCGCTGACAGCGACGCAGCCGCTCAGCAGCGCGCCCGACAGCGTCGACAATTGCTGCTTTGTCGGCTGGCAGTGCCACAACGATGCGGACTGGAGAAGCGGTTATCAGGCTTATCAAGAGAATCAATGCGACAACGCGCAGCGACAAGCCTCCTTGTCGGTGGTCATTCCCGAAGGCGTTGACAATTGCTGTTTTGTGAACCGTCAATGCGTCACCGAACAGGATTGGACAATCGGTTGGCAGATCTTTCAGCACTATCAATGCAGCATTCCGCCAGCCACCCAGGGAATCTCAATTCAGGGCTCGCAAACCTTTATCACACAGGTTAGCAATGCCTTGCGCCTGCTTCGGGACGAAGCGCCGAACTGGTGGAAATATTCAACTAGCGGCCTAAACACGATCATAATGGTCGCGGAGGGCAGTATTTCCGGCGTCTATCCAGAAACAAAGACCTATCAGGAAACGCTTTCGGAAGTGCTGAAAGATGGCACGGGCGAAGCGGGCCTCGTCTACGTCATCTTCGGCATCGTTCACGAAGCCTGCCACGTTCATGAGGGATATCGCTTCGACAAGGCGGTGGACGAAGAAAAAGCCTGCATGGAAGCCAGTCTTCACGCGCTGCAGCAAATCAACCCGGCTGATCGCTCCACGATCGAATGGATTAAATGGATCATCGCCAATATCCATGATCCCGAAATTCAATGGTGGTAAGGAGATAAAGGCATGAGAAGACTCGTCCTTGTCGTCATTATATGGCTCATGCTGAGCGGCGCGGCTCTCGCCGATGCCTATCAGATTCGCGTCACCTGGCCCTCCAGGCTGCGCGCGTCATACAGCCTGGACAGCCCCATCGTCGCCAGGACGCTGGCCGGCGAGGTGCTGCAGGTGGTGGGCCGCTTCAATCGCTGGCTGAAGATCGACCGGGACGGCCAGACGCTTTGGCTGGCGGATTGGGTGGATTACACGCGCCTGGATCAGCAGCAGGCGTCGCCCGCCACCGAATCCACTGCGAATCAGCAGCAGCCATCCGACATCGACAATTGCTGCTTTGTGAATCGCCAGTGCCAGAGCGAACAAGAGTGGGTCGACGGCTATTGGGCCTTCCAGCGCAATGAATGCCCGGCGCCTGCACAGCCTCAACCGGGTACATCATCAGCACAGGTCACAGGACATGCAATCCGAATAGAAGGGTCGCCACTTAACGTCGGCTACATTACGGAAGCGTTGAATCGGCTACGGGCAGGTTCTCAGAAATGGTATGACTATGTGATCAACGGCGCCGTCCTAATCAGAGAAGACCCGGACCTTCACGCTGGTGGCACAGTGCTGAGTAGTCAACGGATCATTCTCTTACCGCCTTACGATCGAGTGATCTCAGTTTTCGATATGGACGTGAATCTCGCCAGAACAATGGCTGTGCTAGTCCACGAGGCCTGTCATATCCACCGTCATTTCATGGGATACGCATACAACGGTTATACCAAAGTGGATGAAGAACTTTTCTGCAATGAGCAAGAGCGGGTTGCCCTTCGGGAATCTGTTCCACCTCGCTTGCAAGGTGAAGCGAGCGATCTCAGCTGGATACATTGTTGGGGCGATCTGACCAATCACCCGAGCTGCCGGTGGGTCCGCGAAAACTGCGAATGGGGCGCCAATGGCGAAATGCTTGCTTGCCCGGCGATGGGACTGACATGGGAGTGACCACAGGCTATCACTGAGAAAGCGCTATCAACCGCCATCTCCCAGCTTTGAGCGAACAGAAAGGAACGCGTACCATGCTGCAAGGCAAAACCGCAATCGTGACCGGCGCGGCCGGCGACCTCGGTAATGCCATGGCGCGTCAGTTGGCGGAGAAGGGCGCCCACATCGTCATGTGGGATATCGTCGCGCGCGCGGAAGCCGCCGAAGCCATCCAGCGCGTCGCGGCGCATGACGCCGCCGTGGAATACACCGAGGTCGATGTCCGCGACCGCGCCGCGGTTGATGCTGCCATCGCCGACCTGCCCCAACTGGATATCGTCTGTTCCAACGCCGGCATCGTCGAGGCCCAGCCTTTCCTGGCGCTCAGCCAGGAGAATTGGCAGAACCACCTCGATATCAACCTCACCGGCTGCTTCAATGTCTGTCAGGCGGCCGCCCGCAAGATGGTCGCGGATGGAACGGCCGGGCGCCTCATCCTGACATCCAGTTGGGTCGGCGCCATCCCTTGGCCGGAGATCAGCGCCTACACCGTCAGCAAAGCCGGCGTCAACATGCTGGTCAAGCAGATGGCGCGCGAGTTGGCTGCCCATGGCATCCTGGTTAACGCAGTGGCGCCGGGCATCGTGAATGCCGGCTTGGCGGGCCGTCAACTGCGCGAAGAGCCGCAGTACGCCGCCCGTGTGGCCAAGGTGATTCCGCTGCTTGAGCCCGGTTCGCCTGAAGAGATCGCCGCGGCCGTCCTCTACCTGGCCAGTCCCCAGACCGCCTATATGACCGGCAGCATCCTCACGCTCGACGGCGGCTGCTCTCTCTTTCAATTTGACGCCTGAGGGTAGACCGTTTCCGTGCCGCGGCTGGCAGCCGTGATGTACAGAATGGCTTCGTTCCCGGTCGCCGCTCTATAACAGGCCTGCACGCGCTCCACGAAATCGCCGGCGCTCTGCGCGCGAACCAGCGCAACGGCGCAGCCGCCGAACCCGGCGCCGGTCATGCGCGCGCCGTAACAACTGGCCTCGGCATTGGCGCAATCGACGATGGCGTCCAGCGCCGGGCTGGATACTTCGAAATCGTCGCGCAGGCTGATGTGGCTCTCGACCATCAATTGACCGAGCGCTGCGGCATCGCCCGCGTCCATGGCGGCGCGCGCGCGCAGCGTCCGCTTGTTTTCCGAAATGACATGCCGCGCCCGCCGGCGCATGAGCGGCTCGAGCTCATCAGCGCGGCGCTCGAATGTCTTGCGCTCCACATCGCGCAGGGCGGCGACGCCAAAATGCCGCGACGCCGCCTCGCATTGCGCGCGGCGCTGGTTGTATGCGGAATCGACCAAGCCGCGCCGCGTGTTGGTATCGAGGATGACGACCGCCGCGCTTGGCGGCAGGGGCGCCGAATAGGTCTCCAGGCTGCGGCAATCGATCAGCAGGGCGCGGTCTTGCACGCCGGCAGCCGAGATCATCTGGTCCATGATGCCGCAGTTGACGCCCAGCCACTGATTCTCGGCCGATTGGCAAGCCAGGGCCATCGCCGCGGCATCCCAGGTGAAGCCCGAAACCGCGTGAAAAGCGCGGGCTGTCGCCAACTCCAGCGAGGCGGAAGAGGACAAACCCGAGCCGATAGGCACATCGCCGCTGAGGACGCCTTCCCAGCCGCGCAGCGCATGGCCGCGCCCCTGCAGCGCCCAGGCGACGCCGATCAGATAATCGATCCAGTCCACCGTGGACGGTCGCGGCAAGTCGTCGAGGGCGAATTCGCGCCGGTCGCCCATATCAATGGAAATGGCCAGCACCCGGTTATCAGCGCGCGGCCGCAGGGCGATCCAGGCGGCGCGGTCGATCGCCATCGGGAAGACGAAGCCATCGTTGTAATCGGTATGCTCGCCGATGAGGTTGACCCGTCCCGGCGCGCGGACGATGAAGGCGGGCAGCTCGCCAAATTCGGTGTGGAATCGCGCTTTGACCGCGCTTGCTAATGACATCTTGTGTCCGTTTCCTGGTTAAAATCCATGCGCGAATTGTAGCGCAGACAGGATAGAGTCGCAGAGGGATTTTGCCGCAGAGGCGCAGAGAGTGCAGAAGGTGTACCAAGCAAGTCATGCAAAATCTGCTAGGCATTTTGAAGCAAGAGTGGGCGAGCCGGCGGGTCGCGTAGACACTGACCGCCGCTCGCCCGTACACCGAGTCTCCTCTTTTGCCGTAGGGGCGAGCCTTGGCTCGCCCGCATGTATGTCGCGAAAGACGATGCGCATTTTTCAATTAATTTCTTGCGTTAACTGAGGGCACAGAGTTATCTTGTTGCTCGGCGCATTTTGTAATAACCGCCCATTCACCACTCCCTATTGCTTCAGAATTTGAAAAAAATCGCAAAACTCGACATAATAGGCGGCAACAGCCCCGGGTCGTGTCTCTCACGGCGTTAGGTTCCCCTATCGAAAAGTGCCTGGCTGGCTGAGCATAAGAAATGACAGGGAGACACGAGACATGATTCACTTCACGCTTAATGGCCACGATATTGTTTACGATGGCGACCCCGATCGCGCATTGATGAACGTCCTGCGCGAGGACATGGGCATCGTCTCGCCCAAAGACGGCTGCGCGCCGCAAGCGGCTTGCGGCTGCTGCGTCGTGCAGATTGACGACAAGGCGATGCTCTCTTGTGTGACGAAGATGGACAAAATCGCCGGCAAGGCGGTCACGACGACCGAGGGACTGGGCGAATATCGGCAGAATGTATTCGCCAACGCCTTCGTGAAAGAAGGCGGCGTCCAGTGTGGCTTTTGCATCCCGGGCATCGTGATGCAAGCCAACAACCTCATCAATCACAATCCCGAGCCCAGTCGCGACGATATCGAAAAATGCCTGACGCCGCATCTCTGCCGCTGCACCGGATACAAGAAAATCGTGGACGCGATACAGACCGCCGCTGAAGCCATACGTCAAGAAGAAGAAGTGGAGATGCCGGAGGTCGGCGGGGGGATTGGCACGCGCTTGCCAAAATACCAGGCGCAAGATCTCGTGCTCGGCCAGCACCGTTATGTCGATGACATTCGCATTGACGGTATGAAGATCGGCGCGCTCAAATTCAGCGATCATCCGCGCGCCGTCATCAAGTCAATGGACTTCAGCGCGGCCGAGGCGCTGCCGGGCGTCCTGCGCATCTTCAGCGCCGAGGATGTGCCGGGAGACCGTCACATCGGCTTGATCAAGCAGGATTGGCCGCTGATGATCGCGGTTGGCGAGACCACGCGTTATGTCGGCGATGTGCTTGCGGTGGTCGCCGCCGAAACGGACGCGATAGCGCGCGAAGCGGTCGGCCTGATCGAAGTTGATTACGAGGTGCTGGAGCCGATCACGGACATGCACGCCGCCATGCAGGCGGAGAGCCCGTCGATTCACGAAGGCGGCAATGTGCTGTCGCAGTCGATCACCAATCGGGGCGATCTCGAGAAAGCGATGGCGGAAGCGGCATATACCACGCAGGGCGTCTACGAGACGCAGATGATCGAACACGGATTCATGGAGCCGGAAGCCTGCGTGGCTTATCCGCTTCCCAGCCCCCATCCCCCGACCCCCTCTCGCCATCTCTATGGCGAGCATCCCAAAATGAGGGAAGGGGAGAAAGACGAAGGACCAAGTAATCCTCTACCAGGCGACGACAGTCCCTCCCTCCTTGTGGGGGAGGGATCTAGGGTGGGGGCTAGAATCGAGGTCCTCTCCCAGGGGCAAGGCGTCTTTGAAGATCGCGTCCAGATCGCCAAGCTGCTGGGCCTGCCGCAGGAAGAGGTGCATGTTGTGCTGGTGCCGAATGGCGGCGCCTTCGGCGGCAAGGAAGACCTCTCGGTGCAGGGGCATGCGGCGCTGGCAGCCTACTTGCTGGGCCTGCCGGTCAAGGTGCGTTTGACGCGCGATGAGTCCATAGTCATGCATCCGAAGCGGCATCCCATCTGGATGGAATACAGCATCGGCTGTGACGAAGACGGCATGTTGACCTTCTGCAAGGGGCGCTTCGTCGGCGATACCGGCGCTTATGCTTCGGTTGGCATGAAGGTGCTGGAGCGTTCGGCCGGGCACGCCACGGGCGCCTATAACTTCCCGGTCACGGATATCGTCAGCACAGCCGTATACACCAATAATTTGCCCTGCGGCGCCATGCGTGGTTTCGGCGTCAACCAGACGGCCTTCGCGCTGGAGAGCTGTATTGATGACCTCTGCGAGCAAGGCGGCTTTGACCGCTGGGCATTCCGCCACCAGAATGCCCTCGATGACGGGGATATGACGGCGACCGGTCAAGTGATCGAAGCGGGCGCGGGGGCCAAGGCGACGCTGGAAGCGGTCAAAGACGAATTTCAAAATGCCAAATTCGCCGGCATCGCCTGCGGCATCAAGAACACCGGCATCGGCAATGGCATGCCCGATTCTTCGAAAGTCCGGCTT
>JAJDUC010000075.1 GCA_022826865.1 Anaerolineae bacterium
AAATGTAGGGGCGTCTCGTGAGACGCCCGTTGAAAATGGCCTGCAAATTGCGGGCGTTTCAGCGAAACGCCCCTACAGATTACGAAATGTGAGGCGAAATTGTCATTTGTCAGCGCAATTTCAATTTGATGCGATTGTCCGGGCTTATGACGGGTCGCGGTGGGCGCTGAGGGCGAACAAGGGACGGGTTTCTATTCAGAGTGTAGAGTCGATATGGGGGGCCTGAATCAGCCCAGAATCTGCGCCGCGCGATCGATGTTGCCTACGCTGTAATACTTGGCGTCCGGATGGTGAGTGAAGAGCGCGGCGGTGCTCTGTTCGGGCAGCCACTGCCAGGACTCGGTCAGCGACATGCCGAGCTCGCTTGTCAATTGAGGCAGAAGGCGCAGCACGATCTCGTGATCGGCCAGTTCCGGGCAAGCGGGATAACCCCAGCTGTAGCGTTTGCCTTGCCTTTCCGGGATGCCCAATTGCCCCTGCGCGATATGGGTCAGGTAATTGGCGGTCGCTTCCGCCGCTTGCACCGCCAAGCCATGAAAGAAATAGGCTTCGCTGTATTGGTCCGCGGCCTGCATGCGGTCGAATTCTTCAGTTGCGGCTGCGCCCACTGTCACGGTCTGCAAGACCATGACATCAACCTGGCCGCCATCAACCGGGGCGAAATAATCGCTGATGCACAAGGTTTCTCCGTCGGGCTGGCGCGGGAAGCTGAAGCGGGCGCTTTCGCGCTTCGCGCCGGTGGCGGCGTAAGCAGCGGCGTCCCAGACGATCAGGTCATCGCCGTCGCTGTTGGCGGGCAGGTAAGCGTAAACAGCTTGCGGCTGCAGCGTGCGGCGTCGCGCGGCGTCTTTTGCCATGCGCAGCAGGCGCGTCTCGTAAGCCGCGGACAGTTCCGCCCAGGCTTCTCCCTGGGCGTTCTTCGCGCCCCAGGACAGGCGGAAGAGCTCCGGCTTGTGCAGGTATTGCAGGACGATTTCCAGCGGCATTGAGCGGACGACGCGGCCGCCCCAGAATGGCGGCGTCGGGATTGCCGGCGCCGGCGCCACCGTCCGGCGACGAGCGGCGCGGCCGGCGCGGCGCCGCCGCGGGGCGCGCTGAACCTCAGCGTAAGCTTCGTTAAAGACTTCTTCGAGAAAGCGCTCGCCCTGCTCGGCATCAAGCAATTGATCGACCACAGCCAGCCCTTCAAAAGCGTCTTTGCAATAGAAGACACCGGCGTCGTAAGGTTCTTTCGAATCTTCGAGGAAGAGGATGCGGCGGCCGAAGCGGCGGTTGATCGCCGCGCCGCCCACCAGCACCGGGATCTGCAGGTCACGGCGCGCGAGCTCGTTGACAATCAGAGGCATTTGCCGGGATGTGCTGACGAGCAGCGCGGACAAGCCGATGGCGTCGGCTCGGTATTCCAGGGCTTTATCAATGATGGTGTTGGCGGGCACCTGCTTGCCCAGATCATGCACGGTATAACCGTTGTTGCTGAGGATGGTCTTAACCAGGTTTTTACCGATATCGTGCACATCGCCGTAGACCGTGGCGAGCACGACGATGCCTTTGCTGGCGCCCTCCAATTTGTCCATGAAGCCTTCGAGATAGGCGACCGATTTTTTCATAACTTCGGCCGATTGCAGGACGAAGGGCAAGATGAGTTCGCCGGCGCCGAACTTGTCGCCGACCTCCTTCATCGCCGGAAGCAGCACCTGATTCAAGGCGTCAACCGCGTCGCGGCGCGTCAGAATATCGTCAATCAGCGCCTCGACGCCGTCTTTCTTGCGATGCACAATCTGCCAGTGCAAGGCTTCTTCGCTGCTCATGTCGGCGGTCGGGTCGATCACTTCGGCACCGGCAAGCTGCACTTCGTTTTCTTCGAAATACTGGATGAAGCGCGGCAATGCATCGGCGTCGCGGTTGAAGATGAGGTCTTCCGCGACCGCGCGCTGGTCATCCGGAATCTCGAAGTAAGGCGTGATGTGGGCCGGGTTGACAATCGCCATATCCAGGCCGGCTTTGACGGCATGGTAGAGGAAGACGCTGTTGAGCGCGCCGCGCGCAGCCGCGCCGACGCCGAAGCTGACATTGCTAATGCCGAGCGCGGTCATCACGCCGGGGATCTGCTCCTTGATCAAGCGAATGCCTTCAATCGTCTCGACGGCGTCATTGCGCAACTCTTCCTGCCCGGTCGTCAGCGGGAAGGTCAGCGCATCAAAAACCAGATCGTCCGGCGTCATGCCATAATCCCGACGGGCGATCTCAGTGATGCGGCGGGCGATTTCGAGTTTTTTGTCGCGGCTGTGCGCCATGCCCTCTTCGTCTATCGTCATGGAAAGGACGGCGGCGCCGTGTTTGCGGGCGATGGGCAGGATCGCGTCAATGCGCTCGCGGCCATTTTCGAGATTGTTGCCGTTGATGATGCCGCGCCCCGGATAAAGCGCGAGCGCCGCTTCCGCCACATCAGCTTCGGTTGTGTCGATGATGAGCGGCGCTTCCACTGCCATCGACAGCTTCTTGACCAGCTTTTGCATCTGCTCTTTTTCGTCATCCCGCTCAGTCAGCGCCACGCAAACATCAAGCATGTGCGCGCCGCGGTTGACCTGGCCGACGGCGATCTCGACTATGCGGTCAAAGTCGTCTTCCAGCAGAAGGCGTTTGACCAGCCGGCTGCCCTGGCTGTTGACGCGCTCGCCGATCAGCGTGGGGCCGGGATCCTGGATCATGCGCGCCGCTGTCATGCCGCTCGAAACGCGCGGCTCCAGGACCAGATCGCGCCGGGCTGGCGCTCGGCGCGGCGCCCCGCGCGTCAGGGACTCGGCGTAGTTTACACCGTGCACGCGCTCGTAGAGCATAGCGATGTGCTCGGGCGTCGTGCCGCAGCAGCCGCCAACTACATTGACGCCCCAGCGCGTGAACTCGGCGACCATTTCGCTGAAGGGCTCGGGCTGCATGGGATAGACCGCCTCGCCATCAACATTGAGGGGAAGGCCGGCGTTGGGCAGGACGCTGATGGGAAAAGGCGAGCGCTCGATCATATACTGGATCGGCAGGCGCATATATTCGGGTCCGGTGGAGCAATTCATGCCCAGCACATCAATCGGCAGCGCGGACAGAGTAGCGACAGCGCCGGTGATATCGGTGCCGAAGAGCATGCGCCCGCTGACGTCCAGCGTGATCTGCACTTGCAGCGGGATGCGCCTTCCACTTTCGGCGAAATAACGGCTGATGCCATGCACGGCCGCTTTCACTTCAAGAATGTCCTGGCCGGTTTCTAGCAGGAGGAGGTCCGCCCCGCCCTCTACCAAGCCACGCGCCTGTTCGCCGAACAAATCGGCGAGTTCGTCAAAGGTGATGTCGCTGAGATCGGGATCATCGCCGGAAGGCAGCAGGCCGCTGGGCCCCATGCTGCCGGCGACGAAGCGCGGCAGGCCGGTTTCCGCCTCAACGCTGTCGCAGGCGGCGCGGGCGATGCGAGCGGCGGCGCGATTGATCTCCAGCGTGCGCTCGCCCAGGCCGTGTTCGGCGAGCGTGCGGCGGTTGCTGCGAAAAGTATTGGTTTCGATCGCCTCGCTGCCGACGCGCAGGAAGGACTCGTGAATCTCGCGAATGATATCGGGACGAGTGATGACCAGGTAATCGATACAGTCCTGGTAAGCAGCGCCGCCGAAGTCGTACTTCGTCAGCGTATAGCTCTGGATGCTTGTGCCCATGGCGCCGTCGAAGATGACGATGTGGTCGTCGATGGCGTCCAGGTACCGTCTGTTCGTGAAGGCTGTTGTCGATTCTGTCATGCCTTCATGATAGCACAGCCGCTCGGCGGCAGCGAGATTAGCTACCGCGCTCACGCAGAATATTAAAGGTCCTCGGCTACCGCAAATGGCGGTTTGATAAAAAGGGAGAAACAACGAATGTAGACCGTTGCACCTTTATCAAGGCGATGTTGAGAAGTGCCGTCTCGAGTTAGGGCTATTCAGGAATAGCTCGATCTGCATTGATATTAAAGTTATTAAATCAACAATATTCACGTATTTTCTTATGGTAACAGCGGCGAAATCCTTCGCCAGAAAGCAAACAAGCGCCCGGCATGGCGCTTGTTTATTCTGAAAGGAGGAGGCCTATGAACGGTTACGTCTGCTTTACGGCAACTGTTCGTGTCTACGGGCATATATTGCTCGTAGTCATCTGGCATTTCGTGCATGCCAGACGGCAGTAGCCATGTATACTCCCCTCAGTCTTACTGAAGGGAGTATACTAAATCGCCTTCACAATGTCAAGATTGGGCCGAGTTTCAGTCAGATCGGATACTGCGGTACATATCCTTACTGAAATAGACTGGCTATTTTCGAATGTAGATTCATTGAAATGTCTGCTAGCAATCAGGTGGCCGGCTCGCCGAGGCGGCGTTCGGTTCCGGCGAGCAGACGCTGCACATTGCCGCGATGCCGCAGCAAGAGCATGACGCTGAGCGCGATGGCATATAGCAGCAGGATAGGTTTCTGAAAGGCGGCGCCAACCAGGAGAATGAGCCAGAGGTTCGCGATGGCGAAGCCAATCAAGACACCGAGCGAGACGTAGCGGGTGCGGGCGATAACGGCGATGCCAATGCAGCCCGCGACCAAAATCTGTAAGGGCTGGATCATCAGCATGGCGCCGAAAGCGGTGGCGGCGCCTTTGCCCCCGCGTACAATCAGCTTGAGTTTGCCTTCCTTGATTGATGCCGTGAGCACAGTGGCGAAGAGGGACCAGTTATGACCGACCACGACGCAGGTCGCCGCGACCGAGGTGGCCACACCGATCTGCTCGGGCAGGATCATATCCCGCGCCAGCCAGACAGCGAAGACGCCTTTGGCGATATCGGCGCTGATCGTCAGAATCGCCCAGCCTTTGCCCATGGTGCGCGCGACATTTGTGCCGCCCATGTTCCCGCTGCCCTGCTCAAATATGTTGATGTTCTTCAACTTGCCGAGAAAATAAGCGGTCGGGAAGGAGCCGATCAGATAACTGGCGATGATTATTGCAAGCACCTGGGCGGCGTTCTGAGTGGTAAACATCTTCCTTACCTTGTTATCAATGCCCGGGATCGCGGAGAAGACAAAGCAGTTTCACTTATCTTACTTGAATTGCGTCAGTCTTTCAATGTCGTCGTTATATTGCGCAAACGCATAGAGCGCGAGCAATTCACACATGTCGGCCGGTTCGCTTTCCTCGCTTACAGCCTCTTCCTGCGGCGCCGCGCCGCATGCCGCCAAGGACGCCAAACCAAAATACAGAGCAGTCTTATCATGTCGATATCGCCACAGGCTCGCCAACAAGTCTTGCCTATCAGCCCACATGAATTTTACTCGAGCCAGATGTTATAACCACAAAGTGACCAGCGCGGCCGGGCGAGCGATTTGCTGGATGCAAGGGCAGTTTTCAGCTAGGATTTGGCATGAGCAAAACAGGAGGGGCGCTGTGTGTGAAAGACCCGTTATCGCCATCGTTATGGGCGACCCGGCCGGAATCGGTCCGGAGCTCATCGTTAAGCTCCTGGCTGACGGCAGCTGGCATGACCGCTGCCGGCCCTTCATAATCGGCGACATGGCGGTCATGCGAGACAATGCCAACGCGCTCGCTGCGCCGATCCGATTCCGGGCCCTGCCCGATTTGGCCCAAGCGCGTTTCGAAGCGGCGATTATTGAAGTGTTGAGCCCGGCGGAATTCGAGCTGGGAGCGCTGCCGCCGCCGGCTGTGCATCCCAAATTGGGGGGAGGCGGCCGGGCGCTACCTGGAACTGGCCTATCAACTCGCGGGGGCGTCTCAAGTCGATGCCGTGGTTATGGCGCCGATGAACAAGGAGTCATTTCGCGCGGCCGGGTATAATTATTACGATGAATTACAGTTTTTGGGCGATGTCACGGGCAGCGAGGCGCCTTTCATTCTCGGCGCGGCCGGACCGGTTTGGGCGGTGGCGGTGACGGAGCATATCCCATTCCGGGAGATCGTAAATTATATCTGCCGCGAACGCGTGCGCGCTTTCATCGAACGCCTGCACGCGGTACTTTGCCGCCTCGGCTATGACGAGCCGCGAATCGCCGTGGCGGCCCTCAATCCCCATGGCGGCGAAGGGGGTTTATTCGGCCGCGAAGAGATTGACGAGATTGCGCCGGCCGTGCGGGATGCGCGGCGGCAAGACATCCGAGCGGAAGGACCGGTGCCGGCGGATATCGTCTTCAAGCGAGCGTTGGATGCTGAGTTTGACGGCGTCGTCTGCATGTATCATGATCAGATGAATATCGCGCGGAAGCTGCAACCGCGTGGCGACATCGCGACGCTATGGATGGGATTGCCCGTCGTCGGCGCCACGACCGCTCACGGCACCGCATTTGATATCTCAGGCAAAGGCGTTGCCGACCCGGGCAGCCTGCGGGCGGCGCTGGATTATGCAATAAAGCTGGCTTAGAGGCCCGGGAACATCGCCGCAGCCGCCCGACGGCAGCGCATTCGGCCGCGGCCGGATCAGCGCCCCGGGATTGACGGTCGGCTAAGGAACTGAGTTCCGCTGATACCAGACGACCGTGCGGCGCAGCCCATCAGCGAAGCTGACAATCGGCTCATAAGCCAGAAGGTCCCGCGCCTTCTGTACGCTCGCCCGCGAGTGTTTGATATCGCCGGCTCGCGCCGCGCCATGAATGGGCGCGAGGTCGCTGCCGAGGATGGCGTTCAGTTTCGCCACCAAATCGTTTATGGTTACCCGTCCGCCCGCCGCCAGGTTGATCGTCTCGCCAACGGCCTCGGGCGCCCTGCAAGCCAGCAGATTCCCGTGCACGACATTGTCAACAAAGGTGAAGTCCCGGGTCTGTGCGCCATCGCCATATATCGTCGGTCGTTCGCCAAGAAGCATCAGCTTGATGAATTTGGGAATCGCCGCGGCATAAGCCGAATCTGGATTCTGGCGCGGGCCGAAGACATTGGAATAGCGTAGGGAGACGGTCTCCAGTCCGTAAGTGTGTGTGAATGCCGCGGCATAATATTCGCCAGCCAGCTTGGCGACGCCGTAGGGAGAGATCGGGGCCGGGCGCATCGTCTCGACTTTTGAGGCGCCCGGCTGATCGCCATAGGCCGCGGAAGAAGCGGCGTATACCACACGCTTGACGGCGTTATCGCGGGCGGCAATCAGCACATTCAGCGTGCCCGTCACACAGTGCCGATGCGTTTCCAGCGGGTCGGCCACGCTGCGCGGCACCGAAGGCAGCGCCGCTTGATGCAGCACATAATCGACGCCGCGAAAGAGACGCTGCACGGTGTCCAGGTCGGTGATGCTGCCGAGCGTGACGGACAGATCGCCGCCGAGCGACTCCAGGTGATCGAGATGTTCGCGTTTGCCGGTCAGCAGATTGTCGACCGCGCGCACGCGCTGCCCATCCCGTAGCAGGTGTTCCGCGATATGTGAGCCGATAAAGCCGGCCGCGCCCGTCACGACATAGGTTTGTGGCATTCTTGCCCTCTTCCGCGCTCATCCGAAACCCTAATTATCTTATACCGAAAATGCAAGCGATGTCCGCAGCTTTCGCATGCTCTTGTCGCCGCTGCTTGGCTTTGCGGCTTTGGGTTATAATCATTGAACATCGCGACAGGTGTTGCGGCATTTGGAGGGAGTGGCATGGATTCAATTGGCAAAGACAAAACGATTGAACGGCGCGGACCGAACGTGAGGGACCATATTGATGGCGTCAAATTCAGGACGCTGGCCCCGGGCATCACGACGCACCCGCTGGTGCGGGGCGGCCGGCCCTGCATTGAGGGCACGGGACTGAAAGTTACGGATGTCGTCGCAGCAAAAAAGTATCAAAAGATGGTCCCGGCTGAAATCGCAAATTATTTCGAGATACAACTGAGCATGGTTGAGGATGCGCTAAGGTATTACGCCGCCCATGCCGACTACATCGACACCGATATACAGCTCGATAGCTTGAATCACAACCAATTGGCGGAAGCCCGATATGGCACACGACCAGATTCGCTTCTATCTCGACGAAAACCTGCCTCCTGAAATAGCCGCCCAATTAGCGACGCACGGAATAGACGTAATCAGAGGGCCACTGCGCGACAGCGATATCAAGCATTTACGGCGTGCCAGCGCGATGGGACGGGTTCTTTGCACACGCGACAAACATTTTGTTGAGTTGCGCGGATCGATGGAAGAACACGCGGGCATAATAAAAGGACTCAAAAGGCATAGCGTAGGCGATTGGGTGAAGTTCTTGAGATTTGTGCATTCAGCATGCGGAGCCGATGAAATGAGAAACAGTTTAGAATACGTGTTTGCTGTGGATTAACCGAAGGGCGTCCTGAGAAACTCTGGATGCAAGGGCACGGACAACGCTTCTCCCTACAAGTCTAATAGCGATAGCACTCGAACTGATCACGGACTTTCCGACTGTGGCGGATGTCAAGCGAAACATACCGCCCCCATCAGGACAATCTCATCAAATTGAAAGTGTTCTGATAAATGACAATTTCCCCTCACATTTCGTAATCTGTAGGGCTTCTCGTGAGACGCCCCTGCATTTTCTACTATTTACGTGGCAAACAGTTCATTATGATGTTTATGCGATTGCCTCGTCAGCCCCATCAGGGCAATCGCATCAAATTGAAACTGCGCTGATAAATGACAATTTCCCCTCACATTTCGTAATCTGTAGGGGCGTTTCGCTGAAACGCCCGCAATTTGCAGGCCATTTTCAACGGGCGTCTCACGAGACGCCCCTGCATTTTCGCAATTTTCGCAGCGAACCGCTCATTATGATTTTGATGCGATTGCCCTGGGTCAGCCCCCTCGGCGGCTGGAATTCCAGTCCTGAACTTGCTACACTGGAAACATATCAAACACAGTCGCAGCGGAGCGCTTTTGGCCTTCCAGCCTTCGCACAAGAACAAAGCAACCGAACTCGAACTGATCGTCGACAGTTGGGAGCGCCGCCACGAATGGCGTTTGCTCTCGAAAACGCTGCCGCGCTCAATTTTCCTGGCGCTGCTCATCAGCCTGGTTGCCGGCGGGGTCGGTTATCTGCGCTTCGGCCTTTCCGCCGAGCAGTTGGCTTTGATCACGGGCGGGCTTTGCGCCGCCGGCGCTGTTCTCAACTTGCTCAAAACGCTACTCTCCCCGCGACCGCTGCCCACCCGCGCCCGCTATTTTGACCTCGAATTTGACTTGCAGGAGCGCGTCTCCACCGCCTTTGAGCTGATGCAGGGCCGGATCATGACGCATCCGGAGATTGAGTCGCGCCAGATCGCCGATGCGCTGGCGCATGCCCGCGCCATCGACCCGCGGACGCGCATCCGAATGGACTTCCGGCCGCGCGAACTTGCCGCGCTTCTGTTGCTGTCGCTGACGATGCTGGGAATGATTCTGTTGCCGACCTTCGTCGATCTCGACAGGATCGCGGACGAGGCGGCGGCGGCCGTGGAAGCGGCGCGCGAGGAGCTGCGGGAGATCATTGAGGCGGTCGCTACAGACACGGACTTGAACGATGTCAACCGGCAAGAATTGCTCGAGGCGCTTGAAGTCGCGCTGGAGCGCCTGCAGGAAGAAGACATCAGCGAGGAAGAAGCCTTCGCCGCCATGAGCCAGTTGGCGGCGGAGCTGGAAGAAATGGAAAACGCCCTGGGCGATACGGTTGAGCTTGATCAATTCACGACGGAAGCCGCGCTCGAAGCCCTGGAGGATTACCAGCCGCCATCCGAGCGCTCGGATGAAATCGTCGATTCGTCCTGGCAAGACCAGGCGCTATCAGAGGATCTGCTGGATCTATCGCAGACGCTGGACGCTCTGGCGCAAGAAGCCGCCGATATGAGCCCGGAGGAAGCGGCGGCCGCGGCCGAAGCTTTGCAGGAAGCCTCGGACGCTTTGTCCCAAACCAGCGGCGAACTCTCTCGGCGGCTGGACGAGATGTCCGAAGCGTTATCGGAAGCCGAGGCCGAGGCCCTGCAAGAAGCGCTGGATGCGGCGCAGGAACAGCTGGCGCAGGAGCAGGAGCAGCGTCAGCAGAACCGGGACGCCCAAAGTATGCTGCAGGAGCAGTCGGAGCAGGCCCAGGAAGCGGCTGAGGCAATCGCGCGCGAGCAAGCCCAGGAAGGCCAGCAGCAGGCGCCAGACCCGCGGCAAGGCCAAGGCGAAGAGTCCCAAAATGCGCAGCGCGGCGGCCAGCCGGGCGATCAGGAATCGGATCAGGCGCAGCCGGGCGCCAATCAAGCCGGGCGAACCGCGGACAGCAATCGACCGGGCACGGGTGAAAACGCGGGCCCGAACCAGGACAGCCGCTCAGCCGGCGCCGGCGCCGGCGAAGGCGCGCCCAGCAATGTCAGCTTGCCCGGCAGCGGCGGCGAAGATCAAGGCGCCGACACTGGAAATCGCACCACCGGCCAAGCCGAAATCGAATATGAAGCGCTCTACAGCCCGAGCGGCATCGGCGGCGGCGGCGGGGAAGAGATTCGTCTGCAAACGGATGCCAAGGACACCATCGTTCGGGAAGGCGATTTTGACGATAATCCGCTGGGCGAAGCCCGCGTCAGCTACGACACCGTTTTCAGCGAATACCAGAACGCCGCCAATCGCGCCCTGGAGAGCGACTACGTGCCGCTGGGACTGCGCGATGTCGTGCGAGATTATTTCACCTCGCTCGAGCCAAGCGCCGAATAGGTCCCGTTCATGGCCGATCTGCTCATTCGCGGCGCCCGGGTCTTGCAGCTTCGCGACGAAAAGGCGAGCGTCCTGCCCGATCACGACATTGTGATACGCGGCAATCGCATCGACAGGATCGCGCCGACGGGCGCGATTGACGCTTCACATGCGCGACAGGTCGTCGCCGCCGCCGGGCAGCTGGCGATGCCCGGGTTCATCAACTGTCATGCTCACGCGCCGATGGCGCTCTGGCGCGGCTTGGGCGAAGATGTCAACCTCGAAAGCTGGTTTAACGACTATATCTGGCAGTTCGAAGCCAACCTGGAGCCGGAAGACGTCTTCTGGGGCATGCAGATCGGCTTGCTGGAAATGATCGAAGCCGGCATCACCGCCGTCAGCGACCACTATTGGCACATGGATTATGCCGCCCGCGCCGTCGAGAAAGCTGGTACGCGCGCTCTGTTGGGACAAGCCATGTTCAGCGGGGGCGGCAGCGCGCAGATTGATGAAACCGCCGCTTTCGCCAAGCGCTGGGATGGCCAGGCGAATGGGCGCATCCGCACGATACTGGCGCCGCACGCGCCTTATACCTGCGACGATGAATTCCTGCGCGCGAGCGCCCGCAAAGCCGAAGCCATCGGCGCGGGCATCCACATTCATGTCGCTGAAACGCTTGAACAGACACAAGCCAGTTTGCAGCGGCGCGGTCAGACGCCGATTGCGGTGCTGGAGGCCTGCGGCATATTCGATGTCCCGACAATCCTGGCGCATGCCGTCGGCGCGACGCCGGGCGACCTGGAGACCCTCGCCGATTTGCGGCAGCCGACGGGCATCGCGCATTGCCCAAAAACCTACGCCAAACTGGCAATGGGTTACAGCAATGTGGTCGAGTGCCGCGCGCTGGGCATCGCTGTCGGCCTGGGCACAGACGGCGCCGTCAGCAATAACACGCTTGACCTTTGGGAGGCGATGCGCCTGACGGCATTGGGCCAGAAACAATTGACGGGCGATGCGGAAAACCTGACGATCGCGCAGGCGCTGACCATCGCTGGCGCCGATAGCGCGCGCGTCTATGGCCAGGGCGCTGAACTTGGCGATCTGAGCCCCGGCAAGCTGGCCGATATCATCCTGGTCGACTTGAGCGGCGCGCATCACCTGCCTTTGAACAGCGTCAGCGCCAGCCTGGTCTACAACGTCCGCGCCGGCGATGTGCAAACGGTCATCTGCGACGGGCAGATCATCATGCAAAACCGCGAGCACCGAAGGCTCGACAAGGACGAGATCATGGAGAATATCCGGCCGCGTATGGAGCGCCTGCGCCGCCGCGATAGAGTCCCCAAAATTCAGACTTACAATCCTTGACCAGCGGGCCTTGACCAGCGGGATTGGCGTCAAACCGCGCTCATTGACGACCGCGAAAAGCCGGGCTTAGCCTTCCCCAGCATATGCGAGTGAGTCGTGCAAAACTGAAAAACAATTTTCATATCACGAAATCTGAAGGGGCGTCTCGCGAGACGCCCCTTCGTTTTCACAGTTTTCGTGGCCTACGGTTGGTTATGATTTTGAAGCGATTGCCCTGGCCCGCTACGGGCAGCATTTGGTGAACCTGCGCAGCGTCGCTATAATGGCCGCAGTTGGCAAGACGTCGCGGAGGGCTGTGTGTACACCGACATCAGCACAGATGAATATCGCGAGCAGTCTGCCGCCGGGAAGGCGGGCGCATACCAATTCATTGATGTGCGCGAGGACGAGGAATACGCCGAAGGGCATATACCGGGCGCGATCAATATCCCGTTAAGCGAATTCATGGCGCGCGTCGACGAAATCAGCGAAGAGCGGCCAGCCCTGCTCGTCTGCAACACCGGCGTCCGTTCGTCTCAGGCGGCTATGTTCCTGGCGAGCATGGGTTACGAAGAGATTTATAATCTTGAAGAGGGTACCAAAGGCTGGAAGCAAAAGGGATACGCTGTAGAAAGCGCGCCCGCGCCTTAGCCCGAAGCGCATTGAGTTTCCTGATAAATTGACCGAAGAAGGAGTTAGAGGCGATGGTTTTACGCTCGATGGTAGGCGCAAGCGTCAAACGCAAGGAAGACCCGGGGCTAATAACGGGCGCCGGCAAATATGTCGGTGATATCAAGCTGCCGGGCATGCTCCATGTCGCCTTTGCGCGCAGTCCATACGCTCATGCGAAGATACTGAGCATCGACACGGCGGCAGCGGCGGCGCGCGACGGCGTGGTCGCGGTGGTCACTGGCGATGATATGCGCGGCCAGTGGGAGCCGGTGCCGGTTGCGGGCGGCGATAATGCCCTGGAAAATTTCAGCCATCTCGCGCTTTCGGTGGATCGCGCGCGTCATGTCGGTGAAGTTGTGGCCGCCGTCATCGCGACATCGGCCGAAATCGGCGAAGACGCCGTCGAAGATGTCGAGATCGAATGGGAGGAGTTGCCGGCGGCGGCCGATTTGCTAAGCGCTTACAGCGGTGAAGCGCCGCCAATATTTGAAGGATTGGATACAAATATCGTTGATACCGGCGAGAAGAAAACCGACGATGTCGACGAGGTTTTCGCAGCGGCGCCGCACACGCTAAGCCAACGCATGCAGAGCCAGCGCCTGGCCGGCGTGCCGATGGAGGTGCGGGCGGTCGCCGCAGCGCCAGACGCGGTCACCGGCGGCATCACGCTCTGGTCGAGCACGCAGATTCCGCACGGCGTACGTTCTGCTTTGGCAACTGTATTGCGCCTGCCCGAGAATATGCTGCGGGTGATCGCGCCGAATGTCGGCGGCGGCTTCGGCGTGAAGAACCAACTGTATCCGGAAGAAATCGCCGTGGCCAAGCTGTCGCAGATCTACGGCATGCCCCTCAAGTGGGCGGGCACGCGGGTCGAGCATTTTATTTCCACGACGCACGGACGTTCACAGATTGCCGATATCGGAGTGGCCTTTGACGATACCGGCAAGATACTGGGATTGCGCATGCATGTGATCGGCGAATTGGGCGCCTATCCGCCCTTCTACGATATCGCGCATCTCACGGGCCTGATGGCGACCGGCAACTATGACATTCCGGCGGTCCATTTTAAGGCGAGCAACGTCTTTACCAATACCGTTGCGGTTGCCGCCTATCGCGGCGCCGGCCGCCCGGAAGCGATCTATTATGTCGAGCGCGCCATCGACATGATTGCCGACGAACTCGACATCAATTCCGCTGACGTCCGGCGGCGGAATTATATCAAGCCGGAACAGTTTCCCTATAAGACGCCAACCGGCTCGAACTATGACACGGGCAATTATGAAGCGAACCTGGATAAAGCGCTGCAAACGGCAGATTACGAGGCGCTTCTGGCCGAACAGGCGCAGCGGCGCGCGGCCGATTCCAGGAGCTTGCTGGGCATCGGCATGGCGACCTATGTCGAGATGTGTGGTTTCGGACCCTACGAGAGCGGCCAAGTGCGGGTCGAGCCGAGCGGCACGGTTACGGTATACACCGGCACATCGCCGCATGGGCAGGGCTTGCAAACGACATTCGCGCAGATCGTGGCCGACGAGATTGGGGCCGACTACGAGAAGGTCATCGTGCGGCATGGCGACACGGGCGCGGCGCCGATGGGCGTCGGCACTTTCGGCAGCCGCAGTTTAGCGATCGGAGGCTCGGCGATCATCCGCTCGGCCGGCGTAGTGCGCGAGAAAGCGACCAGGATCGCCGCGCATATGCTGGAAGCCGCGCCGGGCGATATCGAGTTCGTCGACGGGCAATATCGCGTCAAGGGTGTGCCAACCCGCAGCTTGAGCCTCGGCGACATCGCGGCCCGCGCCTACTCCGACCGTTTGCCCGATGACATCGATACCGGCTTGGAAGCGACTGATTTCTTCCGTCCGGCCGATTTCATTTATCCATTTGGCACCCATATCGCCGTTGTCGAAATTGAACGCGACACCGGCGTCATCAGCCTGCGCGAATATTATTCTGTGGACGATTGTGGTCCGCGCATCAGCCCTTTGCTGGTGGAAGGGCAGATCCATGGCGGCCTGGCCCAAGGCATTGGGCAGGCGCTGCTGGAAGAAATCGTCTTTGATGAACAGGGGCAGTTGCTGACCGGCACAATGATGGATTACGCCATGCCGCGAGCGGACGACTTCCCCGGCTTCAGCATCGAAAAGACGGTTACCGAGACCAGCCTCAATCCGCTCGGCGCCAAAGGCATTGGCGAGGCAGCCACGATCGGCTCGACGCCGGCGGTGGTTAACGCCGTGGTCGATGCGCTGGAGCCATACGGCGTGCGCCATTTGGACATGCCCTTGTCGCCCCGTCGAATCTGGGAAGCGATGCAAATCGGCCAGTAGCGCCATGTCAACAAGATACGCGCTGGCGCGCGACCTGGACGAACTCGAGCGCATGACCGAGCGCCTCCAGGAATACATACTTGGCGACAAGCTCTATGTGTCGATTGGCGCCGGCTTTATCCGTGGCGGCAGCATGCCCCAGATGACTCTCGGCGCGCTGCTGCTGCGCCGCCGGCGCTTGTCGTCGTTGCGCGCGCGCCTGGATGCGGGTCAGGCAGCCCGGCTCGATGCGGCGCTCGCGGACCACAACAGCGCCCAGCGCGAGTGGACCTTGCATTATGAAAAGAAACTGCGGCAAGAAGCGCCGGCCCGCCTGAAATTGATGCGAGCATTCTTCCTCGATTGCAAGCAAAATCCGCGCGACTGCGGCGCCGCGTATCCGGTCGAGGCGCTGCGGCGAACCATTGTGCAAGAGATCCTGCTGGCCATGGCTGAATTCAAATATGACACAGACGACCTGCGAGCGGCAGCGCAGCTCACAGACCGGGCGTTTCGGCCGCTGTTGGACGCAAGCGACTTTTTATGGTCAACGATTCTTGAAAAGGTCTACCCGCGCGATACATTCTGGTGGCTCTATGGGCGGCCCGGTCACTGACTCGAACGCGCCTGCGGCAACATGTCCGGTTGGGACGGGAAATCCGATTGACAGCCCGGATGCATAGGGATTCCTGGGCGACACAACTGAAAAGTTAGGCTTGAATACTTTTATGAACGAGCGCCTCGACTCCCCTCTACAATGCATTGCGGAGAGCCTGGAGAAGCGGCGCGCGCAGCCTGACTTTGGGTACTCTATCAAAGTCGGTTGAATTTCTTCAAATACCGACGATTTGGTAGGGGCGACTCGGTGAGTCACCCAATTTCGATCCTGTTCGTACCCATCGGGCGATCCGCCGGATCGCCCCTACCAGGCTATTTCAACCGAAATTGATACACTACCTGACTTTGTTGAGTTCACCCACTAATGTTGTATAATCTGGATGAATTGCGGATCGCAGGAGTATCGCGATGAAGACCTTCACGGTGGAAGAAGCCAAAGCAAACCTTGACGCGGTATTGGAGCATGCCGCGCAGGGCGGAACGGTGATCATTATCGACGAGGATAAGCAGGCGTTTGAGCTTGTCGCGACGATCGCGCCGCAGAAGGGACCGCGCAAGGCAGGGCGCTTGAAAGGCAAGATCAAGATCACTGACGAGTTCTACGAGCCGCTGCCTGAATTCGATCCATATTCATAATGAGGTTTCTACTCGATACGTCTACATACCTCTGGTTTGTAACCGTCGACGAGCGACTGAACGACAATACAAGAAAGCTCTTGGAAGACCCAGAACATGAAGTATTTCTGAGCCTCGCGAGTATCTGGGAAATGGCGATAAAGTCGAATTTGAGTCGCGGACTTGAGTTGCCAAGTCCTTTTCATCAGTTTATAGACGACGAGATTGAAAGAGATCGATTCCGCACGCTAAACATCACTGTGTCGCATCTCAAGCGTGTGGCGGAGCTTCCCTTAATCCACAGAGACCCCTTCGACCGGCTTCTCATTGCGCAGCCGCTCGTGGAAGAATTGCCGATCATCAGCAGTGACGGAATGTTTGACGCCTACGCCATTCAACGAGTCTGGTAAGCGCCACAATCGCGAATGAGCCTCTTCATCGTTTTCATCCTGGCGGCGGTACTGCTGGGCGCGGGCGCCATGCTTTCGCCGGCATGGCGCACGGCGCAGCCGCGCGTCGCCCTGTCCGCTGTCTTCTGCCTGGCGCTGGTTATGGGCGGCGCTGTCTTCTATGCCGAAGCCTTCGGTTGGGACACGCTGGTCGTTGACTACCTGCTGTTTGCGCTGCTGTCCGGCGTCGTGCTTGGCGGTACGCTCTCCACCGCGCAGGCGCGGGCTGAGGCCCGCGGCGAACAGTTGGCGGACCGGGATCTGGGCTGGCCGGGACCGAAGGACCTCGCATATTTAGCGCTGGTGGCGCTGGCGATATTGATTCCGCTGATGCACTTGCCGGCGCCTTTGGGGGCGCAGGGGCAAATCGCGGGCAGCCATAGTTTGGGCGCGCGCGAGGGGGCGGCCTTTAACGCGCTGGCGCCACTGCATAGAGAAAGCCCGGTGATCGTCTCGCCCGGCCTTCACGCGCTCACCGCCTATCTCAGTCAGCAGCTTGGGCATTCGATCCCGCTCATCCAGCTGAGCCTGACGGCCGTGGTCGTCTTCTTGCTGGTCTGGCTCATGTATGATTTTGGCGCGGAACTGCGGGATAAAAGCCTGGGACGCGCGCTGTCGGTGGCTACGCTCTTATGCGCCGGTATCCAGCGAAGTTATCTGGACGGGCGCTTCGCCGAGCTGCTGGGTCTGCTTTTCACCTTGGCCTTCTTGCTCTACGCCCTGCGGCTTGCGCGCAAGTTCAACCTGGCTGACCTCATCGCCGGCGGTTTGATGCTGGGCGCCGTCATATACACCAGCCTGAGCCTCAGTCTGATCGCGCTGCTGGGTTTAGCCACAATATGCGTGCTGGTCTGGATCAGCCGACACGAGAGCATCTCATCAGCTTCGCGCTGGGGCCTGACGCTGGGGCTGCCGCTGGTCGCGCTGATCGGCATCGCGCCCTGGCTAAGCAACAATCTGCCGCTGATGCTGCCGATTCAGCCCTCCCCTCACCCGGCGGACCTCAGCAACCTGGTTGAAATGACACGCGGTCAAGGCCTGTGCATTGTATTGCTCGCGCTTTGGGGCATGAGGATTGGTCTGCGCGAATCTGGTCCTGCGCGTCAGGTCTCGCTGCTGATGTTTGTCTGGCTGTTGCTGATTCTGGACCTTGCTTTATTCGGCCTCGTCGGCCGAATACTGCCGCCGCTTGGCGAAATCAGCAACGCGCCGAATCTGGCGCGGCACGGCGTCATCTTGCCCTACGCCTGGTTCGGAGGCTTGGCCTTGCTGCATGTTTGGAATCGGCGGCTGTCGCCCGAAATCAAACGGCGCCTGCGCGCAGCCGACTACGCTTTAATGGCGCTAACCGGCGGCGCCATCTTGCTGATTGGCGCGGCCTTCCATCCTATCCTTGACGCGCTGCGGCCGGCCCTGGAATTGCCGCCGATAACGGTCACGCGCGACGATGCCGCGGCGATGACCTGGCTGCGACGCAACAGCGGGCGCGATGCCCGGCTGCTATCCGCCGATGGCGAGGGTTGGCTGCCGGTATTTGCCGAACGGCGGGCTCGTGACTTTCGGGCCGTCGCATACTTCGAATGGGGCGATCTGCAAAATCCGGATTGGGTCGATGAAGAATTAGATTATGTCTTCGCGCCGGCCGGCGCGGAATTGCCCGCGGGCTTGTCAACGACGCTGGTCTTTGAACAGGGAGAGGCGCGGGTCTTCAAGGTGACAGGAGACTGAGCGCAACATACGGTCCATCCTGGCGGCAAGCGTTCATCGCGTCGTAGCTCGAGGAATAGTTTGCGATGTCGGCGGCTAATGCCGCGCACTTTGCACATTGAGCAAGTTATAGTTTAGCCATGTCATCCAACATAAGTAACATCAGGAAAGTAATGCAACAATCTGAAGAACGGTGTAGGGGCGATTCTGTGAATCGCCCGCCGACAAAAGCGCGTATTTTCGGGCGACACACAGTGTCGCCCCTACATATCGACCTTATGCTGAATTTCGCATGACTAACTTGATTCTACTTAGGAGCAAAACCATGTCCAAGCGAAGAGTGGTCGTCACCGGCGCCAGCGGCACGATCGCCGGCGTCCTGCTGCCGGCGCTGCGAGAGCGCTACGATCTGACCCTGCTCGACGCGCGCTGCAGAAGCAAACGCGGCGCCGAGATAGAAGGCCTGCAAGTTGTCAATCTGCTGAACAAGGATCGCGACAGTTATCGGCAGTTTTTCACAGGCGCTGACGCGGTTCTGCATTGCGCTTATCACCGCGCGCGCGATCAAGGCGACGACATCTACTTCACATCCGAGCTCGAAAACTTGCAACTGACTTACAACGTCTATCAGGTCGCCTGGGAAGAGCGCGTGCGGAGGCTGGTGGCGGCAAGCACGAATCACGCCGCCGATTTATACGAGAATTATGCTCTTGACGGGGCGGCGTCGATGGTCACGCCGGATAAGAACGCTTCGGACAATTGGTATGGCTGGGCGAAGATCGCATTTGAGCAGATCGGTCAAGTTTACGCGAGCGGCGTCACGCATGGGGGACGGCCGCTGGAAAACGCGCAGATACGTATTGGCGGCCCGCGCGAGACGGATCTTGCCGATATCGCGCCGGGCGACTTGCGCCGGATGCGACGGGCGCTGGCCGTTTATATCAGCCAGCGCGATATGGCGCAGCTGTTCGTCAAGAGCATCGAAACCGAAGACATCCGTAATGACCTGGGCCTGCCCTTTCAAATCTTCTACGGCATCAGCGCCAACTCACACGCGATCTGGAGCATTGCCAACGCGCGGCGCGTCATTGAATATGCGCCGCAGGACAATTCCGAGGAGCGATTCTTCGATCAGATCCAGGCGCATATGACGGCGGCCGGCATCAATCGGGCGGACAGTCGCGCTTAGCCGCGACAAATACCGACGTCCGCATGCGACCGCAACCATTCAAGCTTCGGCATGGCGACGGACGGGACACCGAAGAATCCGACTTGTTGCGCGGTTAGCGCGCAAGCAGGCGCGGTGTAACCTCCCGCATGTAGGGCTTCAGAGTCTCCAGGGCCGCTTCGATCGCGGCAAGCGCGAAGTCCAGATCCGCCTCATGAATGGCGGTGGACATGCTGAACAGACCGCGATTGCTGGTGTAGACGCCGCGATTCAGCAATTCCAGATGCAATAGCTGGCCCAGTTTGCCGATGTCTTGGCCAGCGCGGCGGGCGTCAGCCAGAGTTCGGATTGGGGCGTCGCTCCACTGTATCTGCTGCAAGGAGCCGTAACCCAGGCATTGGGCGCGGATATCCAGCCGCTGAAACATTCGGTTGATCTCCGTACGCAGTCTCTCGCCCAAAGCATTGATGCGGTCGATCGCCGCCTGGTCGAGCCGTCGCATGGCCGCGAGGCCGGCAGTCATCGTGACGTTGTTTCCGTTGAAGGTTCCGCTGTGGGACAAGAAATCCGGATGCAGATCTGGATCGAATTGCCCCATGATGTCTGCGCGTCCGCCAAATGCGCCAACCGGAAAGCCGCCGCCGATAATCTTGGCGAGAGCGGTCATATCGGGCTTGATGTTTTCGATTTCCTGGAAGCCGCCGCGGCTGAGGCGCAGCGTGACGATTTCATCAAAGAGCAGCAAGACGCCGTATTCGTCCGCCAGGGCGCGCAGGCCGCGCAGGTAACCGGGGGCGGGCGGCACCATGCCGCCGGCGTTGGGCATGGGCTCGACGATAATGCCAGCGATGCCTTGGCTGCGCTCCCGCAGGAGCGCTTCCATCGCAGCGAGATCATTGTATGGAACGACCATGACGGCGTTGAGTACAGCAACCGGCACACCTCGCCCTTCAATCTGCGCTGCGGGGGGGCCAGCGGTTGCGGTGTCAGCGCTGACGCTGACCTCGACGAAGTCATGCGAGCCATGATAACCGCCATCCATTTTGACGATGATATCGCGGCCGGTGAAGGCGCGCGCCGCCCGCATCATCATCATGGTGGCTTCCGTGCCGGAATTGGTAAAGCGCAGCATGTCGATTCCGGGCACGCGTTCGATCAAATGTTGGGCGAGGGCGACCTGGGGCGCCGCCGCTGTTCCGAAGACTGTGCCTCGCGTCAATTGATCTGCGGCTTCTTCCACGATATCCGGCTGCGCGTGGCCATGGACCAGCGATGTGAAGTTATTGAGCAGATCGAGGTAGCGATGGCCGTCGCCATCGCTAAGCCAGGCGCCTTCGCCGGCAGTCATGTAAGTAGGATATGGGGCGAAGAAGGTAGAGGAACGCGTGTCGCCGGCCGGAAGATAACGACGCGCCTCCTCATGCCGCGCGCTTGAGGCCGCTGTGCGCTTGCGATAGCGCGTCATGATCGCGGATTCAATGTCGGCAGCCCGCCCTGTGATTATCATCCGGTTCTCCCCGCGCAAGCGTTGTTCGGTCGAGCGAACAGAGGCAGAGCCTGCCCGCCAAGCCAGATTGTAAACCCGACCGGGCGGAAAGGACAAGCGACGCAGAGAAACGGAGGGAAGCGCGAACATGCCGCCCGCAAGCGATAGTCATGATTTGACGCCTGTTCTATAATCGAGCATAGGTTCGACTACGTGATGGAGCAAAAATGCGATATCTCAATATGCTTCTGCTTGCTGTTTTCGCACTCGTCGGCACAGCTGCAGCCCAATCCGAGGACTTGATGCTGGAGTGGGATCCGGCCATGAGTACAATTCGCGGATCGGTTGAACTGTTCGGCACGGCGAACGTGCCCGATCAAATGTGGTTTTTCGCCGAAGCGGCGCCACATAGGCCGGGGAGCGATGCCAGCGCCTGGACGCCGGTGAGCAGCCCGCAATTTTCGCCGGTCGTCGCGGGCAGGCTCGGCGTCTGGAACACGGCAATCCTGACCGATGGCTTGTATCAGTTGCGCTTGCATGCGGTCAACGGCGATCAGGAGAGCTTCCACTATGTCCTGGCGCCGATTGCCGTCAACAATGAGGGCGGAACTGTGAGCCTTGAGCCGGTGCAGGCGCTCGGGCAACCCTCGGCCGATTCTCCTGCCGACATGGCGCCTGCGCCAATGCTGGAAAACCGCTTGCCGATTCCGGTCGGGGGGCACATCTTGCGCTTCGATGAGGCATCCGTTGAGGCGATGAAAAGCGCGGGCATGACCTGGGTCAAGAAACAGGTGCGCTATGGGCTTTCCGACGGCAAGGAACTCATCGAGGAGGCGCATGCCCAAGGCTTCAAGGTTTTGCTGGGCGCGCTGGGCGACAAGAACCAACTGGCGGTAGATTTCGAAGGTTATATCGCGAAGTTCGCGGAGTATGTGGCCTTCCTGGCTGAACTTGGCGCGGACGCAATCGAAGTTTGGAATGAACCCAACATCGACCGCGAGTGGCCTCGGGGACAGGTCCATGGCGCTCGGTATGTGCGCTTGCTTGAAGCCGCCTACCATGCCATCAAAGCCAAAAACCCGGATACGATGGTCATCAGCGGCGCGCCGGCGCCTACGGGATTTTTCGCCGGCTGCGGCCTGGGCGGTTGTGATGACAACGTATTCATGCATCAGATGGCAGTGGCGGGCGCCGCCAATTATGCCGACTGCATCGGCGTGCATTACAACGAAGGCGTTGTGCCGCCGCACAGGCAGGGCGGGGACCCGCGCAAGGACGATTATGCGACGCGCTTCCTGCCATTGATGCTGGAGCGCGTGGCCTGGCCCTTTGGCAATACCGATATTCCCATGTGCATGACCGAAATGGGCTATTTGTCGCCGGAAGGTTACGGCCCCTTGCCGCGGGGCTTCGAATGGGGGGCGACGACCTCAGTGGCGGAGCAGGCGGAATGGCTGGCGCAGGCCATCTTGATCAGCGCAAATTATGAGCGGATGCCGGTCGAAATGGTCATCGTTTGGAATATCGATTTCGAAACCTACGATGCCGACCCGCAGGGCGGATTCGCCATCATCCGTCCCGACGGCAGTTGCCCGGCCTGCGCGACCATTGCCGCGCTGCAGCGCTAGGGCCAGGTCCGGTTCTTCCGATTCCCGTCCCTTGCCGATTGGCAAAGAGGGACTGATTATAACCTGGAGGGCGACCCTTGGGTCGCCCGCATCAAGTTACCGCTCCCCCTAACCAGGGCAATCGCATCAAATTGAAATTGCGCTGACAAATGACAATTTCGCCTCATATTTCGTAATCTGTAGGGGCGTTTCGCTGAAACGCCCGCAATTTGCAGGCCATTTTCAACGGGCGTCTCACGAGACGCCCCTACATTTGCACATTTTTAGTGGCGAACGGCTCATTGTGATTTTGATGC
>JAJDUC010000045.1 GCA_022826865.1 Anaerolineae bacterium
TTTTGTCGGCGGGCGATTCACAGAATCGCCCCTACACCGTTCTTCAGATTGTTGCATTACTTTCCTGGTGTTACTGAGGGCACAGAGTCCCGCGACGTGCCGCGCGACGTCGCGCTTCATTGGGCTAATCCACCACAATCAACTCCTGCCAGCCATTGCTCAGCTTCTCGCCGCCGCCGGGTCGCGCCACAACCACATCCTCGACCCGCGCCGAGTAGTCGTTGAACTGCATGATGCTCGGCTCAATCGTGAAGAGCATGCCCTCTTCCAGCGGCGTCTCATCGCCTTTCGTCAAGAACGGCGGCTCATGCACATCCATACCGATGCCATGCCCCAGGCGATGGCGGAAAGCCTCGCCAAAGCCGGCGTCTTCAATCACTTTGCGCGCGGCCGCGTCAGCGTCGGTGGTGGTCGCTTCGTTCGCTTTGAGCGCGGCGATGCCGGCCGCTTGCGATGCCATCATCACGTCATAGACCCGCTGAGCATTCGCGTCCGGCTCGCCGAAAAAGACCGTGCGCCCAAAATCATAACACCAGCCCTCATAGATCCCGCCAAAATCGAAGAGGATCGACACCGGCGGATCCAGCTTCCGATGCCAACTTTCCATCCGCGCGCCGAAGAGCAGGGGGTGCTTCGGCCCGCTATTGTATAAGGAAGTCGTGAAGGATTGGCCCAGCGAACCATGCTTGCGCAACTGGTAATTCACCTCTTCCACGATCTCCAGCTCGGTCATGCCATGCCGCAGCGCCTTTAGCGTATCGGCGAAAGCCGCTTCGGTGATGCGCCCGGCTTCTTTCATCAAAGCGATATCCGCTTCCGACTTGATGACGCGCATGGGCCGCAGCAGCGCGGTCGCGGAGAGCCAGGTCGCGCCCGGCAGCAGCGGCGCCAAATGCGAAACCGTCTCGCCACTGGTGAAATCGCTGATCGCCACACGCGGCTTATCCGGCAGATTAAAATCATCAAGGATGCGCTTAACCATTTCCGCTGGCACATCCCAATCGCCGAGCACACGAATATCGATGCCTTCCAGGCGGCTGAGCCCGCCGAATTCCGCTGTCATGCGCGGCAAGGGCAGGACCGGCACCTGATGCGGGCTGATCCAGGCCCCCTCAAGCCAGTCTCCCGGGTGAATGACATGGCCATAATTGGGGAAATCACGCGGGACGCCGGTCAAGTATTGCAGGTCGGAGGAAATAGGAAAGAAGGCGAGATCGGCCTGTTCGGCCAGGACGGCTTGAAACTGCTGAAGACGATCGCTTGACATGAGGCGCTCCTTCTGGCTTTTGAGATATGCTCGGATTATAGCCCGTCTGCCGCCCGGGGTGGTCAGGAAGCGGTTGAAGCGGGACGGCTGCCGCAACTTATGCGCGATGCTGTTTCTGCTTTCGCGCTATGGTCACATTTTGAGCTTGCCGCCGAAGATATGCCCAGGCTGGACGGAATCAAGAGCGCGGGCGAGAAGGCGCTGGCCTTTGCGTCCGCATTTGACCAGAGTTAGGGGCAATTCAACTCTGGCGATTCTGGCTCCCTACTCCGTAACCGTCACCTTGGACAGACCCCGCGGCTTGTCCACGTCATAGCCGCGGGCCAGCGCCTGCCGCATGGCGAAGACCTGACCGGGCATCACCGCCAGAATCGGACTGAGCCATTCCGGCGTCGACGGGATGGTCATGGCTTGTGTCCCGTATTTGAGCAGGTCGCTGTTGTTGCTGATGACCAGGCTTTCCGCCCCCAGTTCTTCAAGCCGTTCGCACATGTCCACCATCGCCGCGAGATTCTTGCCATGGGGGGAGACCAGGACAACGGGATGTCCGCGGTCAACCGCAGCAATCGGACCATGTCGAAAATTGGCTTCGCTGTAGCCCTCGCTGGCGATATAAGTGAGTTCTTTGACTTTGAGGCTGATCTCGCAGGCGGTGGCGTAATTGTAGCCGCGCCCCAATGTAACCAGCCGGTCGCAGTAGCGGTAACGCTCCGCCCAATCGGCGATATCTTCGCTGAGGCTCAGCGCCTGCATCGCCAGCCGGGGCAGGCTCTTTAATTCATTCCGCATGTCCCGGCTTTCCGCCAGAGCGCTCGTCAGCATGGCGATGACTGTGAGCTGGGCGCTGTAGGTTTTGGTGGCGGCGACGCTCAATTCCGGCTCTGCCAGCAGCGGCAGATGGAATTGGGCGGTCTGCGCCAGTGGAGAGTCCTCAAAATTGGTAATGGCCAGCGTCAGCGCGCCCTGCTGATTGGCATCGGCCAATACCGCGCGGACATCCTCCGCCTGACCCGATTGCGAAATGCCGATGACCAGCGCGCTGCGCAATGCCGGCGGGCTCTCGTATACCGTGTGCAGGGACGGGGTCGCCAACATAGCCGGCAAGCGGAGCATGCCGCCAAACATGTACTGGGCATAATGAGCGGCATTGTCCGAAGTGCCGCGGGCGGCGAGGCAAACATAAGCCGGGTCAAATTCGCCTATAGCGCCGGCGACCGCCGTCGTCGCCGGCCAGCCCTCGTCCAGCAAGCGTTTGATGACGCCGGGCTGCTGCGCGATTTCCTTTTCCAGGTGCATAGCTAAGTCCAGGTTCAATCGTCTAAGGGGCGATAATTGACGTTTAGCGCGTCCAGGCAGGGCAAGTGTCGTTTCAGCCTCGCCGCGAGCGCGCCATAATCGCGCTCGGCTGGATGGTTCCAGAGCACATCGGCGATAGCGATAGCGCGTGGAAACGCCATATATTCCAGATGATCGGCAGTTGGAATGTACTCCGACCAAAGATTGCCCTGTCCACCCAGGATATGCCGCCGCTTGTCTTCGGTGATTTCATCCGGCACGACTTTGTATTGCCACACTTGCTTCAAGGGCAGGCTGCGCGCAATAGCCGGCGGTTCACGCGTCCAATCTTCATGCTGATAATAATCCAGATAGCAGTAGGTATTGGGCGTCATGATGACATCGTGGCCGGCATTGGCCGCTGCGATCCCGCCAGCGCTGCCGCGCCAGCTCATTACGGTCGCATTGGGCGTCAGGCCGCCCTCAAGAATCTCGTCCCAGCCGACCAGGTTCCGGCCGCGCTCATTGAGCCAGGCTTCGATCTGCCGAATGAACCAGCTTTGCAACTCGTCTTCATCCGCCAGCCCCTCGGCTTTGATGCGCGCCTGACAAGCGGGACAGGCTTTCCAGCGCGCTTTTGGCGCTTCGTCCCCGCCAATATGGATATACTTCGAAGGAAAGAGCTCAAGCGCCTCGCTGAAGACATCCTTCAGAAATTCGAAGACGCGGTCTTTACCGGCACAATAGATATCCGGCTCGATGCCCCAATTTGTACGGACGCGGTACTCGCGGCCGCCGCAGCCCAATTCGGGATAAGCGGCTAGCGCAGCCAGGCCGTGCCCGGGCAATTCGATTTCGGGCATGATGCTGATGCCGCGTTCGGCGGCGTAAGCCACGATATCGCGAACCTCTTCCTGCGTATAGAAACCGCCGTAGGGCCGGCCGTCGAATCGGCTGCTGTCATCCAGCAGCACGGTTTCCGCGCGATATGCGCCGACTTCGGTCAAACGCGGGTATTTCTTGATTTCGATCCGCCAGCCCTGGTCTTCCGTCAGGTGCCAGTGAAAGGTGTTGAATTTGTAGAAAGCCAAGGTATCGAGGAACTTCTTGATGGAGGCGACCGGGAACATGTGCCGGCCGACATCAAGATGGATGCCGCGCCAGGCGAAGGCCGGCGCATCGCTGATGGCGACGCCGGGCAGAGTCCAATCGACGCCCGTCTGTACGTCATCGGCCAGGACTTGCGGGGGAAGCAATTGCCGCAGCGTCTGCATGCCATGCAAGAATCCCCGGCGCTCCGCGGCGGCGATGACGGCGCGGCCCGCTTCGACAGTCAAGGTATAGCGCTCAGGGGCGCCGGCGGCGGCCGGAAGCAGCAGAATAGCGTTCTGAACATCGGAGGCGATGTCGTCGTCCAGCGGATGCGCGGGCAGGGCGAAGCCGGTGGCCGGGCGCAGATAGTTCGCGAGCGTCTCGCCAAGCGCGCGGTCGGCGCAGAAAAGCCGCGTGCGCGCATTGATCGTGAATGAGCCGGCTTGGCGTTCCAGGCTCTGCGCTTGGGGAAAAAGCGTGATTTCGGTCATTATTGTCTTTCGCCTAGTCTCTCAGATATCGTCGAGCGAGACAACAGCGCTGAGCTGTCGCGGATTATCGGGATCGCAGCCATTGAAGATAGCGCGATTGTACGCAAGCAGTTGCAGAAGGGGCAAATACAGAACTGGCGCGAAGGCCGCGGGCAGGTCCGCCGGCAACAAGACCTGATGCTGGAAATCCATCGACATCGGCCCAATCGCCAGGATCGTCGCGCCTTTCTCCGCCATTTCGCGCAGCAGGCGCATTTCCTGCCGGACCGCGGCGGGCGAGATCAAGCCGATGACCAGGCTGTCCGAGCCCGCCATGGCCATCGGGCCGTGGCGGAATTCGAGCGTATGATAGGCTTCGCTGCAGGCCAGGGACATCTCCTTCATCTTGAGCATGGCTTCGCAGGCGATGCCATAAAGCGCATCTGACCCGAGGAAAAAGAACTTCTTGATGGCGCCGTCCTGTCCCAGCGAGCGGGCGAGGCCGGCATAATCCTCCAACAAGCTGCGGCAAAGGGCGGGCAGCGGCGCGCTGGCGGCGGCGTCTTGACCCGCGGCCAGACATTGCAAAGCAACCGCCATGCTGCTGAAAGATCGCGTTTGCGCTACGCTTGCTTCTTGCGCGGCGTCGATGGCAATGGCCAAGTCGGCAGCGAGAGCGAGCGGGCTTGCGCTGTCACAGGCGACGGCGATCACGGGGCCACCGACATTCGACTTGAATTCTTGCTGGGCGCGCAGCGTCTCGCTCGTCGTACCGGAGCGAGAGACACATAGCAGCAGGTAGCGTTGATCGGGCAGGCAAATGGACTGCGGATGGAGCAATAGTTCGGAGGCCGGGCAAGCGCTGGCATCGACGCCGCTTTTGCGCAGAAGGCGCGCGGCCGTAAGCGCGAGATAATGGGTGGAGCCGCAGCCGGTGACGATGACGCGGCTTGTCGCGGTTTCCGCAAGCAGCGCGTCAAAAGACGCGCGCTTGGCGGCAGCGGCCATTATGGCGCTCGGCCAAACATCCGGCTGGCTCATGATTTCTTGCAGGGTGTGCTGTCCGGCTGTCACACCTTTGCCTCCGGCGCCACATGAATTCTCGTCATTGTAGCAGAGCCGCGCCCGCTTCCCAGATTGGCAATCAGCCCGGGACGCGGCTTCGCCGCTTCCGGCGTCCTCAATGGATGCTATACTCTCTTTCGCGCTCGCCTCCATGAAGATAGTCGGGGCCGTTCTTTTGACGCGACTATTAATCGAAAACGGCCAGATATGGCAAGAGGATCGCTTCCTGCGCGATCACACTTTGATTGTCGCCGACGGCGTCGTGCGCGCCTTGCAGCCGGCTGACGCAGTCCGAGCGCGGCCGGGCGACCGCCGTGTGGATAGCCGCGGCGCCTATGTCATCCCCGGCTTGGTCGACTTGCACGTGCACGGCAGCAATGACTGCGATGTGATGGATGCGACGGCGGCATCTCTTTCCGGTTTGAGCGCATTCCTCGTTCGCCAGGGCGTGACCAGCTACCTGGGCACAACCATGACGGAATCTGCCGAAAAGATTGAAGCGGCGCTGGCCGCCATGAGGAACTTCATGGAAAGGCCCTATTCGCCCCTGCTCGGCATTCATCTCGAAGGCCCATTTCTCAACCGGGACTTCCGCGGGTCTCAAGCGGAGGAGCACCTGAGGCCACCGCGCAGAGAAGAATACCTCCCCTGGTTTGCCGCCGGGCATATCAAGCTGATCACGATGGCGCCCGAATTGCCGGGCGGCGAAGAACTCATGCGCGACGCCTGCGCGCATGGCGTCACAGTCGCCATTGGGCACAGCGGCGCAAGTTACGCAGCGGCCCAGGGATACTTCGCCCGGGGCGCTTCGCAGGTCACGCACACCTTCAACGGCATGGTCGGCATTCATCACCGGCAGCCCGGCTTCTTTGTCGCTGCAATCGAGCGGCCTGAAACGACATTCCAGGTTATCGCTGATGGTGTGCATGTGCATCCCGCGGTGCTGCGGATGCTTTTGCGCCTGGTTGGGGGCGAACGCCTGCTGGCGATTACGGACGCGATGCGGGCCGCCGGTTTGCCCGATGGTCGCTTCGCGCTCGGCGAACGCCGGGTCACGGTGAAGGATGGCGTCTCGCGTTCCGATGATGGACGCCTGGCCGGCAGTACGCTCACGATGGATCAAGCGTTGAAAAACCTGATGCGCTTCTGCGACCTGACGCTGGCGGAAGCGCTGCCGATGGTCACGCGAGCGCCGGCGCGCGCCATCGGTGTATATCCGCGGAAGGGATCGCTGCAAGCAGGCGCCGACGCCGATATTGTATTCTGGGATGAGGAGTTGGGCCCGCGGGCGACGATGATCGGCGGGGCTTTGATCGAACCGGCGCCGGACCCATGTATTGCGGCTACTGCGGACGTCTAGATCATCGCTGCGCCTGTAGCGAAGCCAACAGCGCCGCCGCAAGTTTTCTTTCCCGCGGCGGCCGCGCCTTCCAGCCCCGCTGGCAGGCAAGCCCGTACAAAAGAGCCGTGCCGCCGCAGGTCAAGCGCCGCGAGCGCGCGATCTTAAAGCGAAACTACCGCAGTTGGTACGCTGACGTGGCCGGAAAGTCCGGCGCCCGCTGCGCCAATTGCGGCGCTGACGAAGATCTCGTGCTTGATCATGTGCTCCCGATCGCGAAAGGCGGCCGCTCAACGCTGGACAATTTGCAGTTGCTCTGCGCCGCTTGCAATCGCATCAAAGGCAAGCTGGCGATCGACTGCCGTTCCTTCAGACATCCAGAATAAAACGTTGGGCCGGGCTTAGGCGGCTGCGGGTGGCGTCGCTGAGGAAGGCCGCCTGATCGACTTGCTGGGCATGTTGACGGCGCGTGAAATAAGAATGCAGGGCGTAACGCGGCGCGTCCGTTCGGTTCACCGTGCCTCCGTGCCAGAGGTGCGAATTGAAGACGACGACTGTGCCCGCTTTAGCCGTCAGCAGAATCTCCTCCGGATGCCGCGCCCGCGGGTCCGCCAGAGTTTCCTGCGGGACCTGGCCGCTGCGATGTGAACCCGGCACGACGCGGGTCGCGCCATTCGCCTCCGTAAAATCCACCAGCAGCCAGATCGAATTGCAGACTTGAAAGGCGCCGGGCTCGGCGCCGCGGGGCCAATCGGCGTGCAGCGCTTGCAGTCCCTCGCCGGGCAAGGCGGCGCGCCCATTCAGCGAGGACAGTTTGAAGTCGCCGTTCAGCACATGGCCCACCGCCGCCAGAACACGCGGATGGCTGAAGCAGATTTCGAAAAGCGGATCTTTCTCCACCAGATTCGAAAGCCGCTGCGTACCCGGCTCCTGCGCGAACTCGAGCCCGGCTTGGTCGGCCTCATCGGCGATAAGCGCCTGGACCTTGGCCCGAAGCGCTGCGACCTGATCGGCCGATAGAAGATCCGGCAGCGGCAGGTAACCTGCTTTATCCAGATGCCGCTTTTCCGCATCGTCAAGAAGCTCGCCCGCAACGCCCAATTCCTGCAAGGCCTGCGCCATGTTCATCGTTGCGTCCTTTCCAATCCCTACGCTGGAGATTAGACCGCAACTAACGCGCAAAAGCTACATGCGGTGTTTTCAACAATTCAATAATTTAAGGAATGTGCAGACGGAAGCGATAGATACGGAATCCTCACCGCTCGTCCAGATGTCAGAAAAGTTCGCGCAATGTACCCAACAGGGTTAACGAGCAAACATTCAGCGAATGAGCCCGCTATCGAGCGGGCTCTCAAAGCGCTTCTGACTTAGGAGAAATCCTACTGTGAAGGTTGCGTAGGAGTCGGCTCGCTCTGCTTTGCAGCGCTATCTTTGACGCTGGAACTAGCCACGCGAGACGGTGGGGAGGCCGAGTGTTTGGCGTTTTTCGTGTTTTCTGGACGAAGTTCTACTTTCCCCAGTGACTTTATTGGGGTAAGTGGCTGCGGAATACCGCTGTTGCCACTCAAGCGGAACTCATCTGACATAGTACACCTCTCAATCTATTGCGCTAATGTGGATTAGAGTAGTGAATTCATTCAGTTGCCCTCCTTCCGTATATGCGTTAAACACAACTCGATAATCACCATCCACCTCATAAAAAAGTGGCGCAAGTAATAGATGGAGAATATCGCGTCCACCAGGAGCAATTTGTAGCCCGTGGAAGTAATCACCGCCGGACGCAAGTTGACTCCCTGTCGGGGGTAAGAATCCAACGCTAATAGAAAAGTCGCTTTGGAGATCGCTATCGTTATAGCACATCAGTACAGCATGTATCTGAGAACCCGGAATCGCATACGGCGTTTGGGAACGTGCCGGCTTGCCCTCGAAAATATAGGCGGACAATGGATTGTATATCCCCACAACACGACCAGCCACGGAGGTGATCACGTCTTGACACAGGACGGCCCATAATATCCGCATTGCTTAGCCCCAATTAACTGTCCGGTTCACCTGATATATTATCTTAGTATCGACAAAACGCAAACTAGACCCTGTGTCAGGGCAATCGCATCAAATTTTTCTTTACCACCGAGTACACCGAGGACACAGAGTTTAGGTTCTTTTGACGACTTTTCTTCCAAATCCACTGCTTGAATTGGGCAGGCATGCCGCCACCTTGTCGATAAACTTCCTTCCCGTCCAAAAGTTTGCGACAAAATGCCGCGAAATCTCTGATTAATCGCATTTCTCGGTGCTCTCGGTGTCCTCGGTGGTTAAATTTCAGTTTAGTTCCGCTCGTCGCAGGGGATGCCAGTTTTGATGCGATTGCCCTGGATCCTGTGTGCCAACCCTACCCGCTCCCCCCCCAAGAGCATTCCGAACGCCAATCTCCTAAGCGTACCAGTGCCCGTCTCGTGGAGCAGACCCAACTGGGCAGCATAAATGCTTCCCAGGTAGAGATTGCTGAAATGGTGATGCGGATGCCGCTGAAGAAGCTCAATGGCTAGTGGCGCCGCGTAGACGCAGCCGCAGCGCTAAATGTGTATTGATCTATTTCCGCGTTAAGAAAGCGGCCGTGCCTCACTTTTTGGTGCTTTTGTCAAATCTACGTGGTCGGTGCGCCGCCAGCTAAGACAGGCCCAGCGCCCTCAGATTCCGGTAGCTGATCGCCAGGCTCTCGAAGGGATCGCCCGGGCAGGTGTCTTGCTCAACGGCATACCACTCGACGCCGGCGCGGGCGCAAGCGGGCAGAATCCGCGCCCAGTTCATGTTCCCGGCGCCGACTTCGGCGAAGACCTGATGCGGGCGTCCACCGGCGTCGTTCGGCAACATCGCCATGTCCTTGAGGTGCACCACCGGCATTCGCCCTGCCATGCGCTCGATCCACTCAACCGGATCGGCGCCGCCGCGCTGAATCCAATAGGTATCCAGCTCCGCTTGGAAAAAACGTGGATCTGTCTCCTCATACAACAGAGACAAACCCGTCCGCCCGCCGAACTTGACGAACTCGAAACTATGATTGTGATAGCTGAAACTGAGCCCGGCCGCCGCCAGTCTTTCGCCGATGCTTGCGGCGAGCTCGGCAAAGCGTCGGAAGCCGGCCTCGCTGTCGCGGTTTTCGAGCGGCATGCCGCCCAGGGCCACATGCCGGCAACCCCAAAGATGGTGCTGGGCAATCACGCCGTCCAGGTTACCCAGCAGATCATCCCAGGCGGTATGCGTGGCGCAGATGGTCAAACCGTTGTCGTCGGCGATGCGCTTGACCGCGGCATCGGCGATGTCGCCGATCGCCGAGACCTGCACCGCCCGATAGCCAATCTCGCGGACCTTGCGCATGCTGGCAGCGAAATCGGCGGGGGTTTGTGTGAATTCGCGCACGGTGAAAAGCTGGGCGGCGAGTTGATGGTCGGGCATCACTCGTTCTCCTCCATAGACTTGTTCGGGTTAGCCGTCGATTTCGGCGGCTGGCGGTTCGGCGATGTAGCGCGCCAGCAGGTCGGCAAATTCGTCCCCGTTGAGCGGCAAGGCGACGCTTTCATTTTTCTGCGCGGACAGCACAATCGCGTTGCTTATAGCGACCGAATTGATGCCCTCTTCCGCCGGGGCGATCAATGGCGCGCCTTCAAGGATGGCGGCGGCGAAATTGGCGATGATGTGCTCGTGGCCATGCGTTTGCCGCGGCTCATAGGCGACCGTTTCACGCACGCAGGGCACCGCGTCAAAACCCTTCGCCGATTCGCGAATCTGTTTGATAGACGACCAGGCGTTCCGGAAGAAGAGCAGTTCTTCGTTCTCGTAGATGAGCTTGCCATGCTCGCCGACGATCTCAAGGCGGTTGCTGCCGGGTGATTCGCCAGTGCCGGTGATGATGTGGCCGGTCATGCCATCGTCATATTCCAGGTAGGCGGTCACTTCATCCTCGACTTCGATGCGGTGATGTTTGCCGAAGCTGACGAAGCCACGAACGCGCGCCGGCATACCGACAAACCATTGGAACAGATCGACATTATGCGGGCACTGATTCATCAAAACGCCGCCGCCCTCGCCCTTCCAAGTAGCGCGCCAGTCGCCGCTGTCGTAGTAACTCTGCGCCCGAAACCAATCGGTGATTATCCAACTGCAACGCTGCAGGCGACCGAGCTCGCCAGCGTCAATCAACGCTTTTATCGCCCGCCATTGGCCCCAGGTACGCTGCATAAACATGGCGGCGAAGACCAGATCGGGCTGCCGGGAGCGCGCCGCCCGGTAGCCGTCGATCATGCGCCGCGCCTCATTGACATGCACGGCGATCGGCTTTTCGACCAAGACATGCAAGCCGCGCTCAAAAGCCGCCAAAGTCATAACCGGGTGGTCAAAATGCGGTGTGGCGATGATGACGGCGTCCAAGGCGGTCTCGCCGAGCATCCGCCAGTAATCGGCAAATCGCGGGACGTCTTCGGGGACGGCATCCGCCTCGAGCCGGTCGGGCCTGCGGTCGCATACCGCGGCCAACTCGGTATTGGGCAAGTCAATGACGTGCCGGGCGTGCTTCGAGCCCATGTTGCCGAGGCCGACAATGCCGATTTTGACCTGCTGATCGGTCATAAATGATCCTCTCTGCAATGTGATGTGGAGATTCGGATGCGCAATCGCTTTTCAAGCGATCGCTGAAACGGGCGCGCGCAGACAGCCGCGAGGCCGTCTGTCGCTCCTGCGAGGCTTAATCGGTATTGGCTTTGCGGAGGGAGATTTTCAACCCCATCCCGCAGGTCTATGCCTGCTTTACCCCGCAAGGAGAGAAAGGGAGCGAGTCGTTTCGAGCTACGCGCAAAAAAAGCCCCTCCCTCATTATGGGATGCTTTGCCATAGAGATCGCAAAGGGGTATGGGGTGGGGCTTAGCGACGTACATTTCTTCAATCACTATACATTTGCATTCAACCGGACAAGCGCCACATTTCCTGCAGGCCGTCGCGTTCTTGTGGCTTGCTAGGCGCCGGCGGCGCGCGCGCCTTGCTCGCCCAGCGTAATCGAATCCCGGCCCCGCAACTCAGCCAGGATATTGGCGCTCACCCAGAGCTTCTCCAGCGCGAGAGTATTCTTGATGCGCACGACGCGCGCGTTAGCGCACTTCGACGGGTCGCTGCGGAAGGCGTCATAAAGCCCGGCCTTGATCGTCTCCTCATCCGTTTCGAAGAACAGGGGCATACGGCAGCGCTTCAGGGAGCCGCTGGTGAACATGTTTTTCATGGTCTTCTGGAAATCAATCTTGTCGAAGAGGGTTTTCGACATGAAGTCGGCCATGCCATAAGTCGTAGCGTTGCCTTGGGACGCGGGCGTCAAATCAAGCACGACGATGCGCTTGACCAGCGGCGACACCGGCTCGGGTTCTCCATCGACCATCCAGCGGCCGATGATATTGGTATCCATGCCCGCGCCGCTGATGTCCTTGCCCATCTCGTCGACGATCAGGAGATCAATCTCTTCCACCGGCAAGCGCGGCATCAACTCGCGCGACTGCTGAAGCAGGCGCTGATCACCTTCGACGACTGTGTCGGAAGTGAAGCCTTCGAGCTGCGCAACACTGTGATAGCCGTCCTCAACGACGCCGAAGCCAGCGACGAAATTGATATTTTTAATCAAGTGCTGGGCGATGATGGGCATGTAATCGCGCAAGCCGACCGTGCTCTGCTGATGAATCGTGCGGGCGCCCGTCTCTTTGCCCAGGCCGATGGCGAGCATTTTCAGCAAGCCGCTTTCATGCGGACCATGAAAATCGGTATGGACTTTAGTCCGGTTGGCAATGATCAAACCATCGGCCTCATAGACATTCTTGTCGATGTAGGCCGGCAGCCCGGTGCTCGTTATGCCGGTGTCGACGACTTCCATGGTGGCGTGGATGGGGCAACCCACAGTCGCCTCGCTGATGCCCAGGCCATCAAGCACATCGGTCTGCCCCTTGGCTGTGCCGCCGCCGTGGCTGCCCATAGCCGGCACGATGAAAGGCTCCCCGCCGGAGGCCTTGACCAGCGCCACCAGCTTCTTCGCGATGCGGTCGATGTTGGCGACGCCGCGGCTGCCGAATCCCAGCGCGATGCGCTTGCCCTGGACTTGCGGCGCCAGCCCAAGGCGCGCCCATTCGCCTTCGAGCGTCCGCTCGATATCGACCGGCTTGCCTTTGGGCAATTGCTGAATCACTGGATATAGGGTAGGTATGCTCACGTTTTCCATGGCGGCGCTCATTTCACTTGCTTACATGCTGTGGCATATATTGTAGCGATGTTGCGGGTGATTGGTAAGGGGCTTGCTTAGGGCCTGTCGCGGCCGCAGCTCGATCAAAATGCGCAGTTACGCAGAAGACCGGACAATGGCTTTGAATCCGGACTGGAGAAGGCGCTTTCTGGCAATCTCGATGTAATCAGACGAAATGTCGATACCAATGAAGTCTCGATCATTCAAGAGCGCCATTTTGCCGGTGGTGCCGGAACCGCACATGGGATCAAGGACGAGATCGCCCGGATCGCTCCAGGACAAAATGTGATCAGCGGCAAGTTTCTCGGGGAAAACCGCCGGATGCTGAAAGGCGATCTTGTCATTTGTCGTGCCGCCAAGACCAACCGCGTAAGACCAGATATTCGTGCGGGTCTTCTCTTTCTTGAGCTGGCCAAGCTTCTTCTTATTTATGCCATCCGGCAGTTTGTTGTGGGTGAGCAGTTCGTAACCATGTCGCTGCGTTGGTACTTTGAGCGGATTAAAAGTCGCCGGTTTGCCCTTTGAGAGCACAAACATCATCTCGTAAGCGTTTGTGTAGGCGTTGCTGCGCATGAAGGGAGTATTCTTTTTCTGATAAATCATAATGTCATGGGCGGAAAAGCCGATCTCCTGAAAATAGATGGCTTGACGGAAAGACGTCAGACTGCGCCCGCCATCAATGCGATCGCCCACTATCCAGACGAGCACGCCGCCTGGCGCAGTCACGCGAAAGAGTTCATCGGCGATCTCCTCGAACGGAAAATCATAACCCTTGTAGTCGCGCAATTTGTCGTACGGCGGGGAGGTTACCGTCAAATGGACCATGTTGTCGGGCCAACCGCGCATCACATCAACGCAGTTGCCGACGATCAATTTTCCCTGCCGCTGGATGGACATGTTCGGCGCAGCCGCTTTTGAATCAGTGTCTTCGCTTTCGATATGCGCTTTCTGTGTTGCGGCTGATTCAATCCGCTGCATCTTTATCCCCAGTATTCTGTCATTTGAACGGCGCCACAGGAGTAACGCTCGTCAGTTGAACGGACCTGATTGCTTTGGTCTGCCTACGTAACATATACAAATATTTTAGCAAATATTTTCTATTTCGCTTCATGCTGATGGTCTAAGTCCAGGGCAATCGCATCAAATTGAAATTGCGCTGACAAATGACAATTTCGCCTCAGTTTTCGTAATCTGTAGGGGCGTTTCGCTGAAACGCCCGCAATTTGCAGGCTATTTTCAACGGGCGTCTCACGAGACGCCCCTACATTTGCACATTTTTCGTGGCGAACGGCTCATTGTGATTTTGATGCGATTGCCCTGGGTCTAAGTCGTTGAAAGTGAGTACAAAATAGCGCTTCAACCAATGCCATCCCCCCTTTTCCCGAGGCATCAGGGAACCTGAGTGTCCCAGGATCCGAGCAAATCGCCCCATTGCAAGGGCGAAGAACCTGAAGGCGTAGTTTGACAAAACTAACTTGGGCGCGCTTACTACCTCAAAATCGGGCAAGCGTGTTAGAATCGCGCCAAGGCTGAGGGGCGGAGGAACAATGGCCGCAAACGGCAAGCCCATCCTGCTTGACGGCGGCATGGGGCAGGAGATTGTCAATCGCGGCGGCAAGCGCGGCTTCGGCGAGTGGGCGGTCGCCGCCATATACGAAGAGCCAGAACTGGTGCGGGATATCCACCTCGATTACATCCGCGCCGGCGCCGATGTCATCACAACCAATACCTACGGCTGTACGCGGGTCCGCATGCGCCATGTCGACATGGAAGATCGCTTTGAGGAGCTTGCGCGCGCGGCCGGCGCCTTGGCGGCTGAGGCGCGCGCCAATAGCGGCAAAGACAATGTGCGGATCGCGACCAGCCTGCCACCGCTGGAAGCGAGCTATGTCAACGAGTTTGACTTGTCTTACCAGCAAACGCTCGATCAATTCAGCGAACTCATGGACCTGCTTGAGCCTTTCGTCGATATCTACCTGGGCGAAACCTTGTCGACAAGTTTCGAAGCGCGCGCATTCCTCGAAGCGGCGCGGGGCCGCGGCAAGACGACCTGGCTTGCGCTGACGCTGGACGATCATGGCTCTACAGATCTGCGCGGCGGGGAAAGCCTGACGCAAGCCATCGAGAGCCTCCGCGCTGAACCGCTTGACGCGCTGCTGATCAACTGCTGCACGCCCGACAGCATTGCCGCGGCGCTGCCGGCGCTGGTGGCAAGCGGCATCGCCTTCGGCGCTTATGCCAACGGCTTCGTGGAAATCCCGCATACCTGGGACGAGCGTGGCGGCGTGGCGCAGTTGAGCACACGCGCCGACCTGTCGCCCGAGGTTTATGCGGAGGATGTTAAGACCTGGATCCAAGCCGGCGCTTCCATCGTCGGCGGCTGCTGCGAAGTCGGTCCGGCGCATATCGCGCGCCTGCGACAATTGATTGACAGCGGCGCTTGATCGGTTTCTTCAGCGCATTCGGGAAGACATGATGGCAGATCGAACCGCAGTGATCACCGGCGCCGGCGGCGGCATGGGGCGCGCCATCGCCCTTCGCCTCGCGGTCGCTGGCATTGGGCCGATTCTGCTGGGCAGAAGCGAAAACAAGCTGCGGCGCGTGGCGGAAGAGATCGCCGCAATCGGCCTCCATGCGCAGGTATGCGCCCTGGATTTGACCGATGACGCGGCGCTGGCGGATTTCGGCGCGGCGCTCGCGGAACAGAAGGTTGACATCCTAGTCAACTGCGCCGGCGATTGGCTGATCGCGACCCTGCAAGACACCGGCAATGAGCAACTCGATCAGATCTTCGATATTAATCTGAGAGCGCCATATATCCTTTCGCGCGCGCTCCTGCCCAATCTGCGGCGCAGCGAAAACGCCAGCATCATCAACATTGGCTCGATCGTGACGACACTGTCTGCGCCCATGGTAACGGCTTATACGGCGGCCAAGGTCGGCTTGAAAGGCCTGACCGGATCGCTGGCGGCGGAGCTGAAGCGGGAGGAGATTCGCGTGGTGATGATATCGCCCGGACCAGCCGACACCCCCATGCGCGATGCCGCTTCACCCGGCATCGACAAGTCAGTTCTGGTGCAACCCGAGACCATCGCCGATATGGTATACAGCGTCGTGTCGCTGCCCCGCGGCGTCACGACCAGCGACTTCGCCCTGTATTCAATGCGCTGGGACTAAGTAGCGGAGCAAAAAGGCGGCCCGAAAGAGCCGCCCCTGTCTCTGCTTGGATAGCCGATTTACATATCGTCCATGCTGACGCCGTGGTGAGCGGCCAACGCTGACGGATCGCCATCTTCCGCCAGGCTCTCCAGCCCATGACCATAATCGGGGGCGCCGGATGTGAAGAGAATGCCATGCTTCATCATCATGTCATCCATCATCATGTCGTCGCCATCGTCCATATCGTCATCCATCATCATGTCGTCGTCTTTGTCCATATCGTCGTCCGACATCATCTTATCGTCTTCGGCCATGTCGTCGTCCGACATCATCTCATCGTCTTTGTCCATGTCGTCGTCCGACATCATCTCATCGTCTTCGGCCATGTCGTCGTCCGACATCATCTCATCGTCTTTGTCCATGTCGTCGTCCGACATCATCTCGTCGTCTTTGTCCATGTCGTCATCCGACATCATGTCGTCGTCTTTGTCCATGTCGTCGTCCATCATCATGTCGCCATGCGATTCAACGATCCAAAAAACTGGCGTGATGGGCGAGGGGTACATGCCCATATCGGAGATGTTATCGATGCGAACGGTGATCTCGCCCATATCGCCGGGGGTCAGCGTAACGGTGACAAGCTCAAAGGCGGTGGGATAGCTCAAACCATCGTTGAGGTCGCTGGCGAGGCGAACGAGGCCATCGCCCGCCGGCCCGCTGTTGGGCGCAGACTGACGCGGCGCTTGGTACATGCCTTCGCCAATCGGCTCATTGCGTTCGCTGCCGAGATCCCAATAGTAGACCTGGTCGGTCACATCGCCGCTGACCGGCGCGCCCATGTCGTAGAGGGCGATGCCGTATTCATTTGGCGCGATGAAGCCATCGTTGGATTGGGCGAGCATGGTGGCGAAGGTCAGAGTGTCGCCCTCATGAGCGTGGATGACGAATTCGTAAGCGCCGCCGGGTAAAGCGATGCCCGGGGCCTCGGCGCCAACAGGCGCCGCGGCCACCCCAGCATTCGCCTCGTGGTGGTCGGCGAAGACGACGCCGCTACACATCAGCAGCAGCATGGTCAAGCACATAAGAATGTTACGCATGGGAAACTCCTTTAAATCTTGCAGAAAAGGCGATACGCCTGAAAACAGTATAGCGCAGGATAGTCCAGCATAAATTACAGAGAACTAAACGACGGCAGATCTTGCATGCCATGACCTAAACCCGCCAGGACGCCGCCGCAAACGCGACGGCAACAATGACGGCCTACCCTGCGAGAGTATCTGCCGCTAGCCCGCAGGCGCGTCGCGCAAAAGCCGAACATTCACGTCCAGTCTTTGCGCTTCCAGCCGTTGGCGAAGCATCGCAAAAGCGCCATCCCAAATATCCATGACCAGCCAGCGCCGCCCCAGGCGCTCGGCGGCGACCGCGGTGGTGCCGCTGCCGCAGAAGGGATCCAGTACAAGATCGCCCGGATTGCTGGCGGCGCGGATGATCCGCTCGTATAGCGCCAGGGGCTTCTGTGTGGGATAACCGACCGCCTCCGCCTGGTTGCCGCGCAGAGCGGGTATATCCCAAACATCCCGCATCGCCGCCAAGCGGTAGTAGCCGTCGGCGTCCTGCTCAACCTCAATGTTTGAGAAGCCGTAGCGGTGCGCGAGATAGGACTTTTCGCGCTGGGGGTGGAAGGTGTAGGCATCCGTCTTGCTGTAGAAGAGGATGATGTCGTGCTTGCGGCTGAACCAGCGCTTGCTCGCGCCGCCGGTCTTGTAGAGCCAGACGATTTCATTGCGGCAGCGCTCCGGCCCGAAGATGGCGTCCAGAAGCAGCTTGACGTAGGCCCCCGCGCTGCGGTCGATATGCAGGAAGAGGCTGCCAGTCGGATGCAAGACGCGATGCATTTCCAGCAGACGCAGGCCCAGCCAGCCGAGGTAAGCGCTCATGCCCTCGCCCTGCCCCAGGCGCGCGGCTTCAATCACGGCCCAGAGCGCGGGATGCGCGGCGCGGAGAATATCAACCCCTTCCGCCGCCACATCCCGTTCCCAGGACCAGCGGTCGCGGAAACCGGCGCCGTTTTCAGCGGCGAAGAAGTCGCGGCGCTTGTTGAAGGGCGGGTCGGTCGCAATGAGCTGGATGGAGTCGCTCGGCAGGGCGCGCAGAAAGCGCAGGTTGTCGCCTTGGAAGAGCGTGCGGTTCTTCATGAATTAGTGAAATTGCTCAAAAAATGCAGGCAACAGCAAACAGATGTCTGTTGTTTCCCGTCCGCGTTCAAATCTATTGCTTGGCAGATGCGTTCGACTAATCTGGTAAATTGTTCGACCAGCCACGCACCTTGAACCCGAGAATGATTTGCATCACGCCTGCCATGAGCAAGTAGAAAGATGTGATTAACACCAGAATTTCGATGCTTGCGATGGGACGGCGCAGCAAAATCAAGCCGAACAGCAATGAGAATAAGCCGCTAATGGCGAGCAGCCATTCGTCTTCTATCTCCTGGCGGAGTTGCCATGCGCTGATCATTTCAAGTATCCCGCCTATAATGGATTTAAAGGCCACGATGTAGACCATGAGCGTAACCGTCAATACGCCAAACAGCAGAGGATTGCCAAGCGCAACCAAGCCCGCGATGACGCTGATGACGCCGAAAATCAATAGCAGAATCCAGTGTCCTTCGCGGCGCCGCAGCGAACCAACAATCGTTGAAATGCCTTCAACCAGCGCATACACGGCAAACAGGATGACAAAACTTAATGCGCCAGTGGCCAGAGTGAGACCCGGGGCAAACATGAGAAGCAACGAGAACAGAATTGCGGCGATTCCGCGCAGCGCCAATACCCACCATGATTGTTTGAGAACACCTGTCATTTTGAACCTTTTCTAGCGAACTGTGAAAGTTGTTGAATATGCCGGCAGCGGCAAACATGTGTCTGCCGCCCTCGCATGTCGCATCGCCGGTCGCGACGCAATCTTAAGCGTCAACAATCGATAACTCAACCCAAGTATTTCCGGCGACTTCGTAAACCGCCTCGCAGTCGGCGCGGACAATCAGTCGGAACAACTTGAGATGGCGGATAGCGTGGCGAATAGAGCGCTCATTCAATTCAACTTTGCACTTGAATGCGATACAACCCCGGCTTTCGAGAATATGCGTTGAAGATGAACTGCTTAAGCCATCTCCTGCTGGTCTAGCCTGCATTCATACCGTAAACAGCTCAGAACGTTCTGTAAACGGATGGATCACTGGTAAACGACTGTGTTGAGCATTATGGTTAAGTTGCCTGTCTCTTATCGAGGCGTCCAAATCGTCGCCTCGATGAAGCGCTCGCCATCGCCATCCGGACGATCGTTGAAATAATAGACCGCCACCACCGCGCCGTCGTCCCGCAGCACAGCTCGCGCGTAACCGAGATCCCAAGCCCCGCCGCCGCCGCGCAAGACGATCTCGTCGCTCCAGGTTTCGCCCGCGTCGACGCTGAGCCGGGCACAGATCGCCCCGGGCGCGTCGCGATTGCCGTAAAGCAGGGCGAGCCGGCCATCGGCCAGGACCTTCAGGCAAGGCGGGTTGCCGACATGACCCGACTGCTGGAATTGAACCGGGCGATTCATAAAGCGCCAGGCATACCCGCCGTCATCGGAGGCGTAGAGATCAATCCAGCTTGCGCCGCCGGCGCCTTTGCGGCAGCGCAGCGCGCACAAGAGCCGACCGCCGGGCAACTGAAGCGACGCCGGCATGGTGGCGAAATCGCCCTTGCCCAGGGCTTCCGCGCCCACATCGGCCAAATGGACGAAGCTCCGGCCGCCGTCATCAGTCTTGACGCAGATGGTCTTGCCTTCCTCGCCATCGCCTTTGTTGGCGGTCAGGAAGAGGAGCGCCGAATGCTCGCCTTGAATCAGATAATCCGTCCGCGCGGCGATGCCTGTCGCGCCGAACATCGGCAGGCGATAGGGACCATCCCAACTGCGACAGCGATCCGCCGATGTGTAAAAGAAGGAGAAAACGCCGCGCCTGAGCCCGGTGCGCGCCGCCATCAGGGCGAAATCGGGATGCCGGAAATTCAGCGGCCGGCGCGGAATCGCCGCGCTCGTCCGGCGCATGACCTCGGCCAGGCGCAAGCCGGCGTCCATGTGCTCATCCGCAGAGAGCCCGCGCCCGCCGGGACGCGCGCCATTGAAGTCTTCGACCGCCCAGCTCTCGCCCCCGTCCAGGCTGCGCGCTTGCATGTTGATGACGGGTTGGCTCTTGTCGCGGGCATGGCCCTGCGTCACCGTTTTGTGCGCGCCGACGGTGAAACCGACCACGATTTCATCGCCCCAACTCCAGATGCCATAATTGGCCGGCCAGCCGGCGAAGCGGCCAGGTTCGCGGAACACCGTGACATGCCGCATGGATCAGGACTCCAGGCGGCACATCATCTGGCGGATTTCGCCCAGGTGATAGGCGCTATGGGCGATGATGCCGAGCAGGGACGACAGTTCCCGGATGCCTTCCCAATCCTCGGCCGCGTCCAGGTGACCCTTGATGCGCTCATAGGTCGAGCGCAGGTCGGCGATCATCGCCTCCCAAGCAGCGGCATCGACTCCCCTGACTTCAGCCCAAATCTTGTCCCAGTTGACGTAGCTGAGGTCGCGGCCGAACATGCGGTCCTCGAGCACGCGCAGGTAATACTGCGTATGCGCGACATGGGCGGCGATGCTGGCGCAGTCACCCATCGGCTGGGAAGCCTGCTCGGCCGAGATCTGCGCCAGCGTCTCGAAGAGCGATGTGCCTCGGTCGAGATAAGCGCCGCTCACGCTCTCGAAGGTCTCGGTGAGCAGAAAGCGAAAGCCGTTGGCGACTTCTGTGACGGGTATCTGATTGGGCATGTTGGGCTCCTTGTATGCAGTGTATTACTTCTTGCTGCCGCGGACGGATGGTTCGCGGCAAAGTTTCTGTCGGAGAATGTCGAGAGGTCCGCCGTCGGCGAGGATGGCGTCGGGCAAGCCGAGCACTTCGCCGTAGAAGCGGCGGTCGAGGAGTTTCCTGTTGTCGTCGATGTCGAGCTCGTGCAGGGGCTTGAGCGGGAGCTGGCAGGTCTCGTCGAAGATCTGGGCGGCGCGCTGGACATGGTCGGCGGAGAGCGCGGCGACGTCGAGGATGGGGAGTGTGGCTAAGGTTGTTTTTGTCAAAATACCGCGGCCTGGATGCTGCTTTGATGAATGCCACCAAAACATAAGAAGTCCCAGCGAAGAATTGCCCCACAATACTAAAGCCTTCTCATGTTCAACTGTCGCCAACTTTATAGAAATCCAAGCACGGCCGCCTATGGTCTTTACTTCTGTAAATTGCATAGCTGTCGACTGTCCATTAAAGCCAAAATCCAGATTCGAATGGCAATGCGATGCGGTCTCGAATACTTGCGCGGCTTTTTCGTGAATAATGGATTGTTCTTCTGTTGAGTCGACGTGGCGTGGTATCCCTTCACGATCTGCCTCAAATACCAACGTGCGTTCTCGTCTGTTATTGTGCGCCCACAGTACCGGATAAGTAGGCGCGCCATCAGAGTGAAGTTGTCGTATTTCCAATGGCCCCCGGATCGAGCCATCCGGGTTTATCCCATTGATGTCTCGATGTACTGGTCCGATAATTCCAATTTGGCTAACGGTAGATGTCAGAATATCGACAGGCTTAGTCTGCCTCGGCAACCAAACCTGACTGTTCTCAGCAAAATGATAGGCAGCCTGCGCCAGAGCAAAATCGACAATCCGCGCCAGCTTCCATCCACCTGATTTAGGTAAGGGCGCGTTAATGATATGGCCTGCCAGTTCTTTGCCCAGTGTAATGTGTGTGCCCCCTACAGGACTGTCTTCCAAATGCCGTATCGCTTTGTCTTCAATTAGCTTTCTGATGCGCTGGGCGATCTTAACACTGAAAGCGGGATGTTGTGGGGATTCCTCGAGTACGACAAAAGTCGCCCGAGTTTGTCTTTGTCCATTGCGCTTGCCAATGACCAGACATTCACCCATGCTGGTATCAGCCGAGAAAGAAATTGCCTTATTGTTACTACCAGCAATTGAAATCAAGATCAGGTTTTCATAGGACTCGGCTAACCGCACCCGGCATTTTTCCCATGACGCGCCAGTCATAAGCGAAAGTGGCATCACAAGCGCCAGCATACCGTCTTTTGCCAGCTTCCTGTCTGCAAGGGCGAGAAAGATAGAAGCCTCTCCGGCGTTCCCGTGGGCTATCGTACCAGCTGTAAGCTTCCTCGCCGCGTCCGCCATCGCTTTCTGTTCTTCGGCGCTGGATCCAAAGGCGGCGAACATCGGGTTCGGTACATTTTCATGCCGACCTTCATGGTTTGTGGCTCGCGTGAATGGCGGATTCATAATCACCAGGTCAAAGGAAACATGCGGCGCGTATCGCCAAGCCTCCTTTTCCGCTTCGCCCAGGCCTTCGGCCGCTTTCGCCGTGATTTCCGAGCCTTTTAGCAAAGCCAGATCCCTTAACAAGTCAATCGCCCCGAGAGCTGCCGCGCCGTCTTCCTGCCGCCCATAGCGCAGGGTGAAGATGCGCCCGCCCTCATATTGCACAGTGGGATGCGCGCCCGACAGCATGGATGCCGTCAAGTGCGCCGCGGCCGGCAAGATGTCACAGCCCAAGAACGCGCTTTCAATCATCTGGGCGTGAATGGTGGCAGCGTTCCCGCCATGCAACTCATGCAATTGGCTGATGCGCTGGTAGGCAGTCGATAATAACGTCCCCGTGCCACAGGCGAAATCGGCGATGCGCAAAGATGCCACTGCATCAGGATTTGCCCAGTCGCCATTGTTTAGCAAACTGTCCTCATTCACCGCCAGCCCTACCAAAAGCGCGGCCGACGCCGGCTTAGTGTAAAATGCAGCAAGAAATTTGCGATCTGCGATCAGCTTTTGAAAGACGGTGCCGGTCAAATCATGCGAGCGCATCAGATTGTTTGAGGCTAACGCTTGCGCTGTCAGTGCAAGCCTTTCAACTAACTTGCCGCTAGAGGCGGGGGGAATGACAGTTAAAATCCGTTGGGAAATGTCAAATATGGGCCAATAATTCACTTGCAGGATTTTGTCCCACTCGCGCAATATGTAGTGCTTACGCGAGTTTAATGGCTCATTTCGCAATTCATCATACCCACGCACTTGTCCTAAGGCTCCTTGTCCATTTGCCAGGGTCTGATAAAACAAGAAGGCATTAATCAATATCGTCATCGCCATCCTGCGCGTCTGCACACTGTCTTGTTGACAAAGTTGATTGGCAATCTTTAGAATGACAGCCGGATTAGGACCTTCCATTTCCTTTAGTATGCTTGCTGCCGCGTTGACACCAATTTCCAGGATATTCGTCGCTTCGTCGACGAGAAAAGACGGCATGGTCGCCGATTGCGCGAGTATCGACAATTCATGGAGACCACCAACCAGCCAGCCGCTTTGAGGGTAGCGCGCGTAACTATCGGGTCTGCGTCCAGAAAAATGCGCGAATTCCATGTCTTCCGCCACTAGAATTGCCTGCCTCAACGTATCTCCCTGCGCTTCGCGAAATCGCTGTGGCAGACGCAGAGCGATGGCGGATAATACTGTTTCATCTGAACCGCTTAGCTTTTCGCCTAAGCGTCCAAGAGCATCCTCTTCAACCGTCGCCGCCGGCATCACTTCCGTTTCAATCACCACAGGCGAAGTATACGGCTCGACGACCAATATGTCCGGCCGGCGCAAGCTGGCCCCGGCCAGCAGTCCCGTCGTTTCTGAACGGACAACGGATTGCCCCCGCCAAGCATAGCGCGTCCCGCGAAGCAGTTCCGCAATCGCGTCATTGATGGTATGTTCCGTCGTCGCCATGTCTGTACGCCTCAAAACCTCAAACAACGCAATCCGAATCTATTGTACAAAGTGGAATCGCTTGCAAACAGCCGTAGCGCTTCTATTATAATATTGACGCTGGCGCAAGAATCCGTTCACATCATCCGCATACGCTGAAATCAAGACTCAAGGCGAAAGGGTGAAGACCAATGATGGAGAAAGTCAAAAAGACGGACGCCGAGTGGCGCCGCCAACTCAGCCCGGAGCAATACGCCGTCCTGCGGCAGCAAGCCACCGAGCGCCCCTTCACCGGCCAATACGTCAATTCCAAAGCCAACGGCGTCTATGCCTGCGCCGCCTGCGGGCAAGCGCTCTTTTCCTCAAAGACCAAGTACAACTCCTACTGCGGCTGGCCCAGCTTCTGGGATGTGGTCGACGAGGGCAATGTCGAATTGCGCGAGGACAACAGCCACGGCATGCGCCGCATCGAGGTGATCTGCGCGCGCTGCGATTCACACCTCGGGCATGTCTTCGACGATGGCCCGCGCGACAAGACCGGTTTGCGCTACTGCATCAATTCTTGCGCGCTGGATCTGAATGAAAACCCGCAATAGCGGGATATGTAGGGGCGTTTCGCCGAAACGCCCGCCGCGCGACCCGTCCGCGAGACTACAGGTTCGGTGGCCGTGAACCCAAAAGACGAACGCCGCGAGCATTACCGCGTCACGCGCCGCATTCCCACCCGCTGGCGCGATAACGATGTCTATCACCACGTCAACAACGTCATCTATTATGATTTCTTCGACACCGTCATCAACGGCTACCTGATGGCGGCGGGAGGGCTTGACTTCAGCGCTGGCGACTCGGTCGGCTTCGCGGTCGAGACGCACTGCCAGTTCCTCAAGCCGGTGCAGTTTCCCGAGGCCGTGGACGCCTGCCTGCGCGTGGGGAAGCTGGGCAAGTCCAGCGTGCGCTACGAAATCGGCATCTTCAAATCGGACGAGGCGGAACCGGCGGCTGTCGGCTACTTTGTGCATGTCTTCGTCGATCGGCTGACGCGTAAGCCGGCGCCGATCAGCGGCCGGCTGCGGGAGGCGATGCAGGCTTTGAAGATGCCCCCGACGCCGGACGATCCCCAAGGCTAACGAAAGGAATGTCGAAGGCCGCTGTCATCAGGACGACCGATATGAACGCAGGGCCGGTATTATTTCCCGGCCAATGAGGTGGATGCCGGTTGCGGCATCGCGCGCGCCATGCGGCGTGCCCAGCTCAATGCGCTGGGCGCCGGCAGCGTAGAGCGCTTCGCATTGCGCGATGATGTCGGCCGGATTTCCGGCGAAAACAAAGCGATCAAGGATGTCATCCGGGATGAGCCGCGCCGCCGCTTCGTCTGCGCCGGCGTTCACCTGCGCTTGCACCCGCGCCATCAATTCCGGATCGATTTCCAAGGTCGGATCCAGCCGGGACACAATCGGCATGTAAAGCGCGACCGACTTGCGCGCCCGCCAGCGCGCCGCCTCGCGATCTTCATCAATGACCGATACCGCGCCCAGAACCAGCTTGACGCTGCCCTGCGCGCGCCCAGCCCGCGCTTCGCCCGTGGCGATGTAATCGGCGATGACGGGGATCACATCCGGGTTGGCAGAACCGCCGACTTTCACCTCATCGGCGAGCTCCCCGGCCAAAGCCGCCAACTTGCGTCCCCAGGTCCCGATCTGCAGCGGAATCCGGCCGGGGGGCAAGGGATAGGGCGCGCGCACATGCTCGGCAATCTGGAAGACCCGACCGCAGTAGCCCGCCGATTCGCCCGCGAGCAGCGCCCGGATGATTTCAACCGCTTCGCGCATGGCCCGCAGCGGCGGCTGCAATTCTTTGATGCCATGCTCCGCCAGCCAGCCGCCGCGCACCAAACCGAGGTATGCCCGGCCCGGCGCCACATCGGCCAGCAGAGCCGTCCCGGCCGCGATATCCAGGGGGTGGATGCGCGATGGCGCTATGCCGGCCGGTCCAAGCCGCGCCTTCCGGATATGCGGCGCCATCAATAGCAGCGGACCGAAACTCGGATGGTAGGGCGCGTCGCAGTAAACCGTCACGGCGTCAAAGGCGTAGCGGTTCACCAACTGCGCGAGCGCCACATAATCCCCCGCGCGCTTGTCAGTCTGGAAGGCGATGCTGAGTTCGCGATTTGTCATTCCGGCGCCGGCTTCGTTAAGATAACATTGTCGCCAAGTATTATAGCCCTTGTATGGACGCCTAGACATCGGCTTGTCGATCCAGGGCTTGGGATTCGCCGGCATGCTGCGCCCTGGCGTCGCCCCAGGGCAATCGCATCAAATCGAAACTGCGCTGATAAATGACAATTTCCCCTCACATTTCGTAATCTGTAGGGGCGTTTCGCTGAAACGCCCGCAATTTGCAGGCCATTTTCAACGGGCGTCTCACGAGACGCCCCTACATCTTCGCAATTTTCGTGGCGAACGGCTCATTATGATTTTGATGCAATTGCCCTGGCGTCGCCCGCAGTTCACTTGCCGAGAGCATGTTATTATGTTAATGTTAAGCTACTTAACGTTCATTTAATGCCATAGGCAGAACTTGTCATGGTTCAAGACCTTCAAATGACGGTTGAAGACATGAGAGCGGAGAGAAAGCGCTTGGCCACGGCGCGGGGCTTGTTGACACGGGAGCGCAACAAACTCGCCCGGGAGCGCGAGCAGATGCAGACGCAGGCGCTGGATCTTGAGCAGCGCCAAGCCGATTTGGCGGCGGATCGCGCGCAAGTGGCGGCGGCACAAGAAAAACTACGCTCTAGTGAAGCTGAGGCGGCCGACCTCCGAGAGCGGTTGAAGGATGCGACGGCCAAGTTGGAGAGAACTGAGGCGGGATTGGCGCTGGCGCGGACAGAACTAAAAGCCATTAAGAAACAAGCGTCCAGGGCTTTGTCGAAGCGCGTGAAAAAGCTCGCTTTCAAGAAAGCGAAGAAACTCGTCCGAAAGAAAGCGCGGAAGAAACTCGCAAAGGCGCATGTCAGGATTCAGGAATTGGAAGAGGCCGCCCGGCAAAATCAAAGGATGATCGAAGAAACTCTCGGGTGATGCCGCTTCAAGGCTTGTCCGGCGCTGGATCATGCTACCGAAATTTTTCTACCCGGCCCCCGGCCCCTTCCCCATCAATCCCCCCGCTTAACGGTGGGCTGATCAGCGAGCAGGTCAATCGCTGGGAAACCCATCAGCCGAAGATGCTCAGCGGCATGTGAAAGGCGACGACCCAGTTGGGCGCGTCGACGATTTCGGCAATCTTCAGGTCGCCGGCGGCGCTGCAGATGCAATAAGCCTGGCTTTCGCTCAGGCCCTGATTCGCCACCAGCCACTCAATCATATAGCGCACAGCGTTCTTGGCGTTTTCCATCAAGTCGGGACCGTGCGCCGTGGTGATGTGATAACCGGCGCTGTCGACCGGCGTCATCGGGCTCGGGCGCTGGATCTGCAGTTCGCGTATGTTCAAGTCGCGACGCAAGCCGAAGCGCATGGTGACGGTCATGGGCGATTCGATGCCGGTGCCGCTGACCTCGCCTTGGCCTTGGGCGCTGTGGCAATCGCCAGTGGAGAATAGGGCGCCCTCCGCCAGCACCGGCAGCCAAAAGGTCGAACCGACGACCAGATCGCGCGTATCCACATTGCCGCCGTTGATGCGCGGCGGGATGGTGTCCAAGCGGCCCGGTTCAGCTGGCGCCACGCCGACGCAGCCGGGGAAGGGCTCAAAGGGCAGTGTGATATCCTTCGCGCCGAAGTGGCAGCTATCGCCATCCAGTTCCCAATGGTGGATATACGCGTAGTCGAAGTCCTCCTGCAGCAAGCCAAAACCGGGGATGTGGCCGGTCCAGCCCCAGCCCTTGTGCCGCATGTCAAGTATCTCCACCTCGAGGGCATCGCCCACGGCGGCGCCGTTGATATAGATAGAACCCGTCAGGGCATGCACCAGTCCGAAGTCGATATTGGCCAGGTCATCGGCGTCGGAGTCGGGTGTCAACTGCCCAACCGGCTCGGCGCATTCGATGACAACCGTGTCGCCGGGGTCAATCGTCAGGCGCGGCGTGACCGAGTTGTCCCAGAAGGGTTGGGTGACGCTGTCGTCAAGGTAATGTTCGGTCATCGTTTTCCTCTGTGTTTATGCGATTATCAAAAGCGTGGGACGATATAATGGATCCTCGTAGCTTGGGCGACCCTTGGGTCGCCCAAGCGCTCCCCATTCAGAAAGCGGGCGAGACAAGTCTCGCCCCTACAGTTTTCGTATCCCAGAAATTCGATCATAAGCATAGATAATACGAGATGGACGCCGTAACGTGTCCGCCTCACAGCAAGTCAATCGCATCCCATTTGCCATCCGCCCGCGCTGCCACGCGATGGCCGGTCATTCCCGCGCCGTCCTGCCGCGCCAGGAAGACGAAAGCCGGCGCCAGCAAAGCCGGGTCCACCCAGCGCTCTTTCTGCTGCTCGGTATAGTTGGATGCCGACATCGGTGTATTGATCGGGGCGCCCGGGGTGGCGCAGTTGACGGCGATGTTAAAGGCTGCCCCTTCCAGCGCCAGACATTTCATCAAACCTTCGATGCCATGTTTGCCCGGGTTATAAGCGACCTCTTCAACAAAACCCTTGTAACCGGAGCCGGAAGACAAGTAGACAATGCTGCCGCCGCCGGCGTCGATCATCGGCTGCCAGACCGCCTTGCTCAAGATGAAGGCCGCCTGCAGTATGATGTTGATTTCCTTCTGCCATTGCGCAAATGTGATCTCTTGCATGGAGCGCGTGATCAGCAGCGCCGCATTGTGCGCCAGGACGCGCGGCGCGCCAAAGTGAGCCAGCGTTCTATCTATGGCCGCTTGCGTCTCGCCGGCGTCAGACAGGTCAACCGTGAGCGGCAGGACATCGCCGCCCCGCGCTTCGAGTTCAGCGGAGACTTGTTTCAGGATGTCGCCCCGAATGTCCATCAGCGCGACCTTCATGCCCGCGGCGACATACGCTTCGGCAATCGCATATCCCAAGCCCTGGGCCGCGCCAGTGACCACGGCAGTTTGAGCGCGCAGCGTCATGACGGCCTACAGCCCTTGCCCGGAGCCGCGCAAACGCGGATCGAGAAAGTCGCGCATCCAATCGCCGAGGACGTTGAGAGATACGACAGTGAACATGATGGCCAAACCGGGAAAGACCGCCAGCCACCAAGACCCGCTTAATAGTTGATTGCGGCTGTTGGCCAGCATGGCGCCCCAGGTCGGCACGCTCTCCGGCACACCCAGGCCCAGAAAAGAAAGAGACGCTTCGGACAAGATGACGCCGGCAACATTGAAGGAGGCGATCACGATCAGGGGCGTCAGGATATTCGGCAGAATGGTGCGGAACATGATGCGCCATTCGGTGGCGCCCAAGGCGCGCACCGCTTCGACATATTCGCGCTCGCGCTGCACCAGTGTCTCGGCCCGGGCGATGCGCGCGTATGTCACCCATTGCCCGATGCCCAGCACCAGGACCAGATTCAAGACGCCTTCCCCGAGAATGGTAAGCATCATGATGGCGAAGAGAATGAAAGGGTAAGCCAGTTGAATGTCGGCAAGGCGCATGATGATGTCGTCGGCGCGGCCGCCGAGGTAACCGGCCGTCAGCCCCAGAATCGTGCCGACGCCGCCGCCCAGACCGACCGCCGCCAAGCCGACAAAGAATGAAATGCGCGCGCCATAGACCACGCGCGAGAGCACATCGCGCCCGGTGGAATCGGTGCCTAGTATGTACTCAATCTCGCCCTCCCGGTTGTAGCTGAGCGGCGGTTTGAGGGTATCAAAAATCTCGATCCGGTTGGGATCTTTTGGGGCCAACTGTGCCGCGAATATGGCGCATAGCGCGATAAGCGTAAGAAAGATAACAGCGACCACCGGATAGCGCGCCTGCACCATGCTGGAAGTCGTCCGCTGCAGGAAGGTCTGCGGCGCGTACATCTCGTCCATCTGGCGCTCGAGCGTCGACACGCGGCTCTTGGGTTTGGCAGGTTTGGGCTTCTGCGAGGCGCTCATCGATTCTCACTCATTCCAGCCGGATACGCGGATCGAGAAAGCCATACATGAGGTCGGCAATGAGGTTGGCGCCGACGAATAAGAACGACAGCAAGACGACCGCCGTCAATACCAGCGGCACATCGCGCTGATTGACCGCATCAAAAACCAGACGGCCGACACCGGGCCAGGAAAAGACGGTCTCGGTCACGATTACGCCATTTAAGAGGAAGGCGAATTGCAGGGCCAGCACAGTGACAATCGGAATAAGCGCATTGCGGATGGCGTGGCGGACCATGACTGCCCGCTCATTTAAGCCTTTGGCGCGGGCGGTGACGACATAGTCTTGCCGCAAGACTTCGAGTACAGCGGAACGAATCAGGCGCGAATTGCGGGAGATCGAATAAACCGAAACCGCCACCATCGGCATGAGCAAATAGCGGATGGCGCCGGGCAGGTTGGTCAGCGCCTCGTCGATCCGGCCTTCGAAGAGCGGTTTGAGAAAAGCCACGTGCCCGGAGACCGGCATCAAGCGCAGGGTAACGGCGAAGAAGAGGATGAACATCAAGCCCAGCCAGAAGCTCGGCATCGATTGCCCCAGCATCGCGCCCAGCATCAAGGTGCCATCGGTCATCGTGCCGCGGCGCGTCGCCGCGAGAATGCCGATGGGAAAAGCCACAATTGTCGACGAGAGAAAGCCGCCGATGGTCAATTCCAACGTAGCCGGCATACGCTCCATGACCACGTCAAAAGCGGGCACCCGATGCGTAAGCGAATTGCCGGTATCGCCCCGCGCCAATTTGAAAAGAAAGTCAAAATACTGTACGTGTAGCGGCCTGTCGAAACCAAGGCGCTCGCGCGCAGCCTGGCGCTCTTCGGCGCTGGCGCGCTCGCTGACGTAAAAGAAGGTGGGGTCGCCCGCCAAATGAATCGACAAAAATGTCAACAGCGTGACGCCCAGCACCACGACGACAGTTAGCAGCAGCCGACGAATGATGTATTTGTGCATGGGAGATCAACCCCCACCCTGATTCTCGCCTGTGACAGTATCCGTAGGGGCGACCGTAGGGCAGTGTCGAAGGGCGATGTCTACGTGCCCTACGCGCCCCATCGGTCGCCTGTTCAACAATTTGTGACATACGGGTCAGCCACCGGCTGACCCCTACAAACTAGCCCCGTTGGGCAAGTCTACATATCGTCCTTCAGCGTCGCGGAGTAACCGGTGATGAAGTAGTCCGCGCGTGACTCGTAATTGATGCGATTGCTGACCGCTTCGGTGCGCGGTCCAGCGAAAAGCATGATCCAGGGCGGGTCGTTGTAGAACTCTTCCAGCATGGCGATTTCCAGCTCGCGCTCGGCTTCGGGGTCGCCCGTCAGCGAGGGCAGCGTGTCCCAACCGGTGCACCAGAAATCGTTGTCCCAATTGGTGTAGTTGGTCTCGGCCTCGCCGCAGCCGGCTTCGTGGCCCGGGATATCCGCCATGTCGTATTGGGCGCTCCATTCGCTGCCGCCGGTGCGGCCGAAGTAGAGGGGACCCAAGTCATGGGTGATCAGCGCTGCCACCCAGTCGCCCGATTCCTGGAAGATGGCTTCGGTCTGAACGCCGACATCGGTCAGCATCTGCGCTGTCGCCAGGACCACTTCGGGCGCCATCGCGCCAGTGAGGCGCCGCGCTGGCATCTCGAGCGAGAAGCGCACGCCGTCATCGCCGCGCGGATAGCCGGCCGCGTCCAGCAGTTCCTCGGCTTTGGCTGGGTCGTAAGGATAGGGCTCCAGCGTCGGGTGATCAGCGTTGCTGGGGTTGACCAGGCTGGTGGCGCGCACGCAGGTGGTGAGCAGCAGATTCTCGCAGATGGCG
>JAJDUC010000064.1 GCA_022826865.1 Anaerolineae bacterium
GGCCCGATACCATCTCCAACACGACCTGCGCCTTGAACTCCGGACTAAACTTACGCGCCTTTGCCATCGTAGTCTCCCCTCATGACCGAACACTAGTATACTCACTCCACTAGGTGTCCAGTTTTTCGAGACCACTACACCACAAACTCGCATGCCCGGCTTCAAGTCTTCCAATTTAATCATTTCACATAACCTTACAATACATTGCAGTCCAGCCCAGTTTAGCAGAATCGGGACGTCATTTTCCAACAAGAAGTGAGGTTCCAGCCAGCGGTAATTCCGCTATGACCCCCATCCCACCACCGACTCATAGCCTCGTCCGCATATCCAAACCCAGAATCACGCCGCACTCAGCATCGCCTAGACCCTCATTCCTCACCCACAAACCGCATCCATCTCATTCTCCATCCCGCTGCCTTCCACATACGCCGCATAACCCGCCCGCAACAGCGGCGACCCGCACAGCGTCACTTTCGACGCTTCGATCCCATAATCGCGCGCGCTTGGGCTAGGGACAAGCCAGCGCCCGCTCATAAGTCGCGCGCGTATCAATATCCAGAATTACGCCCTCATCCTCGACATCCAGGGCGCGCATTTGCGAATCCCGCAGCGCATCGCGCGGCATTGACCCGGCCGGCAAATCCAGCATCGCCCGCCAGTAGGCCCGATCCAGCAGAACCGGATGCCCGCGCTTTCCCTCAAAGCGCGGCGCGACATTCCAGCCCGGCTCATGCGCCGCCGCCAAGCGCGGGATCAGCGCCGCCGGCACGCAAGGCATATCTGCCGGCTGGATGAATACCGCCGCCAATTCAGCCGGCAGCGCCTTCAAGCCAACCTTGACCGAGGACAAGATCTCGCCGTTGGCATAGTCGGGATTGTGAATGCAGCGCAGGTCCAGCGCGGCCAGCGCCTTTTGCACCCTGGCAGCATCGCGACCCGTCACCACCACAACAGCGTCGATCCCGGCTTGCAGATACTTCGCCGCCACCTGCGCGACCAGCGGTTTGCCATCGCGCCAGGGCAGCAAGACCTTGTTCTCGCCCATGCGCGAGGACAGACCGGCCGCCAGAACGATCGCGCCGTAACCAACCCCCCTCAATCCCCCCGTAGAAACAGGGGGAAGCCCATCCGGCTGCCCATCGACGCTCCCCCTCCCTGACGCGTCGGGGAGGGGGCCGGGGGGTGGGGTAGAATTGGGCATTCTGTCAATCCGTCTTGCTGCGGGGCATGGGGCGCTCGGCGATGTCTTTCAGCAAGCCGCCATGCCCCATCGATACCAGGTTGGCGCGGGTCAGGCGTTCGCCACTGAGCAGGCGCGGCAGTATCCAGTCGATGACGTTTGTCTTGGGCGACTTGATGCAGCCCGGCGCTCCAACCACCGGCACCTCGCCCAAATAACCCATCATCAGCAGCGTGCCCGGGTCGACCGGCACGCCGTGAAGCGTGATGCTGCCGCCCGCGCGCAGCAATGCCGAGGGCACGATATCCTCGCGGTCGATGATGGCGGAGATGCCCGCCACCAGCACCATGTCGGCGCTTCCTTTGGCATGCGCCTGAATCGCTTCCGCGATGGCGGCGACGTCGTGGCGGACGAAACTCGGCTCGAGCAGTTGGCTGCCCCAGCCCTCAATGCGTTCTTGAACCGGCTTGTGGAAGCTCTTCAGCAGGCGCACGCGCGTTGCTTCCGTGCCGGAGACGATCAGCGCCACCCGCGCGGCTCGCAGCGGCCGCACCTGCAATACGGCCGCGCCGGATCCGGCGGCGCCCTCGACATCGATGACACGCGCCGCCGGCACGCCGAAAGGCACAACCTTCACCAAGGCAATCATTTCGCCGACGGCGACCAGGCTGTAGGCGCGCAAAGTGGCGATTGTGATGCCATCGTAAATATTGTTAATCAATTCCAGCTTGGGCACATCAATGTGCAAGACACCACGCTGCGTCGCCGTCAGGTTGGCCCGTCCCACGCCCGGCGCTCGCATCCGCACATTTGCGCCCGCGACGGCCGCGCCGATGCGCGCGGCGGCGGCATTTTCGTGCAGATCCGCGGCGCCCAGGCGCGTCACGGTAACGCGCTCGCGTCCCTCGCGGCGCAGCACAGCCAGGTCGTCCTGGCTGAGCAGATGGCCTTTGTTGAAGATCAGCTTGCCCGATTCGTCGTAGAGCTTGTGCGCCAATATCGCGCCAACAGCCTCGTCGATCGGCGCCTCACCGAATTGCATTGCGCGCGCTCCGCAGTGTCATTTGCCCGTATTGGCCCGGCCGACGCCCAGCCCGTTGCGCACGGCGATGATCTCCGCCAGGATGCAGACGGCGATCTCTTCCGGCGTGCTGGCGCCTATATCGACGCCGATTGGCGTGCGTATCCGCGCGATCAGCTCATCGCTGATTCCGGCCTCTTGCAGACGGGCGACACGCTGCCGATGCGTCCGGCCGCTGCTCAATACGCCGATGTACGGGATGTTCGCCGGCAAGGCGGTGATCAGCGCCTTGTCATCGATTTTGGGGTCGTGCGTCAATACCGCGAGATAGCTGCTGCGGTCCAGCCCTAATTGCGGCAAGGCCTTGTCCGGATAGCTGTGGGTGATATTGGCGACATCGGGAAAGCGCTCGCGGGAGGCAAATGCCGAGCGCGGATCCACAATCGAGACGCGGAAACCCACTTGCGTCGCCATCGCTTGCAAGGGAATCGCAACATGGACGCCGCCGATCAAAATCAGATGCGGGCGCTCCACTTGCATGTCCACCATGACACGCGTCTCGCCCAGCGCGGCCATGCCGCTTTTGCTGCTCCCGGCGGCCAGGGTCTTCATCGCCGCCAGCAAGTCATTCCTCAGATTTTTTGTTTGGTACAGGACATCGCCGGCCGCGTCCAGCAAGACTTTCTCGCCGATCAAGTCGCCTTCCATTATCGTGACGGTCACGCCGAAGCGATCGTTCTTGGCCAGAACCGCCGCGGCCCGCCACCAGAGCGCATCCAGCGGCTCGACAAAAACCTCGATGCTGCCGCCGCAGGTCAAGCCGACCTCCCAGGCCAGGTCGTCGGCGACGCCGAACTTTAGCAGGCGCGGGCGTCGATCTCGCATGCCGGCCAGCGCTTCTTCGACCACGGCGCCTTCAACACAGCCGCCGCTCACCGAGCCGATCATCGCTGGCGGAAGCGAGCTAACAGTCCCGCTCTCGCCGCTGACGCCCATCTTTGAACCTTCGCGGCGCGGCGCTGAACCCCAGGTCTTGACCACGGTCGCCAAGGCAACCAAGCGCTCCTCCGTCAACCAGCGGTTCATCGTCTCGAGGATATCCAGCATCGCCTCTCTCTTCCCCTAAGCGATATAGCGCTTGCGATAGGCATCGGCGCTCGGCCGGGCATTCAGGTTGCCCAGGGCCTTTACGATGGCCTCAAGATTCGCCAGGTTTGTGATCGGTAGAAAATCGTGCACATAAGGCAGCAGGGCTTGCGCGCCCCGGGTCAGCGGTTCGTACTCCGGAACGTCCAGCAGCGGATTCAGCCAGATCAGCCGCTTGCAAGCCAAGCGCAAACGAGCCATCTCCCGGTGCAGCAGCGGGATGTCGCCGCGGTCCCAGCCATCGGTGATCAGCATGACGACGGCGCCGCGGCCCAAAACACGCCGCGACCAGGTCCAATTGAAGCGATGCAGACATTCGCCGGTCATCGTGCCGCCGCCCCATTGCATTACTGTCCCGCCGATATCTTCAAGCGCGTCATCGACATTCTTCTGCCGGATCTGCCGTGTAATCCGGGAGATATCGGTGCTGTAGACGAAGGATTCGACTTGATTCAGCGAGCCCGCCAGCGTGTGCATGAAGTGCAGCAGGACGCGCGTATAGCGTTCCATGCTGCCGCTGATGTCGCAGAGCAAAACGACCGGACGCGGTTTTTCCTTGCGGCGGTGTGTCGGCAGCTGTGTCACATCGCCTCGCTTGCGGATCATGTCCTTCATCAGGCGGCGCATGTTGATTTGCCGCCCTTTGCCGTTTTCGAAGCGGCGCGTCCGGCGCATCCCCAGCGAATCGGGCATTTTTGCAATCGCGCGTTTCGCCATTTCCAGCTCGTCCGCCGTCATCTCGGCGAAGTCCTTGTTGCGCAAGCGCTCTTGCCGGCTGTAAGTTGGAACAAGGGCGATCATGCTAGAGTCGATATCGTTGGCGCTTGCGCCATTCTCGCTCGGGCTGGCATCCAGCGGCGGCAAGAACTGCGTCTTCTTTTTGCGCCGCTCTTCGCCGAGGGATTGCAGATTCAGGGTCGTGAAGCCGTCCGACGGCCGCCGCCAGAAGATATCAAATGCTTCGTCAAAATAAGCGAATTCTTTCGGATGGTTGACCAAGTGCGTCCGCAGCGTGTAGTAAAAGTCCTGCTTGCGGCCCAGTTGGATATGCGCCAGCGCCCGACCAACTTCCATCATGCGGTTCGGCGTCACGTTCATGCCCAGCGCGCGGCAGACGCGCCCGAACAGGATCAGGTTCTGCGGCAGCTTGCCGCCGCGATAATCGTAGGGCGCATCGGCCGGACCAAGAAAAAGGCTTCTGATGGGTGGTTCGCCTGACATCTGTATTCTTAGTCTCTCCCCGGGCGGCCCGCCGCAAAATCTATTTATGACGGCCCATGTGTAACCCTGTACTTCCCTTCCCTCCTTGTGGGGAGGGGGTCAGCCCGCCCGCTGCGCCTCGACCTTCGCCCGCTCAATCATATTCTGAATCGTCGTCGGATCCAGCATTTCGACATCGTCCTGATATTTGAGGATCACGCCCAGCGTATCCTGCACCGTCTCCAGGGAGAGTTCGTTCTGGTCGAGGGCGATCAGCGCCGCCGTCCAATCCAGCGTTTCGGCGATACCGGGGCGCTTGAACAGCTCCATTGACCGCATATCCTGGATGAAAGCGGTGATCTGCCGCGCCAGCATTGGACGCACATCGGGCGCCTTGCGTTCGACGATCTGCAGTTCCTTGCGGAAATCCGGATAATCGATCCAGAAGTAGAGGCAGCGCCGCTTCAGGGCATCGTGTATCTCGCGCGTGCGATTTGATGTCACCACGACGACCGGCGGGGTCGCCGCCTTGATCGTGCCCAATTCTGGAATGGTGATCTGAAAGTCCGAGAGCAACTCCAGGAGGAAGGCCTCGAATTCTTCATCGGAGCGATCCAGCTCGTCAATCAGCAGAACCGGCGCGCGGCCGTCATGGCTCATTTCGATCGCCTGGAGCAGCGGCCGCTTGAGAAGAAAACGCTCGGCGAAGAGTTCGCTCTCCATCGTCTCGCGCGTCATGTTTTCCGCCTCCATCAACCGCAGGTGCAGGATCTGCCCGGCATAATTCCATTCGTATACCGCTGTGTTGACATCCAGCCCTTCGTAACATTGCATGCGAATCAGGTCGGTCTCTAATAGCGCCGCCAGCACTTTGGCGATTTCCGTCTTGCCGACGCCGGCATCGCCCTCCAGGAAGAGCGGTTTGCCCGTTTTCAGGGCCAGATAGATCGCCACCGAAAGGCCGCGCTCGGCGATATAATCCTGCTCGCCCAAACCGGCCTGCAATTCATCAACGGATTTGAACATCGAATCCTACTCTTCCACATTGTCAATGGGCGCGCGCCATCGGCCCGCCCACACGCGCAAACGCATTAAGCCATATTCTAGCGCATTGCGCTTCACAATCGCAGGGCGCGTTGCGTCCGCCGCTGGCGGCGGAACGAACTTGCCCGGCGCGGTGATTATACGAACGGGGGAAGTGGCGCGCGGCGTGATTGTGTTTTAGCTATCCGCCTCGCGGATAAGCAGCTCTTGCCCCGGATAGAGCTGGCGGCCCATCGCCTCAAGCTGGTTGAGAATAATGACATCGAGTTGGTGAACGCGGTAAGCGACGGCGATAGCGCTGAGCGTGTCGCCGGGCTGTACGACATGCAGGACGGAGCCATCGGGCTGCGGCGCTTGCGGCTGTACTGAAGGCGCGAAGGCTCTCGCTGGACTTGGCGCGGGCCCGCTGGTTGCCGGCTGCTTCTCGACGCATTCGGGCGCGGGCAAGCCGTCATAGGTATCGACCGTGCCCAGCACGTGCCCGTCCAGCGCGTGGTCAATGACGACATGGTGCGCCTTGCCCTCGGCGGCGGGTCCTTTCGAGACGACGATGTCGCGGGCGCTGGGGTCTAGCGCGCGCAGTTTCTGGTAGAGTGGGCTATGGACGATTTGCTGCGCGATGCTTCCCGGCATGCCCACGCGCACAGCGACGCGGCCATCAGCCGAGCAAGCGACCAGCCCTTCCGCTACCGCTTCCACTTGTATCTGTGATACGCCAAGCAGGAAGGCGCCGATGGCGGTTGGGCTCTGTCCATCAGGGTTTGGACGAATGCGCCAGATATGGGCGACCGGCGGCTGCGCGTCCGGGCGGCAGATCAAGCCGATAGCGCCCAGTTTGATATCGCAGTTTTCAAACCTGGGCGGCGCGCTCACCTGCGCAATCGGCGCGACTGGCGCGGCTGGGAAAAAGGGACCCACCGGCGGCGAGTTGCAATCGATGCTATTGTCGATCACGGCGCCGACATAATTGGCGGGCGTATTGTTCTCGAACATGATGCAGCCAATGAGTTCAATGGTGGCGCCGACGTTTTGCAAGACGCCGAGCCCGCCATGATTGTTGCGGAAAGTGCTATCGGTGAAGCGGGTGAAGCCATTTTGGTAAGCGTTCCAAGCCAGTAGGACGGTGCGCGAAGTTGCGGAGGAGACAGTTGCATCTTCAAAGAGCGAGTTTGTGAAACGCATTTCGCCCATGTTGATAATCCCGCCAAGAGTAGTGTCTGACATGCTGATGCGATGCCCCGTTACCGCGCCCCAATTGAACAAGCGCACTCCCGACATGCCGACATTGTTCAGATCCAGACTGGCGGTCGCGGCGAGGAAATAGGTACGGTTCGCCGGGTTCGCTCGTATGCTGTAGCCGTTGCCCTCAATGCGGATGCTGACATGTTCCGAAATCGTACTGTGGCTCGTGATGACGCAGTCGGAAGCCAAGCTGTATGTCGCCGAGACATCCAGAAAGCCGGGCGCGGGCAAACCACAGGGCATGAGCTCCGGCGGCGGGATGATGGCTTGGTCGCCATTGCCGATTGTGCCGCTGCAGGGTCCGGTGCTGTTGTCCGTCCAAATCCCTCCGTGCTCATAGATGTCGTAGGGCGCATTGCCGGACAGGGTCAGGCAGCCGCTCGTCGTCAGCGTCGAGCCGGGGTGCAGGTTGGCTGCCCCGCCGCTGGCAAAATTGTCGCGCAAGACTACATTGTTCAGCGTATAGGCGGCATTCGTCCCGACATGAAGAGCGCTGCCGTTCCCGCCCAAAGAATAAGAGGTCGCGGTATTGCTTTGGAAAAGGACATTGTTTAGATCGGCTTCGCCATTGGCAAAGAGCGCGGGCCCCCCTCGCGACCTAATGATTGTTATATTGTTGGCGTTTATAATATCTTGGCCGACCAGGTAGGTCCTTGACTTGTTTTCACCGTCAATTGTCATATTGTTCAGCGTCAGTTCGCCATTGCCGAAAAACAGGCTGTGCGCGCCGCCCGTGATGGTGTGACCGCCGCCGTTTATGGTCACTTGTATTTTGGGAATCGCGTTGGCGATGGTGATCTGCCCCGTCTGCACGCAGTCGGCGCTGAGCGTGTAGGTGACGGATGACGTAATCACCCCCTGCGCCGGCAAGCCGCAAGCGGCGACGGTTGGGTTGCTTTGGGCGTAACTTGGCAGGCACAGCCAAGCGAAGAGCAAGAGTAGAAGCGCGCAAATTCTAGCGCGCCTATTGAGCCTCCCCGACCTTAGCGGAGAAAATGAAACCCAAGTGTCGGGGGGGCAACATTCAATGCGCAATCAACCCACATGACGGGACAAGAAAAATAGAGACAATGCGAAGCAAAGTCAATATCGAAATTGACTTTTGAATTGTGGCGCGGCAAAAAAGAATGTGGCGAGTTGAATGCGCATAGCAATAAAGAATCTAAAGACTGAAAATAGATTAATTTCGCGGCTGCGCGCCTGCAGGGCAATTGCATCAAAATCATAATGAGCGGTTCGCTACGAAAATTACGAAAATGTAGGGGCGTCTCGTGAGACGCCCGTAGAAAATGGCCTGCAAATTGCGGGCGTTTCAGCGAAACGCCCCTACGGTTACATAATATGAGGGGAAAATGACATTTATCAGCGCAATTTAAATTTGATGCGATTACCCTGTGCGCGCCTGATGCGTACTGTATCAAAGTCGGTTGAATTTCTTCAAATACCGACGATTTGGTAGGGGCGACTGACGGGCTGTGTCCACGCGCCCCGGTGAGTCGCCCAATATCGATCCTGTTCGTACCCATCGGGCGATCCACCGGATCGCCCCTACCAGACTATTTCAACCGAAATGGATACACTACCGCCTGATGATCTTGTAGCGGAATGCGCAGCGGCTGGTCTATAATCTCCTTTTCAAGCTGATGAAGGCGCGAATAGAATTGCTAATGAGGATAATCCCATGAAGATGCAAGCCGCGGTCCTTACGGAATTCAATACTCCCTTCCAGATTGAAACGGTTGAACTGTCGCCGCCCCAGGCGGGCGAGGTGATGATCAAGATGGCGGCCAGCGGCGTCTGCCATAGCGATTGGCATGTGGTGGAAGGCTTGTCCTATTTCCCCCTGCCAATCATCTGCGGCCATGAAGGCGCCGGGATTGTGGAAAGCGTCGGCGAAGGCGTGACGAGTGTAGAGCCCGGCGACCATGTCACCCTGAGTTTCCGCGCTAATTGCGACGGTTGCTTTTATTGCCAGCGCGGTAAACCAAACCTTTGCGAAGTTTATACGCCCGTGCTGCGCTCGGGATTAATGAAAGACGGCACAAGCCGCATTGCCTGGCGCGATGAACCGGTCCACATAATGACCGGCTTGGGATGTTTCGCGGAATACGTGGTCATACCGGAGGACGCCGTCGTGCCGGTGCGCCGGGATGTGCCGCTGGAAGTGGCGGCTTTGGTGGGCTGCGCCGTTTCGACCGGCGTCGGCGCGGCGATATACACTGCCGATGTGCGCCCGGGCGAAAGCGTCGCTGTCTATGGCGCCGGCGGCGTCGGCTTGAATATCATCATGGGCGCGGCCTTGTGCGGCGCCGACCCCATCATCGCGATCGATACGAACAGCAGCAAAATGGAAATCGCCCGCGAATTCGGCGCGACCCATACGCTCTATTCGGATGAGAGTACCATTGGGCAGATCCAGACGCTGACGCAGGGCCGCGGCGCCGATCATGTCTTTGAATCTGTGGGTTTGCAGGTCTTGCAGGAAGCGGGCTTGGAGGCGACGCGCCCGGGCGGCACCCTGACCCTGGTGGGCTTGACGCCCTTCGGCAGCGGAACGAACTTGCCCGGCGCCGTGATTACACGAACGGAAAAAGTCGTGCGCGGCAGTTTTTACGGTTCGGTGCATCCCCGGCGGGATTTTCCAATGTTTCTGGACATGTACAGCAATGGCAAGCTCATGCTGGACGAATTGGTGACGCGCCGCTACCGCCTCAATGAGATCAATGAAGCCTACGCCAATATGCTGACGGGGGAAGTGGCGCGGGGCGTGATAGTGTTTTGAGCTTCCCGCAGGCGAAGCAATTGAATAGGGCAGGGCAATCGCATCAAATTTAAATTGCGCCGATAAATGACATTTTCCCCTCAAATTATGTAATCCTTAGGGGCGTTTCGCTGAAACGCCCACAATTTGCAGGCCATTTTCAACGGGCGTCTCACGAGACGCCCCTACACTTCCGCAATTTTCTTAGCGAACCGCTCATTATGATTTTGATGCGATTGCCCTGTTGAATAGGGTAAAAAGGCTGCGCATTTGTGTGTGATATACTGACCATGGATTAGTGGGTGCGAAGGCAAGGCAGCGATGTTTTCCCGAGAACGCGACTACACAATAGACGATGTTTGGCGGCTTGAGCATCAGCCAATGAATGCGGCGGAGAAATACTATCTCATTGATGGAGAGCTCTGTATCAAGATGTCACCGAATCAGACGCATGGCAGAATTGCGAGCGAGATCGCGCGCCTGCTAGGCAATCATGTTGTCGAGCGCGGATTAGGCTGGGTTACTATCGAGGTTGGCTATCATCCGCCGGGAGAGCGCTACACAGTGCTGTTGCCCGATGTCGCTTTCGAGAGCCGGGCGCGGGCCGCGCGGACGCCCTTGCCAACGTACGCGCCCTTCATGCCCGATCTGGCGGTGGTCGTTTCCCCCTCGCAGACGCTGGCGGAAACTCGCCGCAAAGCCGCAGTCTACCTGCGTCATGGCACGGACATGGTCTGGCTCATCCACCCGGGGAGGGATGAGGCCGAAATCTGGACGGCAACAGAAGACGGCGCAGCCAGAAGCGAGATCATTGATATCGACGGTGAATTAAGTGGCGGCGCGGTCTTGCCCGGCTTCACGCTTCCGCTAATGCGCTTGTTTTCGCTCTAAGCTCTATGTTCCAGAAAGCTTACGCGTCCATGCTGACGGGCGATGTGGCGCGCGGCGTGATTGTGTTTTAGCCATCCGCCTCGCGGATGAGCAATTCCTGCCCGGGATAAATCCAACGCCCCATGTTCTCAAGCTGGTTCAGCATTAAGATTGCCAGCGGGTCGCTGTTGTAGGCAACGGCAATCCCGTTGACGGTGTCGCCAGCCCGCACGATATGCACGATGGCGCCATCGGACTGCGGCGCTTGCGGTTGAACGGAAGGCGCGAATGTTGTCGCTGGACTTGGCGCGGGACCGCTGGTTGCCGGCTGCTTCTCGACGCATTCGGGCGCGGGCAAGCCGCCATAGGTATCGACCGTGCCCAGCACGCGCCCGTCCAGCGCGTGGTCAATGACGACATGGTGCACCTTGCCTTCAACGTTTGGTCCCTTGGCGATGACGATGTAGCGCCGCGGCTTGAGCAGCTCCTCGTGATAGTTGGGGTCATTCTCAAGGATATGGCGGATCTCCGGCGGCAGCCCGGCGCGCACTGCCACGCGCCCGTCGGCCGAGCAAGCTACGAGACCATTCTCGGCCGCTTCCAGTTGCGGCTGCGAAACGCCTAACTTGAAGAAGCCTTCGCTTTCCTGATTGACGCGATAGACATAGGCTGCCGGCGGCTGCCCTCGTGGGCGGCAGATGACGCCAATCGCCCCAAGCTTTAGGTCGCATTCCAAGGGTTCACTTGGTTCACTTGGCCCGCAATGCGGATTGCAGACTACAATCGGGGCTTCCGGCGCCGCAATTACGATTCGAATTATTGGATCGTCAATCTCGGCATCGCAGTCTGGATCGCGATTATCGACGACGGCGCCCGAGATATCGAACGGCGTGTTATTCTCAAAAGCGACGCAGCCATTCAACTCAATCGTCGCGCCGGCATTTTGCAGCGGGGCGAGGCCGCCGGAATTGTTGCGGAAAGCCGAATCGGTGAAGCTCGTGAAACCATTTCGATAAGAGCCCCAAGCCAGCAGCACCGACCTCCCGGTAGGCGTCGCCGTGGAGTTATTCTCAAAGAGCGCATTGCTAAAGCGCATCGCTCCCACATTTAAGAAAGCCCCGCCGGTGGTATCAGACAGTCGGAAACGATCCGCCCGCAAATCACCCCAATGAAAGATCCGTACGCCAGCAAACGCGACATTCTCCAGGCGCAGAACGCTGGTGGCGGCGGTGAAGAACTGCTGCCCGGCGACGCTTGACCGCAGTGTGAAACCATTGCCCACGATGTGAATGTCCACATCTTCTGAAATGGTTAGCGAGCCGCTAAGTTGACAGTCGCCGCGCAGCTGATAGGTCGCCGATTGGTCCAAGACGCCTGGCGCTGGCAAGCCGCAAGTCATCAGCGAAGGCGGCGCGATCACGGCTTGGCCGCCATTGCCGATTGTGCCGCTGCAAGGCCCCGTGCTGCTGTCCGTCCAATTGTTATTCGGGTCATAGACATCATAGGGAATATTGCCCGATAAAGTCAGACAGCCGGTTGTCGTCAAGGTGGCGCCGGTCTGCAAAGAAATGGCGCCGCCATTGCCGAAATTGCGGCGCATGACGACATTGTTCCAAACGTGGCTGGTGTTGACCCCGGCATGGACCGCGCTGCCATTCCCGCCCAAAGCGTAGTGGCTGGATGAGTTGCCGGCCAATAACACATTTTCCAAGCGGGTGCTGCTGAGAGCGGCTATCGCTGGTCCGCCGCGGCTGTTGATAAACGAAGTGTTGCTCGCGCTCAATGTTTGCGCAGTGACCGTTTCCGTCCGTGTCTGACGCGCGCCATCAATCGTTAGATTGTTCAGATTCAGAGTATTGCCGCTGCCCCGAAGCAAAATGAAGGTGCCACCGCTGATCGTATGCCCGCCGCCGTTTATCGTGACGCTGATGGCGGCGGTGGCTACGATAGAGCCGGTCAGTTGGCAGTCAGCTGTCAGTGTATAGGTGACGGAGGCGACGATTGTACCCTGCGCTGGCAAGCCGCAGGCGGCGACTGCTGGATTGCTTTGGGCGAAGGATGGCGCGGTGACAAGGATAAAAAGACAGAGCCAAACCCAATGTGGTCTCGTAAACGACATGCCAGCGCGCTCATTCGCTCGGCTGGACTGAAACATATCTGCGGGGGGGGGGGGCTGAGGAGGGGACATGTTTGTGGCGATTTGAATAGCGCGATTTGTGAAGTAAGTGAAAGATTCATCAGTAACACATCTAACCTAGCAAGGAAAGAGGGTGAAACTGATGAATCACAAGGTATTTTACCATTG
>JAJDUC010000094.1 GCA_022826865.1 Anaerolineae bacterium
GACCAGCACAAAGCATAGCAGCACAGGATTGATGCCGCCGCGACCAGTTTGATGATACATCGCGGCCAAGGCGCTCTCATCAATAATCTCTTCGGCCTTGTCGCCGAGCAAGCGGCACACGCTATCGGCAGGCAACATGGACTCGACTACCTCACGAGTTGTCGCAGGAATCTCTTTTGGAAAGGCCTGTTTCAATGACATCTCACCCCGTTATCATTGAGATACAATGTCATTATAGGTCAATCCAGTTTTTCAACACTGTCCACAGAATCGCCCCTACGAATTGGGATTTTCCCCAAGACTGCTAGCGATAGAGGTCGCTTCAAGCTTCGCGCCCTCATTACGATGGTTTGCGGCGGGCGAGCCAAGGCTCGCCCCTACAGATTCGATGGTTGACGAAGGGCCGCGTCGGTATGGGATGTTGCGTCGCTGCGGTCCTAAGGCCAAGCAGCCCTGCCAGATTGTGTTGCGGTGGGCGAGCCACGGGCTCGCCCCTACAAAGTTTCCAAGGATGGGCGCCGGTTATTCGTACTCGGCTTTGAGTTCGTTCCACTCTTCCGCCAGGCCGTCGATGACATCGCCGCCCATCGTGCCCATCTGCGCGGCTTCAAGAATATGCTCGCTCACGGAGGCGGCCCAGGGACCCCACCAGAGGGTGTAACGCGGCAATTCATGCACGCGCATGCTCTGCGCGACGATCTCGTCATAACCTTCGATTTCCCCGGCTTCGTTCAAGGCGCTGGAGATGGACATGCGCGAAGGATAGAGACCAAAGGCGTTGTAGATATCGGTCATGTTTTGATCGCCGACGTACCACTTGACGAACTCCCAGGCGTCTTCGACATTTTCTGAATCAACGGAGATGCCGATCCCGGCCGGGAAGCTCCAGGTATTGCCCACTTCCGGCAAAACCATGTAAGCCACATTTGGCGACTGGGCCGAGACATCGGGATTGTTGCCGACGCGCACCGAGCCTTGCCAGGCTTGGTGGAAGATGCCCACGCCGCTCCAAAAGAGCGGGTGCTGGCCGATCGAACCGGCGAGGATTTCCGGGCTGATCAATTCGTCGGCGAACCAGGTCAGCAGCATATCCATGGCTTCGCGCCCTTTGCTGCCCTCATCGGCGAAGACCGGATTGAGGTCCGCGTCAAACATGGGGTCGCCCATGCTCAAGGCCATCAGCCACCAGGACCAGGAGATCGCGCCCATCGCGATGGGGTGATCATCCACACCCGCGGCTTTGGCGGCGCGCGCCATCTCGTCCAATTCCGCCCAGGTGGCGGGTGGGGCGTCAAAACCGGCTTCCGCCAGACGCGCGGCATTGTAATCCAGCATGACCAGCTGCAAATAGGTGGGTATGGCATAGATGTCGCCATCCGTCGTCCAGAAGTCCACCTTCTCGAAATCGTCCAGATCGATTTCGCCCATGTCGAGCAAGTCGTTCAAGGGCATCATGTTGCCGGTAGCGACAACATTGGAAGGGCCTTCCTCCGTGATGAAGATGACATCGGCGGCCGCTTCACCGGCGGCTGCCGCCACTTGCACTCGGCTGAAGAGGTCCTGCATTTGCACCGACTGAATCTCGACCGTGATGCCGGATTCTTCCATAAAGGCGTTAAGCGCCTCTTCGCTGGGCGGGACGCCCCAGGAAGGCGTCAAGAATGAAATGGTCCTGTCTTGCGCTTGCGCAGTCAACCCAAGCGACAGCAAGATTGCCAATATGATCATGAAATTAATTCGCTTCGAAACATTCATCTCTGCTTCTCCTTTAGTGCCTAAACTGAATTGACTCGCTCGATCGTAGAACCTGGCGCCGGCTGGCGGCATCAGATTGCTAACGATCCAACTGCCCTCATTATATTATATTGCCGATGCGACGGCGACGCAAAATCAGCCGGCCCGCTCCCGTTCCGCGCGGCGCGGTCAGCCGCAGTTCCCGCGCGTCGTCACATAATCGCCGCTGATCCAGCCGAGGGCCCCGTCGTAGGCGACCTTGAACCAGCCCGCTCGTCGATTGAGCGCCGGGACCGACGTGCCCTGCGGCAGGAGCCCGATCTTCTCGCCATCTGGGGCGGCGCGGAAATTCAAGCCGTGCGTTGTTCTAACCCGGCATCCGCGCGCGGCCGCCATCGGCGCGCCCTCGGCATCAAAAAGACCAAGCGTCAAAGCATACTCGGTCGGCAGCGCCGTCCGCGGCACGACGGGCGAGACGGCCACATGCGCGCTCCAGACATCCGGCAGCAGATCCACGATGATTTCGCCGGATGAAGACATCATATGACGGCTGCGGCGCAATCCTTCAGGCGCCTCCTGCACGACTTGCAGCCAGGTGCGCTGTGGCAGGCGATTGTCGGTGCGCAGCCAGCCTTCCTCTACCCAACCCTCATCAGGCGTTTCGAAGCCATCATGGAAGAGGATAGCGTCTATGCGAAGGTCGTCAATCGCCATGCCCCGATAGGTGGACGAGAATTCCGTATAAGTTTCGAAACGAAGCAGAATCCGCCGCATGGCGTAAGCGTTTAGGTTTATTCGTTCTTTAAGCCAGCCGCCGGAATTGCCGGTATAACCGTGGGGATAAAAGCGCCCGAGACGGTTTTCCCCCACGGAATGTTCACCCGGCAGGATTTTCCAGGTTTTGCCGCCGTCGGCGCTGACCTCGACGTAGCCATATTCAAAATGTTCTTCGAGGTCGAACCAGGCGCTGAATTCCAGCCAGATATCGCGTCCGGTCACGAGATTAAAAGCGCGGGTGAGCTTGCTATTGCTCATATCCGTCGTCAGAGCATAGTAGAAATGCTCGCCTTCCGCGGGCGCGGCCTCGCTGAATCTCGCCTCGGGCGAGAGCGTCAACTGCAGCGCGAGTTTGTCCGCTCCCCGCGCATCGACAGCCAGATATTCGCTGCTGTATTGCGCCAGGCTGCCCGCGTGCGCCGCCGGAAACTCGAGGACCGTCCGCGTGGGTTGGGCGGCATTGCCCGCCGCCTCCAGCTCGCGGTAACCGAAGCCCAGGTCGGCAGCCATAAAATAATTCGCCAGGGCCCAGTCGGCGAAGACCTCGTCAGCGCTTGCCTCCGTGTATTCGCCCAGCACACGCTCAATGCCGCGCCAGCCATCGGCGCTTTCCTCATACAAGCGCGAGATAAAATCGTCTCCGTACTGCTCCGCGATATAAATCAGAAATAGTCCGCCGGCGCCATATTCCGCCCGCGCTTCCGGACCCAGGAAGATCGTGCCCAGCCCGGTCTGCGGCGCCGCCAGAAAATGTTTTATGTAATTGCTGATAGCATCTGTGCCGCCGACGAAGTATTCAAAATACACGGCGAGGGCTTCGTCCAGCCATTCCTCTTCGTCAAAGTCGCGATAATAAAGCAGATTGTGGTGGTATTCGTGGGCGATAGTCGCGAGGATTTGCTCCGGCGGGATCCTGCGGCCATCGCGATAGGCAAGGTTAATCACGAGCATCTCGCGCTCATTGCTCGTTGGGTAAACATTGCGGGGAAGCAAGCTGGTTGTATCGAAATAACCGCTCGACCAAAATCCAGGCTTATGAATCATGAAAATCGTCAATCGTGGATCGCCATCCACTCCCGGCGGCGCGCGATAATCCAGGAATTGCCGCATCGGCGCCAGGATTTCCGCCTCGACTCGCTCGGCAATCGCCTGGGCGTTTCGGTGGGAATACTCGGCGCCCTCCTGCACCCAAACCAGCACATTCTCCGTCATGCCGCGCAATTCCGCCATGACCGAACTTTCCTGCTGGCCATCATTGCCGATGATGGCAAAAGCTTCCTCTGCTTTATCGCCGATTTGGTAGAGCGGAGGGCTCGTCGGCGGCTGATAGCTGGAGCGGTACCCGAAAAGCCGCTCGATGCTGTCCATGTAGTCATAGGCGGGGATCTCGGCTTTTGCCAAAGCGGCGAGCGACGGAAAATCATTTTCCTGCGCCCGAGCCGCTGGTATCAGCAAGAGCGCCACTGCCCAAATGACAACGATGACTCGCACAGGACCTCGCAGATGCAACGATCAATGAAGGCGCATTATAGCGGCGGCTGCTGATCGCTGCTATCAACGCCGTATTTCCAATTGCCTCTCCAAGACGCTAAACTACAGCCATTCGCCATTTGAGGATATGACGCATGAAAATCACCGATATTGAAATTCGCCTGTGCAAACACCGGGAAGAGGTGATGTCCGAAACTGAACTTCGGGACAGCCATCGCTCCGATCTGAATTTTCTCATCATCAGCATGCGAACGGATGCGGGTGTGGAAGGCGTGAGCATGGGCTTCGCCGGCATGGGCGCGGAGATGGCCGGGCAGATCGCGGCGCAGTCGATCAAACCCTTTTTTCTCGGCAAAGATCCGCTGGCCCGCGAGAAGCACTGGCATGAGTTTCGGCGCTATGAAAGGCACTGGCATCTGACGCCGATCTATTCTTATGGTCCCTTCGATATTGCGCTCTGGGATATCGCAGGCAAGCTGGCCGGTATGCCGCTGTACAAGCTGCTCGGCCCCTATCGGGAAAAAGTACCGACTTACGTCAGTTCAATGTACCTGGATTCGCCGCAGGATTATGCTGACCAGGCGGCCGAATTCAAAGGCAAGGGCTTTCACGGTTACAAGCTGCACCCGCCCGGCGATTATCATGAAGCGCTGGAAGCCTATCGCCTCTGTCGCGATGAAATCGGCGACGATCCGCGCTTCAAGCTCATGGCGGATCCGGTGACCGCCCATAGCTATTACGAAGAGGCGCTGCGGATGGGCCGGGAACTGGAGAAGCTCAACTATTATTGGTTTGAGGAGCCGCTTTACGATGTTGACTTCGCAAGCTTGCGCAAGCTGACGCGCGACCTGGATATTCCCATCGCCGGCACCGAGGTCTTGGTCGGCTCGCATTATTCGACGGCGGAGTGCATCGCCAGCGGCGTCGTGGATATCGTGCGCAGCGATGTCTCCTGGAAAGGCGGCGTCACCGCTCTGATGAAAACGGCCCACCTGGCCGAGTCATTCGGTATGCATTGCGAAGTGCACACCTCAATCTACCCGGCCATGGAGATTGTGAACCTGCATTGCTGCTGCGCCATATCCAACAGTGAATTCTTCGAGGCGCTGTTTCCGATGTCCTTGCTGAAGCTGGGCGTGAAGAACCCGATCCACATCGACGCCGAGGGCTATGCCCATCCGCCGCAGGGCGACGGCATCGGCGTCGAATGGGATTGGGATTTTATCGACGACGCGACCGTGGCTCTGCTCTAAGCCGGGCTAGTCCACGTGGAAGACTTCTTCAATGGTCTTCCACCACTCGCCCTCGGCGCGGTCCGCGACCGGATTCTGCATCGGGCCGCAAACGCTCCACCATTCCTGCGTGGTTTCATCGGCCGCTATCTTGGCCATATCCGCCTCATAATCGTCGCCGATGTATTCAAAATAGGCGAAGAGCATGTCCTGATAACGGTAGATCGAATAATTGCGCATGTTGCACTCATGGATTTTCGCAAGCACGCCGGGCCAGACATCCGCGTGCAGACGGGTGTATTCTTCCACATGCTCGGGCTTGATGCCGATAACTTGTCCAAATCGCTTCATCGCGCGCCTCCTCGTTCTTGCCGCTCTGTCGACTTCAATTGTCGACGCAATTATGCTGCATGCCCATGCTTAGGGGCAATTCCCGGCCCTCCGGACGTAGCTGACGCTGAGACTGATCGTTTCCGAAAAACGGTTGGGCGCGACCGATACAACCGTGGGAATAGATGCCCGCAAATAATTCGGACAAATGCATGGAGATTCTCGACAAGGTGTGCCAGGCGCCTCGCCACGGCGGTGATGGCGGTGATCCCGATCTTTGTCGTCTTCGCCTTCGCCCAGCGCCACTTCATTGAAGGCATCACGCCGGGCAGCGCCATGGGCTGATTTCAGTCTCCGTCGCCGGCCGGCATCAAGGAAAGGCACTGCAGAAATTCTTCATCGAGCGCGCAGATGAAATGCGCCAGCAAGCGCCCGCAGCGCTCAATGTCCTTGAGATCAAGCGTCTCCACCGGCGAGTGCATATTGCGCAAGGGAATGCTGAGAAGCGCCGTCGGCACGCCCCCCCGCGAAACCTGTATGGCCCAGGCGTCGGTACCGGTGCGGGCCGGCATTATGTCCGCCTGCCAAATGATATCGTGGTAAGCCGCCACATCCTTCAAGCGCTGCACCAGGCGCGGATGGAAGTTCGCGCCGATGCCCAACTGCGGCCCGGCGCCTAATTTCCCGGCGCCCAGCGTCAAGCCCGGCTGCTCAGCGAAACCGACATCAAGGGCGATGGCGCAATCGGGCGCGATGTGATTGGCCGCCGTCGTCGCCCCGCGCAATCCAACCTCTTCCTGCACGGTCGCCGTTGCGCAGACATCCCAACTGTGATGCATCTTTTGCAGCATCTGCAAGCAGGTCGTGATCACAGCGATGCAGGCGCGGTCGTCCATCGCCTTGGACGCCACCTGCCGACCGTTTAGATCCATCATGGGCGCGTCCATCGTGACCAAGTCGCCGACCGTCACGATCTGTTCCACTTCCTCGGACGGCAAGCCAACATCGACCACCAGAGCCTCAATCGGCTCGAACTGTTTGCGGTCGGCGGCTGTTAGCAGATGGGGCGGCATGGTCGCCACCACGCCGGGCAGCGCGCGCGTCCCGTGCACGAGCACGTTTTGCGCCAGCATCACACGCGGGTCAATGCCGCTGACGCGATGCACGTATATGAAGCCATCTTCGATTTCGCGGACCATAAGGGCGATCTCGTCCATGTGCGCCGCCAGCATGATCTTGCGCCGGGCATTGGCCGGGCGGGTCGCGCGTTTGACACCGATTAAACTGCCGAGGCGGTCCTGCTCGAATTCATCCACCAACTCCGCCCATTCCTCGCGCAGCAAATCGGCCACCGGCGCTTCATGGCCGCTGGGCGCATGGGTTTCGACGAGGCGTCTGAGATGCTCCTTGGGATCGTACACAGGCGGCGCTCCTCTTGCTGGCGGGTGACTTGGAGATTCTACCACAGGTCAGGCCTTCCGCTGGCATCTGAGCTGGACTTGCGTTATATCGACCCTACCAAGGCCGAGCGGAGGCTGCGCCATGAGATCGTCGCGAAGATTCATCACATTTGCGGCTGTTTTGGTTTTGTATGCCGCCTTCTTCGTCAGTGGCGCGCGTGCAGCTGATATCGAGGTCGGCGCGGGATGAAGGAAAAGACGAAGCGCTGCTTAGCGCCCGTATTCACGTTTTCCCAGAATGATTTGGCTCAAACGGAACATATCGGTGCGCGAGGTCATGTCCAGGCTCATTGGCGTGACCGAAATGACTTTGTCAATGAGAATGGCGTAGACATCGCTATCCGGCTCGGCCGCCGTCGGATCGTCGTTGTAGCGATAGCCGAGCCGGCCTAAATCGTGCAGGGCGACGCGCTCGGGCCTCGTCGGCCAATAGACGCGCCGCCGCGAATGACGCGTCAAACGCCATTCAGCATCCGCGTTCGCGCCCCAGGGCACGTCAATCTTGAGCACATCGACATCATCCGGCAGCGCGGCCCGCTCCATGAGCCAGCCGCCCATCTGCCGCGTGAAATCGGCAGCGGCAGTGAAATCGACATTGTTAGAATAACTCAGGTGCAGGTCGGTCGGCGTCTGCTGGCTGACGGCTAGCGCCGGGATTCCAAGGCTGGCGCCCTCCAGGGCGGCGCCCACCGTGCCGGATATCGTGACGCCGTTGCCCGTGTTTTCACCATAATTGATGCCGCTGACCAACAGAGCTGGCTGGGACTGCGCCAATTCCAGCACGGCATGCTGTACCGCTTGAGCCGGCGTGCCATCCACGGCGTAGGCGATGCAGTCGCTGCAATCGATCGGCGCGTCGTAGGGGAAGATCCGCCCTTCGCTATGATGCGGCATGCTGCGTCCCATACCCGATTGCTGCTGGCGAGGCGCCACCACGAGCAGATGTCCGCAACCGCGAAAGGCCTTGACCGCCGCCCAGAGCCCGGGCGACTCAATGCCATCATCATTGGTGAACAATATGATTGGCTTGGCGGAATTAGCCATCAGGATGCGCCTGTTCTCAAGTCTAAGTAGTCGACATAAGTCCTTAGCCTATGCGATGGTTCTTAAGTGGGCAAGGCTGTATGTTACGGGCGGGTTAGAGGCGTATTAAGTCGCGATGATGAAGGACGGTCGGGCGACAGATCGATTCCGCCAAGTGTGACAAGTCGGGAGTGGCGCTAAAGCTATCGTTACAGTTCGACGACTCATCCTGAACTCGTTTCGGATTTCCCGTTGCGCTCCTTATTGATACGTGGTATCAATAAGGAGCGCAAGTTTGGATGTCTCATGCCCGGCAAGACTATCAATCCCGAAGACTGGCTGGCCGCGCTCGACGAGAGCGGCTTCCGTGTGACAACAGTTCAAGAGACTTTGATCGATATCTTCGCGCACAGCGAGTATCCGCTCAGCGCTGAGCAAGCTTGGGATGTCGCCCGTCAGTCGCGCCCGAAAACCGGCAGAGCGACGGTCTACCGCATGTTCGAGAAGCTCGAAAGCCTGGGCCTCATACGCCGCGTTCACGGTTATGAAGGATGCAGTCGCTTCGTACCCACCCTGCCTGAGCTAATGATGCTGTTCATCTGCCTGTACTGCGGACGCGCGGATTATCTCGACAGCCAACCGCTGGACAATCTGATTCAGCAAAGTGAACTTGCCAGTGGGCATCACATCACCGACAGCCGCTTGCAGCTCTTCGGCGCCTGCGCGGATTGTCAGCAAAACGATTAGTTATTCAGGAGCAAGAACACGATGAATTTGCCAGTCGACTGGGGAACAATGTGGCTAGGCGGCTTTTGCGCTGTGGGGGCGCTGGGCGGTTTGCCGGTGCGCGGCGCGGATTATGCCGCCCATCCGCCGCTGGACGATTTACTGACTCTGCCCGCTGACACAAAGTTACACGCGAATGTAACGCTTGAGTCAGCCGAACAAGCATGGTCGGAACGGCTGGGCGGCGCAATGGTTGTGCTGGCGCGCGATGCCTACCGCGCGCGCCGCTTGCTGCACCAGGCGGCCGGGATTCAACCCGGTGAATGGGTCGGTATCCCGGCGAATGCCAGCCATGACCTGGCGGAGTCGGTCAAACATCATAAGGCGCTGCCGCGCTTTCTGGATTTTGACGCGCATCTGCGGCTCGCGCCGTCGCCTGCGCGCTTCACCTGGGCGCAGGTGCTGCGCGGCTTGTGGCAGCCACAGAACGCGGCATGGCTCGACTTTGCCGACACCCTGCCTGTTCCCGGCGCGGCAGAACGCTCAGCAGTGAGGCTCTATGGCTTGCATCTGCCTGATGCCGATGACCGCCCCGGCGCCCTGCTGGTATTCAGTGATGAGGCGCTCTATGCAGAGGTGAATGCATTGCGTCAACCGGCTGACTGCCCGAACGCAGCGCAGGCATTCGCGCAGTCTGAACGTCTGCCAGAACTTGCAGAGCGGCAAAGCGCGAATCTGGCGGAGGCGCGGCGCGGTCTGTGTGAAGCCGCCGGCCTGGCGACGCACGAGCCCAACAGTCTGGCGCTGGCGACCGCGGTCGCGGTGCAGATTCCGCTGGAGTGCGACCCCGCCACCTTTTACGCCTACGTTGAGCAGGAAAATACGCCCGTGCGCTGGCTGCCACAGATTCAACCTTTGCATTATGCCGCGCTTCGCGCCGACGGCGCGCCAGATCACCGGGGAACGGCGGCGAATCTCGCCCGCTGGCTTTACGTCCCGGTGGGGCCGGATTACAGCTTGGAGGAGATCAAACACGGTGTGCTGGGCATCGTCAAAGCGGCGGAATATCTAGGTGTGCGCTGGCGCAGCAATCCGGCTCATGCTGCCGAGTACGCTGCCTTGATGGATCGAACATATGGCGCCGGGCACGATGCCTATCGCCCGTTGTTTGCGCTGGATGGAGCCTTCGCCATGGGAGATTAGCCATGCGGTTGATCGCTATCATCGGGATGCTGCATCAGCCAAAGGCCAGGTTCACGCAGGCGCTCGTTGAAGCGCTGTCTGACAAAACCGACCGACTCGCGCTTCTTGACAATAGCGATGCGCCGCTGGCGATAGCTGGGGCAAGGCGCCAACGGCTGGCTGGCGGCTGTGTCTGTTGTTCGCTGGCGGCTGCGCTGATTTCGCAGCTAGGGCGACTGGAGGCCGATTACGCGCTTCTACCTGTCTCAGCCCTGGCTGACCCGGGGGCGCTGGCGTCGATACTGAATAGTTTGCGGAGTGAAGACCTTCAGATAACGACAGTGTCTCTCATTGATAATCTTACTCAGAATCGTAACTCGTATCTGACGCGGAAACTGGAGTCTTACAGCGATGTTCAGGTTTATGAGCCGTTTGATTTCCCGCAGACTGTTCATGCCGCATTAGGAGCGCCTCTTCTGAGGAAGGCGCCACATGCTTTGAACGGCGGCGCTCTCACGCTGACGCCGGCTGCGCCGCAGTCTGCCCGGTCGGCCGATGTCGCGTCTCAGTAAGCGCAAGTAGGGGCGTTTCGCTGAAACGCCCGAAAACAGTTAGTGAAGAATCGGGCGGCACAGCGTGCCGCCCCTACAGCGCAGGCATTTTTTTGCATGACTAACCATCTTCTACTGCAGTACAAAACAACGATTCAGACGATTCAAAAGAGGAGACAGAATCATGATGAACACTGCTGATACTCGAGTTCCCGTTACTGTGCTGACCGGCTTTCTGGGGTCCGGCAAAACCACACTGCTCAACCGCATCCTGACCGAAAATCACGGCAAGAAAATCGCGGTGATTGAGAATGAATTTGGCGAGGTCGGCATCGATAACGATCTGGTCATTGGCGCGGAAGAAGAAATCTTCGAGATGAACAACGGCTGCATCTGCTGTACTGTGCGGGGCGATTTGATTCGCATCCTAGGCCATCTTATGAAACGCCGCGACAAGTTTGATTACATCATGATAGAAACCACCGGCATGGCCGATCCCGGTCCCGTCGCGCAAACCTTTTACGTCGATGATGACATGCAGCAGAAGCTCCATTTGGATGCGATCGTTACACTGGTTGATGCCAAGCATATCTGGGAACATATTGACGACAGCGACGAGGCCAAAGAACAGGTTGCCTTTGCTGATGTCATCCTGCTTAACAAGATTGATCTGGTCGCCCCGGAAGACCTCGAGAAGCTCGAAGCCCGTATCAAAAGCATGAACAGCATGGCGAAAATCTACCGCAGCCGCGACGCGGTGGTCGAGATGGAAAAGATCCTGGATGTGGGCGGCTTCAACCTCGACCGGGCGCTGGATATCGACCCGAAGTTCATGGAGCCGGAATACCCGTTTGAATGGTCGGGAATCTATCAACTGAACAGCGGGACTTGCGAATGGGCGATGGGTGAAGGGCCTGACCCGTCCATGGGGGCCGCGCTGTTGCCGCTGGCGAATACAGGATTAGCGGCGAAGGAAGCAACGCTGATGGACGCGGTTCTGACCTTTTCTGAAGATGAGCAGGAGCTGGAGCCGGGCGAAACCATGCGCCTCGGCAAAGGACAGTTCAACCAACTCATTCTGAACGACGCCGGTGAGACCGTCTTCAATTTCACGATCCAGGCGCCTGGCTATTACATGCTGTTCACCGAACATCATCCGGATGAATTCGAGGCGCGTTTGCGCGGCGCCGAGTCCTTTATTGACCCGCTCGAGACCCGCGAGTACAAGCCCGACCATGAACATGACGAAGAAGTGACTTCCGTTGGCATCACCATCGCCGGTGATCTCCAGTTAGAGAAGATCAACGGCTGGCTCAGCCAGCTCCTGCGCGTACAAGGACAGGACATCTTCCGCATGAAAGGCGTGTTGAGTGTGCGCGGTTGGGATGAACGCTACGTATTTCAAGCGGTGCATATGCTCTTTGATGGCCGCCCCGATCGTCCCTGGGGGAAGGAACTGCGTCATAACAAGATGATCTTTATCGGGCGCAACCTGGATCGGGCTGCGCTGGAAAGCGGCTTCCGCGAATGTCTCGCCTCATGATGCAGCGCAAGCGCAAGTTCAAACCAGCGCAGCCAACGCTCAACGCGAAATGGCGTACCAACATTGACGATCATCCGATTGGGCTGGCATGGTCGCCGGATGGCAAAAACTTGGCAGTTGCCGGGGTGTCCGGCCCAATCACGCTGTTTAACGGCGAGGATGGCGCGGTTCAGCACAAGTTGCCCGGCCATGCCCTCGATACGATGGCCATTTCCTGGCGCAAAGACAGCCGTCTTCTCGCTAGCGTCGGGCAAGATGGCAAGGTACGGCTCTGGGATGTAGAAACAGGCAGGCAGCAATGTGAAATGGATGGCGGGGCGAGCTGGGTGGAGCGCGTCGCTTGCAGCCCGCGGGACGATATGCTGGTGTCGGCCGCCGGGCGCAAACTGCGTCTGTGGAACAGCAGCGGAGACTTGATCCGCGAATATCCCGATGCGAACAGCACGATTACGGATATCAAGTGGCGCCGTGACGGCAGACAATTCGCCATCTCCGCCTACAATGGAGTCGTGCTGTATGACCCAAGCGAGGCGGAACCGCTGCGCCGTTTCGAATGGCAGGGTTCGACACTCACATTGGAATGGAGTCGCGATGGCAAATACATCGCGACGGGCGACCAGGACTCGACGGTGCATTTCTGGATCACAGATACCGGGAAAGATCTGCAGATGTGGGGCTACGAAACGAAGGTGCTGGAATTGGCATGGAGCTTCAATAGTCGCTATCTGGCGACCGGCGGCGGGACTCAGGTCGTGATCTGGGACTGTTCCGGCAAAGGGCCGGCAAAAACTCGACCAATCATGCTAGAAGGCCATCAGCGCCTCATCAAGCATCTGAAATTTCAGCGAAAGGGCATGTTGCTGGCATCTGGCGGAAACGATGGTCTGCTGGCGATCTGGAAAGTCAAGAAGAATAAGCCCTCTTTACTGGTGGATGCTACGTTCAAAGCGCCGATTGCCGGCTTGGCTTGGTCGCCGGATGATCGCTGTATCGCGGTGGCAGATGAGAGCGGCACCCTGTCAATAGCGGCTGTGAAGCGATGATAGGTAAGATGAGAAGCAACGTGTTTCATATGTAATATTCCCCCTGCGCACAGCGCCTATAGAGGCGCAATGAGTAAAAGTCTGAGCAAGAAGCCCTGCGAGATCTGCGGCTTTTCGTTAGGCAGGTTCCCCCACTGCGCTGTCCCGGTCTGGTGAGCATTGCGCTCAGCCGCGCCGGGCTCATACTTGTCGCAGCGTTTGAATCCAGACGGGCAATATAAATGTAAATGGCGGAAATCTTTTGGGACACTGATGTTTGGATTGCGGATGCGCCGGACCACATGATTCATGTTGATGGTGAAAGATGCTTGGGGCTTTATCTACAATGCCTGTCGCACTTAGTATCCATTCATTATCATACGCCCAAAAAATAACCCGAAATGGCCGACGTCTCTGCACTGACGATTCGATACCTCGCGCTGCTCAAGCGGCACTTGCCTGAACTGACCTTTCACGATGCCCGGCTCCTGCCGGCCTCCGGACAATTCAACCATGTGCTCAGCCTCGATGAGCGCTGGATTTTTCGCTTCCCCAAGAGCGCGCATGTCGCCGCCGACCTCGAACACGAACTGCGCATTCTGCCGCGCTTGCAGGGGCTGCTCCCGCTGGCTATCCCCGAGCCGGAGTTCAGCGCTCGCGATTCGGAGAGCGGACTGCTCCTCTTCATGGCTTACCGCATGCTCCCCGGCCAGCCGCTTCTGCGCGAACGCTTCGCCGAGATCCAGCATGAGGACCGCGTCCTGGAGCGCATCGCGAGCGACCTCGCCGGTTTTCTGCGTCGTTTGCATGCCATCCCGCCCGCGACCATGGGCCTCGCGGCGCAGCCCCACAATACGCGCGGCGAATGGCTGCAAACATATCGCGCCATCCGCGCGAAACTTTTCCCGCACATGCGGGCGGAGGCGCAACGAGAAGTCGCGCGACAATTCGATGACGCGCTCGCCGATTCGACCTTGTGGGATCTGGAGGCCTGTCTGATCCACGGAGACTTTGGAACCGGCAACATTCTTTTCCAGGACGGCCGCATCAGCGGCATCATCGACTTCAGCTTTTGCAAAGAGGACGACCCGGCGCAAGACCTCGGCGCTCTGATCGCGAGTTATGGCGACGATTTCGCCGAGCGCGTCTGCCGGCATTATCCCGGCCTACGCGGCCACTGGCGGCGCGCGCAATTTTACTGCGGCGCTTATGCCTTGCTGCAAGCGCTTTATGCCCTGCGCGATGGCGACCAGGCTGAATTCGAGGACGGCATCGCCCAGTATCGCTAATCGCGGAACGAGCAAAGAATATATACCCCGGCCCACCAGCGAATCCGGTATTCACTGGCGCGCATCAACCCGCGCCAGCCAGCCAAACGCGCCCGAAACAACCATGCTATACTGCTAACAAATTTACCAGCAAAGCCCAGCAAGCAGGATTCAAATGGCGGAAATCGGCCTGAGCGCCTACCAGGACATGCTCGCAGGTCTAGCGAGCGAGAACAAATTTGACGAGGTGATCGCGCACAGCCGTCACATCCTTAAGCTGCATCCCAAGAACCTGCGCGCCTACCAACAATTGGCTGGCGCGCTCTTCGCGACCGCGCGCTGGGCTGAGGCGGCCGATGTGCTGCGCCGACTGTTGGGCGCCCGGCCTAATGACTTCGCGACCCATGCGCAACTGGCGACCTCCTATCAAAACCTCGGGCAATTCGACAAGGCGATCTGGCACGCCGAACGCGCGCTGGACCAGCAGCCCAACGATCAAGCTACCATCAGCTTGATCCGCGAACTCTATCGCAAGCATCGCAAGGAAGCGATCGACCGGCTCCAGTTGACGGCAAGCGCGCTGGCGCAGCAGCAGATCCGCAACAACCGTTTGCACGACGCCTTGGAGACGCTGGGAAAAGCCCTGGAAACTCAGCCGGAACGCATTGACTTGCAGTTGCTGCGCGCGCGCGCGCTCTGGCTCGATGGCCAGCGCATGGAGGCCGCCGAAACCGCCCTGGATGTCCTGGACAAGCTGCCCTACGCCATCGACGCCAACCGCATCATGACCGAGCTTTGGCTGGCCGAGCAGCGCCCGTCCGACGCCCAGCGTTATCTCAGTCATATTGAAGCGCTCGATCCCTACCTCGCGCGCCAACTCGCCGCGGGAGAAACGGCGGAAGAAGGCGGCCTGACCCTGGAAGAACTTGATTACAGCAGCATTTCTCAACACGAGCATTCCATAGTCGATCCACAGTGGCTCGATAGATTGAGCGAAGGCGTTGAGGAGGGCGCAGGCGGCTTGGGCGCGCTCTTTGGCATGGACGAAGACGATACTTCGCGCGGCGCCGACTCGGTCACGGCCGACCTTGATGATTTATTGTCGGATGAGCAGATCGACAGACTTTTCAGCGAGCTGGTAATCGGTGAACCCGTGGCCGCGGTCAGTGAATACCAAGGCGAAGACGAACTGGAAGAAATCCTGACTGAGATGGATGAGCGCGGCTTTCTGGACGGGCCGGCTTCCAACCTGCAAGACGACGACGCTGAATTGCAGTTGGACGAGGAGCTTGAGGAGCCAGAGGCCTTTTCGGCGCAGCTGAGCGCTGCCGATGAAGGCGCGGAGGAAGCAGCGGCCGAAAGCCCTGGGGGCGCGCTCGATTCAGATTTGGAGAGCCTCCTGGAGGAATTGGATACCGCCGAAGAAGCCGGAGATTGGATGGCGGAAATCCAACAAGGCGACTTGACGCTGGATGACGATGAATCGCTTGAGTATCTCGGCGATTTTGATCGAGAATGGGTCATGAATGGCGACAGCGAAGAAGCCGCCGGCGCCCCCTGGCTATCGGCGGCGCTGCGCGAAGCCATCGACAAGGAAGAAGACGGCGTCTTTGACTTATTCAGCGACGATGAACAACTCAAGGGCCTGCTGAAAGAAACTTCCGATACCGAGCCGATTATGGCCGCGGATATCGAGAATTGGCTGAACACGGAAGAGGCTGGCGATTCAAACGAGGCGGATGCGGGCCTGGCGAACCTGGATGACGAACTGCTGTCCCTGCCCCCGGCCCGCTCCTGGCTGGATGATGATGACGCCGATCTCGGCGCCGCAGAGCTGGACGACCCCAACCAACTCAATGCCGAGTTGATTGACAGTTGGCAGTCCGAATTGGCTGTGGACGACGATGACGATGATGATCCCTATGTCGATTGGTTGAGCGACGCGTCCGGCGCGGCGAGCGACGAATTGAGCATGCTGTCGGCGGCGTCGGAGGCTGACGCCACGATCCAGGCCGAGAGCCACGCTGGCCAGGCGCGCGCCTGGGGCTTGGACGACGCCGATCAATTGGCGGACTTCGTCGAAGAGGGCGCCGCGCAAAGCGCCGCCTCGAACGATTGGCTCAACGCCGTCGTGCCCGGTTTGGATCGCGAAAATGACGCCGCGACCGACGATGTGAATGAATACGCGCGCCCAACCTCGGCGTCGGGAAAGGAATTCGCCTGGGTCAGCGATATCGTCGACGAAGAAACAGGCGAGATGAAAGCGGTGGATCCGGCTGAGATCGTTTATTTTCGCTTCAGCAACCCGCCGGCCTGGCTGACGATGATGCAGGCGGAATCCGAGGATGGCAGCCCGGTCGCCGGCGCCGCTGCACTCAGCTTGCAAGAGGATATTGACGCGCTCGACCTGGACGACCTCACCTTTGACGATTATTTCAACTTCGACACGCCAACCGACAAAATGAATGCGATCAACCTGGATGAAGACACCGAGCAGCTTAACTTTGTAGGCCTGGATTGGGATGACTACTTCGATCTGGAATCGCCTACCGAAAAGACCATTGCCATCACCCTGGACGACGCCGATGTCCAGTTTGACGAACTCGGCATTGATGATGACGACTTCGAATTCGAAACGACGGACAAGGCATCGGCCATGAAACCTGGCCGCGGCGCCGGTCTGATCGATGATTTCGGCCTCGAAGACGACCCGGCTGACATTGGCCGGCCGGCCTGGCTGGACTACGGCGGCCTGGGCAGCGATGCCAAATCTCAGGATTCCAATCGCGACAGCGGCAATTCGACGTTATAATCTGATTCCTTCCACTCCAATAGAATTTGTTTGCCGCATGAGTGACATGCCCTATGTTTGAAGACCCTGAATTGCCCGACTTCGATTCAATGTCGCAGGAAGAATTGATCGAATGGCTGGAGCAGCTTGCCAATAGCCATAGCGATGCCGCATCCGAGTTCCTCGATATTGATCAGGGCGAAAGCGACCGAAGCGAAGACGCGCAAAGCGCCGGCGACAGAGCTGACGGAAACTGGTCCGGCTGGATGGACGACACCGAGCCGATAGTAGCTGCTGACGGTTCGCTGGTGGAGCCGCGCCCGACGATGGGCGATGATTTCGAAATATTCGAGGGCGACTTGCCCGTGGATTTGACGCTCATGGACGAAGAAGACACCGCGCCCACCGCGGCCCTGGATTGGTTGGATCAGCTTGCGCCCACCGATGGCAGCGACAAGCTGCCGGATATCAGCGATTACCGACCGCCGGAAGCGCCGAGCCAGGACTTCGGCAATCTGCTCAATGCCAGCCGGACTCGAGAAGAATTGGATTGGTTGGAAGACCTGGCTGGCGAAGTCGCCTCGTCGCAAACTTCGGCGCCGGAAGCTTCGCCGGCGAGCTATGAAGCGGAAGATGACTTCGACGACGAATACGAGGATGACGAGACGCTCGACGACCTGGAAGACGAAAGCCTCTACTCGAAGAGCGTCGATGGCTCGCCGGACGCACTGGCTTCAATTCTGGATCTGCAAGACCGGGAAGCGGACAAATACAGTACGGATTCAATGGCGCCCGTCCCGGACGATCTTGCGCCAACGGAACAGAGCGAAGGCGACCGGGACAAGGAAAGGGTTGTCCTCGTCCGTCCCGGCGCGCCCAGCGACAGTCTGGCGCAGGCATTTCTCCTGGGAAATCATCGGGCGGACCTGGAGGCCTGGTACGAAAATCGCCTCCATGCGCTCGCCGCCCCCGGCGAAGGCAACATGCCGGAACCAGCGCTGCCGCCAAGCCCGGCGCCTGCAAAGCCGCCGCCGCCCGGCTTGGCCGCCGCCATCTATTCGGCGCGGGGCAAAGTCGAAGCCGACGAATTGCAGGATGCGCTGCTCGATTATGAGACGCTGCTTCGCACCAGCGCCGGGCTTGATTGGGTGGTCAACGATATGCGCGGTTTGATCGCGCAAGCGCGATTCCGGGCCAACCCATCGATACATCGCGTGCTCGGGGACGCTTTGATGCGCCAGGGACATTTGAGCGCCGCCATCAATGTCTATCGACATGCCCTCTCCCTGCTCTGAATCCCGGAGCGCTCCATTCGCGACAGACCTCATCAACTGGTACAAGGCAAACCGCGCCGACCTGCCTTGGCGCCGCGAACCGAGCCCCTATCGGATCTGGCTCGCCGAAATCATGCTGCAGCAGACGCAGGTCGAGGCGGTCATCCCCTATTATGAACGCTTCCTGCGCGCCTGCCCCAGCCTTGAGGCATTGGCTGCCGCTTCGCTGGACGATGTGCTGAAGTTATGGGAGGGTCTGGGCTATTACAGCCGCGCGCGCAATCTACATCGCGCCGCCCGAATTGTTGTTGCCGAACACAATAGCAAACTGCCGGAGGCGGTGGACGCGCTGCTGAAATTGCCCGGCATCGGTCCCTATACCGCCGGCGCCATCTCCAGTATCGCCTATGATCGGCCCGCCCCGGTCCTGGATGGCAATGTGATCCGCGTCTTCACCCGCCTGCTGGATATGCCCGATGACATCAGCCGCAGCGCGACGCGCAATAAACTGTGGCGGATCGCAGCGGATTGGCTGCCGGCCCGCGAGACCGGCCATTACAATCAGGCGCTGATGGAGCTCGGTCAAAAGATTTGCAAGCCCAAAAAGCCGCTCTGCCGGGAATGTCCGCTGCAATCTCACTGTCGCGCTTTCGCCGCCGGTACGCAGTTGTCGCGCCCCCGGCGTTCCCGACGCGCCCCAAGGCCGCATTTTGATGTGGCCGCCGGCTTGATCCGCGACGAGCATGAGCGCCTGCTCATCGCCCAGCGTCCCTTGAACGGCCTGCTGGGCGGGCTTTGGGAATTCCCCGGCGGCAAACGCGAACCCGATGAAACTCTCCCCGCCTGCTTGCAGCGCGAGCTGCGCGAGGAACTCGCGATCGAGGTCGCGGTCGGCGAATGCTTCGCTGTTGTTGAGCACGGCTTCACCCACTTCAGAATCACGCTGCACGCCTTCAATTGCCGCTATCTTGGCGCGCTGCCGCCCTATTCCGAGCCGCAGGCGATCGCCGCAATCAACTGGGCCTGGGCGCGCGAAGACGAATTGGGCGCCTACAGCTTCGGAAAAGCGGATCGACTTGTCATCGCCGAAATGCGGCGGCGGCGTGAAACGCTTCTCTAAATCGAATGCTGCCCTGCGCCCCTCAGTTATCAGCAATTTCCTAAGGGCGGACCGCTAAATCTTTTGTGTAGGGGCGGGGGGGGGGAAAACCCCGGTGTGGAGGGAGGGGGGGGGGGGGGGGGGGTGCCGAAAGCCCCACCCCCATTAA
>JAJDUC010000070.1 GCA_022826865.1 Anaerolineae bacterium
ATTATGTAATCCGTAGGGGCGTTTCGCTGAAACGCCCGCAATTTGCAGGCCATTTTCAACGGGCGTCTCACGAGACGCCCCTACATTTTCGCAATTTTCGTAGCGAACCGCTCATTATGATTTTGATGCGATTGCCCTGGAATCGTGTACGAAATATGCCCTTTTCTCAGTAGAATCAAGTTAGCCATGCGAAATTCAGCATAAGGTCGATATGTAGGGGCGATTCTGTGAATCGCCCGAAAATTCGCGCTTTTGTCGGCGGGCGATTCACAGAATCACCCCTACACCGTTCTTCAGATTGTTGCATTACTTTCCTGATGTTACTTGTGTCCTTTGTGCCTTTGTGGTGAAGTTGATTTTGGTTCATTGGAATTTCAACCGACTTCGATACACTACCGCGGGCCAAGGCCTCTCTCGCCGGGCATAGCGCTGTGCTATAATGCGCGACTGTTTGGCCGGCTAGTCCAGCAGCCTCCGCGGCGGAAGGCGTCAAGTCATGCGCGTCCCCGGATGCTTAACCATCTTGCTTGCTTGCGGCGCGCTCGCGGGGGCAACTGCAATCTGCGCCTTCACCGGTTTCAGCCTGACGCAGCGGACAGTCGTCGACTTGGCCGCGGCCGGCTTCGGCGTGGAAGAACCGCTGGAGACGCTGCGTTGCACGGTCAGCGCGCAATGCCGGCCCATTCCTGCCGCGCCTGACAGCGCTCCGCTGCTCGTGCTCACGGCTCAGGTCACGTCAGTAACACGGACGATTCCCGCCTTGGGCACGCCTTTGCCGGAGACAGCTCTCGTTGTCGAACCGCGGACGACAGCGCTCGCGCCGACGGCGGCGCCGACGAACTTGCCCGATATCGGCGAGCTGCCGCGTATCACCGATCCGCGTCAGATGCACATATTGCTCTTGGGCATCGACCAGCGCAGCGCGACCGACAATGACGGACCCTACCGGACCGACACGATGATCTTGCTGAGCGTCAGCCCGGCGCGCAAATCTGTCGGCGTTTTGTCGCTGCCGCGCGATCTCTGGGTGGAAATCCCGGGTTTCGGACCCAGCCGCATCAATACCGCAAACAGTATAGGCGACGCCAATGCTTATCCCGGCGGCGGTGGGCCGGCGCTGGCCATGGAGACGATCGCGGCCAATTTCGGCGTTCGCGTCGATAAGTATCTCCTGGTCAATTTTGATGTCTTCACGTCGATCGTTGATTTGCTGGCGCCGAATGGCGTGCCGATCAATGTATCGCAATTTATCGATGACCCGAATTACCCCGACGCCAATTATGGCACAATGCACATTCAGTTTCAGCCGGGCGAGCAGCGGATGGATGCCGAGACCCTGCTGCAATATGCGCGGACGCGCGCGACCGAAGGCGGCGATTTTGATCGCGCGCGGCGGCAGCAAGCCGTGCTGGACGCGGTGCGAGCGGAGGTGCTGAGCGCGGGCGGCATCATCAACTTCATCGCGCAGGCGCCAGCGCTCTGGGCTGAATTGCAGGGCAACTACCGCAGCAACCTGGAACTAAACGATATCCTGGCCTTGGGCCACTTGATGGGTGAAATCAAGCGCGAGGACATTCGCTACCGCGTGGTCGATAATCTTTACGCCGCGCCCGGTCTCAGCCCGCAGGGCGATCAGGTGCTCTACCCCGATTTCACGTCCATACGAGACTTGATTCAGAACACCTTCTACTCGGGGACGCGGATGACGCTGGCGGACCTCAAGGCGCGGGCGGATGCGGAAGCGGCGCCGATCTACGTTTACAACGGCACAAATCTGCCGGGCCTGGCGGGCGCTACGCGCGAGTGGCTGCTGGCGCAGGGGCTGCTCGTCAGCGGGATTAACAACGACGTGACAATCGGGCGCAAACTGACCGAGATCGCGGAATACGGCCGCTACAATTGGACGGCGCGTTACCTTGCCCGCCTGATGGGCTTGCCGGAAGATCGCATTGGGCAAAGCGGCGACGGTCGGATTGCCGCGGGCCTGCTGGTGCTGCTGGGCGAGGACGCGCGGGACATTGTTGAGGGATAGCGGCATCGATTCGCGCCAATGGCGATAATCTTCTGCGAGTCGACTACATAGCATTTTGCTGTGAGACATCTATTATAATGAATGCACACTGTTTAAGGAGTGCCGGCCATGCTTCGCAGAATCCGGCTGACCAATTTCAAATGCTGGAAAGAACTTGATATCGAGTTGGCGCCGATAACGCTGCTCTTCGGCGCAAATAGCTCGGGCAAGACGAGCGTGTTGCATAGTTTGCTGATGTTGAAGCAGACGGCTCGTGGAGTGGATCCCGGACAGCATATCAACTTCGGTGGTGGCAACCGTGATTATGTGGATTTGGGCAGCTATCGGGATGTGGTTGCTGAGCATAACGAAAAGAAGCGAATCGGCATGCAGATGTCATGGAACACCAACACAACTATCTTCTTTGTTTCTGACAAACTCAAAGATAATGCGCGCCGCCTGAAGACCGTTACATACGACGTCGCCTGGGGCATCGACGAACATATAAACATTTTTAATCTGCGGTATGACGTGGAGTCTGTCGAGTCTCCACCTGAGTGGGTTGAAGTACGGCGTGAAGAAGCGAACACCTACTTTCTGACGTCATCGTTTGCCGAACCTACTGACGAACCTGACAAGGTAGATGCGCCTAAGAGTTGTTATGTGCTGCCATGGACGGCACACCTTGGATCGGGGAAGGAACATTTCGTATCGCTGGTGAATGTTAGCGGAGAGTTTGAACGCATCATTGATAAGATTCATCCAATTGGCCCGCTGCGGCGTCAACCCGAACGATACTATGCTCGAACCGGCGGCAAGCCAGAAATGATCGAACCCGACGGCGCAAACACCATTCAGGCACTTATTGCATCAGCAAGAGAAGATAATCACCTGCTAGACCACACGACGCGGATATTGCAGGAAATGGATCTTGTCGAAGACTTTGACATCAAGCCGATTGACGAGAACCAGCGGCTATACGAAGCAACGGCGACGGTCGGCGGCGTAAAGAGCCGACTTGTAGATGTTGGATTCGGCGTGTCGCAAGTCCTTCCGATTGTCGCGCTGCTGTTTTCCGCGCCCCCGGGGTCCATTGTACTGCTGGAACAACCAGAACTTCACTTGCATCCTAACGCCCAGAGCCTGCTGGCAGACCTGTTGCTACATGTTGCCGAAACGCGGGACTTGCAGCTCATCGTTGAAAGCCACAGCGAACATGTGCTCAGGCGCTTACAAGTGCGCGTCGCCGAGGGGAATTCCAAATTTGCGAATCCCGATAATATCAAGATGTACTTCTGCGAGCCGGGCGAAGGCGGCTCGACCATATCCGAGGTTGAATTGGATCGCTTCGGCCAAATAGCCAACTGGCCCGACAAGTTCTTAGGCGACACTAGCGGCGAACTTCATACCATGGCGAAAGCGGCAATACGGCGTCGCCGCGAGGAACTCACGAATGGACAAAATAGTAGTCGACACTAATGTCTGGGTTACCGCGGGAAAACTTGCCGCCGACGTGGAAACAATTGATGAATTAGATTGTGTCGAAGCTTGCATAGATTGGACTCAGGAGTTTATCGACGGAGATCTCAGACTTCTTGTGGATACGGACTCCAAGGTAGTCGACGAATACATGAATCACATTTCAAAAAGGAGATATCCAGATTCCAATCTTAACGAGCTGTACACAAACATTTGGGAGCATATTGAGCCGATAAATATTCAGTTTGATGAGTCTGGCTATGCCCTCCTGCGATTGACTGTTTCCTTTCACGATCCGGCAGACAGAAAGTTTGTAGCCCTTGCGCTCGCCTGCGATCCCTATGCGCCGATCTACAATGCGGCCGACACAGACTGGGCAAGAGAACGCCAGAATTTGGAAATCCACGGGCTCACTGTTCACGAACTCTGTCCGGAGTACATCAAGAACAGAATAAAATAGACCTAGCCCCGCCTCTCGCCGCGCAGGCAACTCTTTCACACCCCATCCGCGCCGCTCGTCAACACGATGATATGTTACAATTATTGTTGAGACGTCGTACCGCAGGACGCGCAAGATGGACGGAAGCGAAAGCAAGCCATTAGCCAAACTGGTTTGGCTGGATCCCTTCAAGGGCACAACGCAAGAGCGAATGATGCGCGATGGCGACGAAATCTCCATCGGACGTTCCGCCAGCAACGACATTAAAATCTCGGAAAGCCACATTTCACGCGAGCACGCGATCGTCGCTTGCCATGACGGGGTCTTCAGCATTGACGATGTTGGCAGCGCCAACGGGACCTTTGTCAACGGCGTGCAAATCTATGGCAAGAACGAGTTGAAGGTCGGCGACGAAATTCACCTCTTTGTTTCCGTTCTGCGGCTGCTATCAACGAGCGGCGAAGGCCCCATCGACTCGGCGGAGCGGGTTGCCGCTGTCGCCGGCGACCGCGCCAGCCTGCGCATCACGCGCGGACCGCAGCAAGGTCAGATATTCGCCTTGCTCAAGGAAGAGTTATACATCGGACGCTCGACGCCAAACTCCAACTGGGAGATCGCGCTGCAGGACCCAACTGTTTCCCGCCCGCACGCTTTCCTGGTCAAAGAAAAACAGCAGTGGAAGCTTTTTGATTTGGGCAGCATCAACGGCACCTCCGTCAACAGTCAGCCGGTGACGGGCGGCAAGGCGCAGATGCTGCGCGATGGCGATAGGATCATGTTCGGCGGAACCTTGACGGTCTTCCACATGGGTTTCCCCACTGCGCAGTCCGAACCTGAAAAAGGACAAAACGGCAAATCATGAGAAAACCAAATATCATCTTAATCATCGCCGATGACATGGGTTACGGCGATTTTGGCATATTCAACGACCAGATCTCCTGCACGCCACATCTCGACGCGCTGGTGAACGAGGGCCTTTGCCTGACGCAGCATTATTCGGCGGCGCCGGTTTGCGCGCCAGCGCGGGCCGCATTGATGACCGGGCGCTACGCCCATCGCACCGGCAGCATCGATACGCTGGAAGCGCGGGGGCTTGACCGCCTGCGCCTTGAAGAACGCACGCTCGCGGACCTGCTGTGCGGGGCCGGCTACGCCACGGCTCTGGTCGGCAAGTGGCATAACGGCGCGCTCGATCGGCGTTATCACCCGACGGCGCGCGGCTTCGGGGAATTTGTCGGCTTTCAAGGCGGCTGGAATCCCTATTATCGCTATCGGCTTGATCGTAACGGCAGCATAGAATATGGCGACCGGGACAATTATCTGACCGATGTTTTCACCGATGCCGCTATCGACTTCATCGAACGCCAGCGAGACGAGAGCTTCTTTTTGCAGCTGGCTTACAATGCGCCGCATTTTCCTCTGGAAGCGCCCGACGCCATCGCGCACAAGTACACGGCGATGGGCTTTAGCCTGGGCGTCAGCCTGCTCTACGCCATGATCGAGGTGATGGACGCCGGAATCGGGCGCATCATGGAGAAGCTTGATCAACTGGGCATCGCCGACAACAGCATCCTGATCTTCACCAGCGACAACGGTCCGGCCCTCGGCGACTGGAATGGCTTTTCCCAGCGGCGCTTCAATTTTGGTTTCAATGGCGGCAAGGGCAATACCTACGAAGGCGGCATTCGCGTTCCCTTGATCATGCGCTGGCCTGATGGCCTGGATGGAAACAGACGCAGCGACGAGATGGCGCATTTCGCCGATTGGCTCCCCACCTTGCTTAACCTTGTCGCAGTGGATGCGCCGGAAGATCTGGCGCTGGACGGCGTGGATATCAGCGCCGCCTTGCGTGGCGAGCGCGGTGGAATCTATCCGCAGCGCTTTTGGCAATGGAACCGCTATACACCGGTGGGCGCCTGCAATGCCGCCATGCGCGATGGCGACTGGAAATTGCTGCGCCCGCAAATCAAAGAGGCGATGGAAGTCAGCCCGCTGGATACCGCGCTTGACCACGACATCAAATATTTCCCCGAACACTTTGACGGCGTCATAAGCGAGCCGGCGCCGGAACGGACCCTGCCCGAACCGCCGCCGGCGCTGCTATTCAACATTGCCGATGATCCCTACGAGCAGAACGATTTGGCGGCGCGGCGCCCACAAAAAGCGGCAGCCATGGAAGCGGAGCTGGAGCGTTGGTTCCTGGATGTGACGGGTATTTGACCGCCCCTCGGCCTTGCGCGAATTTCAAGCGCCTGTGACCTCTAAAGGCGCCCGGAGCCTCGGTCGCCGCGCAACTTCAGACAAAATCCAGGCAGCGCGCGCTGCTTTGTTTGACCGCGGCAATGCGTTACAGTATGCGCACTTCACTTCTTAGAAGGACGGAAGGCAGGTCCAATGATGTCGGTCTTGAACAATATGCTAGGCAATTTGGCGCAGTTAAGCGCGAGCGAATCCCGCTCGATCAGCGCGGAGAACCCGACCGGGGAAAAGGGCCGGGGCGGCATGTCCCTGGACGGGCCGGCGGCCGACAAAGCGCGGGAGCTGGGGCCGGGCTGGAAGATATCGCCCTACGCGCCGCTGCCGGCCAACAGCGCGATAACGTTGGCGGACATCGAGGGGCCAGGCGTGATTCAGCACATTTGGATCACCAGCCGTCCCGAATACTGGCGCCGCATGATTCTGCGCTTTTACTGGGATGACGAAGAGACGCCTTCGGTCGAGGCGCCCTTCGGCGATTTCTTCTGCCAGGGCTGGGGCCGTTTCTGTCAGGTCAATTCGATCCCGGTTTCGGTCAACCCCAATGGCGGACTCAATTGCTATTGGCAGATGCCCTTCCGCCGGCGCTGCAAGATCACCCTCGAAAACCTCAGCCCGGACGATATTGATTGGGTTTATTATCAAATCGACTACGCGCTTGGCGACGTGCCGGAAGACAGCGCCTATCTGCACGCCCAATGGCGGCGCAGCAATCCCCTGCCCTACCAGGAGGTCCACACCCTGCTGGATGGCCTGCGCGGCGACGGCCAATATGTCGGCGCCTATATCGCTTGGGGCGTCAACAACACGGGCTGGTGGGGCGAAGGCGAGATCAAGCTCTATCTGGATGGCGACGACGACTTCCCCACGATCTGCGGGACGGGCACTGAAGATTATTTCGGCGGCGCCTGGAACTTCGATGTCGACGGCCGCTATACCGAATTCAGCACGCCGTTTCTTGGCCTGCCGCAGGTGATCCGCCCCGATGGCCTGTATAGCAGCCAGCAGCGTTTCGGCATGTACCGCTGGCATGTGCTGGACCCGGTGCGCTTCCAAGCCGATCTGCGCGTGACGATTCAGGCCTTAGGCTGGCGCTCGCCGCTGGAGGGCGCGCGGCGTTATCTGCCGCTGCAAGACGACATCGCGTCGACTGCCTTCTGGTATCAGCGCGAGCCTCACGCGCCCTTCCCGCCGCCGCCAAGTCTCAATGAACTTGAAGTGATCTAGGCGGCTCGCTGCGCGTGGCGAGGAAAATAGCCACAGAGACACAGAAGTAACTCCAGGAAAGTAACGCAACATTCTAAAGAACGGTGTAGGGGCGATTCTGTGAATCGCCCGCCGACACTAGCGCGAATTTTCGGGCGACACACAGCCGCGCGTAGACACTGCGGATCAGTCGCCCCTACATATCGACCTTATGCTGAATTTCGCATGACTTACTTGCATTTACTGAGACACAGAGTTTTCTTCCTGGTCGCGTCATAGCTGCGGCTGCCACAGGAGGCAATTGCACCGGCGGCAATCGAAACGATTGGGCGAGGCAGACGGGCGAGCCACGGTCTCGCCCCTGCATTTTCTCCTGTTTGCGATACGACTCTCTTGTAAGAGCCAAGTCGTAAGATACGAGCGGCTGTGGTAAAACAGGCTGGACAAGCCTTTCACTTTCCAATGTTCTGAACCGAAGCGAGAAACAGGAAATCCTATGCCCATTTTACAAGCCGACAAACTCACCGTCATCATCAGTCAGATTTTGGAGGCGGCCGGCGCCCGCGTCGATTACGCCGATATCGTCGCCGAGCATTTGGTGAATGCCAACCTGGCCGGCCACGACTCGCACGGTGTGATCCGCGCCGCCCATTATGTGCGCTCGATTGACAAAGGCGACCTGAAACCGACGGCCGAGCCGGAAGTCGTTGAAGAGACGGCCAGCATGGCGCAGATCTGCGGCAACTTCACCTTCGGCCAGGTGATCGCCAAGACGGCGACAGAAATCGCAATCGACAAGGCGCGCGCGCAAGGCGTCGGTTTGGTCTCGATGTATCACGAGGGGCATACCGGTCGCCTGGGCGCCTATGCGGAAATGGGCGCCGCCGCCGGCATGGCCTCGATGATTTGGGATGGCGTCATCGGCGGGCCGCGCTCGATAGTTGTGCCTCTGAATGGAACAGGCCGCAAGATCGGCGCCAACCCAATCGCCATGGGCTTCCCGAGCGATCGCTACGGCGCGGTGATTCTGGATTTCGCCACCTCGATATCGGCGGCAGGCAAGGTGATGGTCGCGGTGGACAAAGGCGAGCAATTGCCCGGCGACTGGATCGTCGACGCCGATTGGCAGCCGACGAGCGATCCCAAAGCCCTGGGCCAAGGCGGCGCGCTGCGGCCGATGGGGCTGCCATACGTCGGGCACAAGGGTTATGCCCTGGCGATGATGGTCGGCCTGTTCAGTCTGATGGCGTCTTTGCCTTCCGAAGAGCAGCCGCCGCTGGGCGATCGTTGGGGCACGGTCATCTTGATGATCGACATTTCGCGCTTTGGACCGCTGGCTGCTTTCAAGGCGCAGGCAGATACGGTGATCGATTTTGTGAAAGAAGATCCGCTGGAGGGCGAGGTGCTCTACCCGGGCGAAACCGAGGCGCGCAATCGGCGCGATCGTCTAGCCAAGGGCATAGACTTGCCCGACGCGACCTGGAAGGAAATCTCGGCTTGCGCCCAGCGCTTCGGCCTGGAGGCCGTATCTTAATCCGACGCGCTATCCGCTTGCAATGCGCTGCAGCTAGCATAGCGCCGGGAGCAGTCAGCGTTCAACCGCAACAGGCGAGCGCATGACGACGCAAGCCGCGCTATATGACGCGCTGCGGCGGGCAGCCGGCGCCGAAGAAAAACGCGACCGCGCGCTGGCGCTGCTTTCCAAAACGGGCAGCCGTCAATATCTTGACGAAACTTTGCGGATTCTGAACACGCGGGCTGTGCGCAAGACGCTCGACGACAGCCACCGTCCGGTTCTGCGCGAGAAAGCCCTGGGCTTCTACGCTGAGCCGAAGCGCGACAAGGCGGGCATGCTGCGGGAAAGCCTTACGCGTCTGCTGGTGCGCATCGAGCATCATGACGATATTGATCTGTACCGGCTGGGTGTCGAAACCTACCACCTGCAGCCGGTTGATGATGTGGCGCAGAATCTGCGGGCGGTGGCCTTGGCGGGCATGGCGCCCATCGAGCCAGCGCTCGCCTGCCTCTATGCGACGCGTTTCCTCAGCGAGCCACATACCTCGGTATTCAACTGTGAGCCGGCGATGACGGCGATTGATGTGCTGGTCGCGTCGAACCAGCGTCTGCCGATATATCAGTTTTTGCTGCGTGACGGCGGGCGCATGGCCGCTAGCGGCCGTGGCGAGCTAACCGGAAAGGCGCTTGAGTCCCTTGGCGCGGATTTCCCTGTGCCTTTATATGAGCAGTTAATCGCGCAGTATCAAAAGCTCGACCAACCGACTGCATCCATGGGCATCATCAATTGCATCGTCGACGGGCGCAGGTCGGCGCTGTATGAGCGGCTGGAGGACCTGATACGAGACACGCGCGACGCGGACCTGCGGCGCTATGGACTGGTGATGATGGCGGCGGCCCGCGACGATGCGCTCAGCGCGCGCTTGCTGCGGATGTCGCGGCTGGCACGACAAGAGGACATCCCGCTATTCATAGAGGCGCTTGAGATCTGCCAGCATCGGGAACGGGACGAGACCTTGGCGCAAATGAAGCGCCGCCTTGGCTAGCGAATCTCCGGCAGGTAGAGCGCCGCCAATGCCGGTTCGATCGCAAAAGCGAGATTCTGCAGTAAATCGCCTGGACTCGGCATACCGCCCAGGCGCTCCAACTCGACGAGCAGTTCGATTGTCACGTGGAAACGCCCTTGCGGGTTTAACGTAACCATAAGAAGGCCGGATTTGTCATCACAGGTGGTGGCTGACTTCGTGAAGCTTATGACCGAATCTGTATCATAGCCCATGCTTTGATACAGATCGCGATTGAAGCTGTCGGAAAGCGCTTCCGAGGCGGCTTCTTCACTCTCAAAGACATCCACTTGATAACCGAGCGATGAAAAATACACGGCCTCGTCGCAATCCCGGTTGAGCAGGTTCAGGCGGTAACGGTACTCCAGTCCATACTTCTCTGCGTATGCGCCAAAAGCTTCCTGCAGGTCGCTCGGCATAGTCGCGGCAAGCGCGGCAGTTGTGAGCAAACCGGAATCCTCAGCGATTGACAAGGCGTCCGGCAGGCTTGCGGCGAATGCCTCAAAGGCCGCGACAACCTGCTCCTGGGTTGCCGGGGTCATCTCAAGCACATCGCGGTTATCGACCAGTGAGCGATCGGTGATGATCAACACGGTATGCAGGGTCTCGCCCGGCTCGCTGGCGCTGCTGGGGTCGCGCTCGCGGATGGCCTGGACGACATCTTGGCCGAGGAGCACATCGCCAAAGATCGTATGTTTGAAGTTGAGATGCGGCGTCGGCGCCGTTGTGATGAAGAATTGGCTGCCGTTTGTGCCCGGCCCGGCATTGGCCATCGCCAGCAAACCCGGTCGATCAAAGGTGAGGTAGCTGACCGGCTCGTCATCGAATTTGTAACCGGGGCCGCCGCGTCCGCTGCCGGTCGGGTCGCCGCCTTGCGCCATAAAATTCGGGATGACACGATGGAAGGTGGTGCTGTCGTAGTATCCCTGCTCGGCCAGGAAAACAAAATTGTTGACCGTCTCGGGCGTTAAGAATTCATACAGGTCTACATAAATGGCGCCGGCGGATGTGCACAGGATGGCGCGATAATCCAGATCGAATTGAATCGCGTCGGCCGCCCCTTCGAATTGCATCGTCTTCAACTCGCCAAAATCAGCAGAGTCACAGAGCGCCTGCGGGCTGGGGGGACCTTTGGCCGCCGCGAAAGTCGTCAGGACGGTGAGAGAGAAAAGCGCGATGATCCTTCGCATAAAGCGCATGAGGGCGTCTTTCGAGTACTAGTCTGTAAAGGGGCATTGTGCCTGAGCCAGGCGCGCTTGCATAGGCGCGAAATCTTCCCGTTTTCGGCGCCAGTTCCCTCGCGTTGACAGCGGAATCGCTTTGGCTACAATAACCCGATTGCTTCGCTAGTGAAACGGACAGCAAAGTGAGCGAATTCTCTGGATTCCCGGCCGAAACGCAGACATTCCTGCGCGAACTGCGCGCGAACAATACGCGCGAGTGGTTTGCCGCCAACCGGGCGCGCTATGACAACGACGTCAAGGCGCCGGCGCTGGAATGGGTAGCGGCCATGGGCGCCCGCTTGAAAGACCTGGACCCCGATATCGTGGTCGATCTGCGCAGCAATGGCAGCGGCTGCCTGATGCGGGCGGCGCGCGATACGCGCTTCAGCAAAGACAAGTCGCCGTACAAAGTCAACGTGGCGATGATGTGGTGGCGCGGCAGCGGCAAAAAAATGCGGCATCCGGGCTTTGGCATGCAGATCACGCCCGACGACGCCGGCTTGATGGTTGGCATGTTCCACTTCGCCAAGCCCATGCTGGACGCTTATCGCCAGGCCGTCCTGGACGATGAAATGGGCGAAGCGCTTATCGCCCTCGCCGACGAAGTTGGCGCCGCCGGTTACGGCCTTGGCGGCAGTCATTACAAGACGGCCCCGCGCGGTTTCGACAAGAACCATCCTCGGGTCGAATGGCTGCGTTACAACAATCTGCGCGCCGGCGCGCATGACATTGAGCCGAGCGCCATCACAAGCCCGCGGCTGATCGATGATTGCTTCACTCGCTTCTCTGCGCTGGCGCCGATTTTCCACTGGCTCGTCGCCGTTCAGGAGCGCTTCGGCGGCGTTTGAACGCTTGCGGCGCGGCGACTTGTCATTGCGCGATTATCTTTGCACTACAGTTTCCAAAGTTACTTTTCTATAATGCCGATATTCCGCCGAAGCGCGTGACAATCCTGACGGAATACGCTACATTCTGCGATTGGATTTCTCGCCGCTTCATACGCACCGGAGAATCAAAATTGAGAAGACGCGCGCTGCGAGCCATCATTGCACTGCTCCTGTCCCTGCCCCTTGGCATCGTTTCTCCGCAGGATATGGCTGATATCGCGCTCGACATCATCGGCATCGACTCCACTGACCTGTCACAAGTTACGATTCACGCCAGCATTTTGGACTCGACCGGAAAACTGGTATCCGGCCTGGGCCTGGGCAATTTTTCTGTCGGCGGCGACCTGGCCGGCAGCGCCGAGGTCACGAATGTGGAAAACATCGTTGACGACGATCTCGCTTTTGCCAGCGTACTGGTCATAGATACCAGCAGCAGCATGGCCGACCGTCCGCTGTCGGAAGCGCTGGCGGCCGCGCAGCGTTATATTGAGGCGCTGGGCCCGGATGATCCGGTTGCCATCATCACCTTCAACACCGTCGTGCGTCAGATCGTCGACTTTAGCACCGACCGGGCCCGGCTCGCTGGCGCCTTCGACAATATCGCCTATGGCGGCCAGACCGCGCTCTACGACGCCACGCTGCGCGGCATTGAGCTTGCCAATGAGGCGCCGCTTCCACGCAAGGCTGTTGTCATACTCAGCGATGGCGGCGAATACGGCGATGTCAGCGATCACAGTCGCGATGAAAGTGTTCGCGCCGCAACGATTCATGGTGTGCCTGTTTATTCAGTCGGATTGGGCTGGGACATCGATCGGCGATTCCTCGAGTTGATCGCCTCCGAGACCAATGCCGAATTCTATGACTCGCCGACGCCGGAAGAACTGGCCGACATTTTCAGCAATCTCGCCTTTTTGTTCCGCAGCCAATACTTCGTCACGCTGAGCGTCGATATCCCGGCCGACGGCAGGCGTTATGACTTCACGCTCGAGGTCACAACGGATGATGGGCGCAGCGCCGCCGACGGCGCCACCTTGCGCGCGCCGATACCCATTCCTCTGCTCTTCTTGCCCGATGATGTCTTCGCTGAAGCGCTGACTGAAGATACGACGATTCAGGTCGAGATCCTCGCCGATCAAGATATAGAGAGCATTGAATACGCGATCGACGGCGAAGTTGTTTCCACCGAAGAGACCTACACCATTGAACCGGAGAAAGAGCAGCCGGGCGAATATCAGTTGGAAATCACCGTCAGCGATGTCGAAGGCGACATCGGCCGATTGAGCACGGAATTCGAGATCGCCGCCTTGCCGCCGCAGGTGACGGATGACTTCGCAACCGCAGACCAGGATGATGTGGCGGAAGCAGATGTCATATCGGTTGATGCCGGCGGTCAAACAGAAATCACTAAGGTTGAGTTCATAGTCGATGGCGAAGTGGTCGGGACTGACACGGAAGCGCCCTATGAGTTCGACCTGGATCCCTTCCAGTTATTGCCACAAGAACATTCCTTGGTGATCCGCGCCACAAACGCCAGCGGGCAGAGCACCGTCATTGAAAAGACATTTGAGGTGGAGACGCTGCCGCCGCGCCTGGAGATCGAAGGACTGAGCGAGGGCAGCCTGGTTAGCGACACGATCAGCGGAAGCATCAGCGTCCGGGGCCAGTCGCCGATTGTCAGCCTGAGCGTCGACCCCGATGTGAGCACGGCGGTCGCGGGCAATCAGCTGGCCTTTACGCTGAACGCAGCCGACTTGCCGCCCGGCCGCAACACGATTGCGATACGCGCCCTGGACGCGGCCGGCGCGGAAACGGTCCGGACGATTGAATTTGAAGTCGCCGCCCTGCCGCCGACGGTGGCCCTCAGCGGCGTAGCCGTTGACGCCGTCATCAGCGGGCCCCAGGCTGTCAATGTCAGCGCCGGCGGGCAAACCGATATCGCTGAAGTGCGCGTGTCCTACGATGGCGGCGCGTCGGAAGTCGTCGAAGACGAGCAGTTTACAATCCCGGCCGAGGACTTGGGCGACGGCGAGCATATCGCCGAGGTATCGGTAACCAACGATGCGGGAGAGACAACTACAATCTCCTTGCCCTTCACCGTGAGCTTGCCGCCGACGCCGACATTTACGCCATTGCCAAGCGACACGCCGACTGCGACCAGCACCTCTACCCATACGCCTGCTGCGACGGCGACGCCCTCGTCAACAGCCACCGCGCCGAGCACGGCGACGCCGACGGCCGATGCCCGGCAAACATCGCAAGCGATTGCCGATATGACGGCGACCGCGGCTACTCCGCCGCCGACCGATACACCGCAGCCAACCGATACTTTCACGCCGCAGCCGACGGATACGCCTGCACCGACCGATACCTTCACGCCGCAACCGACGGATACGCCTGCGCCAACCGATACCTTCACGCCGCAGCCGACGGATACGCCGGTGCCGACTGACACACCCACCGATACACCGGTGCCGACTGACACACCCACCGACACGCCGGTTCCGACTGACACGCCAACCGACACGCCGGTTCCGACTGACACGCCCACCGATACGCCCGTGCCGACTGACACGCCAACCGATACGCCGATTCCGACTGACACGCCAACCGATACGCCGATTCCGACTGACACGCCCACCGATACGCCGGTTCCGACTGACACGCCTACCGACACGCCTGTGCCGACTGACACGCCCACCGACACGCCTGTGCCGACTGACACGCCTACCGACACGCCGGAGCCGACGGACACGCCAACCGATACGCCCGTGCCAACGCACACGCCTACCGACACGCCGGAGCCGACGGACACGCCAACCGACACGCCCGTGCCAACTGACACGCCCACCGACACGCCTGTGCCAACTGACACGCCTACCGATACGCCTGTGCCAACGGACACGCCTACCGATACGCCTGTGCCAACTGACACGCCTACCGATACGCCTGTGCCAACTGACACACCCACCGATACACCGACACCGACGGACACGCCTACCGACACGCCCGTGCCAACTGACACGCCTACCGATACGCCGGAGCCGACTGACACGCCAACCGATACGCCCGTGCCAACTGACACGCCAACCGATACGCCCGTTCCAACGGACACGCCAACCGATACGCCGACAGCGACGGACACGCCTACCGACACGCCAGTTCCAACTGACACGCCCACTGATACGCCGACAGCGACCGACACGCCCACCGACACGCCGGTTCCAACTGACACGCCCACTGATACGCCGGAGCCAACTGACACGCCAACCGATACGCCTGTGCCAACTGACACGCCCACTGATACGCCGACGCCGACCGACACGCCCACTGATACGCCGGAGCCAACTGATACAGCGACGCCCACCGACACGCCAGTTCCAACGGACACGCCTACCGATACGCCGGTTCCGACTGATACAGCGACGCCCACAGACACGCCGACAGCTACGGATTCGCCGACGCCGACCGCTGACATCACGGAAACTGCCGCAGCCGAATCGAGCTTGACGGCAATCGTAGAAAGCACGCTTGAGGCCAATGCGACGGCCGAGGCGCAAGCGGCGGCGACGGCTGAAGCCGAAGCGACGGCCGAACCGACAGAATTCGTTCCGACGGCCACAGCGGTTCCGACTCAGGCGGCGCAGGAACCGACGGCGCAGCCGACGCTGACTCCGGTGACCATCACCGAGGTCGAAGCGCCAGCAGCCGACGAGCCGGAAACGCGCGACACGGCATTGGCGATAGGCGCCGTGGCTGTTGGTCTGCTGCTGCTCTTGCTCTTGTTCCTGGTCTCGCGCCGCCGGACTTAGCGCAACCGCCCGCGTCCGCGAAGCGTATACGAATCAGACGCTGACTGATTGAGGGAGGTAAACGCGAATCAATGAAAGATTTTGCGATCCGCGTATTGATCAACGCGGTGGCCATTGCCGTCACTGCCCTGTTGATCCCCAACATTCATATCGCGAATAACGACATCACGACGCTTTTGATCATTGGCTTGATCTTTGGCCTGGTGAATTCGCTTCTGAAGCCTCTGCTCATCGTGCTGACCTGCCCGATGGTGGTCTTCTCCCTCGGTCTCTTCATCTTCGTCATAAACGGCATCATGCTGCTGATCACCGACTCCCTGGCCGGTGACCGCCTGGTCATTGAAGGCGGCATTTTTACAGCGATTCTGGGCGGCATGGTGATGGGCGCGGTCTCGATCGTCCTGGAGTCGGCCCTTCGCCTGGATGACAAGACCGTCGTCAAAGATGAGAACGTCATCATCGTGGCCAACAAGCCGAAACAGCAATAGACGCAGATCCCGGTCTTGCGCGCAACGCCCCTGCAGTTTCATTCGAAGGCTGGTATATTCTTGAGCAGCCGCACATAAGGAAAGCGGGAAGGCCATTTGCCTTCGAGAAAGACAACCGTCTGCTGGATCAGCAGCGCGCGCTATAGCCGCCCGCTCGAAGCTTCCGCCGCGCGCAAGTGGCAGCTCGTAGCGCAACTGCGCCAATACGAACTGCGCGTAATCGGCTTCGCCACTTCACTGCGGCCACGGCGCTTCCAGGAAAACGCCTGCTTCTATTTGCTCCCGCAGCCGGCCTTTGCAGCCTTGCGTTATTTGACGTTTCTTGTTCTGACGCCGCCGCTTCTTCTCGCTGTCGTCGGCCGACATGATGTCAGCATCCTGGTGGCCCAAAGCCCGTTTGAAGGCGCGATCGGCGCATTCGTCAAAACCCTCGCGCGGCTCGGCGGGCGGCGTCTGCGCCTGATAATCGAAAACCACAACAACTTTGAAGAAGACCTGTTCTTGCAGCGGCGGATACCGATGCAGGGGCTATTTCGATGGCTGATGATGGCGGCGGCGCGTTTCGCCTTTCGTCATGCCGACGCCCTCCGTGTGATTTCGACATCGACGGCGGAACGGGCGCGGCATTACGCGCCCTCTGTCCCACAAGCGCGCTTCATGACCTTCAGCGACTCGGCTGTGTTTCGGGCGACCGAACGGCGCGCGCCGCTCGCTGCAGCGCAAGACATCGTATATGCCGGCGTTCTCATACCGCGCAAGGGCCTGCACCATCTTCTGAACGCCTTCGCGCAGCTGGAGCAGCCACAGGCGCGTTTGTACCTGGTCGGAGGCGCGGAAAACAGCGACTATGCGCGGGCGCTGCAGGAGCAGGCTTCCCGGCTCGGGATATGTGACCGGGTGCGTTTCGTCGGCGCCGTTTCGCAGCGGCAATTGGCGGAGCGCCTGGCAGCCGCGCGGGTCATGGTTTTGCCCTCGCTCTCGGAAGGCTTGGGACGGGTGGTTGTGGAGGCGATGCTGGTGGGTACGCCGGTAATCGGCGCCTGCGTCGGCGGCATTCCCGATATGATCCGGCACGGTGAAAACGGCCTGCTGGTGAAACCTGGCGATGAGAGCGCGCTGGCGGCGGCATTAGATCAAATCTTTGCCACCGATCCGACGGAAATGGGCGCGAATGCGCGGCGATTCGCCCAGGACTTCTTTACGCCGGAGAAGTATGTGGCCGGCTACCGGCAGCTTTTTGAGCTCAGCATGCGTTGAGCGCGCGTCCGCTGTCGGCCCGGTTTGCGGCGCGGAAATGAACACCCGAAGGGAAGGACTGTGACGCTCCAGGGAAGAATCGTCCGCTGTATATCCTGCGACGGCTTCGGCTGGTTCGATGACGACTTCAGCGGCGACGCCGAAGATTGCGACTGGTGCGCCGGCGCCGGTTATGTCTATCGCGATGAAGCCGACCGCGATCGCGCCATACCGCCTTCGGATTATGCCGCGGTCGCGGACGAGTTGGAGCGGCTGGAAGAGGAGCGCCTGCGCGAGCTGGGATATCAAGGGGGCGCCAAGCGACCTTGGCGCCAGGCGATCCGCAAGGGCACGCGGCTGGGGCGTAACCCTTACGGCGATAACTAATGAAGATCGCGGGAACCCCGATTCCGTTCAAGACTCCATTTCATCCACTCCTAGCTGGCCCACCCGCATTTCGTTGAGCAATCCAGCGATTTCCACCAACAGCTCGTCCATTCGGCTTTCCGTCCAGCTGGCTGACCTCGCTCAGCCTTTCGATCAGCCTGGCGCTTTCAAGGGGCGGGAAACTGCGCAATGACCACCAGTACACCAGGACAAGCACCGCCAGAACCAGCGCCTGAAACAGCTGTTCAAAGTCCATCCACCCACCATTGGCAGCAGGTCAGGCAGCGCGCGAATCAAGCCCGGTTCACGCTGAAGCGGGCGATTCCGCTCGCAAAATTTCCGCCGATCCGATAGACAAAAACGAGATAGCTGCCGGCGCTCAGACCGCTCAACGGCAGCGAGAATTTGCCATCGACAACAGCGCCACGGCCGCGTTTGAGCTCGACATCATCCATCTGGACGATGTATGCCAGCTCGCTGTCCGGCGCGATTGCGGCGTCCTGACAATTGATGACCGGCTCGGCCGCGCCTTCCGTAAAAGTCGTCGCCGACGGCGCCAGGCGCAAACTTCCAAAACCGGCCAGGACTTCACTCGCGCTCCTCTGCTCGCCGGGATTCTCACTGAGGAGATGAATGCGGGAATGCCCATCGCCGGTTGAGACGCCGCAGGTCGCCGCGCCCAGGGCTTCGCGCGCGACCGCGTCCAGCAGCCAGAGCGGCAGCGCTTGCTTGCTGATAATATCCATGCTTCAAATCTCCTTCGCCCAGAATTGCGGATGCAGTTTGATGACGTTCATGGTCGCCGAATTGCCGTAGGACACTTTCCAGCGCAGCTTGAAGGTATGCGCGCCCGGCGCAAGGCCGGGAATCATCATCACGAATGTCAGCGGCTTGTACCGGTTGTTGTCGCCAACGCCGGGGTTGTTCCGAACGATGCCGTCGTCGGCGACATAATCAACGCCATCCACCGCGACGTTAATGTTCATCATCCCGGCGGTGTCCGTGTTCAGTACGCTGCCTGTGAAACCAAGCAGCACATCGCCGCCGTGCGTCGTCAGATCCAGGGCCAGATTTTCCTCGTCGACATCGACGAAAATTGTTGACGTCGTGCGGATGTTGCGCGTACCATTGACGGATTTGACGGCGCTGCTATCCAGGCGGTCCTTCAAGTGGTTCTGATTGTCCCGCATATAGGTGTTCAGGTCGATCGAAGTCAAGGGCTCGCTCGACCAGGTTTTCGGCGTAGTCCATCCCACAGCGTTTCCTCTCTTTCAGGCTAACAGTCGCCTCAATATAGAACATATTTTCTAAGTTGTGGCGACCAAATGTTTGCGCATGGCGCATTTGCACCAGCTTCAGAGGCTCTAGGATGAAATTGCCGGGCTTGCGCCCGATCTAGACAGGAGCGACCGGCTCAATCCAGGCTGGCCAGGTAGTTGGCCAGGCGATCGAGGGTTTGATTCAGGCCCGCTTCCACACCCATTTCGATAATCCGGTCGCGCAATTCTTTTGAGGCGTATCGGCTGACGCTGGTCACTGTTGTGATAGCGTCGGCTTCCGCAAAGGTGAAACTGACATGGCCTTCCGGCATGTCGGTATTCACATTGCCTTCTTCGTCGGTGAAGACATCTTTGGCCGTGAAACGCCGCGGCGCGTCAATCTCTTCATAGACCATTTTGCCGCAATAACGGTTTCCACCCGGGTCTTGCATACAGTAGAACCAGGCGCCGCCGGGCCGGAAATCTACCTCGCAAACCGGCGCCGTCCAGCCGATTGGACCCCACCACTGCCGCAAATGCTCCGCCTGCGTCCACATCGCCCAGAGTTGCGCTATATCACCGGCAAAAGCGCGAACAAACTGAATCTCGGTATCGCTGGGTGTGCTAAACTCGCCTTCCGCTGTCATCGCGCTACACCATATTTGTATTGCTTTCGAGCTGACTGATCTGCCCGTTTTCGACCCGGTAGATCTGCGCGCGCTCCAGAAAACGCGCGTCAAAGATATCAAGCTCGGTTGTCGTTAAGAGGGTTTGCGCCTGTCCGTCCAGCCTGTCGAGCAGATAGCGGCGCCGACTGCTGTCCAGTTCGGCGACTACTTCGTCCAGCAGGAAAAGCGGATATTCCGCCAATTGATCCCGCATCCATTCCAATTCCGCGAACTTAAGCGCCATGACAGCGGTGCGCGCCTGCCCCCGGCTGCCATACAAGCCGCAATCGCGCTCGTTGATGCGGAGCCGCAATTCATCCCGATGGGGACCGGCAACCGTTTGGCCGCGGCGAATGGCCTCCTTCCGCTGCGCTGCCAGGCGCTCGACGAATTGCGGCATGATTTCTTCCGGCGCAAGCTGCCTGTTCAAGTCCAGGCCCAGAACGTCAAAGGAAAGCTGCCCGCCCTCCGCCTCGGCCACCGGCATGAAACTCGGCAGGTAATTCAGGCTGAGCGTCTCTCGCCCGCCGGTCAAAGCCTGGTGAGTGACTCGCGCCTTTGGCTCAAGCTCGCGCAGGAAGCGCTGCCGCCCGGCGATAATCGCCGCGCCCTGCCGCGCCAATTGCTCGTCCCAATATTCCAACTCCACGGCATGGGCGCGCTTTTCCGCAATGCGCCGCAGCAGCGCGTTGCGCTGGGGCAGGATCTTTTCGTATTCGTTCAGCGCCAGAAAATAGTCGACATTCACCTGCGTCAGGGTGGCGTTCATGAAGCGGCGCCTGTCGCTGGGAGAACCTTCGACCAGCGAAAGGTCCTGCGGCAGGAAGAGCACGACATTCAACATGCCAAGGACATCGCGCACGCGCTTTTCGACATTGTTGTGCTTGACCGACTTTTTGAATCGCGGCGCGCCGCCGCTCATATCCAGCATCAGGGTGATATCCAGCTTTTCGTAATCGCCGCGCATATTGCTCAACTCCGCCGAAAGGCGCGCGAATGGAATCGGATCGCCTTCGGTTCGCCAGTGGATCAATTGGCGGTCGCTCGTAGTATAAGGCGAGGATGATGTCGCCAGATAATAGATTGCTTCCAGCGCGCTGGTTTTGCCTTGGGCGTTTTCACCGCATAAAACGATTGGGCGCGCGGCCGGCGGGCTGAATTCCAGACGCGCATAATTGCGGAAATTGGTCAGCGAGAGGTGTTCAATGCGCATGAAGCAGCCTAGCCCGCCACCCAGCGCGGCAGGTAGGCGTCCTCGATTATCTTATGGCTCTGCCCGGTCGCGAGATCATGCGCCCAGACCTCGGGTCGGGACAGGCTTCCGTCCGTCCCGTCGGCATTCCAGAGCGGGAAGCGCTGCAGCGCCAGACGGTCGCCGCTGCGGTTCCAGCGCAGGTAAGAGGTATTGTAGCGTTCGTCGTAGGCGATCGGCGTGAGGGCATCGGCGGGGGCGGACTTGCGGCGCAGATAAAGTTGATGGCCGGGCGTCCAGCGCTCGTCGGTGTAGCGGCGGGCAAAGGCGACGGTCTCGCCATCCGGGCTCCAGCGCGCGCTGACATCGTCCCAGGGGCCGTTGGCATCGGTGAAGGCGGCAAACTCTTTCGTCGCCAAATCGGCAATCTGCAGGTGGCTGAAGAATTGATCATTGCGACGGACGAGATCGGGGAAAATAACCTGCTGGCCGTTTGGCGAAAGCGTGCCCATCGTGCCATGCGAAGACGGGATGAAACGCAGTTGGATATCGCTGCCGTCGCGCGGAACGAATTCGTAAATGAGAATGCCGGGCTGGGTTCGGTCGGCGCTGTAGAATGCAATGGTGTTGCTGTCCGCGGACCAAATGGCGGAGTGGCCGACCACTTGAGAATCGGCGATCAGAGGAATCGTTTCATAGCTGCCGCTTGTCATATCAATGAGCCAGATACGGGAGAGACCGTAACCCGCGCCAACTGACTCGGCCCGCTGATAGGCCAGGGTCTTGCCATCGGGGCTATAGACCGGCGAAGTGCAATAAGCGGCCAGAGCAACGCAATCAACCAGGTCGCGCACTTGCCCGCTGGCAAGGTCGCGCAGGCGCAGGGTCACCGTGCCGCTGCCGCTGCGGTCGGCAAAGGCCAGCCAGCGCCCGTCCGGGCTGAAGTCGAAGTCATAGACGCCAAATTCGCTGAAGCTGGCCTGTTGCTGCGCGCTCGGGTCGTTGATGGTCGCCATCCAGACATTTTGCTGCGCCGCCAATGCCGGATAGAGATAAGCGACGCGCGCCGGCTGCCGCGCCGGGTCGCTCAGATAAGCGGCAATCGCCACAGTGCCTAGGCAGAAGGCCACGATGAAAAAGACGGCGAAATCCAGCTTGTCCAGTTTCATGACCCGGTCACTGAATCAGGGATACAGATAGGCCTGCGCCGGCTCGTCCACCAGTTCGACGGCATCGGCGAACAGCACTGGCATAAACTCGCCCGCGAACGAGGCCGCTTGCAGCGCGCCAGTCACACGTACCCAGGCGCCGGCCGTCAGATCGCCGGAATCGTTCCAATTCACGGGCATGCCGATGGGAAAGGCATCGGCGACGCAGCAGCTCATCGTGAAACGCGCGAGCATGAATCCATCTGCTTCGTGGCTCGGCTCGCGATAGACAAAACCGATGACCTCAGCCTCTTGATCGTTGAATTCGGCCGGGGTCACCGCGCGATCAAATTCGCGCAGCCAGTCCAGGATGTTGCGATCGAGGGGGCTGCGCTGGAAGGCGGCCGCGCTCTGCACGCCGACCGGACTCAGGCTGACGCCGCCGTTGACCGCTTCTATGCCGAGGGATCGCGAGGGAATCAAAAAACCCAGCAGAAGCGGGAGCGAAACGATCAGCAGGATATCCCAGCCGATCTCGTAATGCTGATGATCGTGCCCGTCGGGCGACCGCGCCAGACCGCTGAAGACATTCACCAGAGCCAGCAGAACAAAGATGCCCGCGCCGACATAGACCAGCCAGGCGAAACGCTGATTGATGTAGTTGCTCAGATTGCCGGTCAGGATCAGATGCGCCAGATAGACACCCAAGCCCAGCAGAATAAAGGACTTGGCCCAGTCGACCGTCTTGTCCCCATCAGGCGGCTTGTGCTTGTGAACTGCGCTCATGGATCAGTATCCCAGCCAAAGATTGATCAGTACGCCGGCGAGCAAATTCATCGCAAAGGGCATAATAATCAGATAAATCACGAGGCGGCGGCGGAAGACACCGCTGAACATCAGCGTGCTCTTGATATCCACCATCGGGCCAAAGCTCAAGAAGCTGACGATGGCGCCGGTGGTGAAGGTGTTTACAAAAGCCAAGGCGAGGAAGCTATCCACCGTGGAGCAGACGCTCAGGATATAAGCCAGGATCTGCATGAAGAGCACGGACAGAATGGGGCCTGTGCCCAATGACAGCAGACTTTCTTGCGGCACCAGCGTTTGCATCAGCGCAGCCAATGCCGAGCCGAGGATGAGGAAACGGCCCATCTCGAAGAATTCGTCGCTGCCGATCTGCAAGGCATGCAGGAGCTTGCCTTGGAATGAAGGCGGCGCGTGATCGGCGTGAGAGTGATCTTCCCCGCCGCCCCGCGCAACCGGTTTGAGCGCGGCGTCCGCTTTGGCGAAGGCGCCAATCACCAGGCCGACCGTGACGGCGACAAAAACGGTAATGACAATGCGCCCGATAAAGACGGGACCAAGGCCGAAGGCGATATAGGTGCTGGCGAAGACGATGGGATTCATAAAAGGCGCCGCCAGCAAAAAGGCGACGCCCATGGAAAGCGGCAGACCTTTACTGAAGAGCCGGCGCGTGACCGGCACAACGCCGCATTCGCAGACGGGAAAGGCCAAGCCGAGGAAAGCGCCGCCAATCGCCGCTCCCAACCGGTTTCGCGGTAGAAAGCGCAAGATATCGTCCGACTTGACAAAGGTCTCGATCAGACCGGAGGTAATTGAGCCCAGCAAAAGAAAGGGCACGGCTTCAACAAAAATGCCGAGGAAACGCGTCGCAAAGACACTGACAATCAGCGTGTATTCTATGCCGGAGCTAAGCGCTTGATAAGAGGTTGCGCCAAGAAACAGGGCGGCGGCAAGCGCCAAGCCGAGCAACTTCAGCGGTCGCGCCGCGGCCTGCGGTCCAGCGTTATGTTCAGCTTCCAATTGCATACTGGCAACCCCGGCGCGCTGACGCGGTTCGGCAGCCTGTCAGCCGCCCGCAGCGCGCAATTGCTTAGCAGCATTTTAGCAGAAACTCATCATGGGCATAGCTGAACATAGGCATGTCATCGTTTGCGGCATGAGGCGGTCTCAATATGCTTGTCCGCTACTCGCCCCTATGACTCGGTGTCCACGGCAAGACTCGGGATAAGCGGCACCATTATCGGGCGTCTCACGAGACGCCCCTACACGACTCTTCTGATTGTTGCATTGCTTTCCTGGAGTGCCTGAGGTCCGCCGCAGGTCGTGAGGGAAGCGGATAGAGAGTCTGCCGCTGCTGCTTTGGCTAGGGGTTTCGGACAGAAGCTATTGCTGATCGTTGCCAGCTTTGTTCATGATCGCGCCGATGAGCACACCGAGCATGACGCCGATCGGCATGCCGAAGGCCACATTTCCGATATTCATGCCGAAGACCAGTCCGATCGCCAAGCCGACGATGACACCGACAACAAATAGCGGATTGGGTTGCATGGGTCGCATCACTCTGCCCTCTCGGCAAATCAGGCAAAGCTAAGTCCGGTTTTGACGATTGCCATTGCTGGCCAGCGAAAGCGAACGGACGCGATATGCCCGGGTGATATCCTCGTAACCGGGCTTCGCGCCTTCCAGGTCTATCGATTCCGCGTCAATATGGGCTTTGACTTTGGCATAAGTGGAGGCGCTGATCACAATCTCGCCCGGTTCGGCGTACTCCTGCAAAAATTTGCTGACATCGGCCGCCTCCCCCAGCGCGGCGAACTCGATCCGGTTGGCGCCGCCCACCATGCCCAGGACTGACTGCCCGGTATGGATGCCAATGCCGAAATGCAGCTGGTGGCTGGCTTCGACCACGCGATGCAGGGAGCGCGCCTCTTCGAGAATGGCCTGCGCCGCGCGCACCGCCCGCAAGGCGTGATCTTCCTGGTGATTCAACTGCGTGTTCCACAGCGCCTTGATGGCGTCGCCCAGATATTGATCGACAATGCCATCGTGGGCGTTTATGGCGTCGCTGGCCGCGCCCAAATAGCGGTTGACAATGCGCATGAGGTCTTCCGGCTGCAAGTATTCGCTGAAAGCGGTGAATCCGCGGACATCGGCGAACATGGCGGTAATCGTGCGTTCGGCCGGGCTCATGTCCAAGTCGCTGATTGAGCCGATATTGTGCAGGAGCGCCTCCGGAACGAAGGTGCCGAGCAAGCGGCGCTGCTCTTCCTGTTCCTTGCGCTCGGTGAGGTCATCTATCACCAGGGCAACGCCGTCATTCACGCCGTCATCGCCGCGCAAGGGACTGGCAACCACTTGCCAATATTTCTGCTGTCCTTGCCGCTCGAAGCGCTCGGCCCAGATATGCTGCGCTTTTTCCAGGCGAACGCGCTCAATGTTGTCATAAAAGTCGACGGTCACTTGGGGCAAGACCTGGCGCAGGGCGCAGCCCACGGCATCGTCATTGCGCGTACCGGTGATTTCTTCCGCCGCTTCATTGCAGACAATTACGCAGTTTTCGCCGTTGATCGTGATGACGCCGGATCCGATTGAGGCGAAGATATTGGAGAGCCGCACTTGCATCTCCTCGATCAGCGCCATCTGCGCGCGGATGTCTTCAAACAGGCGCGCGTTCTCGATAGCGACCGCCGCCTGCTGGCCGAAGCTGGTCAAGAGATCTAGTTCGTTTTCTTTGAACAAACCCGCCATAACGCGGTTATCGCAATAAGCGACGCCGATCACTTCGTCGCGGGCCTTCAAGGGCACTGCCAAGATGCTGAGCAAGGCGAAACCGACTATGCTTTCGCTCTTGTCGATATTGTCGTCGGCGCCCGCATTCACTGTAAGCAGCGGCTCGCCGCTTTCGACCACCGAGTTGATGACCGACCAACTGACGATGCGACCGCCGGCGGCGGTCTCTTCCGCGCTCAAACCACGAGCGACCTTGAATTCGAGCTCGCCAGATTCGCGGTTCTTGAGCACGATGTATCCACGCTCGGCCTGGGTCAACTGGATAACGGTCTCCATGACTTCATTGAGGACCAGGTCGGTTTCCTGCGCGGAGTTAATCAAGGCCGTCGTTTCCGCCAGGCGGCGCAATTGCTGCAGTTGCATATGCGTATCGACCATGCCAACCGAGAGCTTGTCAATGCTGGAACGCAAAATCCAGAGACGATCAATCGCATGCTCGGGCAGGTTGATGCCGCGGCGGCGCAGCAATTCCTGCTGCTGTTCCAGCAATGTTTTCACTTCATCGGCGCGCTGCTTCAAGCCCTTCAATTGCGTCTGAATCGCGCTGAAGCCGCCAATCGAAACCTCTTGATTCATGCCTTTCGATAGACCTCATAAGCCTGCACGCCGGAAGAAAGCCCTTTACCAAAGATCGGTTCCCGCTGGTTCAAGACATAATCCAGGCGCCCTTTGTTGTGACTGTGAATATGCTCGAGTGTCGCCTGGGCAATTGTGATCGTGCCTTGCGCCGCGTTTTCCTGCACGCGTTTGGCTAAATTTATGCTGTTGCCCAGGGCGGTAAATTCGCGCCGCTGAAAGCTGCCAACGTTGCCCAAGGTTGCTTCGCCCGTATTGATGCCGATGATGTAATAGTGGGGCTCGGGCGCAACACCCATCGTCCCGTACAATTCGACGAATCGATCGCGCATGAGCAGAGCGCATTCAAGCGCCTGGCGCGCATGGTTTTGAGCCGGATTGAGCTGCGTATTGAACAGAGCCATCACCTCGTTGCCCATGTACTTGTCGATGATGCCGTCGCATTCGTGGATGCAGGCGGTGGCGACAGCTTGATACTGGTTCAGCGTTCTGAGCTTTTCGCTCGGCGCAAGATCGGACAGGGTCACCCAGGGCCGCACATCGGCGAAGATACAGCTCACTTCGCGCCGAAGGCCGCCCATCTCGATATTGGCGATTTCGTTGATTTTATCGACCATGCCCTCGGGCAGGATCCGCTTCATCGCGTTGATGGTGGTTTCATGCTCGTACAGGTGCGTAACATCGTCCATGACGAGCGTCACGCCCTGGGTCAGATCGTTGCTGTCTTTAAGCGGGGAAAAGGACAGCGCAAGCGCGACTTCGCCGCGGCCGGGCAAATCGGCGCTCAACTCTAGCGTGTGGTCGGCGTCCTGCTCTTTCACCAGGGCAAGATGATCCCTGAGTTCAAGGTCCGCATTTTTCATCACCTGTTCAACCTCGTAACCGACGGCCACTTCCGGCATAACATTGAGGATTTCGGAAGCGGCGCGATTGAAGGTGTGTACCAGGTCGTTCCTGTCGATAGCGATGATGCCGCTCCCGACCGAAGAAAAGATGTTGTCCATCAATTCTTTTACGCGCGTGATTTCCGCCAGGATATGCTCGGCGCGGGTGTACATACGCGCATTGGCGATGGCCACGGCGGCGGTATTGGCGAATGCCATCATCAGCGTCAGTTCCCGCTCGGTAAAGATGCTCGCCACCAGCCGATTGTCGACGTAGACGACGCCGATGGTCTCCGCTTTGTAGCGCAGCGGCACGCAGAGAACGGAACGCAGCGTGAAGTTTATGATGCTTTCGCTGCTTGCCAGGCGCTCATCCTGATAGGCGTTGTCGGCCAGAAGCGGCTCCGCCGATGTGATTACGTCATTGACAACGGACATGCTGATCTGCGGTCGATCGCTGGCGGCCAGGCCGCGGCCCATCAAACCGCTCTCGCTGCTAATGCGGAATTCCAACTCGCCAGTTTCATCGTCCGTGAGGATGATATAACCACGTTCCGCGTTGGTCAGAACGATGACCAATTCCATGGTTTCTTGCAAAACAGTGTCGATATCAAGCGAGTTGGTGATTCGCGTCGACATGTCCGCAAGAGCGCGCAACTGACGCAATTCCGTTTGTTCCGCCACGACGTCTTCTTCGAGGCGCTTGAAATCCCCCATGAGCTGTTCGAGGCTATCAAAAACCGCGGGTGGCATCGCCAGCCGTCGGCGGCGCAGCAACTCTCTTTGCGACTCCAATGTCTCACGCACTTGAGCGATCAAGCTTTCAAGCTGTCGCACTTCTGCGATCAAGTTGCTCGCGGTTTCCCGTTCTTCCAACATCCGGTCCGATGTCCTCGAATCTGTTTCTGAATGTGGACCCGCTGCCGATTATTCGACCCGGTCGGCCGTCGCCGGGTTCAGCCCTGTTTTGGGGCAATCTGCGCGCGCTGAGCGCTTTGCTCCACTGCTCATGATACATTATCGCTACCTTATTCAGCAGGCTTGAATTGCGCCATGAGCGCGCCTGACAGCCGCGGACAGTTGCCCATGCGACGCCTCCTGCCATCGTCCGCCAGAATGCTATTTCGAGTATACTCGAAAAATCAGGCGAAGGCACGGCGCGCAAGCAGGGCCAGGGAAGCCTGCATTCAAGCCGGGGCAGGTCTATTGGCGCTTGTCGCTCATAGCCCTGCGGGCGGCGCGCCGGCCAATTTCCACGGCATAATTGGTGCCGCGATCCCAAGGATAGACCTGTGACATGCTCGCCCAATAGAGGCCGGGCAACGGCGTCCGCAGATCGGGGATTCTGCGGCTGTGATTGAGTTCGGGCACGGGCTGGGCGTAAGGCGCGCGCCACAGCCACCATTTGCGAATCCAATCGGGCTGAAACGCCGGGTTGATCTTCCGCAGAGCGGGCAGGAAGCGCGCCACCAGGTCCGCTTCCTTTAGCTGGAAGTATTCGTGATCGGGCGGCACATAATCACCGCAATAAACGATATGATCGCCGCCATAATGCTCGGGCGCGATATAGTTCGTGTGCTCCACCAGGGCCAGGAAGGGAAAGTCGCCTTTCGCCTTGTCAGCGGTGGTCGCCGGCAAGTTGAGCCAGTAAGTGTCGTCGGGCATCAGAGGCCGCTTCAAGGCGAAGACGACGCAGAGACCACCGATGCTCTTCAGCGCCGCGGCGCCCTTGCCGTAGGATGTGCTCGCCAGATCCGGCGCCATCTTCAGCAGCAGACGAGGCGAGGTCGTGCTTAACACGATATCGAAGCGGCGGCTAACATCACCCGTTTGAACAGCCGGCCCGCCGCCGCGAACACTGAGCCGATCCACGCGCGTGTTCAGACGAATCTTCACGCCCATTTCGCGCAATTGTCGCGCCAGCTCATCGAGGAAGGCCTGGAAACCGCCCCGGTACGTGCCGAGTTTGAGTGTGCGCTTGACGATCCGCGCCCACATGAATGACATCGGCACCTGATCGTAGGCGTCGGCGAACTTGCCGATCAAGAGCGGCCTGAAGAATTTCTCGTAAGCTTCCGCGCCCATCCGGCGCCGCATCCACTGATCGGCGGTAACCCGCTCCAGCGGCTGCCAGTTGGACGTGAACTTGAGCGCCAGGCCGGCCAAGCCCATGCGCAAGAGCGCCAAGGGCGAAAGCGGCAGGAAAAGCGCTGAAGGCGAAATCTCGCTGCGGACAATCTTGCCGTCCAGCCAGTAGCTCGTCTTCGGGCGCGGAAAGATGACCTGGTCGCGCATGCCCATCTCCTCCGCCAGACCCAGGATGTCGTCATCGTTGGCGAACCAGTGGTGATAGAACTTCTCCAGCGCCCAATCCCAGTTTTCGTCTTTGAAGCCGGCGGCCAAACCGCCGACGCGGTCGGCCGCTTCAAAGAGGTCGACGCCGTGGCCGGCGCGGGCGAACTCCCATGCGGCGGCAAGCCCGGACGCGCCGGCGCCGATAATGCCTATGTTTAAGTTGCGCATGCGCCTTCCATGATGTTGGCGGTTCTGCCCGGCACTGCCCGGCACTGATTGTACAAGCGCAGCGGCGAATCTGCGCGACTGCCGGGCGTCGATTAGGCCGGCATTGCGCCTGCGTAGCTGCTTTCGGTGAGCGGCCAGCTTGCCCGAGCTTCAAAGCCAAGCGAACTGCGATAGCCGGTCAAGAATCTAAAATGCGCCGCCGCGCCGATCATGGCGGCATTGTCCGTGCAGAGACTGCGCGGCGGAAAATAGACGGGCAAATCGACGGCCGTTTCAAATTTGCGCCGCAAGCTGCCATTGGCGCTCACTCCGCCCGTCAGGATGATCGCCTTGACATCGAAGTCGCGCGCCGCCCGACAGGTGGTCGCTAAGAGCGCGTCCGTCAGCGCTTCCTGAAATGCGGCAGCGAGATCGCTGATGTTTATATCGGGGCGCAGCGGCGCCCTTTTCTCGGCGCGGCGTTCGCGCTTGCTCCGCACACCGCCGCTGGGCGGCGCGGTGGCTTCCCGCAGGACGGCGGTTTTAAGTCCGCTGAAACTGAAGTCGTATGGTCCTTGCGTCCGGGCGCGGGGAAAGGCGTAGGCGCGGGGGTTGCCGCTGGCGGCGGCGCTTTCAATCGCCGGCCCGCCGGGAAACGCCAATCCGAGCAGCCGTCCGACTTTGTCGAAGGCTTCACCAGCGGCGTCGTCGATCGTAGCGCCAAGCCGACGGTAGACACCGTGCGCGGCCATCAGCACCAGTTCGCTGTGCCCGCCGGAGGCGATCAGCGCCAGGATCGGGAATTCAACATCCTTAAAACCCGGAGAGAGCCAGAGTGAGTAGATATGCCCTTCCAGGTGGTTGATGCCCAGCAGCGGCAGGCCGGTCGCCAGCGCCAGCCCCTTGGCGAAGTTGACGCCCACCAGCAGCGACCCTATCAGTCCTGGGCCTTGCGTCACCGCGATTGCGTCCAGGTCGGCGTAGTTCATGTTGGCTTCGGCCATCGCCCCCCCCACCACCGCGCTGATGGCTTCGGCGTGGGCGCGGGAGGCGACTTCCGGGAAGATGCCGCCGTATTGGGCATGCAAGTCAATTTGGGACGCGACAATGTTCGACTTGATGGTCGTCCCGTCGGCAATGACGGCGGCGGCCGTTTCATCGCAAGACGTTTCTATAGCGAGGATGGCAGTCATGGCGGCATTGTAGCACTGAATTTGAGGGGCGATTGGAATGAAGAAATTCCATCTTTAATTTGAGTAACGACTATTGTACATTGCGAGCATCATTTGTGCTTACAGCAGAAAGTCGTACATGTACACCTCGTTTCGGGCCCAAAACTTTCGTGGATTCCGCGATTTCGAATTGAATGACATTGACCGAATCAACTTGATTGCTGGACGCAACAATTCCGGTAAGACAGCGCTTATGGAGGCGATGTATGTACATTCCGGCAACCGCGAACCCAAGACTCTCCTGCGTACAAGATCTCTGATGTCATTTGAATATTTCCTTGTTAGAGGAATCCGCGGCACAGTAAACTCGTCTGATATCGTCAGTTGGAGTAGCTTATTTAGCGACTTTCGGACAGAAAATGAGATCACGTTGTCAGCCAGGTTAGATAAGAAATCAAAGCAACCACACTATGATAAAGCAAGTGTCTCATTAAATATTCGCAAGGTGTCAACCGAGCGTGACGACTTTGTCGCCATTTTGCGGGAGTTTGAGGCAGAGGATGAGGATGACATAGAGATTCTCGAGTTTACCCTTGATACGGACGGCAAACCTTTTCACGTTTTGATTTCTGAAGAACGCATAAGATCGTCCAGATCAAACATACAGAATCTCATTCCTTCAGATTTCATGTACACGGGCGAACCGGCTGATCGAGAAGACAACGTGAAGCGATTCAGTAATATGAGACAAGCTGACACAGTCTCGGTACTAATCGGTGCTCTAGAGATGATTGAACCAAGATTGCGTAGTATGGAAATTCTTTATGACAATATCCATGCAAATATCGGATTGAGCCAACTCATTTCCCTTTCTAGCTTGGGTGTCGGAATGAATCGTATTGCAGGATTAATTCTGGCAATGTATGAGATTTCCGGTGGGATCATGTTTATCGATGAAATTGAAAATGGTCTTCATTATTCTGTACAAGAGAATCTATGGGACGTCGTAGGGAAAATAGCACGGGATTTAGACATTCAAGTGTTCGCTACAACACACAGTTTGGAAATGATAAAGGCTGCACACGCTGCCTATAAGGATTTACCTGAATATGACTTTAGACTGCATAGACTTGACCGGAATCCTGGCACCGATGAAATTGAAGCCGTAACATACAATAGTTTCGGAATGGAATCATTGGCCGCGTTTAATTTTGACTTCGAGGTACGTGGATGACCATAAAATTTGAGCTTGAGCGCACCACGCGATTGGTGCTCGTAGAAGGCGAAGACGACAGAGAGTTTTTCAGCAGACTTTTAACACACATTGAGTCGAATTCAGAATCGCCACAACTGGTCTCGACCTACGAAATTTTGACATACGAGGGAAGAGACAAACTTGCAGGTTTTTTGTATCAGCTAGCTCAACAACGTGTATTCCATGGACTTACAGATATTGGGATTGTTCGTGATTCTGATTTCAACACTGACGCATTGGAAAGTATCCGCAGTTCTCTTAGGACTGCGAACCGACAATTAGGCAGAGAAGTGTATTCTATTCCAAATAAGGTACTTACCCGATCATCGGTCCAACCTTATATCATGCCATTGACCATTCCTATAAACAGCGATGGTACGTTGGAACGCCTTTTAGTTAATGCGCTGCAAAGTGACGCCGTTATGAATTGCGTTGATAAATACATATCTTGCGTGTCAGTGACACAGCATGCTGACATTGCGGAAAACCGCCTCGACAAGAACAAATTGCGTGTGTTTGTTGCGGGTAAAGCAGTAAACAAGAACGCGGCGACAAACGAAGATACCAAGCGAAATCATCTGCGCAACATTTTTAGCATGACATGGCTTCCTCCCAGCTTTTGGCACCACCCCGCCTTCGACGACGCCAAAGAATTCCTGACGCAACTCCTCGAAAACTAGACGCTCCGCTACAAACTATGGTAACCTTCGCGCAACAATCAAATTTTGACCGGGAGCGCAACCATGTCCACACTGCACCCGCGATTGCCTTGGATCATCGCCATTATCGCCGGCGTGGTCATCTTCGCCGCGTTCACCGTCTGGGGCGGCTTCCCGCCTGAGGAGCAGGCCGGCGCCTTCTGGGCCCAGGTCGGCCTCTTCTTCGCCGTGATTTGCGCTTTCGTCGCCTTGAGCTGGCATCTGCTTGTCCGACCATTGGGGACCGGGACGCGTCAAGCGCCGGTCGATATTCTGCCACTGAAGATTCGCCAAATGATCGCGTTGATTCTGGCAAGCGGTGGCATCGCGATTGCTATCGGCGGCTTCTGGGACGAGCTTTGGCACCGCGCATACGGCATTCCCTTCGGCGAAGACTTCTTTTGGCGCCCGCATCTGCTGATGTATTTCGGCTTTGGCGCATCCATCGTTAGCGGCTCTTGGGCGCTCCACTATCTCAACCGCCGTCTCCGCGGCAATATGCAGCAGCGTATGCGCTCGAACATCATCATCGCTCTGCTGATCCTGAACGCCGCCTTTCTGCTCTACGCTCTGCCGGCCGATCCAGTCTGGCATTTGACATTCGGCGAGGATCTGACAGCCTGGAGCATCCCGCATTTCATCTTGCTGGTGAGCTTTATCGTAACGCTCACGATCGCATTCTTCATAACTGCAAGCACCCTGCCTGAACGAAACTGGAATACGCTGTTCCGGCTGGGAATGAAGGAAAGTTTATCGCTTCTGATCATCGCGGCCATGCTGCTCATTTGGTTGCAGTTGATGCTCATCGATTGGGACTCGACACTGGCCGGGGTTCGATTGGAATGGCTGGGTCTTTATCGGCCGGAGTGGCTGCTGGCGGCAAATTTGCTGGCGACCGTGACCTTCTGTGGCGTTATCGCCACGCGGGTCCTGCGCTGTGCCGGCGCAGCCACAGCCTCCGGGCTGCTGGCGCTTGCCATCCGTTATGGCTTGATTCAATTGTTCGAGGCGGACAGGCTGCAATATGTCGCTTGGGTCGCCGCGCTTCTTCCTCTGCTCGCTATCGACATTTGGGCCTTCTATTGCAGCGCAATCCGCAAAGAGGAACCGGAGTGGCGCGGATTCGCCGTCGCCGTCAGCGCCGCCATGTTAATCAACTTGCCCGTTCTCCGCGCGCTTTATCGCCTCAATCCTTCGGACGGCGACAACCTGTCCCTGGCCGTCGCCGTGATCGCAACAGGCGCGGCCGCCAGTTGGTTGGCCAACCAGGTGGTCGATGCCATGCGGCGCATGCGCGCAGGAAGCGGCGCGGGGACGGCGGAGCAACATGCGCTCAAGCCGGCGGTATCTCTTGGCGCGCTTGGCGCATTTTTGGCGGCAATCTACATTTTCATTGCGACGGCGTCGCCACCGGTTTGAGCTTGGGCGCAGGCGTTATACTCAAGCATGTGAAACAGAAAGCCCAAACGATCCAGGCGGCGTTCTGCTTCGCCGCGCTGGCATTGATCGTTTCCGGATGCAGCGCCATCGACATGGTTCAGCGCAACGCAACGGCTGCCGCGTTTGATGTGCCCGCCACGGCGACCGCTGCCGCGGACCCCGTCGCTACCGCTGAGGCGGATTTGGTGAAGGCGCGGATGACGGCGCATGCGCTTGCAGCGGAAGCGACCGCTGCGGCCGGCACGATTGTCGCATTCGCGCAGACGCCTACAGCGGCGGCGCCACAGATTCGCCCGGCGATTACGGCAGATGTTTCTGTTTACGCGCGGATTCCCATCGACAGCGACCGACTCAACAGCATCTCCGCGCTTGCGCTTGATAGCGCCGGCCATTTGCTGGTCAGTACGCGAGCGGGCGAGATCTATCGCCTGCGCGACCCGGAGCAAGAAGGAGCGCTCGCCAGCTTGGAACTGATTTTCGCCGACGACCGAGACCAACTTGGCCAAGTCAGCGGATTGCTGGCCCGGGGCGACGCGCTGCTCCTGCTCAACGACGGCTCGCTCAGCCAAGTGAGCGACATTGATGGAGACGGCCGCTACGAGAGCGTGGCAGAGCTTTCTTCAGCGCTGCCGGCCGGTCAAAACCCGCTGCAAGCCGGCAACAGCATCGTTCAGGCGCCGGATGGCCGGCTGTTCAGCGCCGACATCGGATCCGGCGAAATATTGCAGGTCGTCTTGCGCGAGTAGGCGACAGGCCACCGCATATCCCGCTGACGGAATGCGACAACCTGGGGTAGTGTATCCTTTTCGGTTGAAACAGAAAAAACTTTGCC
>JAJDUC010000019.1 GCA_022826865.1 Anaerolineae bacterium
GTCGGTTGAATTTCTTCAAATACCGACGATTTGGTAGGGGCGACTCGGTGAGTCGCCCAATTTCGATCCTGTTCGTACCCATCGGGCGATCCGCCGGATCGCCCCTACCAGGCTATTTCAACCGAAATTGATACACTACCGCTGGATTTGCCCCCGGGGCGCAGGCTGGGCAAGGATACCGCCATGCGCTTGCGGCGGCATGGAGTTGAGCAAGCCTCGAAAGAGGCATCCAGAGCCGGGAAAGCAGTATAATCAGCCCAAGAGAAGCAACGTCACGCCCATGCCCAAGCCTCAGCGCCAGTTCCGCACACAAGTCATCATCCTCAGCCGCCGCGACTTCGGCGAATCCGACCGGCTGCTGACCCTTTTGTCGCCGGATCAAGGCAAGATCCGCGCCATTGCCAAGGGCGCGCGCAAACCCAGCGCCAAAGTGAGCGGGCACGTCGAACTCTTCGCCCGCAGCGATGTCGTCATCCACAAGGGCCGCAACCTGGATATCTTGTCGCAAGCCGAACTCATCGAGCCCTACCTCGGCTTGCGGGAAGACCTGGGACGCGGCGCTTATGCCAACTATGTCGCCGAACTGCTCGACCGCTTCACTGCGGATGAGGCGGACGACGGCGGCGGCCTCTTCCCATTGCTCGATCAGACCTTAACGCGCATCGCCTACGCCGCCGATCCGCGCCTGGCGGTCCGCTTCTTCGAATTGCGGCTGCTTGATTTGGTCGGCTTTCGACCGGAACTGAACGAATGCGTGGTTTCGCGCGCGGAATTGCTGCCGGAGCGGCAATTCTTCAGTCACGAAGAAGGCGGGGTCGTCAGCCGCGCCGCCGCGCCCCAGCTCCGCTCGCGCTTGATGGAGCTTGAAATCGATTCGCTGAAGCTGCTGCGTCATCTGCAGCGCAGCGCCGACGCCTACAAGCGCGTCAACAGCCTGCGCATTTCAACGGCGCTGCATAGCAAGGTCGAGGCCATCATGCTCGGCTATATCATGCACTTGCTCGAGCGCAAGCTGGAGAGCGTCGATTTCATCCGCCGGCTGCGGGGGAGTCGGTCGGGCGCAGGGTCGATTTGAACCGGATGTATTAAAATCGTGACGATGGATTAGTCGCTGTCGTCAGACTCGGGAACGAAACCGATTCCTCTTGGAGAGGCAAGGATTTCTTTGATTGCCACCAACTCTTCAAGTACTTGGGTCATCAAGCGTTCCAGATTCTCCAATCGTTTGGAGTGATCCATCAGAATCTCAGAGTGCTCTGTCAGAATCGCGGCCTGCGCATCCAATCGCGCGGAATTCTGTTCGACTCGTTCTGAAATGCCTTTCAGCAAGCGAAGCGTTTCGGTTTGCGTTTTAGCTGTGGAGACCATGATTTCTTCGAGGTAATTCAGCCGAGCGTCCTGCGTTTTTGTATTGAGCATCCCAAGTATCCTTCAGGCTGTAATGCGCACAGATTCTACAATCGTCAATATACTGGCAATAATAACATATTGCTAGTTTGAATGCAACATGTCGCGATAGACAGCGACCGTCGCCTCTGCCACGCGTTCCTGCGTGAAATGCGCCAGGAAGCGCGCCCGCCCCTTCTTGATGAGCTCGTCGCGCCGGGCCGGCTGATCCCGCAGGTCGCGCAATGCGCGCGCAAGCCCAGCGGCGTCGCCTTCCGGCACAATCACACCGGCTGCCCCCAACACAGAAGGTATTGCCCCGCTGTCGCTGCCGATCGCGGGCAGGCCGCTCGCCATCGCTTCCACAAGCACGCGACCAAACTGCTCTTTCCAGTTACGACGCGTCAAAGAGGGCAAGACCAGGACGTCGAGCTTATGATACTCGACCGGCAAGTCGGCGGATGGCAATTGCCCAACGAAGCTGAGCCGGTCGCCGATGCCCAGCGACGAAGCCAGGGCCCGCGTCTCCTCTACAGCCGGGCCGCCGCCGACCAGCCGCAGCCGCCAGTCGCCATCCAGTTCAGCCGCCGCGCGCAGGAGGATGGCGACGCCCTTTTCATCGACAATGCGGCCGACAAAGCCGATTGTGAAGGGGCGCTCCGGCCGCGACGCCGCGGGTTGGAAGAGCCGCTCATCCGTGCCGAATTGCGGGATGGTCGCGAGCGGACCGCGGAAGCCCTTGCGGCGCAGCGCCTCGGCGGCATCGTCCGTGCCCGCCAGCGCGTAATCGCTTTTCCGCAAGACCCAACTCTCCCCCCACCTGAAAGGCGGCGGGTAGCGGCGCAGGATATTCTGCCAGGTGAAAAACAGTGCTTTGGTGCCCGCGCGCCGCGCCAGGTAAAGCGCCTGCCAGGTCGCCAGGTTGTATGGCTCTTCATCGATATGCAGGATCTCGGGCCGAAAGGCGTCAATCTCGCGCGCCAATGTCGGATAGTGATGAAAATGGAAGCTGCCGTTGAAACGTATCGGAATCGCGCTCAAGCCGTAGCCGGCGGTGTAGCGGCGCTCGAGCGGCTGGATGCCCCGCTCGTCCCGCCAGGACGGTGGCGTCAATACCTTGAGGGCGACGCCGCGCCGGGCGATCGCTTCCAGCTTCGGCTGGTAGATGCCGACGATGCAGGCTTTTGAGAGCATCAGGACGCGCATGCTGCGGCCGCGCCCCCGCGCATGGGTTCTCACAGCGATATATTATACGCCCGCTCCGCGTGAATGCCGCTTACGGGCGAAGAACGCTTCAAGACGACCGGCTATCCGCCAGTTCAATGGCGGCCGCTTTCTGCTGGGCGGCGCGAATGCGCCCCAGGTCGAATTTCAGGCCGCGATCGTATTTGTAGATGCCATTCTGTTCTTGCAGGATATCGGTCAGTTGCGTGTAGCAGTAGCCGAACATGTTGACATCATTGAGCAGAATCGCGCAGAGCTTCTCGAAGCGATCGTAGAATTCTTCCAGGTCGCGCGGGCGCTCGCCATAGCCCCAGGAATCCTCCCCGGCCTTGACCTCCGGATTCCACCAGATGCCCCCAAACTCGCTGACAAAATAGGGCTGGCCGCGGTAAGGAATCGACCAGTTGATATTGCCCGCCATGCGCTCGGGCAAACCCCAGCTGTCCGCGCTATTGACGTAAGGTTCGCCCGCGGCCAGGCCGGCATGCCGAGCGCGGAAGGTATCCGGATCTTGCGTGTAATCGTGGCTGTCGTAGACATCGGCTTCCGGCACGCGATGGGAATATCCGGATGTGTCAAGCGTCGGCCGCGTGCTGTCCATCGCTTTGGTCGCCAGGTACATGCCCCGCGTAACATCATCAAGCGCCGTGATGCGGTCGGTCAGCGATTGCCAGGTTTCGTTGAGCGGGCACCAACCCACAATGCTGGGATGCGAATAATCCCTCGCCAGGCATTCCAGCCATTGCGTGATGTAATCCGGCCCCGGCTTCTGATGCTCGCCATCTATGGGACCGTTTTCGCGGCAACCCCAATCGCCGAATTCGCCCCAGACCAGGTAACCCAGACGATCGGCATGGTAGAGGAAGCGTTCTTCGAAGACCTTTTGGTGCAAGCGCGCGCCGTTGAAACCGGCCGCCAGGCTCAGCTCGATATCCTCGCGCAGGGCGTCGTCGCTGGGCGCTGTCATGATGCCATCGGGATAATATCCCTGGTCAAGCACAAGACGCTGGAATACCGTCGCCCCGTTGATCTTGATCGCCCGCCCGTCGATGGCAATGCCGCGCATGCCGGCATAACTGCGGGCGCTATCCACCGTCGCGCCCTCCGTGTCCAGCAGTTCGATTTCGAGATCGTAAAGATGCGGCGCCCCCGGCCCCCAGAGTCGCAAGCGCTCCTCGGGAATAGGCAGATCGAGACGCGGGGAAAGGTCGTATTCGGCGGCGCATTGGGCGCTGACGACCAGGCCAGCGGCATCGGATACGGTCGCGCGCAGGCGCAAACCGGCTGCGTTGCCGCTCAAGGGCTGCTCGAGCAAAAACCTGCGATTCGCCAGATCCGGCGTGATCCTGGGCCGGCGCAAAGCGATCGCCGGCGCCGGCTCCAGCCAAACCGTCTGCCAGATGCCGGTTGTTCGCACATAAATGGCGCCATGCGGGCCATATTCCCGCGCCTGCTTGCCCCGGGGCTGCGGCCTCTGTCCATCGTCGCGCGCCCGCAGCACGATTGTGATCTCGTCTCCCGCCTCGGCCACGCCGCTCAAATCACAGCTGAAGGGCGTAAATCCGCCGCGGTGACGCCCGACTTCCACGCCATTGACCCAGACCGCGCTGTCGTAATCGACCGCCTGAAAGTGCAGAAGCACGCGCTTGCCCGCCCATTCGGCCGGGATCATCGCCACCCGTCGATACCAAACGGCGTTGTAATAGTCATGGTTTTCTATGCCGGAAAGTTGCGATTCCGGGCAGAACGGCACGGTAATCCGGCCCTTAAGTTCTCGATCGAGCAGACCGCGGTGAATGCCGCTGTCGCCGCGGTCGATTTCAAAACCCCATTCACCGTTGAGGCAGAGCCAGTCGTCGCGGACGAACTGCGGGCGGGGGTATTCGCTGCGGGGCATGTCTGACATCGTCTTCTCCCGATAGCTTCAAGGGACTTCAGGTATTTTAATGACAAACAGAATTAACTCCAAGAAAGTAATGCAACACTCATGCAGGATGGTGTAGGGGCGACTCTTGAGTCGCCCGAATGTAAAACGGCGATGCTGCGGGCGAGCCAAGGCTCGCCCCTACATATCGACCTTATGCTAAATTTCGCATGACTTACTTGGTTTTACTGAGATTAAAGGAAAACGCAGTTGACTGCAATTTTCCGGCGCCCGGCAGCGCGTTTCCCCTTTTAGCAGGCGCGACAAGATCTTGCAAATGCCTATCCCAGGCGATTGCTTGCGCGCCGTTGGCATCTAAGATAAAGTTCGCAGGGATGCAAGCTGGGCCGCGCTGATTTGCGGCCAGTCTTGCGGCGGATTTGGCTAGCTGCCTTGCATGAAATTTCAAGCGCCCTCGGCTTGGGCATAGGGCAGCTTGACGGAAAAGGGAAAAGGACCGAAGTATGAAGATTCTGGTCACCGGCGCGACCGGCCGCATCGGCGCCAACCTCGTCACACGCCTCCTGGATGCCGGGCACAGCATCCGCAGTTTTGTTTATCCCCCCGACGCCAGCCGCGCGGGCAAGCTCGATGCATACAGCGGCGTCGAAACGGTCTTTGGCGACCTGCGTAATCCTGAGGATGTGGCGAAAGCCGTGGCCGGCGTCGACGCCATTTATCACCTAGCCGCCGCCTTTCAGGGGCCCTTCGACAATCGACAATATCTCGATATCAATGTGATGGGCACGCTTAATATGCTCGAGAGCGCCCGCGAATCCAGTCCCGACCTGCAGCGCTTTGTCTATGCCAGCACCGAAGGCGTCTATTGGGACGCGCGCGTCAACGGCCGTTATTTCAAAGAGCCGATTAGCGAAGACATGGCTGCCGGCAACTACCCGAATATGGCATATCTGCTGACGAAGTGGCTGGGTGAAGAACTGGCGATGACCTATCACCACCAATACGGCCTGCCCTGCTGCGCCATGCGCTTCTCCACGGTTATCGAGCCGAGCGAGTTTCTGAATGAAGCTGGCCTGCCAGCGCATTTTCTCTACAGCGCGGCCTATGCGACCTATAGCGATCCCGACTCTTACCAGATGACCAATATGCCGCCCAAAGAAATTGACGATGCGGACGTTCAGGCGATGATTGAGAAACTGGTCGCGGGCTGGGACGGTGAAGAGAAACTGCTGCTGAGCCTCAATCCAGACGGCGCGCCCTACCGGCAGCATTTCGCCGATGTGCGCGATATCGCCGACGGCCTGGCCCTGGCGATCCAACACGACGAGGCGGTCGGCGAGGTATTCAACCTGGCGGGCGCCGCCATCTTCGATTGGGCCGAAATTGTGCCGGGGCTGTCAGAGCGCTTCAATATGCCTTATGTGGAAGCGCGCCTGCCCTTCGCCAATTATTTCGAGCTCGACCTCAGCAAGATCAAGACGCTGCTCGGTTTCCAACCGCGCTACGACTTCGACAGCATCCTGACGACGGCGGAAGCCATTCGCCGCGGCGAGACGACCGATGTCCTGCCGACCGGCGTCATGTTCGGCGAGGCCTAATAGAGGGCGACGTATGAGCGGAGCGGAAATCGTCAGAATTGAAGCGGCAACGCTGATCGGGGAGCGGCCCCGCGCCGCCGGAAACAATTCGCGGCTCAAACTGCACGGCAAAGAAGTCCCGGTGCCATTGATCCGGCTGACAAGCGCGGACGGCGCATCCGGCTTTGGACCGGCCCGCGCCGACCGTGAATCGGCCGAGGCGCTCCTGGGCCGCTCGCTGCTCGACATGATGAAGCCGGAGGGAGGCATTGCGGGCGACACCGGCGAATTTGAGTTCCCGCTTTGGGACTTGCTGGGCAAGCGCTCCGGCAAACCGGTCTACGCATTGGCTGCCGGAGCGGACTCGCCGGCGCCGGCGCCGCTGCGCGTGCCTTGTTACGACACCTCGCTCTACATTGACGACCTGCACCTGGACTCGGACGAAGCCGCCGCCGACCTCATCGCCGAAGAAGCGCGCTTCGGCTACGCGCATAAGCACCGCAACTTCAAAATCAAGATTGGGCGCGGCGCCCGTTTCATGCCGCTTGAAGCCGGCACCCGGCGGGACATCGCCGTCATCAAGGCCGTGCGCGCCGCCGTCGGCCCCGAGCCCGCGATCATGATCGACGCTAACAACGGCTACAACCTCAATATCGCCAAGCGCGTTCTGGCGGAGACCGCCGACTGTGACATCTATTGGCTGGAAGAAGCTTTCCAGGAAGATGCCGTCCTCTACGAGGACCTGCAAGAGTGGCTGGCTAAGGAAGGTCTTTCCGTGCTGATCGCCGATGGCGAAGGCGGCGCGCCGCCGGAGTTGATGGACTGGGCCCGCGCTGGCATCGTCAATGTGATTCAATATGACATCTTCAGCCATGGATTCAGCAACTGGCTGCGCACCGGCGCCCAACTCGATGCCTGGGGCGCGCGGACGGCGCCGCACCATTATGGCCGGCACCTCGGCAACTACCTGTCGGGGCATCTGGCGACGGCGGTGAAGGGCTTCACCTTTGTCGAATGGGACGAAGTCACCACACCCGGCATTGATGCCGCCGCCTACCGAGTTGAGGACGGGCAGGCGCTAATTCCGAATCGGCCCGGCTTTGGGCTGGATCTGGATGAGGACGTCTTCCGCGCGGCGGTCGCGCATGGCGGGTTTGAGTTGAGCTAACGATCCGGATCAGTAGAAGGTGCAAGATGCGGGCGAGCCAAGGCTCGCCCCTACACGATGTTTTTCTGGCGGGCGGCTTCACTGCCCCGGCCGCCGGAACTCCATCACGCCGTCGTCGAGCGCGCCGAAGCGCATAATCAGCAGGTCTTTCAGATAATTCTGATAGACCTTCCAGGGACGGCGCGCGCCCTGTTTCGGCAGCCCGTCCAGCGCCCGCTGCACATAGCCCGAGGTGAAATCGACAAAGGCCTCGGCCCCCGCCTCCTCCCCCTGCAAGCGCGGCGTACACTGCTCGTAGCCGCGCCGATCCATGTGGCGCAGCAGCCGGCAGACGTATTCGCAGATCAACTCCGCCTTCAGCGTCCAGGAGGCGTTTGTATAGCCAAATGCCGAGAATAGATTGGGGATATTGCTGTACATCATGCCTTTGTAGCTCAGCGTTTCGCCCAGCTCGACCGAAGACCCGTCAACCCGAATATCGATGCCGTGCATGATTTTCATCACCAGGCCGGTCGCGGTGATAATGATGTCCGCCGGTAAAGTCTCGCCGCTTTCCAGCAGGATGCCGGCTTCGCTGAAACGGTCAATCGCCTCGGTGACGACATTCACCTTCCCCGCCTTCATCGCCTCGAAGAGATCCGCGTCCGGCACGAGGCAGACCCGCTGGTCCCATGGCTTGTAACCTGGGTTGAAGTGGCGCTCAATGTCGAAGCCCGGCCCCAGAGCGTCGCGCGCGCCGTTCAGGATATTGGCGCGCGTCTCCTCCGGCTTGCTGCGCGCGATGTGAAAATAGAACATCTGCCGCAGGATCAAGCGCCAGCGCGAAAGCCAGGCCGCCAGCCCAAAGGGCAGCTTGGCGTGCAACCGCAAAGATATGTCGTCGCGCGAGGGACTGCTGACAATGTATGAAGGCGAGCGCTGCAGCATGGTTACCTGCGCCGCCCGCTCCGCCAACGCCGGAATCATCGTCACGGCTGTTGCGCCGCTGCCAATGACAACGATGCGCGCGCCAGTGTAATCAATGTCCTGCCGCCATTCCTGCGGGTGCAAGATCTGGCCCCGGAAGCGGTCCAGGCCGGGCCAATCCGGCCGGTAGCCTTTGTCGTAACGATAATAACCCGTGCACATGAAAAGGAATTTGCAACGCATTTGCCGTTGCGCAGCAGCCGCGCCATCTTCAATTGTCACCGTCCACTCCGCTTGAGCCGATGACCAGGAGATCCGTCGGACGCGCTGCTTGAAGCGGATCCGACGGTCAATGCCGAATTCGCGCGCCGTATCGACGATGTATTTTAAGATGTCAGCGCCATCGGCGATCGCCTTCTCGCCGGTCCAGGGCCGAAAGCGATAACCCAGCGTGTACATGTCGGAGTCGGAGCGTACGCCCGGATAGCGAAACAGGTCCCAGGTGCCGCCGATGGCGTCGCGGCCCTCGACGATCGTCCAGTTCTTATTCGGGCAGCGGCGCCCCAGATAATAGGCCGCCGCGATACCGGATATGCCGGCGCCGACGATCAAGACATCCACATAATCGGTCACAATAGGCTGACCCTTGAGCGCGTCGTATCGCGACCATCATACCATGACCGCTCGGCCCTTTCCCGAATGCGGTCAAGCGTCAAACTGTCGGCGCGCGGCTGCGCTATAATCGCAATTCCTGCCCAGTTGCGGAGGCCGTCATGCCCAAACCCAATATCCTCATCATCATGTCCGACGAACACGCGCCGATGTACAGCAGCGTCTATGGCCACCCCATCGCGCAGACGCCCAATATGGAACGCCTGGCCGCCGCCGGCGTCACTTTTGACGCCGCCTATTGCAACTCGCCCTTGTGCGCGCCATCGCGCATGTCCTTCATGACCGGCCGCTACGTCAACAAAATCGGAGCTTGGGACAATGTCACGCCTTTGCCTTCGGGCCAGGTAACCTGGGCGCATCGTTTGCGCGCGGCCGGATACGATGTCGTCCTCTCCGGCAAACAGCATTTCGGCGGGCCGGACCAACTGCACGGCTTTCGCGCGCAACTGGCGCGGGATCTGCATGCCGAGTGGAACCACACGATCCATCTCTGGGATGATGGCATCGTTCCGGCCGAGCAGCCCTGGCAAGAGGTCTACCGCGCCGGCCCCGGCCGCAGCGAGGAACTGGATGTCGACGATCTGGCTCAGGCCCGGGCCCTGGCCTATCTGCGCGATCCCGCCCGCAAAGAAAGGCCCTGGGCGCTGAATGTCTCCTTCATCGCGCCGCATTTCCCCTACATCGCCCCTCAACGCTTCTGGGATATGTACCCGCCCGAGCAGATGGACTTGCCAAAGATCCCGGACGGGCGCCTGGACGAACTGCCGCCGATGGCGCAGCGCCTCCGCAAGATGTTCGGCTTCCCACAGTTCCCGGATGAGGTTGTCCAGCGGGCGCGCGCCGCATACTACGCGCTGATCAGCTATTTTGACGAAAAGATCGGCGAACTGCTCGACGCCCTGCAGGAAAGCGGACAATACGACAATACCGTCATTGTTCACCTCAGCGATCATGGCGACATGAATGGCGAACACGGCATGTGGCGCAAATCCAACTTCTATGAAGCCTCGGCCCGCGTGCCCCTGCAAGTGGTCTGGCCGGGGCGGGTCACCGGCGGAAGGCGCTTATCCGAGGTCGTCTCCCTGGTCGATGTCACGGCCACCCTCTGCGCTATCGCCGGCGACAACCGCGGTCTGCCGCTGGATGGGCATAGTCTGCTGCCCCTGCTGACGGGCAGCGACCCGGATTGGAAGGACGAAGCCTTCTGCGAATATCTGGCGCATGGCAACGATCGGCCAAATGCCATGCTGCGGCGCGGGCGCTACAAGCTCAACTACAGTTGGGGCGACCCGGTCAGCTTCTATGACATCGTCGCCGACCCGGACGAATTCGATGATTTAGCGGGGGCGCCGGCCCATCAAGAAGTCATCGCGGCGATGCAGGCCGATCTGCTGGCGGATTGGGACCCGGCGGCGCTGGATCGTCAGGTGCGCGAGACGCAGCGGCAGCAGCGCTTCATTGAGGAAAACTTCGGGACGGGCTGGCGGGATGCGCCCGGTCTTGCGAGCTCGGCGGGACCTTCCTAAAGAAAACATTGTCTTACCACAGAAGTAACTCCAGGAAAGTAATGCAACAATCTGAAGAACGATGGGTACTGTATCAAAGTCGGTTGAATTTCTCCAAATGCCGACGATTTGGTAGGGGCGACTCGGTGAGTCGCCCAATATCGATCCTGTTCGTACCCATTCGGGCGATCCACCGGATCGCCCCTACCAGACTATTTCAACCGAAATGGATACACTACCGAACGATGTGGGGGCGACACACAGTGTCGCCCTACATATCGACCTTATGCTGAATTCCGCATGACTTACCTGGTGATACTGAGGTGGTTAAAATAACGGTGATAACTGCGACTGACTCTTCCGCTTAATCGACCGCCACCAACTCGCCCAGCCGTTCGTACTGGCTCGTGTAAAGCTGATGGTAGAAGCCGCCCTGCGCCAGCAGCTCCATGTGCGTCCCTCGCTCGATGATCCGGCGGTCGTTCACCACCAGCACCTGATCGGCATTGCGGATCGTGCTGAGGCGGTGGGCGATGACGAAAGCCGTCCGCCCTTCCAGCAGGCGCAGCAGCGCCTCCTGGATATGGATCTCCGTGCGCGTATCGACGCTGCTCGTCGCTTCATCGAGGATCAGAATCCGCGGATCAGCCAGGATTGCCCGCGCGATCGCCAGCAACTGGCGCTGGCCTTGGCTGAAGTTGTGTCCTTTTTCCGATACCGCCGTCGCATAACCGCGCGGCAACAGGCGAATGAAGCTATCGGCATTCGCCAGTTTCGCCGCCGCCGCCACCTCGTCATCGCCGGCGTCAAGCCGTCCGTAGCGGATATTCTCCATGACAGTGCCGGTGAAGAGAAAGGTGTCTTGCAAGACGATACCAAGCTGCTCGCGGATTGAGTCTTGTTGCACCGCGCGGATGTCCCGGCCGTCGATGCGGATGCAGCCGGCGCTGACATCGTAGAAGCGGCTGAGCAGGCTGATGATGGTGGTTTTGCCGGCGCCGGTCGGCCCCACGAGCGCGATGGTCTGCCCGGGTTCAACTGTCAGGTTGATATCTTCCAACACCGGTTTGCTCGGCTCATAAGCAAAGCTGACGCCCTCGAAGGCGACGGCGCCGCGGATATCGCCCAGGGCTTGGGCGTCGGGCGCGTCCGTCACCGAGGGCGTCGCGTCAAGCACGGCAAAAATCCGCTCCGCCCCCGCCAGCGCCGATTGCAGTTGATTGTAGACCATGGCGATGCCGCGCATGGGACGGAAGAAGTTCATAATGTAGATGACAAAGGTCGCAATCACCCCAACTGTAACGACATCCCGCAGCGCCAGCCAGCCGCCCAGGAGCGCCGTCGCCGCCACCGTCAGGATCATCATCGTGGTGAACATTGGCCCCAGCGCCGCCGTGATGAAATCGGCGCGGATGCCAACTTCGCGGTAGGCCCGGATCGCCATTTGGAATTGCCCGATCGCCCCGTCCTCCTGCGCGTAGGCTTGCACGGCGCGGATGCCGGTGATGTTCTCTTCCATAACCGCGTTCAGCCAGCCCAGGTTCTTCTGCATGCCGCGGAAGGCTTTGCGCGTCCGCTCGGTGATTTGACTCGTGATGAACAGCATGATCGGCAAGATGATCAAGGCGCCGATCGCCAAAGGCAGATTCAGCAGCAGCATCGCCACCATGATGCCGCCCAGAGACAGGATGTTGGTGGTGAACTGGATCAGTCCATTGGAGAGAATCTGATTAATCGTTTCGCTGTCGTTGCTGATGCGGCTCATCAGATCGCCGACGCGGTGTCGATCGTGATAATCCATCGACAGCGCCTGAAAATGGCGGAAGAGCGCCGCGCGGATATCGGCCACAAAGTGCTGCCCGACGCGGATCATGATGATGCCGTGCATCGCTGTGAAAACCGCTTGCGCAACATAAACGCCCAGCATCAGCAGCGCAACCTGCAGCAAGCCATCGCGGTCGGCATTCATCACATATTGATCAATGGCGCGCCCCAACAGGGCCGGACCTATCAGCCCCATCAATGTGCCGGCGACCACCAGCGCCGCGACCAGCGTCAGACGCCGATGGTAAGGCTTCAGGTAATCGGAGAGCCGCCGCAGGGCGCCGCGCCGGTCCTTGGCTTTCTCGCCGGTGGGCCGCCCGCCGCCATGACCGCCCATGATGCGAGGGCGCTCTCCCGATGCGCTTTGCTTAGCCATCACTTGAATTCCATTTAAATATCTTCTTGACAATCTTCACAAGATTATAGGTAACCCTCAGGGCAATCGCATCAAATTTAAATTGCGCCGATAAATGACATTTTCCCCTCAAATTATGTAATCCGTAGGGGCGTTTCGCTGAAACGCCCGCAATTTGCAGGCCATTTTCAACGGGCGTCTCACGAGACGCCCCTACACT
>JAJDUC010000083.1 GCA_022826865.1 Anaerolineae bacterium
TGTAGGGGCGTCTCGTGAGACGCCCGTTGAAAATGGCCTGCAAATTGCGGGCGTTTCAGCGAAACGCCCCTACGGATTACATAATTTGAGGGGAAAATGTCATTTATCGGCGCAATTTAAATTTGATGCGATTGCCCTGCATGTCGCGGCTGGGCGCATTCTCTCGTTATAATGGAAGCGGCATTGCAGGCGCAGTCGCGGGAGGAGCGTTTGGCGTCAGGTCTCGCCGGTCTCATCATTAAAGAACAGAGCGGCTTTTACTGGGTCGAAGCCGAAGACAAGCGCATTTATATGTGCGAATTGCGCGGACGGCTCAAAGAAGAGGCCAAGGCCTCCGATATCGCCGCCATCGGGGATCGCGCTCTGATCAGCCCCCGCCAAGAGGAAGGCACCGATGTGTTAATGGCGGTGATCGAAGAATTGGCGCCTCGCAAAAGTGTGCTGTCGCGCGCGGTAAGGACGACGGGAAAACGCGGGGCGGGCCAGGCCGAGCGGGAGCATGTGCTAATCGCCAATGCCGATCGGGCGCTCTTTGTCTTCTCCGCGGCTCAGCCGACGCCGGACCTGGACCTGCTCGATCGTCTGCTGGTCGCGGGGGAAAAATCGGGCATCGACAGCCTGCTGATCGTGGTTAACAAGATGGACCTTGACGGCGCCCACGAGAGCGACGAGATATTCACAGTCTATGAAGGCCTGGGTTATCGCGTCTTGCGAACAAGCGCCTTGCGTGGCGATGGCCTGGATACGCTGAAGTCAATGCTTGACCGCGGCATATCTGTTTTTACCGGTCCATCAGGCGTCGGCAAGACCAGCCTGCTCAACCGCATCCAACCCGGCTTGGGACGACAGGTGAAGGATGTAGGCCGTCATTCCGAGGCCGGCGTCCATACCACCAGGGACAGCGCGCTTGTGCGGCTTGAAAGCGGCGGCTATCTGGCGGATACGCCCGGCATCCGTTCGATATCCGTTTGGGATGTCGAACCGGATGAACTGGACGCCTATTATGTCGATATTGAACCTTTTGTGCTGGATTGCAAATTCAGCAATTGCACACACACGGACGAGCCCGGCTGCGCCGTGCTGGGCGCGCTGCGCGCAGGCCAGATCGCCCGCCGCCGCTACCAGAGTTATCTGGAGCTGCGTGAAGAACTGCGCGACACCTACGTCATTTACAATCGCTGAGTCGCCTCATTCCTCGAACAGATTCTCGCCATGCGAGAGCCGCCGGGCGATGCTGAAGGTCTGCAACTGCGAGCGCATAGTCGGGGCATGCGCCGCCAGATATCGCGCCGCCGCAATCAACACATGGTTCGCCCGCTCCTCAGATTGGGAATGGATGAGGCTGAATTGGTTGAAAGCCGCTTCAATACACTGAATCGTGTGGAAATCCCGATCCTCGCGCAGCAGCAGGTGGCCCATCTTCGCCATCAGCTTTTCAGGCGAGCCGCCGCTCACCAGGTACTGAGCCGTCAGCGTACCGGCTTGATTCACCTGCTGCTGCAAGTTGAGCAGCCTCTCGAAATCATCAAGCAAGCGCTCTGGATCTGGGACCGGCTCGGGCTGAGGCAAGCGCACTAAAGGCAGATTCAGAAAGCGGTCGAGATAAATGCTCATCGCCGCGTCAAATACGCCGCGCGTCAAGTCAGCCGATTCCACCCGCTGCAAGCCCTGATGCACGGCGTTTGCGAATGTGAAGGTATGCAGCGCCGTGTCCCAATCCCCGAATTCGTTGCTGGTATGAAAATGCGCGATTCGGCGCGCCGCCGCATAGGCCACGATGCCAGCTAACTCGGCCGGCTGCGCTCCCTCGCGCAGACAGTTCAAAAGCTTGTCGACAATCGCCGTCGGGTCATCGCCCAGCAAGGTCGGCATGAGATCTTCAACCTCATACTCGGCGCTTTGCGATGCGCCAAGGGCAATGGCGTCTTCGAGTTGGGCGAAGGCCTCATGCAGAATCGGGATCAAATCGATCGGTTTGCGCCAAGCGTTTGACTCTTCCATCCGGCGCGCGTCGGTGAGGTTGGGCACCACGCTCGTGAAAGCCAGTTCGGCTTCCTCCCATCCAGCCAGGTCAACCGATTCCAAAGCCTTATTGATGAAGTCGAGCGTGTGCCCGGCATCGAGGTAGCGGTGGTCGGTCGCGGCGGTGAAAAGCATATCGGCGATCTGGACATCGTCGGCGCCGGCGTTCAGGGCGGAAACGATGGCGCGCTCGCCCGCTTGCGCGTCCCGTACCTCGACGAATTGCCGAAACCACTCCTTCAATGTGGGAATATCGGTTTCGTCGTTCGGCAAAGGGCGCGGATTGAAACGTGGCGACATGCCCGCGGTGTCACTCGCGACATCGGCCAAGCCGTGAAATAGCGCCAGGGGGCGGTCAACCTCGTCCAGATAAGGAATGAGATTCATCGCGCAGCCATGTGTGGTCAAACCGCGTCCCCAGTCCATCCCCCGGTTCAAGGCGCCGAAGCCCAGGCCGATACGGAATGGCTCCGCCGCGCTCACTCCCTGGTTCAGGAGGTTGATGACAGCCTTGGCCACCACCAGGCTCAGGTTATGCTGCAAGCCGTCGCGAAGGCGATTGCGCTGATGTTCTGTTGTATTATCCTGGGCCTGCAAATCGATGTAGATATCGCCATTGCGGACCTGAACTGGAAAACTGTCGATGTCATCCGCCCAGAGATCAAATGCGCCGCCGCTTGCCAGGTCGAAGCGCGCATGGTGCCAATGGCAGCTTAATATGCCATCTTCGACCGAACCGCGGTCAAGCGGAAAGCCCATATGCGGGCAGCGGTTGTCCAAGGCATATACCTTTTCTTCGTAGAGAAACAGCGCGATGGTCTTGCCATTCGGCTGGACCGTGAGGCAGCCCTTGCCTTGCAAGTCTTCAAATCGCGCCACCGGCGTAAAACTGTCTTGTGCCAATGCCATGAGAAACCCCTTGCAAATGCATATCTTCCTGCGCTTATGGTAACACATGCGCCGGTAAAACGGCATCAAGCGGCATAAAGAGTCAGGGCAATCGCATCAAATTTAAATTGCGCCGATAAATGACAATTTCCCCTCATAATTCGTAATCTGTAAAGGCGTTTCGCTGAAACGCCCGCAATCTGCAAGCCATTTTCAACGGGCGTCTCACGAGACGCCCCTACATTTTCACAATTTTCGTGGCGAACGGCTCATTGTGATTTTGATGCGATTGCCCTGATAAAGAGCGAAGTCGGGGCGCATGTTGATTGCCGCTTCTACAAATGCTAGACTCTCAGCGAAGGACAGGAGGCGGTCGCTTGCCGGAACAAGCCCTTTACCTCAAATGGCGTCCACTTTCATTTGAAGATGTCGCCGGTCAAGAACATATCACCCGGACCTTGCGCAATGCCTTGATCCGCGGCCGCGTCCGGCATGCCTACCTATTCTGCGGTCCCCGTGGAACCGGAAAAACCACGACGGCGCGACTGCTGGCGAAAGCCGTCAACTGTACGCATCCGGACGCTTCGCTGCGGCCTTGTAATGGCTGCGCAAACTGCATGGCAATCAACGAAGGTCGGTTCCTCGACCTCATCGAAATTGACGCGGCTTCGCATACTGGCGTAGACGATGTGCGCGAACTGCGCGACAAAATCGCCTTCGCGCCGGGTGAGGGCAGTTACAAGGTATATATCATTGATGAGGTCCATCGCTTCAGCGGCAACGCCTTTGACGCGCTGCTCAAAACCCTGGAGGAGCCGCCTGGCCATGCCATCTTCGTCCTGGCGACAACCGAAATCGATAAAGTGCCAGCGACGATCAAGAGCCGCTGCCTGCAATTCGAGTTTCGCCGCGTCTCTTTGCGCGAAGTGACCGCGCGCTTGGCGCACATCGCCGAAAAGGAAGCGCTGAAGATCGAAAAGGCGGCGCTGGAGTTGATCGCGCGCCAGGGCACGGGCAGCGTCCGAGACAGCATCAGCCTGCTCGATCAAATCGTGGCCGATCCGCAAGAGACCGTCACACTGATATCGACGCGAGAGTTGCTCGGCGCCGCCAATTCTATCCATGTCGCGGAATTGGTCGACGCGCTTGTGGGAGAAGACGCGCCTCGCGGAATCCATATCATTAACATGGCGATCGACGGCGGCAGCGATCCCCGTCAATTCGGAAGACAAGTCGTTGGCGAATTGCGCAACATCATGTTGGCGCAAACGGCCAGCGCTAACCTCGTGGATGCGTCGCCCGAGGAACAGGAACGCTACCAGGACTTGGCTGAAAGCATCAGCCGCTCGCGCTTGCTTAGGGCGCTGCGCTCGTTTAATGCCGCCGTGAACAGCTACACCGGCGGCTGGCAACCGCAATTGTCCCTTGAACTCGCCCTAATCGAGTTGATGCAGGACGATTCTTCCTTTACCGAACCCGTTCCACCGCCGGCGCAAACGGTGTCGCGCCCGGCGCAGGCTCGGCTCGAAACTGGGCCGGGGCCGGCTGCGCAGCCGGAAAGCGCGGCCGAAGATTATCAACGCGCGCAAGTCAGCGCGCCCGGGGAGCCGCCGGCCTATTCGGTGTCGAAGATTCATCAAGGTTGGATGGAAATTCTCACTCAGGCGCATCGCTACAATCGCAGTGTCCCTCCCCTGTTGGAGCACGCGCACGTCCGTCGCATCGAAGGCAATCGCCTCGTCCTCGGTGTGCAGACCGAGTTTTTCCGGCAGATGATTGCCGATCCGAAGCGCTCCCGCGTCATCGAACAGGCGATACACGACTTGCATCAGGTCAAGCTGCGGATTGAGGTGCACGTGGTCGAAGGCGTCTCCGCGCCAAGCGAATCGGCGCCCGATGCTGCGAAGCCAACTGCGGATGATCCGCTTGTGGCCGCCGGCAGAGAACTCGGCGGCGTAGTTGATGACTAGATCGCGAGGCGATTGCGCCTGGCAGTTCATCTGAGTAAACGCAAGTAAGTAATGCGAAATTCAGCATAAGGTCGATATGTAGGGGCGACACTGTGTGTCGCCCGAAAATCCGCGCTTGTGTCGGCGGGCGATTCACAGAATCGCCCCTACACCGTTCTTCAGATTTTGCACGACTTACTT
>JAJDUC010000085.1 GCA_022826865.1 Anaerolineae bacterium
CAGAACACGGGACGCAATTTGGAACGGCTCATGGCAAAAAAGGTGGATGGCTTGGCAACCCGACTGATTGCAAAAGTCACCGCTCATTTGTTCAAACATATCTTGCGGCTTCGCTATAAGATTGAGGTGCAGACCTTTCAATGTTCAGAACATTTTCATTTCACATAGAGCGTTACATTCGACTGACAAGTTTCGCAATGTTGCACATTGTAGGCGGATACGACGCCTGCCAATCTCACACGCATACCCTACAATACGCTCAATCACCAGCCACCTGCAAAAGGAGACCCCCATGCCCAGCACCAACGGAACCCGCGCCGCCATCAACCAGCGCAGCCGAACCCTCGTCCATGGCGCCGAACGCGCCGGCGCCCGCGCCATGCTCAAAGCTGTAGGCTTCAGCGATGATGACCTGGCAAAACCCCTCATCGGCGTCGCCAACACCTGGACCGAAATCGGCCCCTGCAACTTCCACCTGCGCAAGCTGGCGCTTGATGTCAAACGCGGCATCCGCGCCGCCGGCGGCACGCCCTTTGAGTTCAACACCGTCAGCATTTCCGACGGCATCACCATGGGCACGGAGGGCATGAAAGGCTCGCTGATAAGCCGCGAGATCATCGCCGACAGCATCGAATTGGTGGCGAAGTCAAATATGCTGGATGGCGTGGTCGCGCTCTCCGCCTGCGACAAGACGATCCCCGGCACGATCATGGCGCTGATACGCCTCGACCTGCCCTCGCTAATGCTCTACGGCGGCACCATCTATCCCGGAGTGCTGAACGGCCGCGATATCGACCTCGTCAATGTCTTCGAGGCGCTGGGTCAATACCAGGCCGGCCAAATCAGCTATGACGAACTCATGGCTGTCGAGAATGTCGCCTGCCCCGGCCCGGGCGCTTGCGGCGGTCAATTCACCGCCAACACCATGGCGATGATCAGCGAGATCATCGGCATCTGCCCGATGGGCATGGGCGATGTGCCCGCGGAAGACCCGGAAAAAGAAACCGTCGCCTACCAAGCCGGCGAGATGATGCTCGATATCCTGGAGCGCAATATCCGCCCCTCCGACCTGCTGACGCGGACTTCGCTGGAGAATTCCCTGGCTGCCTCAGCCGCCACCGCCGGCAGCACAAACAGCATCCTCCACTGCCTCGCCTTCGCGCGCGAAGCCGGCATCGAGTTCAGCCTCGACGACATTGAAGCGATCAGCCGCCGCACGCCCATCATCGGCGACATGCGCCCGACCGGCAAATATGTCGCCTTGGATCTGTTCAAGGCGGGCGGCGTGCCCATCTTGATCAACCGGCTGATCGACGGCGGCTACATGGCGGGCGATACGCCAACGGTCAGCGGCAAAACGCTGGCGGAAGCCTGTGCCGATGCGGAAGAAACGCCGGGCCAGGATGTCGTGCGCGACCTCGACAACGCCATCAATGACAGCGGCGGCCTGGTTGTGCTCAAGGGCAATCTGGCGCCCGATGGCGCGGTTGTCAAACTCAAGGACAGGCCGCCCGCCTTGACGGGTCCTGCCCGCGTCTTCGACACCGAAGAAGCGGCCTTCGAAGCGGTATCCAACCGGCAGATCGTCGAAGGCGATGTGCTCGTCATCCGCTATGAAGGGCCGGTTGGCGGGCCGGGCATGCGCGAGATGCTGCAAATCACTGCGGCGCTCTTCGGGCAGGGGCTGGGCGGCAAGGTCGGCTTGGTCACCGACGGGCGCTTCAGTGGCGGGACGCGCGGCTTGATGATCGGCCACACGGCGCCGGAAGCCGCTGTCGGCGGACCGATCGCTCTGCTTGAAGAAGGCGATATGATCACGATCGATGTATCGCGGCGGCTGCTGCAAGTGGACCTGAGCGACCAGGAACTCGCGGCGCGGCGCGCTCGCTGGAGCGCGCCCGAGCCGAATTACAGCAAGGGCGTGATGGCGAAATACGCCAAGCTGGTATCGCAAGCCGACGATGGCGCTGTGACCGGGGCTTAGGCGGGTATGGAGATAAAGTTGGGGATGGGGCGGGTCTACTCCGTGGGCTCGCCCTTGTCACTTGTTGATGTCAGGCCGCTTCGGTCTCGGTGGTTTCGATCACATGAAGCGCAAGCTGCACCGACCACCACAACCCGCCGGTTTCCAAAATGCGCTTGCTCGCCCGATAAGCAATTATCGGTTTCTCTTTTAAAAGACAGAATAGATATGCCGCAATACTTTCATCAAATGAAAGTTTAGATTCCGCCTCAACCTTTCCAAGCAGTAGAAGAATTCTACGAAATACGGCGTTCGCCGAATCCTCATCTCTTGCGACTTCAGATCGAAGCGCTAACAGTGTCTGATGCCGATCCATAGCAATTTGCAAAATCTTTAGGCCGCCAACAACAGAAAACTGAATACGAAACTCTAGACTTTCGATTTCTTCAAAATGCTCATTGGGTAACATGGTTGATCCTCGTACTATAGTAGGCTGTTGGAATTCCACAATGAACCGGTACATGATCATGATCGTGTTCGACTTCACCAGCCTTTCCCCATTTGCTCAAAACTGTAAGACGGGCTACGCGGTCCTGAAACCAGGATACGCACGATACTAGGCCGATGTGGGACGGTTCGCCTTCAAACGTATATAGAACTAGGTCTCCAGCGACACATTCATCCTTCGTTATCTCATTGTACCCATCTTGTTTAAGAATTTCATCAATATATGCAATGTCTACGTGTGCCCTGCGGCTACAGAAAATCAACCCCACACAATTGTACAGGCTGTTGGACAGCGGGCGGATTACCGGACTAGTTTTATGCTTTGATTTTAATACCTGAATTAGCCTTTCCGTTCGAAATCTGACAGCCTCAGGATTCTCCATACTTGGATCCTTGTAAACATCCCAAGCGTCCAGTTGTGGAATCCTCCACCCCGACCTCGAGTAATCATGTGAAGGTCTTTCGGTTGTCACGCTAAGCCAAGGAAGACGCAATTTATCTCCGTGTCCTGCCATCTCTACGATCGCACTGCCGCGCGCATTCTATCAAAATCGGCGACGCATTGCCACGCGCCCGAGCCGAATTACGCCAAAGGCGTGATGCCGAAGTACAGCAAGGGCGTCATGGCGAAATACGCCAAGCTGGTATCGCAAGCCGACGATGGCGCTGTGACCGGGGCTTAGTGAGTCTTGCGCGCCCGGGCTTGCAGCTGCAGCAACGCGGAATCAGCATAGCCGCCGTCTTGCCGGGCGGCCTGGCGGAAGCCCGGGTCATTCGGTTCCCGTAACATTGCGCGGGTGTTAGCGACCATACCAGGCGCCCAGTCAATCATATGGAGCGCAGAGTCAAGTTCGATTAGGACCGCTAACTCGATCTCCCGTCAGATGCCCTGCGACTGTGGCGGCGCTAGTCGCACTCTGATTCGTCGCCGTGCCAGTCTACGTAATCACAGCCGTGCCACCATTGATATTCGGGTTTATCAATGTTTGCCAACCTATGCCGCATCCCGGGCAGTGAAGCATGCCCCGGGCAACAGGCCGACAAGGCTTCGATCCCTCGTGTCAGGCACTCCCTTTCGGCCTCCAGCCCTGAAAACGCCCGACCGTCTTGCCGTTGATAATTATGGCAAGCTTCATGGACAAGGGTGCTGGCAAACCGGTCTGTGTCTCCTATGTACGGAAAGTCTTCCCCGAAGAGCCAAAGCCTTACATGCGTAGGGGAGCTGACAATAGTTCCTTCCGGAACCGCCAAGATCCAATCTAAACCGAAAACGGTATAGTCATACCAGCGCGGCGCTCGAGCTTTGAGCATGTCCAGCGAGGCATTCACCGAGGAAATGAATCTCGCTGAACCCTCTATTCTCATACTTCTGCGCTTGATCTCCACTTGATCGACGCTCAGAACTGATTGCCCGGGCGCGGCGCATTGATTGTTCTGGAACGCCCAGTAGCCGTCCGTCCATTCCTGGTCGCTACTGCACTGCCGATCGACGAAACAGCAATTGTTGATGTCGCCCGCGCCTTCCCCTGGCGTCGGCTCGCTGTCTTCGACGCGGGTGTACGCGACCCAATCCGCCATCCAGACAACGTTTCCGTTCCTGTTGACGCGCAGCCACCGGTCGTGCTTGCCGACGACTTGCAAGGTAGTGCCGGCCGGCGCCGATCCTACAATGGCGCTACTCAGGCTGTATGAGGCCCGCAAGTTGGTATTGTACGTGACGCGAATGGTATAGGTTTGCGCCGACGCGACGCCGAAAAGTAGAAACATCGCCGTCAAGCCAACCGCCGCGACCAACCAAACTCTCATCCGGGGCTCCTTGTCTCTTGCGCAAACTGCGCTTATGCACACTCGACGGCGAGGATAGCAGGTTTCCTTGAGTATGCCAAACGGGGCCGGGGCGCTTCTACAACGCTCAGGCCGTCAGTCAAAAGCAACTGCTGGCGGAGAAAACTATCCGTCAAGCGCTGTGAAGCCCTCGGCGTCAGCCAGGATTTTCTTGGGACCGTGCTCATCAAACAAGACGTTGACGATGCCGCTCTTGCTCTCTACGCCTATCACTTTTCCCAAGCCAAACTGAGGATGTTTCACCGGCATATTCACCTTGAACGCAGGCGCGTTGCCGTCTGGCTTGGGCAATCCCGGGAACGGGATGATCTTCTTGCGCAGTTCTTCGTTGGGCGTCGAGACCGTACCGCTGCGCAAGTCGCACTGCAGCCGGCTGTCCTGGCTCGACCATTGAGTCTGCGACTCGATGCTCTGCGCGCGGCGCAGCGTCGCCAATGTGGTGGGCGAGCCATCAAGTAAACGCGGCGGCAAATCCGCCAGGAATTCGGACGGGGCCGCCAAACCTCCCATACCTCCGTAGAGCGCGCGGCGAAAGGCATAACTCAGGACTAGCGTCTCTTTGGCGCGTGTCACGCCGACGTAGAAGAGGCGCCGTTCCTCTTGCAAGCCATCCGCCTCTTCGAATGATCGGAAGTGCGGCAGGATGCCCGCCTCCAACCCGGTGATGAATACGACCGAAAACTCCAGGCCCTTGGCCGCATGCAAGGTCATCAGGGTCACCGCGTCTGTGTCGTCTTTTAAGCTGTCGACATCGGCGACCAGCGACTGCTCGGCGAGAAACTCATGCAGCGGCTGCTCCGCTTCAACAGCGTACTGCAACAGTCCGCGCAGTTCCTGCACATTGTCGGCGCGCTCGGTCGCTTCCTCCGGAATCTTGCTCATCTCATCAAGATACAGGTAATAACGTGTCTGGGCGGTGATTTTGTCGAACATGCTCAACAGATCGCCCACCTTCGCCAACTCTTGCCACCCGGCCAACATCTCGGCGAAGGCTGCGAATTTCTTTTTCGCCGCCGTCGCCAGCGGACTTGGATCATCGTAGAAAAGTCGATTGAGCGCCTCGCCAATGCTGAGCTTCTCACGCGCCAGCCAATCAAAAAAGACTTGCAGAGACTTTTTGCCGATGCCGCGGGCCGGCACATTGATGATTCGCTCGAAGCTGATGCGATCATCGGGATTATGAATCAAGCGCAGATAGGCCAGCAAATCCTTGACTTCGCGCCGCTTGTAAAAGCCGACGCCGCCCACCAGCACATAAGGCAAGGCGGCATTGACAAAGGCCTGCTCCATCGCTCGCGACTGCGCATTTGTGCGATACATGACGGCAAAATCTTTGTAATCCAATCCAGCTTGAGAACGCAGTTGGTGGATCCACTCCAATACCGTATCCGCTTCTACACGCTCGTCGAAGGCTTCAAAGACCGACACCTTGTCGCCGCGCCCCAGGTCGGTATGCAAGGCCTTCGGCGTCCGGTTACGGTTGCGGTCGATCACCGCCCGCGCCACATCCAGAATATTCTGTGTGCTGCGATAATTCTGTTCCAGGAGGATCACGGTCGGATTCGCATAGCTCCCTTGAAAACGCAAGACATTGCGATAGTCGGCGCCTCGAAAGGCATAAATTGCTTGATCTTCATCGCCGACCACGAAGACGTTGTTCTGCGGCGCCGCCAGCAAGCGCACCAACTCGTACTGCACGCTATTGGTATCCTGAAACTCATCAACCAAGACCTGCTCAAAGCGCTGCTGGTAGGCCGCCCGCAGGTGATCGTTGTCTTGCAAGAGCAAAACCATATTCAGCAGCAGATCGTCGAAATCCATCGCATTGGCATCAAGCAAGGCCTGCTGGTAGGCCGCGTAAACCTGCTTAACAATCTCGCCGAAATAATCCAGCGACTGGAATTGCGCCGGCAGGATCATCTCGTTCTTTGCGCCGGAGATCTTGGACAAAATGGCGCGCGGATTGTAGCGCTTGGGATCGATATCAAGCGCCCTCACCACGTGCTTCACCAGCGCCACCTGGTCGTCGCTGTCGTATATGACGTAATCCGGCCGGTAGCCGGCGAGTTCGGCCTCCCGCCGCAGGAAACGGGCGCAAGCGGCATGAAACGTGCCAATCTGCAAACCGCGCAGGCGATCGCCCAACAGCGCTTCGACGCGGCTCCGCATTTCACCGGCTGCCTTATTGGTAAAGGTCACCGCCATGATGCGATGATGCGGCACGCGCGCTTCGCGAATCAGCCAGGCGATGCGCCGCGTCAGCACACTCGTCTTGCCGCTGCCCGGCCCGGCCAGCACCAGCACCGGTCCCGCGCCAGCGGTGATGGCGGCTTCCTGCTGCCGATTCATGCCTTCTAAAAGAGGGTGCTGCGCCATACTGAGCCTCTCCTGCTTGTCAAAGCGCATATCTCCTTGGCCGAGACCGCTTGCTGCAGGCATGCGCCTGCTCGCCCAAAACGGCCGCCGAGCGTCTCAAGCGAAGCGGTCAGCCCATTTTATCTGATATTGCCTGCCAATTCGTCAGTTTGGCTTGGATCACTTGTTATCCGCCGGTGGGCGTCGAGATGACATCTACAGTCGGGCCAAAGGCCGGCTCGCCGGGCTCGGAAGCGGAAGCGGCATTGTCGACGCTGATATTCAGATCGAAGTTGATGAAGCCGCCATGGAGCGACGACGCCGTGAGACGCAGGATGTAATTTCCATTTGGCGCCTGTTCCGCAACTGTATCCCAAGTGCCGAGAGGACTGCCATATTGCGGCATCTGAACCAGCGACGCGCTAATGGGAAAGAAGGTCTCCGGATCTTCTGCGCTGGCATAAAGCAGCTCAAATTTGTCGAAGTCGGGCGCTTGCACTTGCCCGCGGATGTCAAAAGCGCCGCGCATCACCTGGCCCGCATTGGGGCTGCTGATGTTGATCAGCGGCAGCGCCTGCCCCTGGGCGCAAGCGGCTTGAGGCGGCGGCCGGACGGGCAGCTCCAAATCAACGGATGCAGCATATTCCCGCCCGTCTTCGGTGTTGTTCAGCCAGTCGAGCGCGGCGGGCTCGGCGATGGCGGCGAAGTTGCGCTCCAGCACATGGCTCGCGCAAAACTCATTGGCCAGCAGCAGCGTCCAGCTATCCACTTCCAGGCGCTGCAGATACGCGGCCTCTGGCGGCGGCGGATATTGATCATGCAAGAACAAATCCGTGGTCGGCGCCGGGCAGTTGGCATAGTTGAGCGTCCCGGTACTGCGGCAGATTTCCCGCGCCACCACCCCGCCCGGGTTCTGAAATGGCGCCGGCGGATACCAGTTCGTCGCCATCGCCATCACCGCATTCCACACCGGCGCGGCAGCCTGGATGCCGCTAGTGTTGTAGGTTGGCGAATTGTCCGATGTGCCGAGCCAGACGCCAACCACAGCGTTCCCGGTGAAGCCCATCGTCCACAGATCGCGGCCGCCGTTGGTCGTGCCGGTCTTGGCGGCGATCGTATTCAAGGACGGGATGCCGAGACGCGCAAGCGTCATATCCGAACCCGGGTTGAAACTGGGGTCGCGCGCGCTGTCGTCGCTGAGGATGTTCTGCATCAAATAGGCCAGCGCCGGTGATATCGCCCGGGACGGCGTGGCACGCTCGCGCGGGATCTCCACTTCTTCGCCATTTATGACTTCCGTGACCCGTTCAATGGCGTAAAGCGGGACGAGCTGGCCGCCATTCGCGAAGACGGCATAAGCGCCCATCAAGTCATATAGCGAAACTTCATTTGCGCCCAGGGCGCTAGCGAGGGATATCAGAGAATCTTCCGGGAATTTTAATCCAAAAGCATCAGCTGTGTTGGCGAAGCGCCCGACACCCACATAATCGCGAAAGATTTTGACCGTCGACACGTTGTAACTGTTCTGCAGGGCTGTGCGCAGCGAGACCGGACCATGGAATTCGCGGTCGATATTCTGCGGCTCGTATATCCCGCCGGCGCCGAGATCTTCGCGCAGCGGCACATCCCATATAATGCTGGCGGGCGTGAGATAATTGCCGTCGTTGTTCTGCAGCGCCGCCGCATAAACCAAAGGCTTGATCGCGGAACCGGGCTGCTGGAAGGTCAAGGCATTGTTCACTTGCCCGGCAAAGGCGTCGTAATAATCATGGCTGCCGACCATCGCGCGGATGGCGCCCGTTCGCGGGTCCGTTACCATGACAGCGCCGGTGTTGACTCCAGTGGCCAGCGCCGTCAGCTTTTTGACCTGATTGCTGAGCGCCGCCTGCGCCGCCTCTTGCAAGCCCGGGTTCAAAGTGGTGTAGATGCTTAGACCGCGTTTGAACAAGGCTTCCGCGCCGAATTCCGCCTCGACCGCCGCGCGCGCAAAATCGGCAAAATGAGGATAGGGCGATTGCGCCTGGTCCTGCCAAAATTCGGTGGTTTCGATCTCGGCAATTTGCAAGATAGCCGCGCCCCCAACAATCTCGCCGGCATCATTGATATTCACCAGGGCCGCCGCCGTCCCGTCAAGCTCAACCTGGACGTCAGCGCCGACGCAAAATGGGCCGCGGCTCAACCAGTCGCCATGCTGAAATTGAAGACAGCCGATGTCAATCATCTTGCCCATGGTCGAACGCATTCCGCGCACCGCCGCCGCTCGATTGAGGACCGGATCCTGCTGCAGGGGGGACGGCACAATGCTCGCCAAGAGCGCCGCTTCCGCGAAATTCAACTGCTCCGCCCCGTGGCCAAAGTAGAAATTAGAGGCCGCCTCCACTCCATAACTCTGGTTGCCGAAGAAGACATCGTTCAAATACAGCTCAAGGATAAAGTTCTTGTCATAACGATTGGCGATCTCCAGCGCGACCACAATTTCATTGAGCTTGCGTTCAACCGTCACTTCGCGATCCCGCAGCACGATATTTCGCGCGATCTGCTGGGTGATGGTGCTGGCGCCCGATTCGACGCCGCCGCCCCGGATATTCTGAATGAAGGCGCGGATGATCGCGATCGGGTCGAAACCCGGATCTTCGAAGAAACGTTCGTTCTCCTGCGAGACGATGGCATGAATCATGTACGGGCTGACGCTTTCCAATGGCACAGCGGTGCGCGCGCCGGTTTCCCGGCTGTTCAGCGACGCCAGCAAATTGCCCTCGGCGTCAAATATTCGCGCGGTCTGATAACCCGGGCTGTAGTTCTCCAGCGCGGCGATCGCCCCGGTAAAGGGCTCAAGTTTGTCGCGATACCACATCATGATCGCGCCGGCGGCCACGATAGCGCCGACCAGGGCTACCATCAGCAGCGCCGCGGCAAGAGTCGCCGCCAGGCGCAATCGGCCACTGCGCCGGCTGGCTAGCATCTCCTGCACGACCGGAGACGGCTGCAGGTTGAATTCCGTGTCGATGGCGCGAGGAATGACCGAATCCGCATCAATATGCGCCGGGGCCGGCAAGGCGCCCGTCGCCTGGGCATCGGATTGCAAGGTGCGCTGTTGGCCCGGCAACTCCTCCGCCAAGGCGGCCGAGCCCGGTACGGTGTAGAGTTCGTCCTTCGTCGGCGGCACTACCCCGATCTTGACACCGCGCTCATCAAGAATCGGATCCCCCGCCTTCGCTCCACCGAGATCGCCGGGCATAGCGTAGGCGGTATCCGGCTGCGTCAGCGTCGCGTCGGGATCAATCTCCCCGCTCCGCGCCCCTTCCAAACGCCGCAGAGCTTCGGGATAATCGACCAGCCACTGGTTGCTCGCGGGATCGTGCCGATACCACTCTTCCTTTTCAGCATCAATCATCCACCAGATGCCGGCGTCATCCTGCGCCATCGCTTCGTAAAGCAAGCGCTGGTAATCTTCAAAGCTGATTTCTTCTTTGCTAAGCAATTCCGCCAGCGTGGCCGCTTGATTCTGCATGTCCAGGAAACGCCGGGCTTCCGCGCTTATCGGCGCTTCGGGAGGGACAAACGCGGGCGGCGGTTCGTCTTCGGGACGGGCTAAGCGTTTGATATCGCCAGCGGACGGCGCCGCGGCATAATCTTCCGGCCGCGGCAGTTCATCCCTGGCTTCGCTGAGCATATCCCCCATCATCTCTTCGGGCGATTGGGGAGCGCCCTCTTCGTTTTCTTCAGCGCGCGGCAAGTCGCGCGTCGGGTCGTCGGCCATCAATCGCATCCCGCGCAAAGCCGGTGGACATCGCGTTCATTATAGTGGAATGTGAAAATTGGGTGGATTTAGAGGGAGGCAAGCGCCTAATCGAAACGGAATCCAAATAGGCCGCCGTCGTCGGTTGCATCAGTTAACTCGGTAGCAATCCGATATTTTTCAAAGCCGTCCGGTTCTACATCTGAATTCATTGTAACTATGTACTGAAATCCATGCTCTTCAGCTAAATCGGCGCCGACTTGCAAGGCCTTCTTGATCTGCCTCGCATCCACGCCATCAAATAGGTGGCTATCGTGTATCAGAAAGCCGGGACCGATATTCCTCTTAGTGCAAACAAGCATAAGCATCATATCAAAGGCGAAAATCTCCATATTGGTAATGCCTCTGCTCTTGTCGGCACGCATATTCACTTGAAATTCAGGACCATCGTCAGTTGGACGGATAATCAATTCACCGCTTGTTTCATAGAGCTGTTGGGCGACTTGCTCAAATGCTAGTATTGCTGAATCAATGTCAGTACGTTGTTCACGTAAGTTCACCGTCAGTTGGCGTTCGAGATGATTGCGCTCTAATTGGAGTTCTGATTTACGATTTTCAGAAGTTTCAGCATAATTCAATCTCTGTTCAAGGTTTGCTAGTTCGCCAGCCAACTTGTGCAACTCACTCTCTAGGGAAACACGCTGTTCAATTGCCCCGTGTGGTTGAAGTATTGCCATTAACTCGCTGTATCGATTTTCCAACTCTCTTGACCGATTCTCATTCTGACGAATCCTGTCCCTAGCATTTTCTATCTCGCCTTGCAAATATATTCGGCGGTTTTCTATGACGCTTGCATGAAACTTTCTGACGTCTTCATATCGTGAAGTTACACGTTCAGGAAGAATCACATTTGCCTCTTTGTATAGCTCTTCCAGCCGTTCAAATTTCGGAACTGGTTCATTTTCTACTGACATTTGCAAATCATCAACTATTCTATGATCCAGCATTAATTGATCAGAAAGCTCACTCAACTGACTCGTAATTTCATTTGCTTCGCTTTCATACTCACGGTATTCGGGAAGTACGCGGAAATTCTTCAGGTTGTTTTCAAGCTCTTTGTATCGCTTTTCCTTAATCACTATTGGGGTCCGGAGTTCGGCGGACGAATCGATATCCGGCAAGTTATCTTTCGCTTTTCTCAATTCCTGCAAATCTTGCGAGATTCTCCAGTCAATCCCGAGGACAAACGACAGCGGCACTTGATATTGGTATTTGCTGCCACGAGCAAAATATTTTGAATATGTAATGAATCCATCTGGTTCTTCACGAGCAAAGTAAGAGATCAAAGAGCGAAATGTTGGCTTAAATCGACCTAGAGCCTCGTATTCCTCGTCAACCGGCAAATTGTAGATGTGATTTCCCAAAATCTCAGTCCATTTACCTTGAGAAACTGACATGTAATTGTCCTCAAAGAGAGCGGGCTGTTTCGATTCCTGAATTCCCAGATCAACACTCGCCTTAACCTTGATCTTACTTCTGGGCGTTCCGCTACGTTCTACAGTGGTTCGATTGCCTCGGAGATCAAATTCCATGCCAAACCAGTGGTCAATCAGCGCGTCGTGCTTGAAAATCGAGCCGCTTCGGAAACTCCCGCCCAACAACATATTAACTATCGCCACAAAGCTAGACTTTCCGGCGCCGTTGCGCGTTTGCCTGTCGCTCGAGGTGGATGTTCTCACGGCAGGCAGAATGTTGAGCCCGTTATGAAATTCAAGCTCTTTGAACGTATTCAGGGAACTGTAGATTCTGTGTATCACGTCTGTTTCTTGTTATTTTGCCCTCGCTAAATGCAATAGCTCCTAAGATGAAAAGCAAATCTAGCGCCAGAATAAACCAATCATAGGTTACCGGCTTGATCTCTAGCACGTCTCGGCGATACGCTTGAAAATCTGCCCATAATCTGGAAACCGTGGTTTCGGACCTCAATAATAGAAGTAATTCCGCTCCGATTCGCAAAATACTGCGTTCTTCATTCAGATGCTTGGTGGGCAAAATCATTGTTCCCTACTATTCGAGTGGGCTCTCAAATATGTCGCAAGATTCAAAATAGTAGGCAACAACAGCATATACAGCCATTATGTCTCTTGCATCCGATACTTTTCGAAATCCAGCAAAATCCAATAATCGAGAAAGAATCTCGTCGGCCGGAACATTATCATTTCTGAGCTGTTGATACTCTTGATTGAATGAATTGGAGACCTCATCGCCATAGGTTAGGTCATTCCAGCTATCAAAGAACTCTCCCACATATCTGGACTTTCTGTTACCTAGTTTGATCAATTCCTTTGACTCGTCTGAAAAACCGTTTGCATCCAGTTTTCGAAGTGGTACTTCTTCTTTTTTCTCGCCGCTCTCCTCAAGAGGTTTCTTGGCTACGTACTGCAATACATTTACAAGGTTTTCATATGTGATACTATGAAGGTCGGCTATCGCTGGTGGTGGTCGAAAGAGTCGCTGCAAGCTAGTCGGATCCAATTTGAAGACCTCATCATGCAATTTGGCAAAACCCCATTGTTTGACTCGAAACGGACCTTGAACATCTAGATCCAACAGCTTCTGATTTACGTTGGGTGAGAGACCGTCTCTCGAATTGTGCACGAACACCCAAGTGTCAAAGTACTGTTCCCAGTATGGCACAGCACCTACATAGTCGTCATCAATCTTCTGGAGCGTGTCTCGCTCGGCAAGCTCATTTGGCGCATAAACCTGAAACATCATACGCTTGGACTGCAAGTAACCATCATTCTTTCTATCACCATAATTGCCCCACGGACGCACTCTCCTAAAGTCATCCGGATAACGCAATTCCATAATTTCTGCAAACCAATCTTCAAAGTGTGTTCCTCTCTTCGAAAGAAAAGATAACTTAAACTCTTGTTCAAAGAATACTCGGACAACTTCATTCATAAACTACCATTTCTGGAAACTTGCGGCCAAATCCTGCAAGAATACAGAAAACACGTGTAAATATCAATCACGCAAAGCATACTATATCTCAAAAAGAATGCATTAGAGTCAAAGTCTTTGCATTTCTACGCCACCGCCGCGTCTTCCGCTTCCACCAAGTCATGCGGCTCCGTCGCCAAGTAGCGGTACACATAGGGGTTGCCCACCACCGCCATATCGGCCACCACATCATCGCGCCGGATGGTGAAGTGAAAGATCTCGATGCAGCGCATGCCGGCGAACCAATGCCGCCGCAGCACAACTTTGCGATCGATGCTCCAGCCGCGGGCAATTGCTGTCAGAAGATTATCGCCACCAGCAAAACGCTCCGACGAGTAACTCCAATGCTGCGACGTGATATCCTGGTGCTGCATGTACAAGTTTTGCTCGTTGCGCTCTTTCATTCTGTCCAATGTTCCCAATCTCTCGACCTGCCGCGCGATTATAGGCGCGCTCCCGGCCCGCGACAAGACAGCCGTCGTCGCTTAATCGAACTTTAACAGCCGCTCTGCCGCGAATTCATTTGTGGATTCGATGGGAGGCAGCGCGCCCGGATTAATCCGGAAGCGGGTCTATTCGGGAGTAACCGTAGAATCGGCGCTAATGTCGTAGATGATGCGAATGTCATTCTGGATGATATAGCGTTCGATGAAGGGGTTGCTCAGCACCGGCATAATCATCAGTTGGCTGCCGCGCATCAGCGTGAATTCATAAACCGTACGCGGTCGGCTGCCGCTATTCCAGATCTGGCGAGCGCTCACACGGGGCAGCGCCAGGCGCCAGCCGGCGCGCATCGCGCCGATCAATTGACTGGCGGCGGCGTAATCCTCCGACTCCGGGCTCCAAAATTGATCGCTCTCGGTGAATTTATCGTGTGTATAAATCTCTTGTCTCAATTCCATTTTCTCTGCTTCCCGCGATGCAAAACATCCACCAGGTCGGTCTTCGACTCAACAGTTAATGGATATTCTCGCCCTGATTAGCCGGCGCTGCCAGCAAGCGCTGTATTACGCGCCCGTTATATTCATTATAGTTGAACAGCATTCTGCAAAGAATAAAACTGTCATTAAATCGCCTTAAGCAACTGGCGCCCATCTTAACTTGGCATCCGCTCGCTCATGGGACTGAAGTGAAAAAATCGGCAAGCGCCTGCAGCATCCCGCGCGCAGAATGTTCGGCCGACGCAATCACTTGTTGGAAGCCGACTTCATGAGCGGCCTTGGCCGTCGCCCGGCCTATGCAAGCCGCCGGCAAGCTGAGCGCCTCCGGCGCGGGGCAGCGCCGCCGCCAAAAGCGGGCGGCTGATGGGCTCATGAAGGTCAAGGCATCGATGTCGCCACGCGCGATCATGGCTGGCAGGTCCGCCCCGCCCGCGCCGACGACAGTTTTGTAGGCGATGACGGTTGTGACGGCAGCCCCCCGCGACCGCAATATGGCAGGCGCCGCGTTGTCAGCCAGATTGGATTGGGGCATCAAGACGCGGCCGGGTCGCCTGAGCGGCAGTTCTTGCGCCAGCGCGTCGGCCGAAGCGACCGACGGTCTAAAATCACAATCAATCCCCAATTGCCGTTGCAAAGCCGCGCGCGTCGCCGGACCGACCGCCGCGACTTTGACAGTCGCAAGATCCAACGCCGCCCCCGGCAAATCGGACAGCGCCTGAACGGCGTTGCGGCTCGTTAGCAGCAGCCAATCAAATTCATCAAGCTGGCGCAGCCGCCACGCCAACGGTCGCAGATCTGCCGGCGCTTCTATTGCGATGCAGGGATAGGGAACAGGAACGCCGCCGCGCTGCCGGATCAAATCTTCCAGCGGCGCCGCCTGATGCCGGGCGCGGGTGACGACTAAGCGCTCGCCCCTGAACCAATCTGCTTCTCGCATTGCGCCCCTCATCCGCCAGTTTCGCCCGCGCCGCCTGGTTGATTGACTTGCAAGATCTGCCCGGCGCCCTTGTCCAAAACCGCCTCCGCCAGGCGCGCGCCCAGTTCCCGCGCGACTTGACTTCGATCGCGCGCAGCGGCCAGGTCGACCGCGTCGCGCCCTCCAATTGTCACGCTGCCATCCTCCGCCATGACGCGACCACGCAGGTGGAGCGCGCCGCCTTCAATATGCGCATAAGCGCCAACAGGCAGGGAACAGCCTGCTTCCAGCCTGCTGAGAAATGCGCGTTCAGCGCTGACGGCAAGCGCGGTCGGCATATCGACAAGCGGCGCGTAGAAGGCCAACTCTTCGGCATCGGCGCGGCACTGCAGGGCGAGCGCGCCCTGCCCGGCCGCGGAAAGCATGCGCGCCGGCTCGAAGACTTCGCTGATGTGTCCTTCCAAGCCGAGGCGCTGCAAGCCAACGGTCGCCAGCACAAGGGCATCGTATTGCCCGTCCGGCGCCTGCAATTTGTCGATGCGCGTTGGCACGTTGCCGCGGATAGGCAGCACCTCAAGATCCGAACGCAGGGCAAGAAGCTGGGCGCGCCGGCGCGGGCTTCCGGTTCCTATTCGAGCGCCGGACGGAAGCGAATCCAGCGTTTCGCCCTTGCGGCTCACAAGCGCGTCGCGGGGATCTCCTCGCGCCAGCACAGCGCCGATTGCCAATCCGGCGCCGTCCTCAACCGGCATATCTTTCAGACTGTGGATGGCGCAGTCAATCTCGCGACCGCGCAGCGCCGCTTCCAGCGCTTCGGTGAAGATGCCTTTGCCGCCAATGGACTGCAAGGGCGATGACCGGTCAATGTCGCCGCGCGTCCGGTATTCGCAGATCTCAGTTCCAAGGCCAGCGTAGCGTTCGCGCATGAGATCCGCTGCGTGATTCGCTTGCCAAAGCGACAATCTTGAACTGCGCGTGCCAATTCGGATGATTCGCGTCACGGCCGATATCTTGGATCAATGATCTCCCGGTTAAGACGATTATACTATCTTGCCGCTCTGGCGCAGGAACGGCGTCGACCAGCCGTACGGGAGCCGTCAAGCGGCGCCGGGCTTGACACTGTATCCTGCAAACACTTGAAGAGCGCAAACGAAAGCGCAGGCTCGCGCCTGAGCGGGAGAGCAACCGTGACGCCTTACGTGATATTGGCTCTTACCTTCATGTTCATCGCCATTCCCAGCGCACACGCCGACGCAACAGCCGAAGGTCTCGCATACGATCCGAGCGTCTGCGCGGCGTCCGCCGGGTCGCCCGCGAACGTCGAAGCGGCGGTCGCCGCGGCCGAAAGCGGCCAATGCCTGGCGATGATGAACGCCTATCCCCAACCCGAGTTGGATCGGATACCGGTCGATCGCCGGCGCTTGCATGAATACAGCTTCTGGCGCGTAGGACCCGAAGCAACTAACCTCTACGCCGCGCCCGGAGGCGAGCTCATCGCCCAAATTCCGGCCGGTTTCAACTTCATTCGCGCCCTCAACACGGATGTTGAGGGCTGGCTGCAACAGGAAGGCGGCGAGTGGCTGCTGCGCGCCGACGCCCGACCGGTGAATCCGTCGAGTTTTGCCGGTCTGCTGCTGCCGGAAGGCTGGCGGCATCCTTTCGCGGTCATTCTGGATAAGACCGGAATCTACGCCTCCCTGCGCCCAGGCGAAAAAGGCAGCCGCGAAAGCGGTTATGTCACCCGGCGCTACCGCTTGGTCAACATCTTCGCGCGCGCCGAAGACGAAGCCGGGGCGGTCTGGTACTTGATCGGGCCACAGCGTTGGATCCGCCAGGAGTTCGTGGCTATGCTCGCCCCGGTCGCGCGCCCGGCCGAGGTCGCGGACCGTTGGGTGGCGGTTGATCTCTTCGAGCAAACGCTGATCGCTTATGAAGATGACCGGCCCGTCTTCGCCACGGTGATTTCCAGCGGCCTGCCGGAATGGTCGACGCCTGAAGGCCTTTATGAAGTCTGGGCGCGCTTGCCCAGCGATGCGATGAGCGGCGCGACCGGCGCGCCCGATGCCTACGACCTGCAGCATGTGCCCTGGGTGATGTATTTCAAAGGCGGCATCAGCCTGCACGGGACCTACTGGCACGATAGCTTCGGCTATCGGCGCAGTCACGGCTGTGTCAACCTGAGCATCAGCGACGCGCGCTGGCTCTACGAGTGGACCGCCGGCGCCGAACCCAATGACGACGGCGAAATCGTGAACGCAGTCTACATTTACAGCTCGGGCGAATACGCCAACGGCTAGCGGGCTGAACAAGCGACGAAAGAAAACTCTATAGTGCGCGCGACCTCACTTGAGTTCAACGGCATAGGGATTTGCATCACAAAGAATACTACAGTGCTTTAATGCGAGACCAGCTTCCCCCCATTGATATGGGGGGACTGAGGGGGGTTGACCAAACGCCATGCAATCAGCACCGCACAAGCCCTACAGAATGGAGCGCACGCGCGGCTCAAAGCCGATCAGACGGCGGGCGTTTTCAATGCTCACCAGGCTTTCAGCGCCGGCGAGCCTGCGCCGGCGGCCGCGCGCATCCGGGAAAAAGAGCGACAGCAAGGCCTCGGAATCGTAGGCGAGAATATTACGATCGCTGTTGACGAAGAGCGCGTGCGCGCCTTCATAATCGGCTGTGATTGCGCGCTCGAAGGCCGCCGTCGAGTCGTCGGTGTGGATGAAGGTCCAGTAATTGAAGCGGTCAAAAAAATACATGTCAAAGAGCCAGTCGTCGGCGGGCATTTCGGCGGCGGACGCGCCCGATTGAATGGCATCGTATTCCATGATGCGCCGCGCGCGCAGCGACAGCGCTCGCTGGCGCGCCGCCGTCAAACGCGCTTGCCGCTCTGAGGAAGGCAAATGGCGGAAGTCTTCCAATTGCTGCCGACTTTGCGCCAGGCTCTCCCGCAGGCGCCGCTGCTGGATCATCTCGTCGCTCCAAACCGCGGGCAAACGGAACGATACACTGCTGATCGCACTGCGACGCCAATAATAGGCCGCGACCTCCTCCACCAATTGCTTGGAGAAGGAATAGGCATCGGTGGTATGCAGGGGATGCTCTTCATCCAGCGGAAAATACTCATACTGCCGATCATCGCAGCCCCAAAAACCGCCCAGCGCGTTGATGGAGCTGGCTTGGGCAATACGCTTGACACCGGCGCAGGCCGCCGCTTCAAAGACATTGTAGGCGCCGGCGACATTGATATCGAACAAAGTCGCGTTGGGATGCGTCCGAGTGCTGGGAATGGCCGCCAAATGCACGATTGCGTCGCAGCCTTCGACATGAGCCCGAAGCGCCTCGTAGTCGAGGATGTCGCATTGTGTATAGCTGACGCCGGGGAGCGCGCAGTCGGGATCAATGCCGATGACATGAACATCCCAGCCATTGGCGGCGAACTTCCGGCTGATCGGCGAACCGACATGCCCGGCGCCGCCGGTTATCAGCAGACGCATGGCCGCCTAGCCAATCATCTTGAAGGCAATCGGCTGCGACATGGCGACCGAATTTCGGAAGGTGAGCTGTCCCGTATCCGCGTCGATGGAGAATACGGAAGCGTTATCCGTATGCCGATTGCCGACGACCAGGAATTGGCCGCTCCGATCGATCATGAAGGCGCGCGGCCAAGCGCCGCGCGTCGATTCGTTACCTGTGTAGCGCGGCATGCCAGCCTCATCCAGCGCGTATGTCACGATAGAATCGTGACCGCGGTTGCTGCCATAGAGGAACTTGCCATTGGGGTGCGCATGCACATCGGCGGTGGTATTGGGACGCCCGGCCGGCTGCATATGACCATAAGGCAGGGTCGGCAGAATCGGTCCGCGCGTCCAGTTGTCAGCGTCATCCCAGCTATATGTCGCCAGCGTCGAACCCAGTTCATTGATAAGGTACATGCGCGGCAAGACGGGATGGAAGGCGACATGGCGCGGTCCGGCGCCCGCCGGCGCTTCCAGCGCATGAGCAAGGCTCAAGTTCCCACGCTCCGCATCCAGGGTATAGAGATAAACCTTGTCCGTGGCCAAATCCGGCACGACGACATGGCGCCCGTCCGGTGTCATGACGATCATGTGCGGATGGGAAACATCCTGCCGATCCGGGTTGGGGCCGGTGCTGTCATCAATCTCGATATGCTCGCTCTGCGCGCCCAGCGCGCCATCGCTGTCGATGGGGTAGACGCGGATATTGCCGCGGGCGCCGGCGTTGACATAGTTGACCAGCAAAGCATTTTTGCCGCTGGCGTCCGCGCAGACGTACGCCGGCGAAGTGCCACCTGCCGGCTGGCTGCTCAATTTGCGCAGGCTGCCATTGGGCTCAATGCCAAAGGAGACCACCTCGATAGCGCCGTCCATCGTGGTCGCGAGCAGGAGCCGTCCATTCGGATGCGGGTTCAAGTAGTGGCATTCTTTGATGGCATCAACCTGCTGGACGATTTTCAGCGTGGCATTTTCATAGTCGAGCTCGGCGATTGTGATGCCGCAGGGGCCGCCGCCGCCGTTGGCGATATAAACGAGATTCTCGGTCATGTGTGCTCCTTGTGGTCAGCAATCGGACTGTGGACAGTGTAACGCAGTTTACTTGCATAGGCGAAAGCTGGGCTGGGGGCCTGATAGGTCGCCGCGACAGTTTGGGCGTGGCGGGTGGGCGGCAGAAGGGTCGCATCAGTGGTTTAGATGTGGCGGGAGGGCGAGCCACGGGCTCGCCCCTACAGTTCAGCTTGGACTGTGGCTATCGCGACGCCACCTTGGCATACTGCCAGACTGCCAGAGGCATGAATACGACAAAGATGCCGATGATCCAGGCCAGGGCCACGGCGATTTCCTCCGGGTTGACGGTGCCGGTCATCAGGTCGCGCACGGCATTGGCGACGACGCTCACCGGCTGATTCTCGGCGAAAACGCGCAGCCAATCCGGCATGGTCATAGTCGGCACGAAGATGGAACTGGCGAAGGTCAGCGGGAACATCCAGATGAATCCGGCCACCTGCGCCGCTTCGGGATCTTTGACATACAAGCCGATGGTCGCGCCGATCCAGGTGAAGGCATGGCCAAAGGCGATGGCGAGCAAGATCCCGGCCAATCCGCTGCCCAGATCCTCAAAACGGAAACCGATGACCATGCCGGCGATCATCATGATCGTAATCGTCACGGCGCCGCGGACGGTATCGGCGACTGTGCGCCCGGCCAGGACGGCCGCCCGCGACATTGGCAGCGAGCGGAAGCGGTCGATCATCCCTCGAGAAAGATCGAGATTCAAGCCGATCGTCGTGTTGGTGGATGCGAAGATGATCGTCTGGATGATAATTCCGGGTAGCAGGAATTTGATGTAGTCGCCGCCGGTTGAAAAGCGGATGGCGCCGCCGAATACATAGGTGAAGAGCAGCAGGAACATCACCGGTTGAATCGTGGCGAATATCAGAAGCTGCGGTTGGCGAAACAATTGCGAGAGATTGCGGCGCATGACGACATAGGTGTCGGTGAAGGTCCAGATGAAGCGCTGGAATGCGCCCGCCTGGCCGGTCATTGGCGCCAAGCCGCCTGATACTGGTTGAAGCGTTTGTTCGGTCATGTGTATCCCTTTCCTTGCAACAATGTGTGAATGGGCGAAAGCAGCTAGGCGCTGCGGCGGCCGAAGAAGCCGCGGCGTTTCGGTTTGGCTTCCTCTTCGACGATCGCCTCGCCGGTAATGCTGAGGAAGACATCGTTGAGCGTCGGTCGGCGCAAGTTGAGCTCGGCGATGTGAATATCGTCGCCATCCAACAGGCGCACAACTTCAGCGATGGATTGGGCGCCGTTTTCCACCGCCAGAATGACATGGCCGCGCTGCTCATCGGTCTGCGGCGCTTCTGATGTCAAGGGCTGCAAGAGCGATGAGGCCTGGACGGTCTGCAGTGGATTGGCGATGGAAATATCGATGAAATCAGCCGCCATATTGGCTTTGAGCTCGTCGGCTGTGCCTTCGGCTATGACATGTCCATGGTCGATAACGACGATCTTATCCGCAAGCTCGTCGGCTTCTTCCAGGTACTGGGTCGTCAGCAAAAGCGTCGTGCCATCGGCGACAAGCGTGCGAATGGTCCCCCACATGGCGATGCGCGCCCGCGCGTCCAGGCCGGTGGTCGGCTCGTCGAGGAAAAGGATGTTGGGCCGCGCCACAATGCTCGCCGCCAGATCCAGGCGGCGGCGCATACCGCCCGAGTAGGTTTTGACCGGCCGATCGGCGGCGTCGGTCAGCGCAAATTGATCGAGCAGTTCCGTCGTCCGCTCTTGCGCCGCGCGCCGGGGCATGTGATAGAGCTGGCCCACCATGACCAGGTTTTCGCGCCCGGTCAAGATTTCGTCCACAGCGGCGTATTGACCAGCCAGGCCGATATTTTCGCGCACCTGCCGCTTCTGCCGCAAAACATCCAGGCCGCCGACCCGGATATTGCCGCCGTCCGGCTTGAGCAAGGTTGCCAGAATGCGGACAAGGGTCGTCTTGCCTGCGCCGTTCGGGCCGAGCAAACCCAAGACTTTTCCGGCCTCCCCATAGATAGATACGCCGTCCAGCGCTTTGACATCGCCGAAGTGCTTGACCACGTTTTCCGCGATGATCGCGTGATTGTTTTCCATAGAAGCTCGCTCCTTCGATAGCTTACCGTTACAAACCGAACAGACGAGAGGCGGCGTCAAAAATCACAAGGACCCGCGTCCGCGTCGTCTGTCTCGTTTTCGAATAGTGACAGCACACGCTCCAAGGTCGCAAGCGCGGCGCGGCGCTCTTCTTCGGACAAGGGCTCCAGCAGTTCTTGCGCCAGCAAATGGTGGCGCTCGTAAGCCTGCTTCATTCGCTGCACACCCTCGTCAGTCAACTCAACGAGCTTGCTGCGGCGGTCGCGCGGGTTGTTAATGCGGTAGACCAAGCCCTCCGCCTCAAGCCGGTCGATCATCTGCGACGCGTTGGATAGATTCGAGAATACGCTATCGGCGAAGAAACTGATCGGCTGGGGCGCGCCGGCATCGTAGAGACGTTTGAGAAACCACAACTGCGGCGGCGACAGCATGCCTGAGGCTTTGATCTGCTCGGCGCGCTGCGCCAACTGGCGGCAAATGCGTGTCAACAGCGTGAAGAACCGATTCTCGAAGGTATCGTCGATCCATTCAGCATCCGAGACAAATTGTTTCACATCTGAATTATCCATATATGAACTATACCCGGCTTTGCCGCGCTGTCTATAAGAGAAGTATTAGAGTTCCGAAGCGGTAGAGTCGGCGAGCTTATTGCGGCAGGAAGACGACTTCAAATATCTTGGGCCATTTCTTGCCGGTGATGAAAAATGATGCCGTCTCATCTCGGTATGCGATGCCATTGAGCACGGCGCCGCCCGGCAATTTGCTTCGCTCGGCCTCCGAAAGCAGCGAAGATGCATCGATCAAGGCGGTGATGTCCCCGCTGAATTTGTCGATGACGAAGATGTAATCGCTGTTCCAGGCATTGGCGTAGATATGATCGCCCACGCATTCCAGTTCATTGAGAAGCTGCGCCGGGATCAGGCGCCCGTCCAACGTGACCGCGCCGCGAAAGATGAGCTCGAACGATTGCGCATCACGAAGCGACAAGTGCGAGGTGCTGTCGCTCATGAAGAGATAGCGCCCGTCAAAACAGAGCCCCCAGCCTTCGCCATCGTATGCGATCCGGTCGAGCAATTCGAAAGTCGCGATGTCATAAACAAAGGCGGCGCCGGCTTTCCAGGTCAACTGAATGAGGCGATCGCCAACCCGCTCCAGCCCTTCGGCGAAATATTCCGCCGGCAGCGCGTGGACCTCGAGCGCTTCGCCGCTTGCGAGATCGACGCGGCGCAGGGTCGATTCCCCGTAAAGCCCGGTGCTTTCATAAAGGTAGCCGCCATGCCAAAGCAGCCCCTGGGTGAAAGCGGCCGCGTCATGGGGAAAGACATTCAGCACTTCCGGCGCGAGCACCGGCACGGACGGGGATTGCGCCTGCATCGTCAGGGGCAGCAGCGTCAGAAGGGCAACGATGAGCGCGCCTTTCAATGTTTCACCGATGAACATCGCGCTTGGCGCGACCTTGCGGATATTTGCAAGCATGAATCAGTCAACCTTGGCGCGAAATCAAATGTCAATAAACTGGCACAGCCAAGGGCATCGAATCCGTCGGGCAATGTGCAAATGTGAGTACATTCCTGTGTACCAAAAAAAGGGGCTGTCCGCAAGCATGCGCTGGCGCGGCTGAATCAGCGCATCGGCAACGAAATCGGCAAGCAGCTAGCAGATCCCCAGCTACAGCTCCAATTCATCAAGAACCAGGATGGGGATTTCTTGGACACGCTTGAGGCGAGCGTCATTGGAAAGCATCGCGTCGCAGCCAGCAGAGATAGCGGCCGCGACATGCAATGCGTCCGGCGTACGCAGGTTGTAGCGAGCGCGAAGATCAGCCGCCGACTCAGCAATCGACGTCGTGATAGGAAGCAGAGTATAGGCATCGCTGTAGACAAGAATGTCGCGATAATTTTGCGCCAGCGCCTGATTGTTCAGCTGCAGCGGCTTGACCATGATCTCCGTTAGTATGTGCGTAGCGCTGAATGCGGCGATCGGGACGCTTGCAATAAGATCGAATATCCGATCCATTCTTCTAAGGTAAGACTGATTCTCTTCGAAATAATAGATCAGTGGCGCCGTATCCAGATAAAGACGTCGAGCAGCCTGAAAGGCAACGTCAATCTTCACCGGGCCTGATCCCACTCATCGCGCAGTTCATTCACGTATGCTTGCGCATCCACGCCAGTCCAGATTTCTTTGCCCAAGCCGCGCAATTCGGTTAGCTGCAGTTTAGGACCGGGCTTGCTCGTCGGTAGTCCTTCATAACGCCGCTTGTTGTCGAGCGCCATACTGCGGCGCTCGACGACTTCACCCACTCGCAGCCATTCCTCAGCTTCGTAAAAGCCTAGGGTCTCATCTCGATCGCTATCGCGCACCTCGACACGCATTTTCCTTTGCGGCGCACTATTGAGCCAACGCGAGACGTAACTGGGGCGGACGTAGGCTTTCATCAGCACCCACTGATCCAGCGATTGGCCAGTCTGCGCCTCATAAATGTAGAACATTCTGCGCATGCCGCATTCCGTACTCCGTACTTATAGCGATGTTAGCAGAGATAGTATAGTTAATCAATTCACCTCAGTAACACCAAGTAAGTAATGCGAAATTCAGCATAAGGTCGATATGTAGGGGCGACACATAGTGTCGCCCGAAAATCCGCGCTTGTGTCGGCGGGCGATTCACAGAATCGCCCCTACACCGTTCTTCAGATTTTGCATGACTTACTTGCGTCTACTTCTGCGCCGCGGTCATGCGCATATCCGCGCCAGCTACACTATAAATTTGAGAGTGAAGCGTACAGAGCAAAACACTATGTCATCATTACAGTAGCACAATAAGCGCTACAAATTGCGCTCTGCGAAGGCAGAGTTATCATTCCCTTTTAGTAAAAACGCACAGAAAACTTCTGGCAATTTCCATAAGTTTCGCTGTGGATGCTGTAAGAATCGTCCAATACAATGGCGCTGTTTCTCAAATTGTACGCATCTAGCAGAAGGATGAATGGAAATGCCAAGCCTTGTTCCTCCCGATTCCGCCAAGGAATCCCCCGACGCCCTGCTGGCATGGGCGAATGAAAATGACATCGTCGAAATTGATATGCGCTTCGTCGATATTCGCGGCGTGCCGCAGCATTTCAGCATTCCGATCCAGTCGATCGACGCCGGAGACTTTGATGACGGCTTTGGATTTGATGGCTCGAGCATCCAGGGCTTCCAGGCGATCAACGAATCCGACATGATCCTGCTGGCGGATCTGAACACCGCATACGTCGATCCCTTCTTCAGCTACAAGACGCTTGCCATGTACTGCGACGCCCACGATCCGATCAGCCGCGAGCCTTATGCGCTGGATTCGCGCGGCGTCGCCAAACGGGCCGAAGCCTATCTGGACGCCTCCGACCTGGCCGATATCGCCTATTTTGGGCCCGAAGCCGAATTCTTCATGTTCGACAATGTGCAATACAGCACATCGGAGAACAGCAGCTTTTACCGCGTCGATTCCTTCGAAGGCGATTGGAACAGCGGCAACGAAGACCCGGCCCAAGGCCACATGAACCGCATCAAGATGGGTTACTTCCCGCTGTCGCCGCTGGACAAAACCCAGGACGTGCGCGCCGAAATGGTGCAAACCATGGCGGATGTCGGCATAGAAGTCGAGGTGCATCACCATGAAGTCGGCGGTGCCGGCCAAGCCGAGATCGACCTGAAATACGCGCCGCTGCTCGTGATGTCGGACATGATGGTGACTTACAAATACATCGTCAAGAATGTGGCGATGGCCAATGGCTTGCACGCCACCTTCATGCCCAAGCCGCTCTTCGAAGAAAACGGCTCCGGCATGCACGTGCATCAGTCGCTATGGAAAGACGGGCAGCCGCTCTTCGGCGGCGATATGTACGCCGGGCTCAGCCAGATGGCGCTCTGGTATATCGGCGGCCTGATCAAACACGCGCCGGCAACCGCGGCTTTCACCAACCCGATCACCAACAGCTATCGCCGTCTGGTGCCCGGTTACGAAGCGCCCGTCAACCTGATTTATTCGGCGCGCAACCGCTCGGCCGGCATCCGCATCCCCATGTACAGCAACAGCCCGAAAGCCAAACGCGTTGAGGCGCGCTGGCCAGATCCCGCAGCCAATCCTTATCTATGTATGGCGGCGCTGCTGATGGCCGGAATCGACGGCATCAAGAACCAGATTGATCCGGGCGAATCGGCGGAAGTTGACCTGTACGAAGGCGACCATGAAACGCCGGTGATGCCGGGCACGCTCGGCGAAGCCCTGCGCGAATTGGAAGCGAATCATGACTTCTTGCTGGAGGGCGGCGTCTTCAGCGAAGCCTTCATCGAGAATTACATCGCCTACAAGCAGGTCGAGGATCAGGACGCGGTGGCGATGCGTCCGCATCCCTACGAGTTCGAGTTGTATTTCAGCATTTAGCCGCCACCGCAACAACCAAAGCTGGAACAGAATCAGATTAGTGGGCGACCCTATGGGCCGCCCCTACTTTTTGTTGCGTTGCGATCTCAAAACCTCTGCGCGGCGAAAGGCGAATTCGACCAGTCTGTATGCTCGTAACCCGGCTCGGCATGGCCGCCGATGGTATTCCAGGGCAGGGCCCGCTCTTTCATCCAGTCGATCTTTGACGCGTAGGCATAGCCGATCCGCTCCATCAGTTCCAATTCTTCTTCCGCGCAGCTGTCCAGCGCCAGCGCGGCCGGGTCGACATCGCCGACCTCAAGTTCCAGGTTGTGCTCGATGTTCTGCCGCGTCAACGCCGGGTTATAACGGCGAAAGTCCATCGTCCGGTAGATGGCGCGGGTCATATAGACTTGCTGCATGGTGGCGTCGTCCATCCCTTCGTGGATCAGATACTCGACCCAGGTCTTCAGCCAGAAGCCCTTGCCCGCGCCTTCGGTCTGCATATTGGACTGGTAGCCGTTCCCCAGCGAGATATGAATCAGGTTTTCCGCGCGCATGCCCAGGTACTCGACCGCCTCGACCGCGGTCGCCAGGCAGGGATTGCCAAAAGAACCGACGCCGCCATCGACAAGGTTGCCTTGCACCGGCGCGAAGAACATGGGCGCGGCCACACTGGAGGCGACCGCCCCGGCCAGCGGCCATTCGGCGAAGAGCGGCGCGCCCGGCCCCACATTGATGATGTAATAGGTAGAACTGGTGCGCAAGTCCTTGGTCGTCAGCAAGATGCCCAAAGCGTCGATGTCCTTCAGACGTTTGCCCTCGCCCAGCGGACCCAGCGCCTTGAGAAAGGGCCGAAAGGGGTAAAGATGACGCATGCCGTTCAGCAGGAAACGCAGCCAACGCAAGCGTTTGGCGCGGCCGAAAGCTTGCGGCAAGCGCAATCGGTAAACTTCGTCCATGATCTCTCGCGCGCTCATGCCCAAGCCCAGCCCGGCGCAGATGAGCGCGCCAGTGCTTGTGCCGCCGACGAGCTTGAACAGTTCATAGGCTGGCTTGTCCGCCTGCTCTTCGAGCCAGCAGAGGATAGCCAAGGCGATGATGCCGCGCATGCCTCCGCCGTCAATCGATAAGATGAGATCTTTCTTGTAGGGATTGAAGAGGAACTTGTACGGTCCGATTGCGGTCATTTGCGCTTCACCATAGGCGGGCGGCAACAAATACCATTATAGGCGATGCATACCCGGCCCGACGCAGGATGCGGCGCGAATCGCCTGCAACCCGCGCTGCCTGGCTGCAAGCGCGCAAGTCAGCCTTGTTAGCGGCTCTCGCCTCGGTTATACTGCCTCTGACGACGCGGGTATAGTTCAGCGGTAGAACGTTTCCTTGCCAAGGAAAAGGTCACGGGTTCGAATCCCGTTACCCGCTCAGGCGGATCTTGCAGAACCAATCCTGGCGATTGGTTTTTTAGCGCCGATCCGATCCCGCGAAATCGGGAGCGGTTTGGTAAGACGAGCCGCTGCAAGCCCGTCTATCCATACGCGTCTGCCTAAAAGGCGCGCCGTCCGTTTGTAAGAGCGCGGCTTCGCGCCGCGGCATAGTGAAGTGAAGAGGAATAAAGACGTTGATATCCGTGAGAGAATCATCCGAACTCCGGGAAGACGCCCAACTGGTGATAGACGTTTTGAGCGAGAAAGAAGCCGTCGCGCTGGACTTCTCGGCGGACTCGGTTTCCTGGCTCGACGCTTATATTGATCAGCATCGTGAAGAACTGGACGCCGGCGACAAGACCGTCTTGCAGGAGAAGTTTGGCGCCTACCTGGGCGAATCCATACGGCACAACTATGGCGGCCGCTGGGTAAAAGACAGCGACGATCAATGGATGATCGTCTTCGACGAACGGCACCAAGCTTCGCCATTTGACATCATCGGCGATCATCTCGACCACCACACCGCATTGAGCCAGGTCTTCGAGCATTTGCCGGACGCGCTTGAACTGCGGCAGAACTAGCCGCCGCCGACCGGAAATCCCGCAAAGATTCTACAAAGAGAGCAAAGCGAGGGCGCTTTCAAAGCGCCCTTTTGGCGTGCTTGCGTCGGCTAGGAACTGTGGAGAATCGGCCAGCGGATAACTGCCGCAATCTATAATCTGGCCGGTTAGTTGTAATTGTAGGCGTTGGCGGCGTATTCCCGGGCTGTGCCCGCGACGACAGCGAGCGCGACTCCGCGAGCGGCGGCCCGTTCTCTGGCGCCGGCCACCTCGCCTTTCAGGCGCAGCAATTCGCGATCTTCCGGATCGTAGGTCAAGCCGTCGTTGATCAGCAATTCGGCAATCGAAGACAGGAAGAGGTTGCGCATCATCAGGCTGACCAGCTCGGCGATGACGCCGACCACAGCCCGGCTGTCTTGCTCTTCATAGGCGACATGCAAGGCTTGCCGAAAACGGGTGAGCGCTTCCGGAAGGCGTTCGGCTTTGGTCAAGATCTGCCCAAGATGGCGCAGTTGCCGCGCCTCGGTCGCCCTGTCCCCAACTTCGCGCGCGATATATAGCGCCGATGTATGGAAATTGATCGCTTCGCTCCAGCGTTCCAGCTTGACATTGACATCGCCCAAGCCGCGCAGCACTTGCCCTTCCATTTCTCGTTTTTCCTGCTGCTTGAAACGCTCGTTGGCTTCTTCCAGCATCTCGACCGCGCGGCGCGTTTCATCGGCATCGAGATAGGCCATGCCCAGCTTGTACAGAATGAAGGCTTCATTCTGCATATCGTCGCGGTGGCGCGCGGCGCCGAGCGCCTGTTCATAAGCTTCCACGGCAATGCCGGGTTCGCCTAATTCCTTATGGGCATTGCCCCGCGTGATTTGCAGGAACATCGCCGCCTCATCGTCCGCCAATTCCTCCGCCAGGTGCAGGCCGCGTTGCACATGCTGCAGAGCGGAAACGGAAGAATTGCTGCGCACCAGGAGGCCGGCCAACATATCCAGCGTCTCCAGGATGCCGGCGCTGTCCTCCTGTTTCTCGTGAATCGCCAGCACTTCGTTATAGGTCGCCACCGCCTCTTGCTCGCGCTTCTGGCCTATCTGCACCTTGCCAACCGCCTCCAGGATCTGCAGAACGCGGGGCGTGTCTTCATGCTGCCGCGCGAAGGAAAGCGCCGTGCGCAGCTTGACCTGTTCGATGGCGGCCGGCGTGCTTTCCTTGCTGACCAAAAGCCCGGCCAGCATGTCCAGCGTTTCCAGAACGCCGTCCTTGTCTTCGGCGCTTTCATAAATCTCCAGGACATCGCCGTATGTGGCGACCGCCTCATTCTCGCGCCCTTGAGTGATCTGCATGCGCGCGATCGCCTTGAGAATCTGAAGCTGGCGCGCGGTTTCGTTGTTCTGGCTGGCCACATTGAGCGCTGTTTTCAGCTGGTCGATATTGACCGACTGCAATTCATTATCATCAAGCGACAAGAAAGTCCCGTCATCGGCCTGCGCGGTCTCTTCCTCGTCCGCGTCCTGCGCAGCAGCGAAGTCGCCGTCATGCAGCAAAGGCGGCTCGTCCTCATCGCCATCGATCAACTCCAGATCGCCGATCGCCACTTCTTCCAGTTCCGAGAATTTAAGTTCAGCGACTGGATCCGCCGCCGGCTCTTCATCCGGCAGGTCTTCGAATTCAAGGTTGTCGCCGTCGCGGATCGCACGCAGGCGCCGCAATTCATAGTTGTAGCCGGAGGCGACGAGCCCGCCCTCGAGCGGCGCGAGCGCTTCCGACAGATCGGCCGCAAGATCCGCTTCCTCATTTTCCGCCGCCCATTCAGCGGTGGCGATCAGGTTCCCGATTTCGCTCGTCACGGTCGACAAGGCGTCATCCGAACCGGCATGCACATCAAGATAATCGCGCGAAGTATCCATGATATCGGCGCGCAGCGCATCCAAACGATCGCGCTCCAGCGCCCAATCCACAAGAAAAGCGCGCACCAATGGATGCAGCCGGTAGTAAGCCTCGCCCCCGCGCTGGAAGCGATCGACGAGAAAGAGCCGCGACAGAATCGTCATGGACATATCGATGGATTCGGCCGCGATGCCGCTGAGCAGATTGAGAAAGGCGACCGATGCCTCGCCGCGGATGGTCGCGCCGAGGAAGAGCAGCAAGTCGCGCAGGCGATCGTTCAATCCATCAAAGCTGATGCTCAGCGCCGCCAAAGGCGAGCGATCGTCGTGGCTTTCAAGCGCCTCCGCCAGCGTCGCGCTGAAATCGCCGGGCGTTTGGCGCGCGATGATCATGCTGCGCGCCGACAGTGTTAGCGGGAAGGCGGCCAGGCCCAGTTGCGCCACGATGGCGCGAATCTCTTCGTCTGCCTCATTGTCCTTGATGCCCGCCTTCTGTTTGAAGAGGCGGACGGCATCGCTTTCCGTCAGGCTGCCAATCGCTTGATTCCGCCAATCTCCTTCAGCGAGCGCCTGGGAGCTGGTCACCACTAGCGGGATATCGGCGTCGCAACGCCTGACAAACTCGGCCAACACTTCAGCCTCGATCTCGCCATCGAAAATGAGCAGCGGCCGCTGCTCCCGCAGCAGCGCATTGACGGCGGCGCCTTGCGTAAGCGGGTTTTCGGCGTTGGCGGCTTCCATATCGCCATAGGCGCGGGCCAGGCGCACGATAAGCTCAACCAGAGGCGGGCGGGCTGTATCCAGCCAAATAACCGGGCGAGCGTGCTGCTGCAAGTAGACATTGGCGATAGTCGCGGCGACGGTGGTTTTGCCCGTGCCCGCCGCCCCGTGCAGGACCAGTTGTTGATTTTGGCGAAGGCGCAGCAGAAGCGCCCGGAGCAGATCGTCCCGCCCAACCGGGCGTCCGAGGCGGCGCAATGGCAACTCTGTAACCGCAGTGACAGCCGCTTCCAAAGGTTTAAGCTCCGCCATATTCCCCTCGGAGTGTGCTATTTCGTTAAGTTCGGCAAATCATCATTCAGTATATATGGACATGCGGATTAGGACAATTTGACTGCGCCCTTTTGCAGCGGCGCTTTCCGAGCGGGCGCGGCGGGCGCCAACGCCGTTTGCCGGGGCTTGAAAATGGCGCGACCCGCCTATACAATTCTTCGCTGTTTGGGCGCGTGGCGCAATGGCAGCGCAGTTGACTTTTAATCAATTGGTTGCAGGTTCGAATCCTGCCGCGCTCATACTCCAACCCGCCGTTGCCGATACCTGCAAACAGCTTCTGTTGCTGCGGGCTCTTCAAAGATTCATTGTGACAATCATAAGTCTTTGAGATGTCCGTGCATGCGCTATTGCTTCACGCTCGCCTCAGCCCGGCGTCCAGGCGCGCGGCGCAATCCCCTCGACAGCCGTCTTCACATCAATGACAACCGGGCGATCGGCCGTGAAGGCGCGATCCAGAGCCCCGGCGATTTCGCCCGGCTTGTCCACAGTGATGCCCAGGCAGCCCATGGATTCGGCGATCGCGGCGAAGTCCGTATCTTCAAAGAGCCATAGCTCATCCGATCCGGCGCTGGTCCCGCCGTAGATCGCCTCCACCCCATCGCGCTCCTGATTGAGCGAGTGATTGTTGTTGACCAGGGTAACGGTGTTGATGCCGCAGCGGACGGCCGTCTCCAACTCCGCGATGTGGTACCAGATGCCGCCATCGCCGGTGAAACAGAGCACCGGGCGCTCCGGCCGGGCGCATTTGGCGCCCAGCGCCGCCGGCAATCCCCAGCCCAGCGAACCCGAGCAGCGAATATAAGATTGGTCGGGATGGCGAAAATCGAGCATGGTGCCGGTCCATACGCCGGAATGGCCGGTATCGGACACCAGAATCACATCCTCAGGCATGTGCTGGCTCAGTTCATTGCAAAGTCGTTCCGGGCGCATGGGCGCGTCGTCCGAGCTGTAATGCTGGTCAACTTCCCCCCACCAGTTGCTGACCAAGCCGCGCACGCGTCCGATCCAGGCGGAGCGTTCCGGCGCCGCCTCCATGGACCGCAGCATCTGACTTAAGCTCGCGCGGACATCGCCCTGCAAGCCGACGCTGATGGCGTAATTGCGGCCGATCTCGGCCGGATTGATGTCGAGTTGAATGACTTTGACACCGGGCGGCGGGATGGTGTAGTTGTTGGTGAGTTGACCGCCGGTGTGGCTGCCGATGTAGAATAGCAGATCGGCCTCGCAGACGATCTGGTTCGAGCAGGCGCGCGAATAAGAACCGGGCACGCCGACCGCCAGCGGATGATCGGCCGGGAACATCGCCTTGGCGTTCAGGGCGGTTGCAACCGGTATCGAGAGCTTCTCGGCCAGCGCGGTCAATTCGGCGCGCGCGCCCGATGTGGTGACGCCGCCGCCGGCCACGATCACCGGTTTTTCCGCCGCGCGCAACAGCGCCAGCGCAGCTTCAATCGATGCCTGGTCGGCCGTGGGACGGAATGGCGGCAGCGCCGCGAACTGCTCTTCAACGATCACTTCAAGGTCCGCTTCGACGTTGACAACGCCGCCCCCGTCAATGCCCTGCAGGTCGATGTGCGCGGGTTGCGGCGTGCCGGTTGTCGCCGCGCGAAAGGCCTGCCGAACGTGCTGCGAGAGCTCAGTCGGGTTGGAGACGTAGGCGCTGTACTTGGTGACGGCTGAAAATGGCGCATAGTGATCCACTTCCTGGTAGGCGTGGCGCAATTGGTTGCTCTGCCACTCGCGCCCGGTGATAGCGACGACCGGAGAGCAAGAGAGCCAGGCATCCTGCAAGCCGGCCGCCAGGTTTACCGCGCCGACCGATTGCGCCATGCAGAGCCCGGGCGCGCGCTTGACCCGGGCATAAGCGTCGGCCATGTAGGCGGCCGCCTTCTCCCCATGCGTTTGCACGCGCTTGATGCCCAGCTTCTCCATTTCCATCAGCGCGCGCGGCGCAATATAGGGCATAAAGAAGACGTGGCTGATGCCGTAACCGCGCGCCGTTTCCGCCAATAGTTTTCCGCCCGTCATCCTGGGCATAAGTCTCATTCCCCTGTCTCAGCGTTAATGCGCAGAGCATAGCGACTAGCCGGGCGAATTGCCAGATACGGTAGTGTATCTATTTCGGTTGAAATAGTCTGGTAGGGGCGTCTCGTGAGACGCCCGTTGAAAATGGTCTGCAAATTGCGGGCGTTTCAGCGAAACGCCCCTACGGATTACATAATTTGAGGGGAAATTGTCATTTGTCCGCGCAATTTCAATTTGACGCGATTGCCCTGCCCTGTTTCTGGCATATTTTGCTAAAGGCATACGCCATGTGTTACATTTGGTCAAGCGCTTGACAAATCCACACAAGCGCAGTATATTTGCCAGAATGAGGTTAATCGGTTAAACAGTTGCATATCTTAGGCTTGAAGATTCGCTAGAGGCTGGCTGACAGCCGAGCGGCTGAGGAGGTGACTGGAAACGAATATCTGAAGCAGGGCAGCAAACCGAATTGTTCAAGCGTTTTAGAGGAGAAAATGATGCCAAAACAAGAGAAGTTACAGGAGAAGCAGCTCAGCCGGCGCGATATGCTGAAGATGCTGGGCGGCAGCGCCGCTGGCATGAGCATGGCGAAAATCGCCGGGCTGGGCGGCAGCGCCGCTGTGTTGCTGCGTGGCATGCCGGCCGGCGCGCAAAGCAAAGTCGAAATCTGGACCGGCTTCGGTCAAGGTCGTATGGCGGACGCCATGCAAGGCGCCATCGACAATTTCGGCGTCGAGAATCCCGAATTCGCGCCCGAGCACATTATCGTTCCCTGGGGCGAGATTCATGATCGTGTGATCGCCGCCACCTCGGCAGGATCGCCGCCTGATGCTTATCGCGGCTGGGCTTGGATCGTTGGCGACGCCGCTATCGGCGCCTTGACCAACTTGCAGCCTTATGTCGATGCGCAAAATGTCGACCTGATGGACTTCTGGCCGGCGACGCTCAATCAAATGAAATATCAGGGCGATGTGCACGCGATGAGCATTTCGACCATCGTGAACTTCATGTATTACAACAAGGATCGCATGAGAGAGGGCGGCTTGGATCCAGACAGCCCGCCGACGTCAATCGCCGAACTGGATGCGATGGGCGCCGAGCTCAATGAAATCGCCGATGATGGCGAAATTCTGCGTCTTGGCTTTTCGCCGACGCTGCCGAGCGCGCAAGTTTGGGATTGGGGCGCGGCTTTTGGCAGCCAGTACTGGGACGAGGCAGAGGGCAATATCGCCCTTGACGAAGAAGCCTGGGTCGAGCTGTTGAACTGGTACAAGAGTTATGGCGACAAATTCGGCGTCGAAAACCTGGCCGCCTACCGCTCAACCTACGGTGGCAACGGCTTTGGGCGCAACTCGCCGCAAGGCATCTACTACACCGGTTTGATCAGCTTCTGGGTTATCG
>JAJDUC010000013.1 GCA_022826865.1 Anaerolineae bacterium
CTGGTGGAGCGTTTTATCAACAAGATCAAGCATTTCCGCCGAGTCTTTTCTCGATTTGAGAAATTGGATACTTCTCATCTCGGTTTTCTGCATTTTGTCGGTACGCTTATCTGGTTACGATAGAATGTCAACAGAACCTAGACTGTCCGGCTACGCTTTGGGCGGGCAGCAGTATAAACAGCGCGCCGAGGAGCGCGGCTACAAGTTTGCTAATTTGCGGTTTACGACGGGCTGCTTGCATTGAATAATCACCAGAAAGGAATGTATTGGAAAAGGCAAAGAAATTATGCCATAGTTCCACCTGTCGGTCAACATTCGCAAAACGCGATAGTGGATGATTTCGCAGACTTGGCGCTTGGCGCAAAATGAAAGCAGATTAGCGGCGCGCCCGCTTTTCCATCAGCCTTGCATTCGAGAGGAAAGGCTATGCATGTCTTGACGCAGGAAGAAATGTCCTTCTGGCATAAAAACGGCTATGTCATCGTGCGGGATGCCGTGCCGCCTGAAAATGTGGATGCCCTGGTCGATGTCATCTGGGAATTCATGGAGATGGATCGCGACGACCCGGAGACCTGGTATCGCCCGGCTGACGGCGATGACAGCAAACCAAAGCTGAAAGAATCGGGCATGGCCGAGCTTTACCAGCACCAGACCCTCTGGAACAACCGGCAGCATCCGCGCGTCTATGGCGCCTTTGTTGATATCTGGGAGACGGAAAAGCTCTGGGTGTCCATCGATCGCGTGAATCTCAACCCGCCGGCGCGCGCGGATTGGGACTTCCAGGGGTTCGTGCACTGGGACATCGATACATCGCTGCGTCCGCTCCCGAAGCGCGTGCAGGGCGTCCTGTCGCTGGTTGACGTCAGCTCCGAAGCCGGCGGCTTGCAGGTCGTGCCTGGTTTCCATCGGCAATTTGCCGATTGGGTACGGACTCAGCCGCCCGACCGCGATCCGCGCCAACCTGACATGAGCGGTCTTGAACTGGTGTCGGTGGAGATGAACGCCGGCGATCTGGTAATATGGCACAGCCTGCTGCCGCATGGCACCGGACGCAACAATTCCTCGCGGCCGCGACTGGCCCAATACATCGCGATGTTCCCGGCAATGGAAGACGACGAAGCCATGCGACAGGAGCGCATCGGCCTCTGGAAAGAGCGGAAGTCGCCTGATCGCAAATTCTTCCCTGGGGATCCGCGCCGCTGGGAAATCGAAAATAGCGCCACCGCCAAACTGACTCCATTAGGCGAAAAGCTGCTTGGATTGCGCCGATGGTAATCGCTTTGGGAGAGTAAGATGACAGACACGCTTAAAGTCGGTCTCATTGGTTGCGGAAACGTCGTCTCTTACGGCCATCGCCCGGCTTTGACCACGCTGCCCGATATCGAATTGCTCGCCCTCGCCGATATCACGCCGGCCCGCCGCCAAATCGGCCAGGATTGGTTCGGCCTGCGCGCCGAGCAGCTTTACGAAGATTATCGCGCCCTGCTAGCAATCGAAGAAATCGAAGCGGTTGTCATCGCTGTGCCCCAGAAGTTCCGCCCGCAGATCGCGCTTGACGCCTTCGCCGCGGGCAAACATGTGCTCAGCGAGAAGCCGATCAGCAATGTGCCGGCGACCGCGGATGAGCTGGTGGACGCGGCGGCGGCGGCCGATTTGAAGATGGCGATGGTGCACAATTATCATTTCTTGCCCGAATTTTGGCAGATGAAGCGAATGCTTGGCGACGGTTTGGTCGGCGATATCCGCGTGGCTACCTTGCACTTCCTCGGCGTCATCGATTATCCCGGCGCGGCAGAGTATCAGGCGGATTGGCGGCATACGATGCTGGCCGGCGGCGGCGTCCTGATGGATATGATCCACGCCGTTTATTTGGCGGAATGGCTGGTCGGCGAAGAAGCGCAGCAGGTAATGGCTTTCGTCGACGCGCTGGAATACGCGGGGCGAGAGCCGGTGATTGAAGACCTCGCTCTGCTGCAGATCGCCTTCCCCAGCGCTTATGCCGCCATTCACATGGGCTGGGGCGAGGGCGTCGGCGGCGTCGATATCAGCGGGGCGGACGGCCAGATCCGGATGCGCTACAAACAGCATCAATCCGGCGGCTTCAACCAGCCTATCGAGCTCTACAGCGTCGACAAAGATTGGAACCGCAGCGACCACGCCATCGCCAACCTCGAAGACCATCAGGACAGCGTCGCCCGTTCATTCACGGCGCTTTGGTCGGATTTCCGCGATGCCATTCGCCAGGACCGTGCGCCTATGGCGCCGGGGGCCGCGGGCGCGCGCGCTTTGGAGATCGTATTGGGCGCTTATGCCTCCGCGGTTACCGGGCGCGTTGTCTCGCTGCCGCTGGACCGCGCCAGCCCTGTATACCGCAAAGGCATTGACGGCATTGTCGATCTGGCGGTCTGGCCCGGCAGCAAGACAAAAGCAGCCGGTCTATTCGGTTTGCGGGACTGAGGCGCTTGCGATGAACGACGCCCGTGGCATGCTGACACTGGACGAACTCGCTGCAGGAGCGCATCGAGGCGACATTGAAACGGTGATCATCGCCTTCAGCGATCACTATGGACGATTGATGGGCAAGCGGCTTGATGTCGAGTACTTCCTGGCGGAAGCGGCGCAAAAGGGCACACATGCCTGCAATTACCTGCTCACAACCGACATGGAGATGGAGCCGGCGCCGGGTTATGAATACGCCAATTGGGAACTCGGCTACGGCGATTTTCATTTGGCGCCGGATTTGGCGACCCTGCGCCAGGCGCACTGGCTCGACAAGACCGCGCTCGTCCTCTGCGATGTCGAAGATGACCGGGCGCATCAGCCGGTGGCGGTCGCGCCACGCTCGATCCTGCGCCGTCAGTTGGATGCGGCGGAGGCTGCGGGCTTCCAGGTCGCCGCCGCCTCGGAACTGGAATATTACCTCTATCGAGATTCTTATCGCGACGCCCATAACAAAGGCTACGCCAATCTGGAGCCGGCGGGCTGGTATCTGGAAGATTACAATATATTACAAGCGACGCGGGAAGAGCCTTTTACGGCCGCGGCCCGGCGTCATCTCAGCCGATCGGGCGTGCCGGTTGAAAGCAGCAAAGGCGAATGGGGCTTGGGCCAGCACGAGCTTAATATCCGCTACGCCGATGTTCTTTCTATGGCCGACCGCCACACGATCTTGAAACACTGCCTGAAAGAAATCGCTGATTCACTAGCGTGCAGCGTCAGCTTCATGGCCAAGCCGCAGGCCGGTCAAGCCGGTTCGAGCTGCCATATCCACCTCAGCTTGTTTCGCGACGGGGAAAACGCTTTCGCCGGCGATATCCCCTTGGGACCGGTCAATGGGTCGGACCTGTTTCGCTGGTTTCTGGGTGGTTGGATGCGTCGCTTGCCGGATCTCATGGTCTGCTACGCGCCGACAATCAATGCTTACAAGCGCTTCGAAGACGGCTCCTGGGCGCCAACGCGCATCGCCTGGAGCTACGACAATCGCACGGCCGGCTTCCGTGTGGTTGGCGCGGGCGACAGCTTGCGCATCGAATGTCGCGTGCCCGGCGCTGATTGTAATCCTTATCTGGCCTATGCCGCCGCGCTGGCCTCGGGTCTGGATGGCATCCGACAGCAGATCGAACCGCCCGCCATTTTCGAAGGCGACATTTATGCCGCGCGTCACTTGCCGCGTGTGCCCTATACTTTGGAGGGTGCCGTCGACAACTTCGAGCGCAGCGACTTTGCCCGCGCCGCTTTTGGCGCCGAAGTCCAGCGGCACTACAGTCATTTCTACCGCAGCGAAATCGAGAGCTTCCGCAGCGCCGTTACTGATTGGGAGCGAAAGCGATATTTCGAAAGAATCTAGGTTCCCAAAGCTCAATTTATCCGAAATCCAGGGACGGCAAATGGCGCGTCCGTCGTAGAAAAGGCATGGCAAATGCGACTCAAAGACAAAGTGGCGCTCATCACCGGCGCCGGCAGCGGCATCGGCTACCGCACAGCGCAGCTTTTCGCAAAAGAAGGCGCGTCTGTCATCGGCGTCGACATCAATGACGAGGCGGGCGAAGCCTGTGTCGCCGAGATCACCGCTTCCGGTGGCGCCGCCGCTTATGTAAACGCCGATGTCTCCCGCGATGCCGATTGCCAACGCATGATCGCGACCGCCGAATCCACGTTCGGCAAGCTGGACATCCTCTTCAACAACGCCGGCATCAGCCACGCCGCTGACGCCGACGCCATTCATACCTCGGAAGCCGTCTGGGATCTGACCATGCAGGTCAATGTCAAGGGCGTCTTCCTCGGCTGCAAATACGGCATCCCGGCCCTGCAACGGGCGGGCGGCGGCAGTATCATCAACACCGCTTCTTTTGTGGCTCTGCTCGGCGCGGCCACACCGCAGTTGGCCTATACCGCCAGCAAAGGCGCCGTGCTGGCGATGTCGCGCGAATTGGCGCTGATCCATGCGCGCGAGGGAATCCGCGTCAACGCCCTTTGCCCCGGCCCCCTGCGCACGGAATTGCTGATGAAGTACCTGGACACGGAAGAGAAGAAGCAGCGCCGGCTCGTGCATATCCCGATGGGGCGCTTTGGCGAGGCGGATGAAATAGCAAAAGCCGCGCTCTATCTGGCATCTGAAGAATCCTCCTTTGTGACCGGCAGCGCATTCCTCGTCGATGGCGGCATCACCGCCGCTTATGTCACGCCGGAGTAGGCCTTCGCTTGCGCTGACAAGTCCCGCGCCATCTTCTATAATGTCAGGAATGTCAGGCAGTTCGTCCTTTGCGGCCGCGTCTCCGGCGGAATGGGAGAAAGCTCATGTTAAACGGTCTAATGATGGATTATCCGCTGACGCTCGACAGGATCGTCGAATACGCCCGGCGCATGACACCGCAAAAGAGCATCAAGACAAAATTGCCCGACGGCGACTGGCATGAATACAGCTATGCAGACTTCTACCGGCGGGTGAAGAAACTGGGCAATGTCCTGGAGGCTCTCGGCGTTGCCAGGGGCGACCGCGTCGGCACCTTCGCCTTCAACAATTACCAGCATCTGGAGTTTTACTTTGGCATACCCGGCGCCGGCGCGGTCTGCCATACACTGAATATCCGCCTCTCGCAAGAACAACTCAAATACATCATCAACCACGCCGAAGACAAGGTCATATTTGTTGAAGGCGCGCTGATGCCGGCACTCGAAGCGATCGCCGATCAGCTGAGGACGGTGCGGCATTTTGTCGTCTTCAATCTCGACCCGAACGCGGACTGCCGCCTGCCGAATGCGCTGCGCTATGAAGAGCTGATGGCGGCCGCCAGCGCCGACTGCCGCTGGCGCTGCGCAGACGAGAATATGGCTATGGGCTTGTGTTATACCAGCGGCACGACCGGGATGCCGAAAGGCGTACTCTACAGCCATCGGTCCATGACGCTGCATACGATGGGCGTTTTACAGACGGCGGCCATCGGAGTCACCGAGGCCGATGTCGTGCTGGCGGTCGTTCCCCAATTCCACGCGATGGCTTGGGGATTGCCATACGCCGCCGCCTGGGTGGGCGCAACCATCGTCATGCCCGGCCCGCACCTGCAGCCGGCGCCGCTGGCGGATATGATTGAGCGCGAGCGCGTTACGATCGCGGCCGGCGTGCCGACCATCTGGAACGGTCTTTATCACGAACTGCGCCAGAACCCGCGCGATGTCTCCAGCATCACGCAGCTTGTCGTCGGCGGCTCGGCTATGCCGCGCGGCTTGATCGAAGCCTATGAACATGACTTCGACGTCAATGTCGTGCACGCCTGGGGCATGACCGAGATGTCGCCCATCGGCAGCGTCTCCAAATTGCAGACGCGGCATCAGTCATTGGACGCGGCCGGGCGCTGGGACATCAAAGCGAAACAAGGATACTTTGTTCCCGGCGTGGAGGCGCGCATCGTCGACAGTGAAGGCGCTGAATTGCCTTGGGACGGCGAAACCATGGGCGAATTGCAAGTGCGCGGCTTATGGGTGGTCGGGCAGTATTTCAAGACCGAAGGCGATCAGGAGCACTTTAGCGCGGACGGCTGGTTCCGCACCGGCGATGTCGCCACCATCGACCCCAACGGCTTTATGACTATTGCCGACCGCACCAAAGATCTGGTGAAAAGCGGCGGCGAATGGATCTCTTCGGTCGATCTGGAAAACAGGTTGATCTCCCACCCGGACATACTCGAAGCAGCGGTGATCGCGATGCCCGACGAGCGCTGGGGCGAGCGGCCGCTGGCTGTGCTGGTCCCGCTGCGCAGCGAATATGACGCCGCGGCGCTTAATGCCTACTTGCTGGAGCAATTTCCGAAATACTGGCTGCCCGACCGCTACGCGCAGATTGAAGAAATCCCAAAGACGGGCGTCGGCAAAATGGATAAGAAGGTCCTGCGGCAAATGCTCGCGGATGGGGACTTGGCATGATGCTTCGTAAAGACCGCGCTGTGCAAATGTTCCCCTTCCCTCCTTGTGGGCTGAGGAGCGGACACGTATGGATTGAGTTGCGTTAGATAGATTCATCAGTACCCTTTCTATTGGAAGAAAGAAACGAAAGGGTATCTGATGAATCTAAAGTTACTTTATCAGTGGTTTGGTCAAATGGCGAGCAATCTACCCAGTATGAACTATTGGCAACTGTGTAATTTGACCTTATTTTGCCTGGGCGTGATCTTGTCGGAAAGCAGTCAGCAGATGTCTATAGCGCGGAAAGTGGCTGCTGGACAGCGTGTGTCCAGTATGGAGCGGCGGTTGCGGCGATTTTTGTCGAACCAGAAATGGGATATGGATCGATTCATGGTGGAATGGACGCGCTGGGTGTTGAGTTGCCTGAAAGGGAAGCGCATTCATCTGTTAGTCGATGAGAGTAAGCTACACGATCGAATAGGCGTAATGATGGTCGGAGTGGCCTTTGATGGCCGTTGCATTCCTTTGGCATGGCGCTGTTACAAAGGCAATAGCGCCAAGGATTATCCGCCCGAAGGCCAAGTGGAGGTGATCACAAGATTGCTGGAGTTGGTTCGTATCGGCCTCCCAGACGACAGGAAGGTGCTGGTGTCGGCAGATCGAGGCATTGGCACATCGCCGAGGCTATGTCGCCAGGTCGATGAAATGGGCTTTAAGTATCTGTTTCGGATCACCAAGCAGAGCAAGATCCTGACTGAGACTGGCGAGTTAACCATCTATGACCAGGTCAAGCCGGGCGCCATTTGGAAAGCGGAGGGCAGAGTCTTTAAGCAGCGAGGACGGCTACCAGCCCACGTTCGAGCCATTTGGGACAAGGCCTGCGATGAACCGTGGTTGCTGATCACTAACGACCCTGGGCTAACCGGGCAGGAATATGCCAGGCGCAACTGGCAAGAGCAGAGTTTTCGCGACCTAAAAAGCGGTGGCTGGAACTGGTCAAACAGCTATGTGCGCTGCCCACAGCGAATGACGCGTCTAATCGCTATTCTTGCAGTGGCCTATGCCTGGACACTAAGTATGGGCTGTCATGCCGTTGAAAAGGGCATGGCGCGTTCATTAACCCGAAATCAGAAACAACAGCCGAGACGCCAATGGAGTCTCTTCAAAGAAGGGCTAATGTACTTTGTTGAGAGGGTAATACCTAAATATTACTGTCCACCGATGCGATTTATTACGGACAGACGACTATGCTAAAACGTGTCCGCTCCTCAGCTCCTTGTGGGCGAAGGGGCTAGGGGACGGGGGTATGGATTCATGAAAATCACAGGAATACGCACGATTCTCTTCGAGCATCAGATGGCGCGGCCGATCGGCGACGCCAACAATCCGCGCGGACGCGTTCAGTATGCTGCGCTGGCGGTCTTCCTGGATAGCGACGCTGGATTGACCGGTGTGTCCCTGGGCAATCCCGGGGAGGCAGGCGCTATCCAGGCCATGGCGGAGAATCTGCTAGTCGGGCGTGATCCGCGCGGCGTCGTCGGCTTATGGCAGCGCATGGCCGATTTCGCTTTCAAAGGCGGAAACCGCGGCGCCGTCACCGATGTCATCGGCACACTGGATGTGGCGCTGTGGGATCTCAAAGCCAAGGCGAATGACGAACCGCTTTGGAAGACGCTTGGCGCCTCGAGCCGCGCCGTCAAAGCTTATGCCAGCGGCATTGACCTCTGCCTGAGCGATGAAGAGATCCGCGCCTTCTACCAAGGGCAGGCGGCGCGCGGCATCTGCATCGGCAAGCTCAAGGTCGGCCTGGATCGGGAAGGCGATCTGCGCCGCATCGGCATCATGCGCGAGGCCCTGGCGACATCCGGGCGCGAGCCGATCCTGCTGGTTGATTCCAATGAATATTGGTCGCCCAAACAGGCGATCCAACATGTCCGCTATTTCGAGCGCCATCACGAGATCTTCTGGGCGGAAGAACCGGCGCGACGTTGGGATTACACTGGCTTGCGCCAGGTTTCGCAGGCGGTCAACGCGGCAGTCGCCACCGGTGAAAACCTCGATGACGCGGCCGACTTCCGCGCTTTGATCGCGCATCAAGCCGCCGACATCTTGCAGATCGGCGTCGGCACGGGCGGCATCACCGGCGCCATGCGCGTCGCTCAGATGGCGGACGGCTTCGACCTTCCAGTTTCGGTGATGAATTGCCCGGGCAATTTCATGGCGCATTTCGCCGCCGTGCTGCCGAATCACATCTGGATGGAAGTGGTGGACGCCGGCCAGGACCGGATGTTCAATCACGACAGCCGTATTGAGGACGGTTACATTATTCTGGGCGATCGGCCCGGGGTTGGCATTGAGTTCGACCTGGACGCGCTGGAGCGGCATCGCGTGCCGGCGCGCTCGGCGGGAGCGGCGCCCAGCCCCTGGGGACGGCGGCGCGGCGGCAGCTTGCATATCGTCGCCGATGGCGAGCCGGATGAGGTGGGGCAGGAGTAGGATTCACCACAGAGACACAGAAGTAACCGCAAGTAAGTCGTGCAAAATCTGACGGGAGTTTTGAAGCAAGTGTGGGCGAGCCAAGGGTCGCCCGTACACCGAGTCTCTTATGCCGTAGGGGCGAGCCTTGGCTCGCCCGCATGTATGTCGCGAAAGACGACGCGCTTTTTTTAATTAATTACTTGCGTTTACTGAGGACGCAGAGAAATAGATGAGAGCTAAATCAAATCTTTCTGCGCCTTCCCATCATTCGACCTATGCCGCGCGGCCTGCTTGAAGGTCCCATGCTGCGGCGGCATATCGACGCCATCCCCGCCCAGCAGATCGCGAATCGACAAGATCTGCAGCTTGCGATACTGCTTCTGCCAAAATGGCGATTCATAATAGCCGGCCGTCAGCGCCTCTTTGATCATCGGCTGCGTCGGCAACTCCAATGTGATGAAGACGCCGATTGTCGCTTTCTCCCGCTCGACCGTCCAGTTCAGATCGCGGATGTCCTTGGCGCTCACTTTGCCTGACTTGACCTGGACGATGACCTTGCGCGCTTTCGCTTTTCCCTTGTCGTCCCTCTCGAAGAAGTTGATAACGCCGTCAATGCCTCTGTCCGCGCCCTTTTTACCGCGCCTGCTGCCAGCCTGCCCGCCGACCGGTTTCGCCCCGACCAGCGACAGCGCCCACCATTCAAATTGATAGCGCCCTTCATTGGCGGAATCGGTCGCCAGTTCCCGCGCGCCCGCTTCCGTCGTCGGCTCGCCGATAACCTCGTAGTCTTGGCCCGAAACCAACTCAAACATATTTTGCAAGCGATACTTCTGCAGGGCGATACTGAGGTGTGTGATGTCGATGCCGATCCACTTGCGCCCTCGCTTGTGCGCGGCCGCGATGGCCGTGCCGCAGCCGCAGAAGGGATCCAGCACGACATCGTTCTCGTTGGACGATGCGCGGATGATGCGTTCCAGTAGGGCTTCGGGTTTCTGTGTTTGATATCCTAGTTTCTCTTTTGCGTGCGATGCTACAGGCTTTATGTCTGACCAGATGTCCCCTGCGATTCTTCCTCGCGCGTCTTCAAGATATCGCTTTAGCCTCGGTTGGCCATTCGCCTTTGCAGGCCAATGAATCATTCCCAGTTCATCAAGAAGATCTAGTTTTGAATGGATTCCCAACTTGTCCCAGGCTTCTTCGACAGGCAACTTCTCGTGTAACCAATTGGGAAACCTTGAATATCCGGGCAGGGCCCATGCACGGCCTGAACTTGGTGAGCGACCGCGCCACGGCTGATATGCTTCCGCGCCGCCCGCCTTGCCGCCGGTAATTGCATCCGCACTATATTGTCCTTTCTCGTCGCTGTACCTGAACCCTGTTCGCTTATATTCTTCATCGTAGTCCATATATGTGACATTCCAGCACCATTCAGAGCTGCGACTGTACATAAGTACTATGTCGTGGATAGCGGACCATTGTTTCGCACTCAAGTCATGCGCAGAAGTGCGCTTCCAAACAACTTCGTTCCGAAAATTCTCGACGCCAAATATCGCGTCCAGCACAATCTTCAGATAATGACTCGCCGTCGGGTCGCAGTGCAGATACAAGCTGCCGGTCGACTTCAAGACCCGGCGCAGTTCGACAAGCCGCGCCGTCATCATCACCAGATAAGCCATCATCTGGTTGCGGTCGATCAGGTTCAGCAGCGCTTCAATCGCCGTGCTGACTTTCTCCGGCGCGTCGGTGATCAGGTCGCGGTAGGTTTCCTCGGCGGTTTCGCCCCAATGCCAGGTATCCTCAAAGGCGGTGATCTGCGCCTGGCTGTCGGCGCCGCTCTCGGCTTTGAAGAGCACGTTGTAATTGCGATTGCTGTTGAAGGGCGGGTCAAGGTAGATGAGGTCGACGCACTCATCCGGGAAATATTCGCGGCTGCGCAAGATGTCGAGATTGTCGCCGTAGTAGAGCCGGTTTTTCATGTTCAGCTTCATGCTTTAAAGTTTGTGCGCGCCTAGTATAGCATAGTGGCTCTCTTGAAGATTCTGCCACTACTCAAGAAACTCTGCGCCCTCTTTGCCTCTGTGGTGAAATAATCCTGTGGTAAAACTGAACCATCGCGACACCCACAACCACCAGGAGCAACCATCTTGCCCATCAAAACCGGCGGCGAAGCCATCGTCGAAGCCCTCATCGCCCACAAGGTCGACACGCTCTTCGGCCTGCCCGGCATCCAGAACGACTGGCTCTACAACGCCCTTTTCGATAACCGCGACCGCATCAGCGTCATCCATACGCGTCACGAACAGGGCGTCGCCTACATGGCCCTCGGTTATGCCCTGGCCACTGGCGAGCCCGGCGTCTTCAATGTCGTGCCCGGTCCCGGCTTGCTCAACGCGACAGCCGGCTTGGCGACCGCTTATGGGCTAAACGCCGGCGTCGTCTGCCTGTCCGGCCAAATCCACAGCGCCCGCATCGGCAAGGGCATGGGCGACCTGCACGAGATCCCCGAGCAAAGCGCGCTCCTGCGCGGCTTGACCAAGTGGAGCGATATTGTGCGGCATCCCTCCGAAGCCGGGCACAAGCTGGCGGAGGCTTTCTTCCAGTTGCGCTCTGGGCGTCCGCGCCCGGTCGCGCTGGAAGCGCCGCCCGATATCCTCAAAAGACGGACTGAAGTGCCGCCGACACCGCTGCCGCGCGCGCCATTTGCGCCGCCCGTCGACGCAGGCGCGGTGGAAGCGGCGGGCAAGTGGCTGGGCGAAGCGAAGCGACCGATGATCTTCGTCGGCGGCGGCGCCCAAGGCGCCAGCGCCGAGGTCGGGCAGCTCGCCGAGATGCTGCAGGCGCCGGTTGTCGCCTATCGCACCGGTCACGGCGTGCTCGACAGCCGGCATCCGCTCAGCTTGAAAAATGCGGAGGCGCACAGCTGCTACAAAACGACCGACGCCGTTCTCGCCATCGGCAGCCACATGCGCGTCCCGCTCGAGCGTTGGGGACGCGACAATCAGATGAAGATCATCCGCATAGATGTGGATTACGCCGCGATGAGTGTGATTCAGCGGCCTGACTTGCCCATTGTGGCGCGGGCGGAAGACGCTCTGCCGCCCTTGTTGGAGGCCGTGGACAGACACAACCGCGCCCGCGAATCGCGCGCGGACGAAATGGGGGCGCTGAAAGCGGATTGGGCCGCGGCCAGCGCCTACCTCGAACCCCAAAACACCTACCTAAGAATCATGCGCGAGGAGCTGGGTGAGGACGGCATCTTCGTTGATGAGCTCACCCAGGTCGGCTACGCGGCTCGTTTCAATTTCCCGGTCTATCACCCGCGCACGTATATCACCAGCGGCTATCAAGGCACGCTCGGCTTCGGCTTCCCGACCGCCCTGGGCGCCAAAGTGGCGCGGCCCGACCTGCCCGTGCTTTCAATTGCCGGCGATGGCGGCTTCATGTTCTCTGTGGCCGAGCTAGCCACCGCCGTTCAGCACAGAATCCCGCTAGTGACGATCATCTTCAACAACGACGCCTATGGCAATGTGCGCACCATGCAGATTCGCGATTATGATGAACGCGTTATCGCCAGCGACTTGCTCAATCCGGACTTCCTCAAATTGGGCCAATCCTTCGGGGCAAACGCCTTCCGCGCCGAGGACGAACGGGGATTGCGCGAGGCGCTGCGCTATGGCTTCGCAAGCGATTTGCCGACTATCATTGAAGTGCCCATCGGCGAAACCCCGAGCCTGGACCGTCTGCGCGATCAAGGGCGCATTCGCCCGCCGCGAAAAACATAAAAGCGCCGATGTCGCAGCTGATTCTGCCGCCCGATTCCGCCATTTATCATTCCTTTGGCGAGCTCATCAAGGACGCCGATATGGTCTTCTTCGCCGGCTTGCCCGGCGTTGGCAAGAGCCTGCTGCTGGGGCAACTGGCGCTGATGGCCGCGGAAGCCGGGCGCCCGCTTCAACTGCTGCAATGGGATGTGGCGCGCCTGCCTTTTGAGACCGGGCGCTACCCTCTGCAAGACGGCGTCACGCATCCGATGGTGATCCGCGCGACCGGCGTTTGGCTGCGGGGCGCGCTCCTGGAATGGTCTTCGCGCGGCCGGCCGACGGGCGCGATGCTTATCGGCGAGGCGCCCCTGGTCGGCGGGCGTCTGTTGGAAATCGCCCGGCCGCTGCCGGATGAAGCGGAGACTCTGCTGCGCGATCGGCGGACGCAATTTCTCGTCCCGACGCCGTCTCAATCGCTGCGCGCATTGATCGAGTCCAAACGCGAAGAATCCATCGCCGCGCCACAGCACGAACATGAAGCGCATGACGCGCCGCCCGCTGTGCTGCGGGCGTCTTGGCAGGCGGTCTTCCAAGTTGCCTTGGAGCTCGGCTTGGCGAAGGATGATGGCGCCGAACGCCGCTATTCGCCCGAAATATACGCCGCTGTTTATCGCCATCTGCTGCGGCATCGCAACGTCCGCGTCTTGAAGATTGATGAGGCCTTACAGCCGAGGGGCTCCGTCTATGACTTCAGCGAAGGCTTGCCCAACTTGCGGGCGACCGCGGCTCAAGCTGCGGCCACATTCGCCCGTTTGGAAGGGGAGCATTCGGTGGCCGAAGTCGTCGCCGCGGCCGAGCGTTGGTACGTATTCTAGACAATCCCCCGATCAGGCGCGCTCGTCCGGGATCACGGCGAAGACATCAATTTCGAAATCGGCATAGGGCTTGCCCAGCGCCTTGACCACGACGCCGGTGGAGCAAGGATAGACATCGGGCATGTGACGGGCCAAAACCGGATAGACCAGATCGCGATACGCGGCGTCGGTAACGTATGTTGTGATTTTACAGATGTCCTCCATCCGCGCCCCGGCCGCCTCCAGAATGATTTTGACATTATTCATGGCATTATCGGCTTGCGCAGCCGGATCGCCCTCGCCGATGAAACCGCTGCTATCCATTGTCAAGCCCGTCTGTCCCTCGACGAAGACCATGTTGCCCGCCCGCACCGCCTTGCTTGTGCGATAGTCAATATCCGGAAAGATACCGCCGCCCTTGCTGGTTTTGGTGAGGATCCGTTGATGAGCCATTCTACGCTCCTGTCTTCTTCGCTTTCGGTTGAATGCACTGTAACATGCCCGCGCGCTCGGGCGCTAACCGCGGGTTGCGCCCTTCGCATCAGAATCAGTTAGAATGATGCGCGTCTTTATATGCGGGTCAGGAATATTGGATGAACCAGAGAAAGCGATACGTTATCGTCGGCGCCGGGTCGCGCGCCGGTATGTTCGTCGAGGCGACGACTGGCTCATTCGCCGACTATGCTGAACTGGTCGGCCTGTGCGACTTGAGTCATACGCGCATGAACTGGTACAACCGGGGTCTGCGGGACGCCGGCTTGCGCCCGGTCCCGACTTTTCACGCCCGGGACTTCGATCGCATGATTGCGGAAACCCGGCCGCATTGCGTGATTGTGACGACCATGGATGCCTGGCACCATCACTATATCGTCCGCGCCATGGAGTTGGGCTGCGATGTAATCAGCGAAAAGCCGTTGACGACAACGCTTGAACGGCTGCGCGCCATTGCCGCCGCGATCAAGCGCAGCGGCAAATCCCTGCGTGTCACCTTCAATTATCGCTACGCGCCGGCTTACGCGCGTTTCCGCCAATTGATCGCGGACGGAACGGTTGGGCGTCCGCTGGCAGTTGACTTCTCATGGCTGCTGGATACCAGCCACGGCGCGGATTATTTCCGCCGCTGGCACCGCGAAAAGAAGAACAGCGGCGGCCTGCTGGTGCATAAGGCGACGCATCACTTCGACCTGGTCAATTGGTGGATTGATTCTGTTCCGCGGCAGGTCTTCGCCCTGGGCGATCTGCTATTCTACGGAAAAGACAACGCCGCCGCCCGCGGCGAGCACTACAGCTACAGCCGCTATACGGGCAGCGAAGCGGCGGTGGATGATCCCTTCGCCCTCTTTCTCGATCAAAGGGGGGCTTATCATGGGCTTTACCTGGATGCCGAGGCGGAAACCGGGTACATCCGCGACCGGAATGTCTTCGGCGAGCCGATTACGGCCGAAGACACGATGACCGTCACCGCTCGTTATGCCAACGGCGTCCTGCTGTCTTATTGTCTGGTCGCCTATGCGCCCTGGGAGGGATTGCGCGTGGCGGTGACCGGGACGCGCGGGCGGGTCGAGATGGATGTGACGGAAAATGTCACGCATCTGCAGGCGGACAGCGCATCAGCGGCGGCGAGCAAAGGCGCCTTCAAGCGGATTGAAATACGCGCTTTTCCGATGTTTGGCGAGCCCTACCGCGTAGAGGTTCCACGGGTCGAGGGCGGGCACGGCGGCGCGGACCCGCTGATGCTGGAGCAGATATTTTCGCCGGAGCCGGCGCCGGATCCACTGGGGCGGTCGGCATCGTTCCGGGATGGGGCGGCGTCTATCCTCGTGGGCATCGCGGCGAATATGTCGATTGAATCGGGCGAGCTGCTGGATGTGGGCGATTTGTTTGATTTGGCGGGCTCTGTGTGGAAATAATGCAGGCGGCGACCCGCCGAGCTGTCCTTTCAGATTTCTTGCCCGGTAAAATTGGCGGCGAAACGCGCTATGTAATTCTCAGTTCGGTCAAGCCTTGTCGCGCTTGTAGAACATAGATGCTACTTGCATATATGTATCTTGTGCAGCATGTGGTATATTTTGAACAGGGGCGCAATACATGTCAGGGAGCGCATCATGAAACAGACAGAGGTCAGCAATAGCGAGATATTGCTGGCTATTATCGCGGCTGCTGATGGGAAAGAACTCAGTCGCGTCCATCTTCAGAAGGTTGCCTTTCTGCTGTCTGAGGAGTTTAAAGGCAGGTTGTCCGCGGATTTCTACAAATTTGACAAGTACGACTACGGTCCGTTTTGCATCGACATTTACCATGATACTGAGGTGCTCCACTACTGGGGCCGGATCCATATCAATCCGGGCGCGGAGCGTCGACATGACAGCTATTCTATTGCTGAGCCCTTCGACATTGCGGGACTTCCGATTGATGACGACATCAAGACATACATCAAGGACACCGTTGCTTGGGTAGCTGGTATGTCGTTCGGCCAGCTTGTTCGCGCGATTTATCTGCGTTATCCCGAGTTCCTGGAAAGGAGCGTTTTCCCGTTCGATAAAGAACAGGCAATCCACGAAAGCTTCGAAAGAAGCTTGCAACAACTTCAAGATGGGCAAACTACTTTGGCCACAGACTTTATAGACGAGTTGTAGGTTGCGCGAGGCAGAATGGATAGGGAAGTCCGACTGAGTGATGACTTCAAACTGGAAATTAGGAAGCTAGGTAAAAGGCGCAAACATATAGAGACAGACCTAAAAAAATTGCTCAAGCAGTTCGACAATAACGCCTTGCCGGGAAAAACCCTGAAAGGCGCAGACAGCTTGTCTTTCAAGTCAGTGAGGATGAGCGATAAGTCATCAGGCAAGGGATCACGTGGTGGATTCCGCGTCACCTACAAATACACATGTACAACGGTGCTTCTGCTGCGTGTGGTTCCTCGCCATGAGGAAGATTACATTGCGCCATGGAGGCTAAAGAAGCTAGCGGAGCAATACAGTTGCGAGTGTGATGGCGTTGCGTAGTCAGGAATCCACTTTGCAACTTACAGCAATCTTCTATCAACCCACATCAGGACTGTCGCAGAAGCATTCACGTAATCAGAGAGTCTGACCGTCCTAATGCTATGGGCAGTTGCTAACGATAACGCGAATCGGCGCCAGTGCCCCACATATCGGGGTCAGGTCCCAGTTTCGCTTTCAAGTCCGCAGTCGCCGCATCCAGCCGGCGCATCGTCTCATCCGAAAGCGACAAACTGCCGGCGATCAGATTGCTCTCCACCTGTTGCACACTGCGCGCGCCGGCCAAAACGGAAGTCACTGCCGGTTTGCGCAGCAGCCAGGCCAGCGCCACATGCACCATCTCTTGCCCGATATCGGCGCAGATCTCGCGGATGGCCTCGACGGCGGCGAAAGTCTCGGCTTCGAAGCCGGCCGCGCCGTGGCGGGAATCGCGGCGGTCGCCGCGGAAGTGTCGCGTCCGCGTGCGGGAGTAGGGCATCTCGTCCGCGTTGCGATAGCGGCCCGTTAGCAGCGCCTGGTTGAGCGGACTGTAGGGCAGAATGCTGATATTCCGCTCGACACAGATCGGCTGAATATCAAATTCGATGGCGCGCCAGAGCATGCTGTAAGGCAATTGGTTGGCTTCATAGCGACCGCATTGCAGCATTTCGGGCATGTCGAGCTGTCCAAAGTTGCTGACGCCGACGACGTGAATCTTGCCTTCGCGCTGCAAGTCCAAAAGCGCTGACATCGTATCGTCGAATGGAATATCTCGGCGCGGCCAATGCACCTGATACAAGTCGATGCGGTCCGTGCCGAGGCGCCGCAAGCTGCCTTCGCAGGCGGCGCGCAGGGCGGCCGGCGCCAGGTTGCCCTGGCCCGCTTTGCTGGCGATGATCGCTTCGTCACGCCGCCCTTTGAGCGCGCGCCCCAGCATCTCTTCCGAATAGCCATCGCCATAACCTTCGGCCGTGTCAAAGAAATTGATGCCGGCATCCAGCGCGGCATGCGCGGTATTGATCGTATCCGTCTCGTTTTGCTCGCCCCAATAGTCCCCGCCGACGATGCCCCAAAAGCCGACGCCAATCGGCGAGACCATCAGAGAGGAATTGCCCAGTTGTCGTCTTTCCATGCCGCTTGTCCTTTCCCGGTTAAATGACGCGCAATTCGTCTTCGGCGCGTTCAATCAATGCGCGCATATAGGCAATGGCGTAAGCTGTGCCCGCGCCAAGATGGTAATCCCCGACAAATTCAGGACTGTGATCGAGGATTATCGTACCGTCATATTCACATTCGACCAATACTTTCATGGCCTGATACATATCGTAGTATCCATTATCGAGGAAGGTCTCGGTGAAGACGGGCTGCGGCGCGCTGACATTGCGAAAATGCACAATGCAGATGCGTTTCTCTCGCGCATAGCGACGCATCGCATCCAGCATGTCGCCAAAGGCCGGCCCGCCTTCCAGCCAGCAGCCGGTGCAAAACTCCATGCCGAGATAGCGACTGTCGGCGATGGCGAAAGCGCGGTCGTAACGTTCGCGACTGTTGATCAAACAAGGCACGCCGCCGAGCGCGTCGGTCGGTGGATCGTTCGGATGCAGCGAAAGACGCACGCCCGTCTCCTCGGCGATGGGGATGATGGCGCGCATGAAGGTTGCGAAGTTTTCCCACAATTCATCCAGGCTGTACTCGCGGCCCTGTGTGATGGGCTGGGCTTTGAGCGCCGACAGATCGACATGGCGCGCCTTGGCGTAGCGGCTGGTTTGCGGCGCTGAACTCCAGACTTGATCTGGCTCCCAGGTGAAGGTGGTTGTTTTGATACCGGCGCGGCTCAGGTCCCGCAGCATTTGCGCGAAGCGCTCGATATCTTCGTCGCGGCCGGGTTTGCCGAGGTGAATGCGCGGCGACTTGCCCAAGTTGAGGTTGCCGGCATTGTATAGGGTCAATCCTGCTTGCGCCACCCGGTCTGTCAGCCTTGCCAGATACTCATAATTTGTGAGCGCGTCCGGCAGCCAGGTATAGCAATAGGACAAGCCCAATTGTCGCAGGAAGAGCAATTCTGCATCGCTCGGCTCGGGATTGATCAAAGCCGAAAGCTTGATCTTTGAGCGCAAACGGGTAGCGCTGCGGCCTTGACGCTGCATGCGGATTTGCCTCGGCACATATTCCAAACTATGGAGCGATTCTACGCGCCGCCATCCCCGGCGTGAAGAGTCGGCTGGCCATAAGCTCTCGGCGTCCGCGAAAATCACGGCGCTCTAGCGACAGACTTCGGCTTGTTAGTTCATCTCTATTGCGATAAACTGCCTGGGCGCGTCGCCAGATTTGCCCAGACGCAGATCGCCAGACGACGGCGCTCGTATCCCGAATTACAGGAGAATCACCATGTTCAATGTTTCAAGTCGCAGACCTGTTCTGCTTCTAACTGTTGTCTGTTTGCTGCTCGGCATGTTTGCCTCAGTCAGCTCCGCCCAAATGTCGGAAGTCCCGCGCGAAAACACGCTGGTCATCGAGAACATCAGCGTGCGCAACCCGGCGCCGGAGAATTACAATCCGCTGGCTAATGGCTCGCTCGGTCATGCCGGCATGAACCAGGTTGGCTTCGAAGCCCTGTTCTATTACAACTATGAAACGGGTGAACTCGTGCCTTGGCTGGCGGAAAGCGCCGCCTTCAATGACGATTACACCGAGTTGACCATCAACCTGCGCGCTGGCGCCAAGTGGAGCGATGGCGAAGATTTTAACGCCGATGACGTTCTCTATACGATCAACTTCCTGCTGGAGAATCGCGATGCGCGCTTCAGCGACCGGCATGCTGATTTCGTCAGCAGCGTCGCCGCGCCGGACGACTTGACCGTCGTTATATCGCTCAACGCGCCAAGCCCGCGCTACCTGTTCAACGCTTTCGGCGTAGGCATCTACTGGTCCACCTACATCGTGCCGGAACACATCTACTCGATGCAGGAAGATCCGCTCACCTTCACCAACTTCGATTTGGACGCGGGTTATCCCGTCGGCACCGGGCCCTATCGCCTGGTTATCTCCAACGAGACTGAGTCGGTATGGGACCGCCGCGATGACTGGTGGGGGGCGGAGACCGGCTTCAAGGACCTGCCAGCGCCGGAGCGCGTCATCTTCCTTGCCGCCGGCAACGAAGAACGCCGCGCCGCCATGGCCATCAACAACGAGCTGGATACCATGTGGCTGATGGGCCGCAGTACATTCGAGACGGTGGTCGCCCAGAACCCGGCCGTCACCGGTTGGTACAGCGAGCTGCCCTACGCCTACCTCGATCCTTGCCCGCGCTACCTGGTGGTCAACAACGCCGTTTCCCCCTTCGATAATCCGGAATTGCGTTGGGCCATGAGTTACGCCATCAATCGCGACGCGCTGGTGGATATCGCCTGGGAAGGCATGACCAGCACGATCAACTGGATCATGCCCGGTTACCCGCCCTTGCTGGAATACATGGAAGCCAGCGCCGATCTCTTCGAAGCCCATCCCACCCTGGAACAAAACCAGGACAAGGTCGATGAACTGATGACGGCCAACGGCTTCACCCGCAACGCCGATGACCTCTGGGTCGATGGCGACGGCAACACCGTGCAGATGGATTTGGCTATCCGCCAAGGCGAGACCTTCCAGGTGAAGATGGCCCCGGTCATCGCTGAATTGCTGCAGCGCGCCGGCTTTGACGCCACCTTCAAGCTGCAAGACAACGCCGCCTTCAACGAAACCGCCCGCACCGGCGGCGCCAACGCCTGGATTGATGTCGCTTGTGGCGCTGTGCGCGATCCCTACGGCACGCTGGATAACTTCCACAGCCGTCATTCCGCCCCGCTCGGCGAAGATGTCACCGGCTCCCGTACCCGCTATGAGAACGCCGAGTACGATGCCATCGTTGACGAAATGGCGCTGACGGCCAGCGAAGACCCGGCCATGCAAGATCTCTTCCGCTCCGCGATCGAGATCTGGCTGACTGAATTGCCGGCCATGCCGCTGACCGAAGCCTCGCTGCTGACGCCGTTCAATAATCACTATTGGACGAATTGGCCGACGGCGGACAACAATTACGTCCACCCCGGCTTCTGGTGGCAAACTGCCCTGCTGATGATCACCGAGATCGAACCGGCGGGCATGTAGCTCGGTCGTTTGAATTGCGCCCGGAACTTGATTGCTCCGGGCGCTTTGCTTGCTTAAGCGGATTTGTAGTGGCGAGCCAACAATGAATTCTTGTGTACGGGCGAGCCGGCGGCTCGCCCCGACGCACGGTGATATTCTGGCTCGCCCGCAAGCGCACATTGAGGTGTACGGGATTTGAATTACTTCGTCCGCCGGCTCATCATGTTCTTCGTCGTGGTGATACTCGCCGCGACATTGAACTTCATCATCCCGCGGCTGGCGCCGGGCGATCCAATCGGCGCTGTGTTAGAAGAATTGCGCGCCCGCGGCGCCTCCACCGGCGGCGATGCCGAAGACGAAATCGTCGCGGCTTATCGCGCCCGCTTCGGCCTTGACCAACCGGTCTACATGCAATATCTCCGCTTCTTGACCAATACGCTGCGCTTTGATTTGGGTCATTCTATTTCTTATTATCCGCAGAAAGTCGAGGCGGCGCTGTTCCGCGCGCTGCCCTGGACTGTGGGCCTTTTGGCGATATCCACCCTGATGTCCTTCGCCTTCGGGTCTTTTTTCGGGGCGCTGATGGCTTGGCCGCGCGCGCCCGCCGCTGTCAATCGCTTCCTGCCGTTCTTTATGGTTTTGTCGGCCGTGCCCTATTATTTGCTCGGGCTGATACTTGTCTACCTGTTTGCCTTTGTCTTGCGCCTGTTGCCGCTTGGCGGCGCTTACTCCTCAGGCACCATCCCGCGCCTGGAACTGAGCTTCCTGCTGGATGTGATTCGCCATGGCATCTTGCCGGCTTTATCTATTCTCTTGACCAGCGTCGGCTTCTGGGCTTTGGGGATGCGCGGGACAATGGTGACCGTTCTGGGCGAGGATTATCTGACACTGGCGGAGGCCAAGGGTCTATCCGGCAGGCGGATCTTTTTCGCTTATGCCATGCGCAATGCGCTGCTGCCGCAGGTCACTTCGCTGGCGATCGCCTTGGGGACCGTGGCCTCGGGCTCAGTCCTGGTCGAAGTCGTTTTCAATTATCCCGGCATCGGCTGGCTGCTCTATAACGCGCTGCGCAGCTCGGATTATTATATGGTTCAAGGCGTCACATTCTTCCTGGTGCTGACGGTGGCGGTTTCCGTGCTGGTCGTCGACCTGATATATCCGCTGCTGGACCCGCGCATAGAGCGCTAGGACGATACCGAAGCGAGTCGTTTATGATCGAAACATTCTTGCGCCGCGCCAAAGCGGCCGGCAGCTACACACTGCGGACGCCGAAGCTTCTGCTGGGCCTTGTTTTGCTCGCGTCCCTGCTTTTGCTGGGGCTCCTCGGTCCAGCTTTTGTCGATGTGGAAAAAGCGCGCCCGATCAGCGTGAAACCCAGTCAACCGCCTTCAGCGGAATACCCGCTGGGGACGGACAGCGGCGGACGCGATGTGCTGGCCGTCATCATCGTCGGCACGCCGCAAACCCTGCGTATGGGCCTGCTAGCCGGCGTCGTCGGCGTTGTGCTGGGGACGAGCCTGGGTCTGCTGGCCGGCTATTACGGCGGCCGGATCGATATGGTCATCAGCACCGCGACCGATACCATGTTGACGATACCGCCCCTGGCGATCTTGCTGGTGGTGGCGGCTTCCGTTCGCACCATGAGCGTAGAGAATATGGCGATAATCATCGCGCTGCTCTCCTGGATGTTTCCCGCCAGGACGATTCGCGCTCAGGTGCTTTCTTTGCGCGAACAGCCTTATGTTCACATGGCGCGGCTGGCGGGTTTGAATGACATACGCATCATCTTTGAAGAAATCATGCCGAATATCCTGCCGCTGGCGGCCGCCAGTTTTGTCGGGGCGACCTCGGGCGCGATTCTGGCCGGCATTGGGCTGGAGGTATTGGGCATGGGACCGCAGCGCACGCCGACGCTCGGCATGACCATCTATTGGGCGCAGCTCTATTCAGCCTTGATTCGCGGCTTGTGGTGGTGGTGGCTGCCGCCCATCATCGTCCTGATTATCTTGTTCGTCGGGCTTTTCCTGGTGAGCGCCGCCATGGACGAATTCGTGAATCCGCGCTTGAGGAAGACGGGATGAGCCAAGACATTGCACTGCAAGTCAACAGCCTGCGCGTTTCTTACCGGTCTGGCGATCGGGAAGTCAAGGCGGTTGACGATGTCACTTTTTCGCTCTATCCGGGCGAACGGCTGGGCATTGTGGGCGAGTCGGGCTCGGGCAAGACGACGCTGGCGCTGGCGCTGATGCGGCTGCACAAACCGCCGGCTTACATCATGGGTGGCGAGGCGATCCTGGATGGCCGCGATATCTTGGCGCTCGGCCTTGATGAAATGCGACAGACGCGTTGGAGCAAGCTCTCCCTGATCCCGCAAGGTTCGATGAATTCGCTCAATCCGGTGGTCAAAGTCAAACATCAGATGGCCGATGCTGTTGAAGCGCATGAACGGGGCCTGACGAAAAACGAGATCGCCAAGCACATCGACCACCTCCTTGGCCGCGTCGGCTTGCCCGGCAGCGTGGCCGAAATGTATCCGCATGAATTGAGCGGCGGCATGAAGCAGCGCGTCTGCATCGCCCTGGCGATCATCCTGGAGCCGAGCGTCATCATCGCCGATGAGCCGACCAGCGCTCTCGATGTCGTCGTGCAGCGCGTCGTCATGCAGACGCTAAACGACGTACAAGCGCAGCTCAACGCCGCCATGATCATCATCGGTCATGATATGGGCCTCATGGCGCAGTCGGCCGATCGCCTGGCGGTCATGTACGCCGGCAAAATGGTCGAGGTCTCGCCCATATCCTCCTTCTTCCACGATCCCCAACATCCATACAGCAAACTGCTGATCAGTTCCCTGCCATCGCCGGAAGAAAAACGCGAGCTGGCGGGCATACCGGGCAGCCAGCCGTCCTTGCTTGAGCTGCCGTCGGGCTGCGCCTTTCATCCGCGCTGCCCCGTGGCCGAGGACCGCTGCCGAGCCGAGATTCCCGCATTGCGTCAAATCAGCAGTCAAAGACACGCTGCTTGCCATCTTGTGGAAGAACTGTCGTGAGCGCGGAATCCTTACTTCACTTTGACAATGTAACCATGGCCTTTGGCGGCAATCGGCGCAACCCGGATGGCGTGGTCGCGCTGGAAAACCTCGATCTGGAGATCCGCGCCGATGAGCCTTCCATCATCGCCATCGCCGGCGAGAGCGGCAGCGGCAAGTCGACGCTGGCGCGCCTCGGTTTGGGCATGCTTAAGCCGACCGGCGGACGCGTCATCTATAAGGGGCAAGACCTCTGGTCAATGTCGGGCGATCAACGGCGGGATTATCGCAGGGAAGTGCAAGCGATCTTTCAGGATCCCTTCGCCGTCTACAATCCCTTCTACACCGTCGATCGGCTCTTGCGCACGCCGATGCGCACCTTCAAATTGGCGAAGAGCAAGTCGCATGCCCGCGAGTTGATGGAAGACGTCCTGGACAAAGTGGGCTTGCGCGCGAACGAAGTTCTCGGCCGCTATCCTCACCAGCTCAGCGGGGGCCAGCGCCAGCGCATCGTCGTCGCCCGTAGCCTGCTCCTGCAACCGCATCTCATCGTCGCCGATGAGCCCGTCTCGATGATCGACGCCTCCCTGCGCGCCAACATCCTGACCAAGCTGAAAGAATTGCGCGACGAATTCGGGATCTCGCTGCTCTACATCACCCATGATCTGGCGACCGCCAATCAGATCAGCGACAAGATCCTGATTCTCTACCGCGGGCGCGTGGTCGAAGTTGGCGATGCCAGCACCGTCATCCAACGTCCGCAGCATCCCTATACGCAGCTGCTGGTCAGTTCCATACCACGCCCCGATCCCGAGAAGACCTGGGAGGGCCGGGTGGAGATTCCACTGGAAGAATTGACGCCGGGCGCCGACCGCGCCGGCTGTCTCTTCCGCCATCGCTGCCCGCATGCCATGCCCGAGTGCGAGATCACGCCGGATTATTATGAGGGCGGCTATGGGCAATCGGTCGCCTGCTACCTCTATCGCGAGAATGGCGCGGCGAATTAGCGGCAGTTGAATGGACGCCAAAGTGTAGGGGCGAGCGGCGGTCAGTGTCTACGCGACCCGTGGCTCGCCCTCCGTTTTCGCCGCAAATGAACCTTTGTAGGGGCGTTTTGCTGAAACGCCCGAAATTTGCAGGCCATTATTAACGGGCGTCTCACGAGACGCCCCTACATTTTCGCAATTCTCGTGGCGAACGGCTTATTGTGATTTTGATACGATTGCCCTAAGGTCGCCCTTAATTTCCTCGAAAAGCGGCGCGGCAATGGTACAATAGCGCCGTTTATTGACAAGCGAGACGAGAAACATCCATGCAAGATCGCTATTTCTCTGTGGACCCGGGGCAGAAGGCGGCCGCGAGGCAGCTCTACGCGAGCGTCAAGGACTTGCCTCTGATATGCCCGCACGGCCACGTCGATCCACGCTTGTTCGCCGACCCCGATTATCAATTTGGCAGCCCGGTCGATTTGCTCATCATCCCCGATCATTACATCTTCCGGATGCTGTATTCTCAGGGGATATCTCTGGAAGAGATCGGCATACACGCTATGCCCCCCTCTAAATCTCCCCCCATAAAGAGGGGAGACTTGCCTGAATCAACGAAGGGCGATCATCGGAAGATTTGGCGGACGGTTTGCGCCAACTGGCATCTCTTCCGCGCCACCCCGACCGGCATCTGGGTCCGCGATGAGCTGGCAGAAGTCTTTGACATCACGCTCAAACTCAATAGCGAGAACGCCGACGCGATATACGATGCGATTGTCGCTCAATTGAAGAGCCATGCTTTTCGGCCGCGGGCGCTATACGAGCGCTTCAACATTGAAGTCCTGGCGACGACGGACGCCGCGACAGATTCTCTGGCTCATCATCAAGCTATTCGCGACTCCGGCTGGGGCGGGCGGATTATCCCGACATTTCGGCCGGACGCCGTTGTCAACATCGATGACGCTGGCTGGCGCGCGCACATCGACCAGCTCAGCGCCGCCGCCGGCATCGACATTCACAACTACGCGACCTACATCCAAGCGCTTGAACAGCGACGCGCCTTCTTCAAATCCATGGGCGCGACCGCCACCGACCATGCCGCGTTGACCGCCTACACCGAATCATTGACCGCCGCCGAAGCCGACGCCCTGTTCCAGCGAGCGCTCGCGGGCAAAGCGAATACCAAGGATGTCGCCCGCTTCACCGGCCACATGCTCATCGAAATGGCGCGCATGAGCAGCCAAGATGGCCTGGTCATGCAGATGCACATTGGCTCCTGGCGGAATCACAACCCGACTATTCATGCGCGCTACGGTCGCGATATGGGCGCCGATATCCCAATCCGCAGCGAATTCACCAAGAATCTCAAAGCGCTGCTGGATCGCTTTGGCAACGATCCCGATCTCAGGCTTGTCTTATTCAATCTCGATGAGACGGCCTACAGTCGCGAACTGGCGCCGCTCGCCGGGCATTATCCGATTCTGCGGCTGGGCCCGCCCTGGTGGTTCTACGATAGCTGGCTTGGCATGACCCGCTTCCTGGATGCGGTTGTGGAGACGGCCGGCATCTACAATCTGGCCGGCTTCAATGACGATACGCGCGCTTATCCATCCATCCCGACTCGGCACGATGTCTGGCGGCGGGTCTGCGCGGATTGGCTGGCAGGGCAACTGGCGCGCGGATTCATCGACGAGCAGGACGCGCTGGAGATGATCCGCGCCCTGGCTTATGACCTGGCGAAAGAGACCTATAAACTGGACGAACAATTATGACGCAGCTATTAAATCGTCAAGTCTTTCCCGATGCCAAGCGCTACCCCGAACGCATCATCCAGTTCGGCGGCGGCAATTTCTTGCGCGGCTTTGTCGACTGGGTCATCGATCTGCTCAATGCCGAGACCGATTTCGCCAGCGGCATCGCGCTGGTCAAGGCGACGCCCGGCCAATACGATGCTCTGGACCGGCAGGACTGCCTGTTCACCACCTATTTGCACGGCATTCAAGACGGTGAATTCGTCGAAAAAACGCGCCTGATCAGCGCCGTCAATCGCACAATCTATCCCTATTCGGATTTCGCGGCCTTTCTGGCGCTGGCGCGACAAACGGAGATCCGCTTCATCTTCTCCAACACGACCGAATCCGGCATCGTATTTTCCGCTGAAGACCGCCCCGAGGACGAGCCGCCGGCGACTTTCCCAGCCAAGCTGACACGCTTTCTCCACGAGCGCTATCGACATTTCGAGGGCGAACCGGCCGCCGGCTGCATCGTCATCCCGACCGAGCTCATCGACGATAACGCGACTCGACTGCGCGCCAGCATCCTGGACTACGCCGAACTCTGGAAACTGGATCCGGGCTTTTCCGCCTGGATCAAAGAGGGCAGTACCTTCTGCAATACGCTGGTCGACCGCATCATTCCCGGTTACCCGGCCGCCAATGCCGACCGCATCTTGGCCCGATTGGGTTATGAAGATCGCCTGCTCGTGGCGGGCGAAATTTATCATAGCTGGATCATAGAAGCGGCGCCGAGCCTCCTGGCGGAGTTTCCCGTGGACCAAGCCGAGACGCCGCTGAATGTGAACATTGTAGCTGACGCCGCGCCTTATCGCACGGTCAAGGTGCGCCTGCTGAACGGCGCGCATACCGCGATGGTGCCGCTGGGCTTGCTGCTGGGTATCGAATCGGTGCGCGAGGCGGTTGAGCATGATCTGCTCGGTCCTTTCGTCCAGGACCTGATCTTCCAGGAAGTGATTCCGTCGGTTTCCGCGATTCCACGCGCCGAATTGGAAGCCTTCGCGCGCGATGTTTTCGATCGCTTTCTTAATCCCCATATCCATCATCGCCTGTTGACGATCGCGCTTAACAGCGCCTCCAAAGTCAAGGAGCGCATCCTGCCGTCGCTGCTGGGCTATTATGAGGCGGCCGGCGAATTGCCGCCCCGGCTCGTGATCGCCCTGGCCGCCTTCATCCGTCTGTATCGGGGAGAATGGCGCGGCCAAGCCATCGAGCTCAACGATGATCAAGAACTGCTGGACTGGTTTCGCCGAGCTTGGGCGGAAGCCGGCTCAACCGAGGCGCTGGCGCAGGCCGTCTTATCCCGGGAAACGCTCTGGGAGCAGGATCTGACCGCGCTGCCGCATCTGGTGTCGCAGGTCGGCGCTTGCCTGCGGGCAATCGAGGCGGGTCATTTGCCGGATCTGCTGCGGCGGGCGAAGCCATGAGCATTGACCTGATCACAGTCGGTCGCGTATCGATGGATCTCTTCGCCCGCGATATCGGCGCCGAATTTCATGACATCAGCGCCTTCGAGACCGGCGTGGGCGGCAGTCCGGTGAACATCGCCATCGGGACGAGCCGACTCGGTCTCAAATCTCTCGCCTTCACCGCGGTGGGCGCTGATGAAGTCGGGCGCTACATTCGGCATTACCTGCGCAAGGAAGGCGTGATCACCGATTATATTGCGCAAAAGCCCGAAAGGCGCACGGGCATGGCGCTGGTTGGCGTGCAGCCCCCGGACCGGTTCCCCTTGCTCTTTTATCGGGAGAATCCGGCTGATATCCACCTCAGCATCGACGAAGCGCAGAACCTGCCGCTGGCGCAGGCGCGCGCTCTTTCGCTCTCCGGCACCGCCCTGAGCCGCGGCGGCGCGCAGGATGTCACGCTCTATCTGGCGGAGCAGGGGAGGCGGCGCCGGCTGAAGACTTTTATCGACCTCGATCTGCGCTCGGATCAGTGGTCGAATCCACTCGCCTTTGGCTTGCGCATCCGGCGTATCCTGCCGCTTTGTGATGTGATCATCGGCACAGAAGAAGAATTCTACGCGGCACTCTCGCCGACGCCCGAAGCGGTGATGGCGGGCGAGAAAACGGCCGATGCCCAGGACCTGCGGAACCTGCTGCTCGATTGCTGCCGCCAGTCCAAGGCGGTCCTCATTCTGAAACGGGGCGACCGCGGCGTGACGGTCTTTCAAGGCGCGCGGGAAACGGATGTGCCCGGTTATCCGGTGCCGATTGTAAACACAGTTGGCGCCGGCGATGGCTTCGCCAGCGGCTTGATCTATGGCTGGTCCCGCGGTTGGGATTGGGAACGGGCCGCTCGCTTCGCCAATGCCTGCGGCGCCATCGTCGTGACGCGGCATGGCTGCGCGCGCGCATTGCCGCGCTTAAACGAGGTCGAGGAATTTATCAAGGAGCGTAAGGAGGGAGGCGGATGAGCAATCATTTGAAATCGAATTATTCTGAGATGATCGTCTTGGATGTGACGCCGGCATCGGCAAATTGGGATTACCTTTCCTTTCGCATCGTGAACTTAATAGCCGGGCAAGTCTATTTGCATCAGACCGGCGAGGGTGAACTGGCGCTTGTCCCGCTGTCGGGCAGCGGCAAGGCGCAAACGTCCGCGGGTGATTTCCCACTGGCGCGCGCCGGCGTCTTCCAGGAAAAGCCCCAGGTGCTTTATGTCCCGCCGGGGCATGAATTTGGCGTCGTCACATCCGACCGTTTTGAATTTGCCATCGGCGCGGCGCCGGCGGCCGGGCGCTACCCGCTTCGCCTGTTCAGTCCCGAAGAAATCAAGTCGGAAGTGCGCGGGGGTGGCGCGGCTCGGCGGCAAGTCAATCACATTCTGGCGCACCCGCTGCCGGCCGAACGCCTGATTCTCTACGAGGTCTATGTCCCGGGCGGCGCCTGGTCGGGTTATCCGCCGCACTGCCATGACGGCTACGGCGGCTCAGCTCATCTCGATGAAACCTACTATTTCCGCACCGATCCGGCCGAAGGCGTCGCCCTGCATCGCAACTACCGGCGCGACAATGACTTTGAGGAGATCTTCGCCGTTCGCGATAGGGATCTCGTGCTGGTCACACAAGGCTTTCATTCGACGGCGGCCGCGCCCGGCTCCAACCTGTATTTTCTCAATTACCTGGCCGGCGAACTCACAGACGACGGGCGGGCGACGCCGCCTTATGACGATCCGGATTATGCCTGGCTTAAAGACAACTTCACAGCCAACCGCCTGAGCTTGCCACTTATGTAGCTAAGCCGCAAACGCTGTTCCAACCGCATATTTTGACTTCCATAGCCCAGGCTTGGGCCGCGCGAGCCGCCGCCCGGTAAATTATGTTAAACTGGATACAAACACTTGCGGGTTGAGGGTCGCTATCGGTGAGACCGATTCATCTTCTGGTTGCGCTCGTCCTCTCGCTTACGTTTTTCAAGGCCGCGGCGCAAAACGACCTGACGATTAGGATTATTGTCGAGGGCTTGTATTATCCGGTCGGCATGGCGCTGCTGCCTGATGGCGGTGTTTTGATCGCCGAAGCGGGCGGCCGAGGCGAACGCAGCGCCGGCATCAGTCTGCTGCGGCCTGATGGCGAACTGGGCCGACTGGTCTCCGCCGTGCCGAGCGGACCGGTCAGCCGGAATTTGATCGGCGCGCCGGCAATCGCGGTGTCACCCGATGGCGCCACCATCATCATTGGCTTCGCCGGCGCCCAGTTTTACAGCCTGCCGAGCGCCGCGGCGAAAACCCTGCCGGACCAGCCTCTGAGCCCGCTCGACCTGCAGCGGCGGCAAGCCGAACGCGGCAGTGTCTTCCTCCTGCATCCTTTTGATATCAGCTTTGACGACGCCGGTATGCCAGTTGCCTCGGACGCGGCCGGCAATGGCCTGGTGGCTGAAAAGGCGAACGGGAGCCTGGGCTACGCGCATCGTTTCCCCGCGCTTGACGATCCCAATCACAGCGGCGGCAGGCTGGAAGCGCTGCCCACCGGCCTGGCCCGCCACGAAGACGAATTCTATGTCGCGCTTTTTGGAGGCTGCCCCCATGTGCGCTACAGCGGCGAATTGGTCGCCCGGGCCGACGATGGTTCCCAGCGAACGGTCGTCGATGGCTTGACCATGCCGATCGATGTGGCGGCCGACCAGAAGGGGGATCTCTGGCTGCTGGAGTTTGCAGCCTTGCCGCCGGGCAGCGATTGCTTCGCCGAACTCGACCAGTACGAGGCCAGTGGAAGGCTCAGCCGCATCAGCGCCGATGGCCGGATGGAAACCCTTGTCGAGGGTTTGCATTTTCCCGCCGCGCTCCTGCCCCTGCCCGACGGCAGCCTGTACATCACGGAAGCCTATAGCGGCAAGCTTCTGCACATCGATTTTGACGCCGGCCCGACGTCCCCGCGCCGCTTCCCGCCGGCTGAGCCGCCAGCCGAGACTTATAACGAAATCCGTGACTTTGACGCCGCGCTGCGCGCCGCCATCGCCGCCCATGACTTGTCTGCCTATCCCGGCCGCGAGTTGAAAGAGCGGGAGAGCGCGCTCACGCAATTGGGCCGCGATTTATTTTTTGACCCGATTCTGTCGGGCGATCAGAACATCTCCTGCGGCACCTGCCACCATCCGGCTTTTGCCATGACCGACGGCCGTGTCTTGCCGATTGGCGCCGGCGGGCACGGGCTCGGCGAAAGCCGCAGCTTCCGCGAGCTGATCAACTTGAACGGTGAAAGGAGCGGCGACCAGTCCGGCGCGCTGCTCAATCCCTTCGTGGATGTGTTCATCCCGCGCAACAGCCCGACGATAATCAACAGCGCGCTTTTGCGCAGCCAATTCTGGGACGGGCGCGTCGAGCAGGGCGCGACTGTGCAAAAGGTGCATACGCTGGAGGATGCCATCAATGATCTGGATATGTCCGATCCGCTGATGGCGCAAGTGCTTTTCCCAATCACATCCCAGCACGAAATGGCGGGTGTGACCTTAGGCAGCTTTCCGCCGATGGTCATCCGTTCCGCCTTGCTCAATCGCTTGCGCCAGCAGGATGAATATGTCGAGCGCTTTACGGCCGTATTCGGAAGAGGCGATATCAGCTTGCGCCGATTGGCGGAAGCGATCTCTGCCTTCGAGCGGCAATTGATATTCACCGCCTCGCCTTGGGACGATTACATTGCCGGCGCTGAGAATGCCCTGAGCGAGGGGCAAAAGCGCGGCGCGCTGCTCTTCTTCGGCGCGCTCAAGGAGGGCGTCCATTGCGCCGCCTGTCACAGCGGCGATCTCTTTACCGATCAGCGCTTCCACAATTTGCTGGCGCCGCAGATTGGCCCCGGTAAAGACAATGGCATCAGCGGCCTGGACGATTTCGGCCGCGCCAATGTCAGCTTCGATTATCGCGATCAATATCGCTTCCGCACCCCGGGCTTGCGCAATGTGGAGCTGACGCCGCCCTATTTCCATAGTGGCGCCTACGCCACGCTTGAGGCGGTCATTTGGCACCATGCCAATCCCTGGCGCGCCAACATCGTCTATGAGCCGGCTGCGCATTTGCCGCCCGCCTTTCGGGAGCAGGTCCTGCCGTATGATTTCGAGCGTCAGTCGCATTCGGTCGCTTGGCCCATGCGCGGCGGCATGCCGCTGAACGAAGCGGAAGTGGCCGATATCGTGGACTTCCTGCGCGCCTTGACCGACCCGGCCGCTCGCGATCTGTCACGGTTTACGCCGGATCAGGCGCCCAGCGGCTTGCCCCTGGATCCGCTGCCGCCCCGCTAATCTCACAGCGGGCGGTTATTGCGGCCGAATTAAGCTACACTTTCATGACTTGATCTAACCTGCGAGGTGAAGAAATGAGCCTGAGCGCCTATGGAAAACTGCCCGTGCCGCGGCTGACGCCCGAATTGCTGTCTTTGGTGAAGACGGGCGCAGTCTATAGTCTGGGCGTTGATTTTCAAGAGGGGATGCTGACGCCCGGCGATGCGATGAAGTCCTATTCGATTGTGCCGCATTTGCGTCACAGCGATCCTTCTCGCATTGATCCAGGCGCGGCCGCGGCCGAAGTGATTCGCATGTCGATCCATGTTGGCAGCCATATTGACGCGCTCTGCCATATCGCGGAAAAGCAAGATGCCGATGGCGCCCCCGCGGCCGATGGAGAGCCGCGTCTCTATGCCGGCGAAGGCGAAACCGTCGCCGCAAGCGACTGTGTGACCTCGGCCGGGCAAACGCACCTCAGCATTGAAAAGATGCCGCCGATCGTGGCGCGCGGCGTACTCCTGGATATCGCCGGATTCAAAGAATTGGATACACTCCCGCCCGCCTATGGCATTGGCGCGGACGATATCCTTGGCGCAATGGAGAAGCAGGGCAGCGTCATCGGCCCTGATACTGCGGTTCTCCTGCGCACTGGCTCTTACCATCTGCTCCGTGATGGCGATCCGGTTTATCGTGATGCTCAAACCGGCTTAAACCTGGAAGGGGCGCAATTCCTGGTCGAAAAAGGCATGACACTGGTCGGCGCCGACAACATGGCGGTGGAGGCCATGCCCCCCATGGACCATTCGGTGCATCGCTTCTTGCTGGTGCGCTCAGGCATTACTCATGTCGAAAACCTGAACCTGGACGAGTTGGCCGCGGACGGCTGCTACGAGTTTCTGCTGATTATCGCCCCGCTGAAGCTGACCGGCGCCACCGGCTCCTGGGTGAACCCGATCGCTATCGCTTGAGTCAGGCGCTTCAGTCCTTGAACAAGGGCTCGATTTGCGCCGCCCAGGCGAGCAGGGTCTCATCCTGTCCGAAATGCCCGACCAGTTGCAAGCCGACCGGCAAGCCCGACATCCCGCGCCCGGCCGGCGTTGTCAGGGCGGGCATGCCGGCGTGCGTCCAGGGCATATTCATCTTTGGGCTGCCAGTCGAATCAATGCCGATTGGCGCGACATCGGGCGCCGCCGGGCAAATCCACAAATCGATGCCTTCCGCAGCCATGATTTGCCGCAGGCGCTCCCGAAAGCGCAAGCGGCGCTGGCGCGCGCCTTCCAGGCGCTCCCGCGAAATCGTCCGGCCATATTCAATCAGTTCAGCGGTTCGCGGGCGGTACAGTTCGCGATGCGCTGGAAACCAATCCCGATGTTGTATCGCGAGTTCGGCTGCGATCATGTCCTGATGGCAGCCGTCGATGGTATCGATGTCGTCCAGCAGCGGGATGCGCTTGACCGGGAAGCCCGCTTGCTCCAGCGCATTGACTTGGGCTTCAAAGATATCGAGCGCCGTCGATTGCTCCAGGTAAGCGCCTTCGGGCAGTCCGAGCCGCGGAGGCCGGCTGCTGGCATCGGCGCCGGTCCAATCAGGTATGACGCTGGCCGCCACCGCCTGCATATCGGCGATATCGCTTGTGAAGAAGCCGACGTGATCGGCTGACGGGGAGAAGGCGACCAGGCCCGCGCATGAAACGCGCCCGAAGGAAGGTTTGAATCCCACAATGCCGCAGTATGCCGCCGGGCGGATCACCGAGCCGACGGTCTGTGTGCCGATGCTGACATGCGTCAGGCCGCTGGCGACGGCCGCGGCCGAGCCGCTGCTGCTGCCGCCCGGCGTATGGCCCGTGTGATGCGGGTTGCGCGTCGGTCCCGGTTCAAAGTAGGCGAACTCGGTGGTGACAGTTTTGCCCAGGATCAAGGCGCCGACGCGTTTGAGCGCGGTGACCGCGGCCGACTCCTCAGCCGTCAATAAATCCGGCGGTAGACTTGCGCCCGCGCGCGTGACGAATCCATCGACATGGAAGATGTCCTTCACGCCGAGCACGGCGCCATAGAGCGGCGGACGCTCCTCCGCGCCGCGATAGCGCGCTTCCAACTGCCGTGCCTCTCGCCGGATCCGGTCGAAGCGATTCTGTTCGGGCAGGAAGGCCTGGACTGTCGGTTCCGATGCTGCGAAGCGCGCCTGAATGCAGTCGAGCAGATTGCCAAGAGACAGATCGCCCCGTTTCAGCGCCTCCATATCGGCGCGGAGCGAAGTCCTTTTAACGTGAGCGCTGCTTGACATCAGCCGGGTTATGTCCTTAGCTATTTGATGGTTCTGGCGCGCGCTCCTTCAAATGTCACAGTCTGCGCGCTCGCCTCATTACATTTTACGAAGAATTGCATAAAATGGCGCAGTCTTCCGCGCCGGGCTCTTGCCAATGACAGGCCAGAGTTGGAGTCCAGCCGTGGATTTTTCGCTCCCGCTCAGGTCCTGGTCATCGAAAATCACAGAGGCCTGTGGACTGCGGTACTGTATCAAAGTCGGTTGAATTTCTTCAAATACCGACGATTTGGTAGGGGCGACTCGGTGAGTCGCCCAATTTCGATCCTGTTTTACCCATCGGGCGATCCGCCGGATCGCCCCTACCAGGCTATTTCAACCGAAA
>JAJDUC010000109.1 GCA_022826865.1 Anaerolineae bacterium
ATCAAATTGAAATTGCGCTGACAAATGACAATTTCGCCTCACATTTCGTAATCTGTAGGGGCGTTTCGCTGAAACGCCCGCAATTTGCAGGCCATTTTCAACGGGCGTCTCACGAGACGCCCCTACATTTGCACATTTTTAGTGGCGAACGGCTCATTGTGATTTTGATGCGATTGCCCTGCCTTCGCCTCGCCGCAGACGGTAGTGTATCCATTTCGGTTGAAATAGTCTGGTAGGGGCGATCCGGTGGATCGCCCGATGGGTAAATCAGGACCGATATTGGGCGTCTCGCCGAGTCGCCCCTACCAATTCGTCGGTATTTTAAGAAATTCAACCGACTCTGATACACTACCCCGCCGACATCAGCTTGTCGCGGAATCGCCGCCGATATATATTTGTTGCATTGATGATTCAGGAGCTTGCGCATGACGGCGCTCTTGCTGAAGCGTATCCGACATCTGGCGACGATGGATGATGAGCGGCGCGAACTGCGCGATGCCTGGGTATTGATCAAAGATCGCGTCATCGCCGCTATCGGCAGTGGCGAGCCGCCGGCTGCGGCGGCCGAGCGCGTTATCGATCTGTCAAATCATGTGGCGATGCCGGGTTTGGTGAATACCCATCATCACATGTTTCAGAGCTTGACCCGCGTTCTGGCGCAGGATAATGAACTCTTCGATTGGCTCGGGACACTCTATCCCATTTGGGCCGGCATGCGCTCTCGCCACCTCTATGCGGCCGCCCGAGTCGCGATGGCGGAATTGCTGCTTTCCGGCTGCACGACAGCCAGCGATCATCACTACATTTATCCCAATGATGTGAAGTTGGAAGACGAGATTCGCGCTGCCCAGGAGCTGGGCCTGCGCTTCCACGCTGCCCGTGGCAGCATGAGCCTGGGAGAGAGCGCCGGCGGTCTGCCGCCGGATGACCTGGTGGAGAGCGAAGACGGAATCCTGCGCGATACGCAGCGCCTGATCGAAACCTGGCACGATTCGGCGCGCGGTTCCATGCTGCGCATAGCCGTCGCGCCCTGCTCGCCCTTCAGCGTCTCGGTAGATTTGATGCGCGAATCAGCCGCCCTGGCGCGGGCTTACGGCCTGCGCCTGCATACGCATCTGGCGGAGAATGACAAAGATGTCGCCTACAGTTTGAGCGTTTTTGGTTCCCGTCCCGGCCGTTACGCCGAAGAAGTCGGCTGGCTGGGCGATGATGTCTGGCACGCGCACTGCGTCAAGCTGGACGAGAGCGAGATTGATCTCTTCGCGCGCACGGGCACAGGCGTCTGTCACTGTCCGTCCTCAAATATGCGCCTTGCTTCGGGAATCGCCCCGATTCGGCTTATGCTCGATCGGCGCGTCAAGGTCGGCTTGGGCGTCGATGGATCGGCTTCAAACGACGGCGGCCATTTGCTGAATGAAGCGCGGCAGGCCTTGCTCTTGCAGCGCGTCGGGGGCGATCCGGCCGGTCTTTCGGCGCGCGAGGCCCTGGAGCTGGCGACGCTTGGCGGCGCCGCCGTTCTGGGCCGCGACGACATTGGCAGCATCGCCGTCGGCATGGCGGCCGATATCATCGCCTATCGCCTGGATGATGTGGCGATGGCAGGAGCCACCCATGACCCGGTCGCGGCCCTGGTCTTTTGTCAGCCGCCGCGGGTCGATTTGTCCATCATCAATGGCGAGATCGTGGTCGAAGACGGCTGCTTGCTCTGCGCCGACTTGCCGCTTCTGCTTGAGGAGCATAATCGGCTCTCGGCCGAATTGATCCGCGGAAACACGTGAGTAGATCGGGCGATCGCGCTAACTGGAGGCTGGCCTATGACTTTAGTTGACCGTTTGGCAGCGGCCCGGGGCGATCGTCCCGCCGACCTGGTCCTGCGCGGCGGCCGCCTGGTCAATGTCATAAGCGGCGAGATCTACCGCAGCGATATCGTCATCCATGACCGGCATGTGGTCGCTTTGGGAAGCGGTTATCGCGCCGAGAATGAGGTTGACCTGACGGGCATGTACGTCTGCCCGGGTCTCATCGACGCCCATGTTCATATCGAAAGCAGCCTGGTGACGCCGGCGGAATTCGCCCGGGCCGTCTTGCCGCATGGCGTAACCACGGTCGTCACGGATCCGCATGAGATCGCCAATGTCCTGGGCCTGGAGGGCATGCGCTATATGTTGGAGCGCGCCAAAAATGGCCTGCTCAACATGTTTGTCATGGCTTCCAGCTGCGTCCCGGCCACCGATATGGAAACCTCCGGCGCTCGACTGGAAGCGGAAGACCTCGCCCAACTGCTCGATCATCCCTGGGTTTTGGGTTTGGCGGAACTGATGAATTATCCCGGTGTCGCCTTGGGAGACGAAGGCATGCTGGACAAGATTGCCCTTTACAAAGACAAGGCTCTGGATGGTCACGCGCCTGATATGACCGGCCCCATGCTCAACGCTTATGTCGCCGCCGGCGTGCAAAGCGAGCATGAATGCGCCAGCGTCGCCGAAGCGCGCGAGAAACTGCGCCTCGGTCTGACCATATTCATCCGTGAAGGCACGACAACGCGCAATCTTCTGCCGCTGCTGCCGCTGATTACAGCGGAGAATCATAGCGCCATCTGCTTCTGCACCGATGACCGCATCCCGGCCGACCTCATCGATCACGGCTCCATTGACTACATGATAAGGCTGGCCATTGCCGAGGGGATTGACCCGCTTATGGCGATCCGCATGGGCAGTTACAACACAGCGCGCCATTTTGGCTTGCGGAAATACGGCGCGATCGCGCCCGGGACTTACGCCGATTTGCTCATCGCGCCCGATCTGCGCGACTTCCGGCCGCAGCAGGTTTATCGCGGCGGCCGGCTCGTGGCGCAGGCGGGGGAAATGGTCGCCGCCAGCCCGGCAAGGCGCGCAATTGAACTGCGCGGCACAGTGAATATTTCGGCGCATCCGCTGGACTTTTCGGTGCCGGCGCGGGGCGAGCGCATTCGCGTCATTGGCAGCGTGAAAGACCAGGTGGTCACCGAGCACTTGCTGGAGCGCGCCCGCATTGTTGACGGCCTCGCGCAAAGCGATACCGGGCGCGATATCCTCAAGTTCGCCATGGTGGAGCGCCACCGCGCCAGCGGAAACATCGGCCTCGGCTTCATCAAGGGATTCGGTTTGCGGCGGGGCGCCATCGCCGGTACAGTGGCGCATGACCATCACAATCTGGCGGTCATCGGCGTCGATGATGACAGCATGCGAACCGCCGTCCGCGCCATTGCCGAGATGGGCGGGGGCTTGGCGCTGGTGGATGGAGATCAGCTTTTGGCAAGCCTGCCTTTGCCCGTCGCCGGTTTGCTCAGCGAAGCGCCGATCGAAACCGTGCGCGAGCAATACGATGCCATGATCGCCGCGGCGCATGAAATGGGCAACCGGATGAGCGATCCCTTTATGGTCATGAGCTTTATGGGCCTGGAGGTGATCCCCAAGCTCAAACTGACGGATCGCGGCTTGGTGGATGTCGAGCAATTCAAATTGCTTGACCTGTTTGTCTAAAAGATTACTATGAGATTCTGTCCATTTATGCTAAGGTTTTCGCGTTTCGTTATGGGGATTTGGAGCAGATTATCTTATGGTTGACCACATCAAATTGCGGGAGTTGCGTCACGAAGTGGAAGACCGGCGCGAGAGCATCATCGCCTTTCTTCGCGAGATCTGCGCCATTCCAAGCATGAACAGCCAAATCCGCGCCTGCGGCGAGCGTATTGCGGTCGAAATGGAAGCCTTGGGTTTTGACGCGGTGTTTTGGGACAAGATGGGCAATATCGTCGGCAAGATTGGCCAGGGCGACCGCATTCTGCTCTATGACAGCCATATCGACACGGTCGGCATTGGCGATCCCGACGAATGGCAGTGGGACCCCTTCCAGGGCAAAATCGAAGATGGCATTTTGTACGCCCGCGGCGCCTGCGACGAAAAAGGCAGCACGCCCGGCATGGTCCACGGTTTGGCATTGGCGCGAGACCTCGGTTTGCTCGATGGCTACACCGCTTTCTATTTCGGCAACATGGAAGAATGGAACGATGGTCAGGCGCCCCATGCCTTCGTCCAGACGGAAGGGATCAAGCCCGACTTTGTTGTCATCGGCGAGCCGACCAAGATGCAGATTTACCGCGGCCACAAAGGCCGGGTGGAATTCAAGATCGTGGCCAAAGGCAGAAGCGCCCACGCCGCCAGCAATTACCTCGGCGACAACGCGATCTACAAACTCCTGCCGATCATCGAGCGGATCAGCCATATCGAACCGGACCTGGGCGATCATGATTTCCTGGGTCAAGGTCGGATCACCGTCACCGACATGGAAGTCAAGACGCCGAGCATCAATGCCGTTCCCGATGAAGCGACCATATATGTCGACCGGCGCATAACTTTTGGCGAGGAGCCACAGACCGAGCTCGAGCGGCTGCGGGCGATCATCGGGCATCGCGACGATATCCGGGCCGAGATCCTGGTTTATGACGAACCGAGCTATACCGGCTTCGTCTTTCCGCTGGACAAGATTTATCCGGCTTGGGCTTTTGAAGAGGATGAGCCGATTGTGCGGGCGGGCTGCGCCGCGGCCGAAGTGCTTTATGGCCATGTCGATACCGGCAAATGGGATTTCTCGACCAATGGCATTTATTGGGCGGGCAAAGCGGGCATCCCGAGCATCGGCTTCGCGCCCGGCAACGAGATTCACGCGCATACGGTGCTGGACCAGGTGCCGCTGGAAGATGTGGTGCGCTCGACCGAATGGTACGCGCTCTTCCCGGCTATTCTTTCGCAAACCTTGAATGGCGCCGGCGCAGCCTGAGCCGCGCGGCGATAGGCGCAAATAGGGCCAAATGCGCCTCAAGCAAATAACGCAATCCTAGGAGCCATGGAGCAGGGAGACTGACATGCAGACGGACCTGAGAGGCCGTGATCTCATCAGCACGCAGGACTGGACACGGGAAGAGATCGAAACCTTATTGGATGTCGCTTGGGATTTGAAGCGCAAACGCGCCTTGGGCGAAGGGCATGCCTTGCTGCGAGACAAAGTCCTGGCGCTGCTTTTCTTTTTCACCAGCACGCGCACACGCATCAGCTTCGAAGCGGGCATGGCGCAATTGGGCGGGCACGCGCAATTCATCGACCATACGACGACGCAGATCAGCCATGGCGACACCGCCAAAGAAATCGGCGAAATCGTCGGGCGCTACACCGACGGCATCGCCATTCGCCAGTGCGATTGGGGCGACGGCAACGCTTATATCAATGCGGTCGCCGACGCCAGCCGCGCGCCGGTGCTCAATATGCAATGCGACATCTATCACCCCTTCCAGATCCTGGCCGATCTCATGACGATCCAGGAGAAATTCGGCCGCGATCTGCGCGGTAAAACCATCAATATCAGCTGGGCTTACGCCGCCAGCTATCAGAAACCGATATCGGTGCCGCAGAGCCTGGTTTTGCTCATGTCGCGCTTCGGCATGAACGTCCGCCTGACACGCCCGCCGGAATACAAATTGATGCCCGAAATCGTTGAACAGGCCCGGGAGAATACGCGCCGTCACGGCGGCTCATTCGAGATCCTGGACGATTTTGATGCCGGCTTCGCCGGCGCCGATATCCTTTACCCGAAAAGCTGGGGCAGTTGGCTGACGACCGAAGACGAAGCCGAGTCGGCTGTGATCGGCGCCAAATACACCGACTGGATTACGGATGATCGGCGAATGGCGCTGGCCAATGATAACGCCATCTATATGCATTGCTTGCCGGCCGACCGCAATATCGAAGTGACCGACAGCGTGCTTGACGGGCCGCAAAGCGTCGTCTACGACGAAGCGGAAAACCGCTTGCATGTGCAGAAGGCGGCCATGGCGCTGACCATGCGCTAACCGCCCGACGCGCGATGCGCGCGGGCGCTTGTCGGGTTTTAGCCGAGCCGAGCGAGCCGCGCGGATTTCAAGTTCGCATTTGCCTGCGCTGGAGCAAGCCGGAAAGTAGCTTGATATGATTGACAAACTTGTGGTGATTGCCATCGGCGGAAACTCGCTGATTCTGGATCCGGGCGACCCGCAGATCGAGCGGCAATGGGATGCCGTGCGGGAAACCTGCCGGCATATTGCCGATATGATCGCTGATGGCTGGCAAGTCGTCGTGACGCACGGCAATGGCCCGCAGGTCGGTTATATCATGAATCGAGCGGAAATCGCCAAGCGCGAGGCCGGCGTGCATGATGTCCCGCTCGATCTGGTTGTGGCCGATACCCAGGGCAGCATCGGTTATATGCTGCAGCAGGGCCTTGACAATTCTTTGCGCCGGGTCGGCATGAATCACACGGTGACCACGCTGGTGACACAAATGCAGGTTGATCCCGATGATCCGGCTTTTGACGATCCGGATAAGCCGGTGGGCGGCTTTCTGAAACAGGCGGAAGCGGAGGAGGCCAGGCGCGAGGGCTGGACGGTGGTCGAAGACGCCGGGCGCGGCTGGCGTCGGGTGGTGGCTTCGCCCAAGCCGCTTGTGGTCAACGAAATCAACGCGATCCAGGCATTGGTGCTGGCCGGTTACATCGTTATCGTCTGCGGCGGCGGCGGCGTGCCGGTGGTGCGCAACGAATACGGCAGCCTGCGCGGCGTCGCCGCCGTCATCGACAAAGACCGCGCCAGCAGCCTGCTGGCCCAGACCCTGCGGGCCGATCTGTTGCTCATCTCCACCGGTGTGGAAAAAGTCTGCCTCGACTTCAATACGCCGCGGGAGCGCAGCCTGGATGCGCTGACGCTGGAGCAGGCGCGGACCTTTCTGGACGCAGGCCACTTCGCCCGCGGCAGCATGTATCCCAAAATCGAGGCGGCGATAGACTTCGTTCACAGCGGCGGACCGCGGGCCATCATCACCAATCCGGCCAATATCACCCGCGCTTTGCGCCATGAAACCGGGACGCGCATCATTCCGGGCGGCGCGGGTTAAGCGCCCTTCGCGCGCGCAATTCCCGAGTTCGGCTTTGACCCGATAGGACTAAAAGGCGATGGCGGAAATCAAAGAATTGCGCTGTGTCGTTGGTGGTTGCCGCTACGCGCCCGATGAAGTCCGCTACACCTGCCCGAAGCATGGCGAACTGGGCGCCCTGGATATTCTTTACGATTACGACAGATTGCGCGCGGGCCTCGACCGCGACGCCATCAGCGCCAGCGCAATAAGCGATTGCTGGCGCTACAAGCCCCTGCTCCCGCTGGCGGCCGATGCCATTGTGCCGCCGCTGGCGGTAGGCGGGACGCCTTTATACGCCGCGCCGCGCCTGGCGCGGCATTTGGGGCTGGAACGCCTCTGGGTCAAGGACGACGGCGCCAACCCCACCGGTTCTCTGAAAGATCGCGCCAGCGCTCTGGTTCTGGCGCGGGCGCTCGAACTCGGAATCGGCATCGTCAGCACGGCCAGCACCGGCAACGCCGCCGCCGCCCTGGCTGGTTTGGGCGCCTCCCTGCCCGATATGAAGACCGTTATTTTCGTGCCGGCGGCGGCGCCAGCGGCGAAGATCGCGCAGTTGCTGATTTACGGCGCGCAGGTGCTGCTGGTCGAGGGCAGTTACGACGATGCTTTCGAAATTTGCATGGCAATTTGCGCCGAAGCCGGTTGGTACTCGCGCAATACCGGCGTCAACCCCTTTACCACCGAAGGGAAAAAAACGGTCGCCCTGGAGATCGCCGAGCAACTGAACTGGACTGCCCCGGATGTCCTGGCGGTCAGCGTGGGCGATGGTAGTATAATAAGCGCTGTGTACAAGGGATTCAGAGATCTAATCGAGTTGGGCTGGCTGGACAAAATGCCGCGCCTGCTTGGTGTGCAGGCCGAAGGCAGTTCGGTTCTGGCCCAGGCATTCCTCAGCGGCGCCGCGCCGGAGGCGGTCCGGCGCGGGCGAGCCAATACGATCGCCGACAGCATCAGTTCGGAGTTGCCGCGCGACCGCGCCAAAGCCCTGCGCGCTGTACGGTCCAGCTCCGGCGCCTTCATCACCGTATCCGACGAGGCGATCCTGGCGGCGATACCGACGCTGGCCCGGCTTAGCGGCGTCTTCGCCGAGCCGGCCGCCGCCGCCGCACTGGCCGGCTTGGAGCGGGCGGCGAAAGAGGGATTGATCGCCGCCGACGAAAGCGTCTGCCTCTTGAGCACGGGCAATGGTCTAAAAGATGTGGCGCGCGCTCGCCAAGCGGTCGGCGCCGGCCGCCGCGTGGCGGCCGATCTGGATGCGGTGCGGCAAGCCTTGAACGAGGCCCGCCTGCTATGAGCGATGGACCGGTTTATTCAGTCGTGGCGCCGGTATTCAACGAAGTCGGCAATATTCGTCTTTTCTACCGCGAGGTCAAAGGCGCGCTGGATTCCACTGGCGAAACTTGGGAATTGCTGCTGGTCAACGATGGCAGCACCGATGGCTCGCTGGAGCTGATGCTGAAACTGGCCAGCGCTGACCAGCGCCTGCGCGTCATCAGTTTCGCGCGCAATTTCGGGCACCAGATCGCGGTGACAGCCGGGGTTGATTATGCGGTCGGCCGCGCCATCATCCTCATCGACGCCGATTTGCAAGATCCGCCGGCGGTCATTCCGCGCTTGATCGACAAATGGAAAGAAGGTTTTGATGTCGTTTATGCCGTGCGCGCCGAACGCCGAGGTGAAAGCGTCTGGAAGCGCCTGAGCGCCAAGCTCTTTTATCGCTTGATTCACCGCATCACCGATATCAACATCCCGCTCGATACTGGTGATTTTCGCCTGATGGACGAACGGGTGGCCCAGGTTCTGCGGCAAATGCGCGAGCATCGCCGCTTCATTCGCGGCATGACGAGTTGGGTCGGTTTCAAGCAAACTGGCGTGGAATACGTGCGCGAAGAGCGGGTATGGGGCGAGACCAAATATCCTCTGCGCAAGATGATTGCCTTCGGCCTTGATGCGGTCACCAGTTTTTCCTTTTTTCCGTTGCAAATTATGATTTACCTGAGTCTGGTCCTCGGGGTCGCCTCTCTGCTTGTTGGCATCGTAATTACATTCTTGCGCCTGACGCAAGGCGAAGAATTCTTCGGCGGCCAGGCGACGACAATTGTTCTGCTGTTGCTGCTCAGTTCATTCCAGTTGTTTTTTCTCTTCGTTATTGGTCAATACGTGGCGCGCACCTATGACGAATCGCGCGATCGGCCTTTGTACGTCATCGCCGCCACTGCCGGGCTGGCCGGCCGGAAGACGGCCCAGCGGCGACAGGGCGCGGCCGAGCCCGGAAGCGCGACGGCTGCAGCAATCGTCCGAGAGCCGGTTGAGGCGGCGCCGCATGCCGGAGCATGAAGCCTTCGCCTTGGTGCAGCGCTATCGCCTGCTTGTGGAGGAATACGAGGCTTTGGACGCCCGAATTGATGAGCTGATCATGGCCAGCGACGGGGGCACGGACAAGATGTCGGCGGCTGATCTGCGCCAATACCGGCAATGGGCGCGCGAACGCAGCGAAAAACTGAACGCCATGCGGCTCCTGGAGCGACAATTGGACCTCTCTGAGGACGAGGACGCCGGAAGCGAATAAGGAGCGGATAATGATCACCGGACCCACCTTCGAAGAAATGCTGCATCCCCAGACCATCGACCGGCGCATTCGGGAGGAAGCGCTTGCCGCTTTGGAAGGCGACCCGCTCAACCCCTTAAACCTTTATAATATCACCTGGCGCGATCCGCAGAACCGTGTCTATCACATCGTGCTTCCGCGAGAATTGACCGGTGTCGACGCCCCGATTGTCCTGCTCTACGGCATGCGTTTCCCCTCGGGCAGCCATAAAGTGGGCGCGGCTTATTCCGTTCTGCTTGAGAAGCAATTGCTGGGCGAAGTCGATCCCGACCTTCATACCCTGGTTTGGCCTTCAACGGGCAATTATGGCATCGGCGGCGCTTTCATCGGCTGTCGCATGGAATACGACAGCATCGTGGTGCTGCCGGAAGAGATGAGCCAGGAGCGTTTCGACCGGATCCAGCGTTATGGCGCGCGCATCATTCGCACCGCCGGCAGCGAGAGCAATGTCAAAGAGATTTATGACGAGGTCAAGCGCCTGCGCGGCGCCGACAGCAAGATCCGCGCGCTCAATCAATTTGAAGTGATGGGCAATTATCGTTTTCATTATTTTGTCACCGGCAATACGGCGGTGGAATTGGCGGCCGAGCTGGCGCAAGCGGGAATCGGCAATGGAAGAATTGCCGCCTTTGTCTCGGCCATGGGCAGCGCCGGCACGATTGCGGCCGGCGACCGGCTCAAGCAGGTCTGGCCCGATCACAAAATCGTCGGCCTGGAGCCGATTCAATGTCCCACCCTCTACAACAACGGTTACGGGGCGCATGAGATCCAGGGTATCGGCGACAAACATGTGACCTGGATTCACAATGTCTTCAACATGGATGCGCTGATGGCCATCGACGAGCGCGATTGCCTGACGGGTTTGCGGCTCCTGGCGGAAGAAGCCGGCCGCGATGTCCTGGTCGGGCGTTTCGGTTTGGACGAAGCCGTCGTTTGTCAGCTCTCGGAGGCCTTGGGCATCAGCGGCATCTGCAATATTATTGGCGCCATCAAGACCGCCAGGTTTTACGGGCTGGGTCCTGATGATGTTGTGCTCACCGTCGCCACCGATGCCATGGAGCGCTATGGGTCGGTGCTGGAGGGATTGCGCGAAGAAGAGGGCGCGCTGGACGCGGCCGCGGCGACCGCTGCCGTCGACGGCGTCTTTCATCGCGCCGGGACAGACTGGGTGATGGAGGGCGGCCGGGAAGCGCAGGCGCGCTGGCACAATCTGAAGTATTACACCTGGGTCGAACAGCAGGGCAAGACGGTCGCCGAACTGGACGCCCAGCGCGATCCGGATTGGTGGCTGGCGCATCAAGAACAGGTGACGGAGATTGACAAGCGCTTGCTCGCGCTGCGCGGCGGCTGAACAGAAAAAGCGAGATGATCCATGTTCGCGGATGATCGGGTGCTGGTCGGCGTATTGAAACGCAAAAAAGATCTGGAGATCGCGCGCCTTCAAGGCTGGTATCGCATTCCCTATCGCCAATTGCCGCGCGGTCTGAATGCGGAATATATCGCTTTCTTCCTGAGCGGCAAGGCCTTCGCCGACGCCGGCGGATCCATCGCCTATTTCGCGCGCGTAACCGGCCTGGAGTTAGCGCGGCGCAAAGACCTCCTGCCCGATGAAGACCGGCGAACGGAAGAAATATATTACCAGGTGCAATTCCGGGATCTGCTGCTGAAGGACCCGCCGATTCAGAATCTTCCAGCGCGCTCGGTCAGTTTCATTCGCACAACCTGGGATCGCTTCATCCGCGCTGAAACGATTGCCGATCTCTACAGTCGGGCGGAATTTTTCGTCGATCGCGTTTATTACGCTCTGGGCAGATAAAGCGAGCGGAAGGCGGACAACTCATATGCTAATCATCAATGCCAAGTTGATCACCCTGGACGCCGAGCCGCGAATTTTGAGCGACCAGGCCCTTCTGATTGCGGGCGATCGCATCGGCGCCATCGGCCCGGAAGCGGACTTGCGGGCGCGCTTTCCCGAAGCCCCAAGCATCGACGCCCGCGGTCAATACGTCATGCCGGGCAATATCTGCGCCCACACGCATTTTTATGGCGCTTATGCGCGCGGCATGGCGATACCGGGACCAGCCCCGCGCGACTTCCCGCAGATCCTCGAGCGCTTGTGGTGGCCGCTGGACCGCGCCCTCGATCGCGAGAGCGTGCGCGCCAGCGCCCGCGTCTGCCTGGTTGATGCGATCAAACACGGCAGTACCAGCTTGATCGACCATCACGCCAGCCCGAACTTCATCGAGGGCAGCCTTGATGTTATTGGCGAGGCGGTTGACCGCGCCGGTTTGCGCGCGCTGCTCTGTTATGAAGTGACCGACCGCGACGGCAGGGACAAAATGCAGGCCGGCATCGCGGAAAACCTGCGCTTTATGACGGCGTCGGCGGCGCATTCCCGCATCCGCGGCGCCTTCGGTCTGCACGCCAGCCTGACGCTGGATGACGAGAGCCTGGAAGCCTGCGCAGCCGCCATTCCGGACGGCGCCGGTTTCCACATTCACGTCGCCGAGCATGAAGCGGACGAAGCCGACAGCCTGCGCCGCAGCGGCCGTTCCGTTGTAGAACGGCTGGATCAATACGGCATCTGGCGCGAAGCGACAATCGCCGCCCACTGTGTGCATATTAATGAAGCGGAACGCGATATACTGCGCGATCGCGGCGTGTGGGTCAGCCATCAGCCGCGTTCCAATATGAACAACGGCGTCGGCGCCGCCGATATTGACGGCTTGCTGGCAGCCGGCCTCAAGCTCTGTTTGGGCAACGACGGCTTCAGCAATAATATGTGGGCGGAATGGAAAGCGGCTTATTTGCTGCACAAGGCAGTCAACCGCGATCCGCGCCGCGCCGATGGCACGAGCATCGCCCGAATGGCTTGGGAAAACAACGCCCGGCTCATGGAAAGGTTTTTCCCGGGCGCGAGCATAGGCCGCTTGAGCGCCGGCGCGCTTGCCGATCTGATCTTCGTCGATTACCGGCCTTTCACGCCTCTAAGCGCCGGCAACTTGCCTTGGCATTTGCTCTTTGGCTTTGAATCTTCAATGGTGACGACAACAATATGCGCCGGACAAGTCTTGATGCGCGACCGCCAGCTCTTGACCATGGACGAAGATGAAGTCGCGGCCGAGGCGCTGTCGCTGGCGCCCAAGGTTTGGGAAAACTATACGCGAAACGTCCAGCGTGTTTTACAATCCTAAGCTGATTTCGCTGGCGACGAGATAGAGGGGCTCATGAGGACTTTGGCGATATTGGGTGGCACGGGCAATGAGGGCGCCGGACTGGCGATGCGTTGGGCGCTGAAGGGCTATCGCGTCATTATCGGGTCGCGCGCCGAAGAAAAAGCCCGGACGCGGGCGGCCGAGATGAATGCCGAGCTCGGCGCGGATTATCTGACCGGCATGGCGAATGCCGCCGCGGCTGCCGCCGCCGAAATCGTCGTACTCAGTGTGCCATACAGCGCGCATAAGTCGACCTTGTCCGGACTGCGCGAGCAATGCGCCGGCAAGCTGCTGGTGGATTTGACAGTGCCGCTGCAGCCGCCCGAGATCATGGCGGTCAATTTGCCGGCGGGTGGGGCGGCCGCCTTGGAAGCCCAATCCCTGCTCGGCAGCGCGGCGACGGTCGTGTCCGCCTTCCAAAATGTGAGCGCCGTCAAGCTCAAGCAACTGGACCGCGATGTCGATTGCGATGTTCTGGTTTGCGCCGATGACGAGGCGGCGAAGGCGCTCGTGATTGAACTGGTGGACGCCGCCGGCATGCGCGGCATAGACGCCGGTCCCTTGAAGAACGCGGTGGCGGCCGAGTCCCTGACACCTGTCCTCCTGCATATCAACAGATTCTACAAGGTCAAGGGCGCCGGCATTCGCATCACCGGCCTGGAACAGTAAACATGACTCGCCGTCTCGGCTTCTCCGCTCGCGCGATTGCTGATATACCTTTGATCCAGGCGGGAGACGATATCGCCGCCATCGTATTGACCAAGGCGCGCGCCGGCGGCCTTGTTCTGCAGGACGGCGATGTGCTGGTGATATCTTCAAAGATCGTATCCAAAGCCGAGGGACGCTATGTCGAGCTGGATTCGGTGAAGGTCTCGGAAGCGGCGCTGGCGCTGGCGGCGGAGACGGGCAAAGATCCGCGCCTGGTCGAACTCATCGTCAATGAATCCCGGCGCGTCTCGCGCAAGCGCCCGGGTTTGCTGGTCACCGAGCACCGTCTCGGTTTTGTCTCGGCCAATGCCGGGGTCGACCAAAGCAATATCGAATGCGGCGACGAGGCCGCGCTGCTTCTGCCGCTTGATCCGGATCATTCGGCCGCCGCCTATCGGCTGGCAATCCGCGACGAACTGGGCCTGGACATTGCCGTTGTCATAAGTGATACGCATGGCCGCGCTTTTCGTGTTGGCAATGTCGGCGTGGCGATTGGCGCGGCTGGCCTGCCGACCGTCAATGATTTGCGCGGAAAGCCCGATCTTTATGGACGCGCCTTCGAGGTGACACAAGTCGCCTATGCCGATCTGGTCGCCTCGGCCGCGCATTTGCTCTGCGGTGAAGGCGATGAGGGTTTGCCGGCGGTCCTGATCCGCGGTCTCGATACAGGCGGCGCGCCAGGCCGCGCTATCGATCTGATTCGCGCCGCCGACCAGGACCTCTATCGTTAAGATGACGACCAATCCGCCCCAACTTCTCAATCTTATGCGCGCGCGCCGGTCCTTGCGCCGCTATGAGGACGAGGCTGTGCCAGACGCCTGCATCGAGCGGATCATGGAAGCGGCAATCTGGGCGCCCTCGGCGCATAATCGGCAACCCTGGCGCTTCGTTATGATCAGCGCCGCGGCCAGCAAAGACCGGCTGGCGCGGGAAATGGGCGCGCGTTTGCGCGCGGATCTCAGCCGCGACGCGGTTGCGGCCGCCGTAATTGACGCCGATGTCGCGCGCTCTTACGCGCGCATCACCGGGGCGCCGCTGCTGATACTGCTCTGCATGAGCCTGCGCGATATGGATGTTTACTGCGATGAGCGGCGCAACAGCCACGAACGGACGATGGCGGCGCAAAGCACGGCGATGGCCGGCCAAAATATGCTGCTCATGGCGGAAAGCCTGGGCCTGGGCGCTTGCTGGGTCTGCGCGCCGCTATTCTGTCAGGAACTGGTTGCGCAAGTCTTGAATTTGCCGGAGGACTGGATGCCGCAAGGGATGATCACGCTGGGCTATCCCGCGCAAAGCCGCGAGCGCGACCGCGAAAGCTGGCGGACTAGGGCGCTCTGGCGATGAGCGGCAACATCGCCGTCCTGGTAGGCGGAGTCGGCGGCGCAAAATTGGCCAGCGGATTGGCCGAGCTGCTGCCGCCGCGGCAACTGACTTTCATCGTCAACACCGGCGACGATTTCTGGCGCCTTGGCTTGAAGATCTGCCCCGATCTGGATACTGTGATGTACACGCTGGCCGGTCTCGTCGATGCGGAGGCGGGCTGGGGCGTCGCTGGCGATACCACGGCCGCCCTCGACAGCCTGGAGCAGCTTTATGGTCTGGAGCCCTGGTTTCGGCTGGGGGACAAGGACCTCGCCACGCATCTCTTGCGGACGCAGTTGCTGCGCCAGGGCCGTACCTTGACCGAAGTCACCGCTTGCCTGCGCCGGCGGCTCGGCATCGGCGCGACCTTGCTGCCAATGTGCGATGCCGATATGCCGACCCGGCTGGACAGCCTGGAACATGGCGAACTCGGTTTCCAGGAATATTTTGTCAAGCGCCGCTGGCAGCCGACTGTCCGGGCGATACGACATCCGAACAGCGCCGGAGCGCGCTTGACGCCGGCCGTAAATGGCGCGCTGGATGAAGCTGATCTGGTCCTGATTGCGCCTTCCAATCCCTGGCTTTCGATCGGGCCGATCCTGGCGGTTCCGGGTATGCGCCGGGCACTGATGAATCTTTCTGTTCCGGTGGTCGCGGTGACGCCAATCATCGCGGGCGCGGCCGTCAAAGGCCCGACGGCCAAGATCATGCGCGAATTGGGATTGCCGGTTTCGGCCGCGGCGGTGGCGCAATATTATGACGGCCTTATCAACGGCTTCATCGACGATTGCCGCAATGAGGCGCTGCCCATCGCCGGCTTGCGCTGCGCGCGCTTGAATACGCTGATGCGCAGTCCCGAAGACAAAATCGCCTTGGCGCGGGCCGGCCTGGAGTGGATCGAAAGCTGGACGACATGAGCTTGTGGGCCATCATACCGGTCAAACCGCTCAAGAACGCCAAGAGCCGGCTTTCGCCGATTCTGCAGCCGGACCAGCGCTATGAACTGGCGCTGGCCATGTTCCGGCATGTGCTCTCGGTGACGACGACGGCGCAGCTTGTGAGCGGGGTGCTGGTGATTTCCCGCGATACCAAAGCTTTGGCCATCGCGCGGGAAATGGGGGCCAAGACTTTGCAGGAGGGGGCGATCTCCAATTTGAATCCGGCCTTGCTGCGCGCGACTGCCGTAGTGAAGAGTTGGCGCGCTGATGCCATCTTGATTCTGCCGGCCGATCTGCCTTTCATCAGCGCTGACGACATCGGCGCAATGATCCGCCTCGCGCAGGAGCATTCGATTGTGATTGCGACCGACCGCGAGCGCGATGGCACTAATGCTCTGCTGGTCCGGCCGCCGGGCGCAATTGAATATGAATATGGACGGGGCAGTTACGAGCGGCACCTGCAAAACGCCGGGCGCGCCGGCCTGCCGGTCGCGCTGTATGAATCCGACCGCATGACCCTGGACATTGATGTGCCAGACGACCTCAACGACTATCACAAGATCCTGGCGCGGGGCCGCTTTAGGCACCTGCCGTCTTTTCGGCTCGCATGTGGCGCGAATTGAGCCATCTGCTTTCATTTGCTTAAATTGATGAAGTTGGTTGATAATAGGCGCGCAATTTGACAAAGTAGATACAGGAGTTGTCCCATGGCTGATCGTGTAGCGCTCTATCTGCAAGACGCGCATCCCCTGGCGGATGCGATTGAATACGTGCAATATGCCGAGTTATGCGGTTTTGAAGCGGTTTGGCAGGCGGAAAGCCGTCTGGTCCGTGACGCGATCGTGCCGATGGCCGCCTTCGCCGCTGTGACCTCGCGCATCAAGATCGGCTCCGGCGTCATCAACAACTGGACGCGGAACGCCGCTGTGATCGCCGCAACCTTTCTGACTCTGGACGATCTGGCGCAAGACCGCATCTATTGCGGCATCGGCGCCTGGTGGGATCCGCTGGCGGCCAAGGTAGGCATTCAGAGGCGCAAGAACCTGCTGGCCATGCGCGAGGTCGTCACTGTGGTGCGGCGTTTGCTGAATCGCGAGCGCGTCAGCTTCGACGGCGAATTCGCGCAGATGCAAGATGTCGAGTTGGATGTGGTGCACGGGCGCAAGGAAGCCCGCAATGTCCCCATCTACATCGGCGCGACCGGACCAAAAATGATGGCCCTGACCGGTGAGATCGCCGATGGCGCCGTGCTCAATTACCTGGTGTCGCCGCAATACAATGAGATGGCGATGGCGCAGTTGGAGCTCGGGGCGAAGAAGGCCGGCAAATCGCTTGCGGATGTCGATCGGCCGCAGTTGGTCGTATGCTCAGTCGACGAAGACCGCGGCAAGGCGCTGGACGCCGCCCGGAAACTAGTGACCCAGTATCTGGGGCAGCAGCCGCATATTATGAAGGCCAGCGGCGTCAGCCAGGACCTCCTGGATGAGATCGGACAGGTGCTGACCTGGCCGGCGACCGAAGAACAAATCCTGGAGGCGATGAAACTGGTGCCCGATGATGTGGTGCAGATGATTACCGCCTCGGGCGCGCCGGCCGAATGCAAGGCGAAAGTGCGGGAATATATTGCCGCCGGCGCCACCTGTCCCATACTTTATCCCTTGGGCGAAGATGTCCGTCTGATGATAGACACTTTCGCCAGCGGCTACTCCAGCTAGAGACAGCTGCGGCGCCCGTGGCTCAAACACTCCAGCGGAAAAGCGGCGCGGTGAAGATCCTCTGCGTCAGCGACACCGAGATGCCGCAATTGCACAACGCGGTCAACTTGCGCCGTCAATACAGCGATATCGATATGATCATCAGCTGTGGCGATATGCCGCCGAATTATCTCGATTTCATCACGAGCATTATCGGCGCGCCGCTCTTTTATGTGCGCGGCAACCACGACGAACGCTACGATGAAGAACCGCCCGGCGGCATCAATTTGCATCGCTCGGTCGTCGAGTTCCGCGGTTTGACCCTGGCTGGCCTGGAGGGTTCAATCCGATATAATAATGGCGATATTCAGTATACGCAGTTCCAAATGCAGCGCATGGTGCTGGGGCTGGCGCCCGCAATCCTGTGGAAGCGCTGGATGCGCCGCCGCGGCATCGACTTGTTCGTAACGCATGCGCCGGCGCGGGACATTCATGACGGGAAAGACCTGGCGCATCGCGGTTTTGACAGCTACCTCAGATTCATGAAGTGGTATCGTCCGCGTTATATGCTGCATGGGCATGTGCATACTTGGGACCGGCGCAAAACCGTGCGCACACAGTTTGAATCAACCTGTGTGCTGAACATCAACCCGTTCACGGTTCTGGAGCTGGACCCGTCTTAAACCAGCGAGGTTCGGCACCTGGAAAAGGAGGCCGGCTTATATGTGGCAAGCCTATTATAGCGTGAGCAGCGTCGAAGAAGCCCTGGCCCTCTTGGATGAACATGGCGCGGCGGCGCGGATCGTCGCCGGCGGAACCGACCTGATTATCGAGATGGAACAGGGCCAGCATCCCAAGCTGCAAATCCTCATCGACATCACGCGCGTGCCCGGGCTTGACTCCATCGCAATTCGAGACGGGATGATCGTTCTCGGGCCGCTGGTGACGCATAATCATGTGGTCGCCAGCGCAACAATTCGCGAGCGCGCGCTGCCGCTGGCTCAGGCTTCCTGGGAAGTCGGCGCGCCTCAGATACGCAATCGCGCCACGGTCGCCGGCAACCTGATCACGGCTTCACCGGCGAATGACACGATCACGCCCTTGATCGCCATGGGCGCCGAAGTCATTCTTGCCTCTTTCGCGGGCGAACGCAGCGTCAAGCTCGAGGATTTCTACAGCGGTTTTCGCGAGACGCTGCTGCGCCCAAATGAGCTGCTGCGCGAAATCCGCATTCCTCCGCTTGCGGAGGACGAGCGCGGCGCTTTCCTCAAGCTCGGTTTGCGCCGGGCCCAGGCTATTTCAGTGGTGGACGCCGCCTTGATCGTCGCGCGCGACGGCGATGGCTTAGTCACTCGCGCGCGTATCGCTCTCGGCAGTGTTGCCGCCACGATCGTTCGCGCGCGGGCGGCGGAAACTTATATGCTCGGCAAGCCATTGTCGCCGGAGCTGATTGCGGAAGCGGGTCGCTTGGCCAGCGCCGGCGTCAAGCCCATTGATGATGTGCGAGGCAGCGCCGACTATCGCAGCGAGATGGTCAAGGTCCTGGTCGCGCGCGGCCTGCGTCGCTTGGCGGCCGAAGAAATCGAGACGGGTTTGCCAGCGGAACCGCCGATGCTCTGGGGCGAGGACGGCGCCATCGTGAAGAGGGCCTTGCCGGAGCAGATCAAGCATCTACCGGAAACGCCAATCGAAAGCTGCGTCAACGGCGTCGAACGGCGCATTGAAACTGGGCAGCAGAAATCGCTTCTGCATTGGCTGCGCGATGATCTGGGATTGACCGGCATCAAAGAAGGCTGCGCCGAGGGCGAATGCGGGGCCTGCACGGTATTCCTGGATGATGTGGCAGTGATGGCATGCATGGTGCATGCGCCGCGCGCGCATGGCGCCGAGATTGTGACGGTCGAGGGTTTGCAGCAGGGCGATGATTTGCATTTGATCCAGCAGGCCTTCATAGACGAAGCCGCGGTGCAATGCGGTTACTGCACCCCGGGCTTTTTGATGGCGGGCGCAAAATTGCTCGATGAATTCGAGCAGCCCAATAGCGAACAGATCAATTACAGCATCAGCGGCAATCTCTGCCGCTGCACCGGCTATTACAAGATTGTGGAAGCATTCCGCCAAGCCGCCAGACGTAAAGCCGAAGTCGCATAAGGAAGAATTAAAACATGGACCGGACCGTGCCCAGGACGGGCAGCGAAGAAATCGAACTTTATATGCGCACATATTATTCGCTGCTGCGGTCCACCGATAGCATCACGATCGAAACCCTGGTCGAAAGCCATCTGGCGATGCGCTCGTCCTTGCACGAATACGCTGACGCGGCCGAACCCGATGCCTCCGCCTTAATGTATAGCGCGCTGCGCTTGCCCGCCTGCATCGTCGCCGTTGAAGAATTGCTAATCGGACAGATGGAGCGGGCTTTCGTCGCCGCCGGTTACAAGGATATCGCCGCCTGGGAGCGGGTCTACGCTACCGGTCGCCGCCGGCGGACCCACTTCAATGGCGACAATGCCCTGGCCTTTTACATTGTGAGTCGCTCCGATATTGACGACTTGGTCCCCATATTGACATCATTTCAGATCGAGTGGAACAAACTGCATCAATTGCTGCAGAGCGAGGAGCTGCGCGCCTTGCTGCGGCCATACGCGGGGGGCGGCGATCTGCCGTCGGAAGACTTTTCCCGGCTGGCGGAAGGTCTGCGCATGACCGTCGGCGATTTGAAGCGCCTGCACCTTTTGTGGGCGGGCGATTTTGTCAAGAACCTGCTCAGCATCTGCCGCGGCCGCAAGAGCATGAACTTGCGTCTGATCGCCGGGTCCCTGGCCGATTACCGCCGCGCCACCGATTCCTGGTGGCATGAACTCTGCGACGAGCTGGCTCTGGCCGATATCGATCCGCAAGAGCGGCCGGTCTATTTTGTCTCCAGCAATACGCATGCCTTAATCAACCTCCTGGCTGGCTTTGCCCGCCGCTATGAAGAAAGCCTGGTGAATTACATTGAGCAATTTGCGGAAAAGTCTCTGTTGACCGAATACGAAGACATCAAAGAAAGTTATCACAAGAGCATCGACAATTTTCTCTATTATGTGCTGCGGCAATATTTGACGGAACATGGCGACAAAGCCAGACGCGTGCTTGAAGAAGAAGAGCACCGCCTGGGCATTCACCGCGTGCCGAGCCGCCACGGCTTCGAAAAAGAAACCCAGGTGATCGAATTGGGCAAGCTGGAGCCGCGTTGGTTTGACCCGCGCTTGGGGCGCGCCGACGATCTCGCGCCCCTGCGCTATAGCAATGCCATCATCGTCAATATCGATTATCCCCTGGGCATGGCGTCATACGAGTTGCTCAGCCGCGTCTCCCAGGGCGCCGGTCGCCTGGATGGGGTCTACGTCATGGGCAAAGCCGCCACGTTGAACGGCCGCATCGGCGATATGATGATCCCGAATGTCATCCATGACGAACATTCCCAGAATACCTATCTCTTCCGCAACTGCTTCACGGCGCGCCATGTGCGGACCTATATGGAACACGGCAATGTGCTGGACAACCAGAAGGCCGTAACCGTCCGCGGAACGTTCTTGCAAAACCCCAACTATATGAGCGTCTTCTATAAGGAAGGTTATACCGATATCGAGATGGAAGGCGGGCCCTATCTTTCGGCGGTTTATGAAGCCTTTCGTCCCCAGCGGCATCCGGTCAACGAAATCGTCGATCTGCACTCGGTGAAGTTTGATATTGGCTTTTTGCATTATGCCTCGGACAAGCCCATGAAGCGCGGACAGAACCTTGGCGCCGGGAGCTTGAGTTACGGCGGAGTCGAGCCGACTTATGCCGCCGCCATCGCCATCTTGCGCCGCATCTTCTACAACGAAACGGAAAAATTGATTGAAACGACATTTGAAGCGCTGCCGGCATTCTGACGCGTCAGCGCCGCGGCAGCGGGGAAAGCGAATATCGTGAGAGCAAGCGCCGTCACAATCGGCGAATCGGTCAAGCGCATCGACGCGCGCGGCAAAGTCACCGGGGAGACGCTTTACCCGGGCGATATCAATATCGACGATCAGCTTTGGATGCGCGTCAAATTCAGCGAGCGCGCCCATGCCCGCGTGCTCGCTGTGGATGCCAGCCGGGCCGAAGCGCTGCCGGGTGTCATCCGCGTATTCACCAGCCGCGATGTGCCCGTCAATGAATATGGTCTTGTCATTAAGGATCAACCCGTGCTCTGTGGTCCGGGCGGGAGCAAGATCGGCGCCGATGTCGTTCGCTGCTATATGGATATGGTGGCGACGGTAGTAGCGGAAAGCGATGCCATCGCGCGGCGGGCGCTTGACCTGGTTGAGGTGGAATACGAAGACCTGCCCGCCGTCTTTGATCCGGAAGCGGCGCGGGCGAAATCGGCGCCGCAACTGCATCCGGACCATCCCGGCAATTTAGTGGCGCAATATCGCATTCGCCGGGGCGATATGGAAGCCGGCTGGGCGGCCGCCGATGTCCTGGTCGAAGGCGAATACGAAACCACCTGGCAGGAGCATGCCTATCTCCAGCCCGAAGCCGGTCTGGCCTACATTGATGAAGAAGACCGAGTCACTGTCTTGGTCGCCGGGCAATGGACGCATGAAGATCAGGAGCAGATCTACCACGCCCTCGACCTGCCGCCGGAAAAGGTGCGGGTGATCTACCCGGCAATCGGCGGGGCTTTCGGCGGACGCGAAGATATGACCGTGCAAATCATCCTCGCGCTGGCCGCGCAGTCCCTGCGCCGGCCCGTCAAGATTCAGTGGAGTCGCGAGGAGTCGATCCTCTATCACCACAAACGGCATCCGATCAAAGTGCGCGCGAAATGGGGCGCGACCGCGGACGGCCGCTTGACGGCCATAAAAGCCGAGGTCATTGGCGACGCCGGCGCTTACAACTACACCTCCAACAAGGTCCTGGGCAACGCCCATCTCACGGTCAGCGGACCCTATGAGACGCCCAATATCCACATCGATACCTATGCCGTTTACACGAATAACATCCCTTCGGGCGCATTTCGCGGTTTCGGCGCGCCGCAAGCCTTGTTCGCGGCCGAGGGGCAAATGAATCGCCTGGCGGCGGCCCTGGGGATGGATCCCTTGGAAATCCGCCTCAAGAATTGCATCCGCGAGGGCAGCATCGGTTCGGTGGACACGCCATTTCCCGCTGGCGTTTCCATGCCGCAGGTCTTTGAAGCATGTGGCCGCGAATCCTGGTGGCGCCAAAGCGCCGGTGGCTGGCAATTGCAGCCGCCTCCGCCGCCAAAGGACGGCAGCAAGCGCCGAGGCCGCGGCATGGCGGGCGGCTTCAAGAATGTTGGCTTCAGCTTCGGTTTCCCGGAGCATTGCTGGGCCGGTGTCGAGTTGCGCGGCGAGGCCGAAATCGAGCAGGTTATCTTATATCACGCCGGCGCCGAAGTGGGGCAGGGCGCGCATACCGCCCTCAGCCAGATGGCGGCGGAGGCCCTGGCTGTGCCATTTGACAAAGTTCGGATTGTCGCCTCGGATACGGCCACTTCCGGTTCTTCGGGCAGCGCCTCAGCCTCGCGACTGTCCTTCATGTCGGGAAACGCCATCCGCGGCGCCGCCGAAATAGCGCTGAAGAAATGGCAGGACGAAGAGCGCCCGGCCAAAGGCGAATATATGTACCATCCGCCGCCAACCACGCCTTTTGATCCCGATACCGGCCGCGCCGTTCCCAATTTCGCTTACGGATATGTGGCGGAAGCGGTGGAAGTGGAAGTTGATATTGAGACGGGTCAAGTGCAGTTGCTTGAGGTCGTCTGCGCCAATGATGTCGGCAAAGTCATCAACCCCCAGCAGTTGGAGGGCCAGATTGAAGGCGCCATTGTGCAGGCCCAGGGTTATGCCTTGATGGAATATCTTGTTTCTCAGGCCGGTAAAATAAAAAATCCTCTTTTGTCGACCTATTTGATTCCGACGGCGCTCGATGTGCCGCCGCGTGTTAAATCCGTAATACTGGAAGAAGCCGACCCGATCGGCCCCTGGGGCGCGCGCGGCATGGCGGAAATGCCCTTTTTGCCTCTGGCGCCCGCCATTGCGGCCGCCATTTATGCTGCCACAGGCGCCTGGGTTGATTGCCAGCCCTTCACCGGACAGCGCGTTCTGGCGGCCCTGCAAGCAGGCGCAGACGTCTCTCCCTAGGGCGCAAGCTCCCGCATGCCACATCCTGCAAGCGCATTTGCGCAATCGTGTTATCATTGTTCTGTGAAAACGCTAGACCGTACAAGCGCGCCATAAGATGCGTTTTCAGCGCGTAACTGCGCGGAGTTCCAATGAAGTTTCAGCAAGCGTTTGGAGTGGTTCCCGGTGATGTCGTCGCCTTGATTGGCGCCGGCGGCAAAACTTCGCTAATGGTCGCAATGGGTTACGAATTGGCGGAAGCCGGCTGGCGGGTATTGGCCACGACCACAACCAGGCTCTCCCCGCATCAGTTGACGCTTTTTCCTTGCGCCATGTCGAGCAGCGCCGATCCGCAGCGCGTCTCCAAGGCTTTGAGCCAGCATCAGTTTGTCTTTCTTCATGACGAGATCCGGCATGGGAAGGTCTTCGGGCCCAGCCGCGGCTGGACGAAACAATTGTTGGATAGCGTCGATTCCGATATTCTGCTTGTTGAAGCGGATGACGCCGATGGACTGCCTTTCAAAGCGCCTCTGGCGGCAGAGCCGCAGATTCCGCTCGAAACCTCTCTTGTGATTGCCGTCGCCTCGCTGAGCGTTTTAGGTATGCCGTTTAATGCCGAACATGTCTACAATCCGGCTGCGATGATCGAGCGCTACGGATTTGCGCTCAACAGCCCGGTCAAGTCGCCCTGGCTGGCGCAGGTTCTGCGCGACGAGAAGCTGGGATTGCGGGGCGTCCCGGCCGGCGCGCGGGTAATGGTCTTCTTGAACCGGACGCCGGAACGCGGCTACGTACGCGGCCGCGCGCGCATGATCGCCCGCTTGAGCTTGCAGAGCGATCGCGTCAGCGCTGTCGCTTTGGGCGCTGTGCGCGGGGCGGAACCGGTTTATGAGTTGCAGCGCCGTGTAGGCGCGCTGGTCTTGGCGACGGGCCAGGCCGACGGCGGTTCCCTTGAAACACTGTTAGCGCCTTGGGACGGCGGGGTGGCGGCTGTCGCCCATGTAGCCGACCGATTGATGCGTTCGCGGCTCGATCATATTGCGGTGGTAACCGGCCTGCGCTCGCCTGAAGTGCGCGCCGCCCTTAAACCATTAGGCTTGAAGGCGGTTCACGATCGCGCTTATCGCTCCGGCGGATTTGTAACGGCCTTCAAGCGCGGGCTGGCCGCCTTGCCAGATGCCGTCAGCGCCGTCTTGCTGGCGCCGGGCGGCCAAGCGCGCCTGCAGCCCAAGGTGATCTTCCAGATGTTGACGGGCTACGCCCGCGGCGCGGGCGATTTTGTTGTCCCTTGCCATGCCGGGCGCAGCGGGCATCCGATACTGATCGGCGAACGTTATTGGTCCGAGATTCTGAGCATGCCCGGCTCCAGCAGCCTGGCCGAGGTCTGCCAGCGCTTCGCCGGCAATATCAGTTTCCTGGAAGTGGATAGCGATAGCATCTTGTATGAAGGGCGCTTGGCGCAGAGCTTAAAGCCGCGCCGACAAGTCGCGAAGGCGAGCAGCCGCCTTCCCTAGCCGCCGTGTTGATCAATCAACTCGCGGATCAGGTCGTGCGACCAGATGCCGCTGGCGCCGATATCAACCTGAAGGCGCAGCGTAGCCGGGCGCCTGTCCGCGTGGCCGGTGGCCTTCGCCCGCATTTCGTCGAAATACTCCATCGGCGTGACGACGATCAACACCTCATTGGCTTTCACCACATGGTCCAAAGGCGGCGCGTAGATGAAACTGGCGCTGTCCCCCCGGCGTATGCCGATCACGCCAGCGCGGTAGCGCATGGCCAGAGCCAATTCCTGGATCGTTTTGCCAATCCAGGGCGAGTCGTTTTCCATGTAGAATTCGGCTGTTTCCAGCCCGGTGACTTCATTGTAGAGCACATGCTGAAGGAAGTCGGTGATTTCCGGCCGCGTCGTTGCAAGTATCACGAACTGCGCGGCGACATGGAAGGGGCTGACGACGCGGTCTGCGCCCGAGCGCCGCAGTTTTTCGATCATGTCATCGGTGGTCGCCGTCACCGAGACCAGCAGAGATTTGCTGATGCTGCGCGCCGAGAGGACGGTTAGCACGGCCGTCGCCTTGTCATTCATAGAGATCATGATCGCTTGCGCCTGCTCGACTCCAGCGCGCTTGAGCACATCTTCGCGGGCGGGATTGCCATATATGACGCGGAATCCGCGTTTCCGCCAAGCCTCAGTCAATGTTTCGTCGCTGCTGAGCAGGACGAAGGGCCGCGACGGATCCAGGAAACGCACTGCGCTCTCGATGATGTGGTCGTCCCCGCAGATTACAAAATGCTTGGACATGAGTTCAATCGCCGCTTCGCTTTCTTCCAGGCTCAGCGTCTTATCGAGGGTCTTGGTCTCGCGAAACGGCGCCAGGCGCTGAAAGGCGGCAAAGCGCATCTCGTTGCGCCCGGCCGGCTGGCATTCGCCCTGGAGCTTGGGAATCATCGGCCCGGGCGCGACCGTCAGAATAATTTCATCTTCGCGCAGAATGCGGCCGCCGCCGGGCGCATGCACAAAATCGCCAGTGCCCAGCCGTATGCCGATAACACCGGCGTCATAACGGTCGCTGAACTTGAGATCGCTGATTCGCTTTCCAATCCAGGGTGACTTGTCTTCGAGCTCCAGCTGTGTGATCTGATGATCGGTTTCTTGATCGAAAAGAATGCTGTTGAAGAAGTCATTCACAGCGGGGCGCAAGGTGGCGCTGTTGAGGAATTGGGCCGATACCTCATAAGGCGCCAGCACGACATTGGCGCCTGCTTTGATCATCTTCATTTTTAATTCTGCTTCGACGGTGGCGGCCGTGATATAGAGCCGGGGGTTGAGATTGCGTGCTGTCAGGACGGTGAGCAAACTCTCGGTGTCTTGATTGAGCATGACCATGATCGCTTTGGCGCGCGCGACGCCGGCGGCCAACAGCGAATCGTCATCGGTCGGGTCGCCCGCGACAACCAGGATCCCAGCGCTGCCAAGGCGCTCCTCGTATTCCTGGTCTTCAGTAACAACCACAATTAAATCCAGGAGCGTCGTATGCGTGACAAATCTATCCAGATACTGGACGAACAGGCGCCGCGCCAGGCGGCGCAGCCGGCTGAATCGTCCGCGTTCCGGGCGGCCGAGGATTCGATTGAGCCAGGTTTTGATCGGTCGAAAACTTGCATCCTGATACTGCTTGCGGCGGATCTGCGCGCCATTAAGCACATATCCGATGGTCTTGTCGACCATTTCGCCACTGCCGCAAATGATGTAGTGGCTGTTGAGTTTGGCGATCTTTTTCCGGGTGCGGATCTTGCGCCGGCGCGCCATGGCCTCCACGCTGAAAAGCAAAGCGAAGGACGAAGACAGAAAAAACGCCAACGCGCTCAGACCGGCAAATACCAGGCACAAGGTGAACAGGCGGCCCACTTCCGACTCGGGCACAATATCGCCGAAACCGATGGTGGTGAGTGTGATGATCGTCAGATAAATCGCCTCGAATAGCGATTTTCCTTCGATGATCATGTAGCCGGCGATGCCGACCGGCATGATGATGAGGATCAGAACCGTGGCGGCGCGAAACTGCCGGCGGACATCTTTCAAATCGAACTTCCTCGGGCGCTGGATCCGGTCTTATTTCCTTATTATATCGGAGAAAAGCATGATGTGTTAAGATGACCGTGACGGCCCAGCCCCGCGCCCAGCCGCCATGCGATTGACAGTCGCCGCAGCGAAAGAGGCGCCGGGCGCGGCGGTGAGAAGGATTGAAGGAGCGCATTCTTGCATCAAGGGGAAGACTTCCAAGGGACGGCCGAATTCATTCGAGACCGGACTAACCAGTTGCCGACGATCGGCCTGGTTCTGGGCTCGGGCCTGGGCGGGCTCGCCGATACCCTTGGCAGCCGGGAAGTCATCCCTTATTCCGATATTCCAGGCTGGCCGCAGTCCACTGTGCATGGCCATGAGGGCAATCTGGTTATTGGGGAATTACAAGGCCAGATCGTGGCTGCGCAACAGGGACGCGCGCATTTCTACGAAGGTTATTCGCCGCGAGAGGTCGCCTTTCCCATACGTGTCATGAAAGCCTTGGGCATTCATACGGTCATCCTGACCAACGCGGCTGGCGGCATCAATCCCGCTTATCAGGTCGGCGACCTGATGCTGCTGGAGGATCATATCAATTTGCCCGGCATGGTGGGCGCCAATCCCTTGATGGGACCGAACGATGACGCGCTCGGCCTGCGCTTTATCGGCATGGCGCAAACTTACGATCGCCGTCTGCGCCAGCGCGCTGCGGATGTCGCGTGTGAGCGGGACATTCCACTGCATAGCGGCGTGTATTGCTGCCTATCGGGACCGGCCTTCGAAACACCGGCCGAGATCCGCATGCTCGGCATGCTCGGCGCCGACGCCGTCGGCATGTCCACCGTTCACGAAGTTTTGGTGGCGCGGCACGGCGGCATGCGCGTCATGGCATGCTCGGGCATCACCAATCGAGCCATCGACTCGGTCGACAGCGAGCAGGAAACCAACCACGAAGAAGTCCTCGAGGCGGGTGAAGTCATCGTGCCGCGTCTCACGACGATTCTGAAAGGCGTGCTCAGCAACTTTCCGGCATGAATGCCATAATCGCGCTCATCGATCAGGTCGCTATCGGCATCTATTTTCTGATTGCCGCCGGCATTCTCTTTGCGCTGCGGCGCTACCTGGCGCAAGGCGAAGAATACCGCTCCTCCTACTTCGAATTGGAGCGCGATCTGGCGCGATATCGACAGATGAACGCGATTACGGCAATCGTATTTATGTTGGAATTGGCGATTATCATCGCCGGCATCCGCATTGTTGTTGTGCCCGAACTATGGCGAGATCGTCAAATCCAGAATCTGCTCTCGGCCGCGCGCATTGAAGATGGCGTATTCGAAACGCCGGCGCCGGCTGAACCCGCGGCCAACCTTGGCATTGATCCGGTCGCGCTGCCGCGTTCGGTCGGCGCGGCCAATCAGATTCAAGCGACGCCGGCGCCGACGCCGACGCCTGTGGGCACGATCATCCCGGCCGCGCCGCCCATCGGCTGCGACTCGCCCGAGGCGCAACTGCGGATTCCCGGCAATGGGATGCGTGTCTTCCAGCCGATACCAGTCGTCGGCACCGTTTTCACCGATCAGTTTTCTTATGCCTCTATCGAGATTAACGGCCCCAGCACGCTTGGGAATTTCCAAGTCATACGGGATCAATTTGTGGAAATCCGCGAACCGGCGGAATTCAGCCAGTTTGTGCCGGCCGGTTATGCGCCGGGGGAATATGAATTTCGGCTGATGGTCTTCGATATCACGAACACGTTAAGAGCGTCCTGCCAGGTGCGCATCTTTATTTCCGACCCGCTGCCGACCCTCACCGCGGCGCGCTGAACCGTCGGACCCAGGCCAGTAAATGTCGGTGGCTGCCACGGGGCGATGGGTTGGAAAAGAACTGCGGCATGGCGGCGCAGAAATTAAGCAAAGCCCTTCACGCGCTTATTGACGCGGCGGCGCAAACGGCGCGAACGAGAGCGCCATTTTGCGATGCGATACAGAACATGGCGTCTTTGGCGGTTGAGCATGGAGCTATGCTGTTCACTTGGTTTGGGGATGCCCCAACGAATTACCATCGAGGCCCAAGTCAAGCCTCCGCCGAAACCGACCAGCGCAATATGATCCTGATCCTGTATCCGTCTTTGCTCGATCGCCTCGCAAAGCGCAATCGGGATTGAAGCGGCCGAAGTATTGCCGTATTCCTCGACATTGCTCATGAATTTCTTGACATCAATGCCGAGTTTGCGCGCCGCCGCCTGCAGGATGCGCAAGTTTGCTTGATGCGGCACCACCAAATCGATATCGGCCACGGTGATTCCGGCCAGGCCGCAAGCTTGTTCGATGCTTTCGCTGACGACCCGAGTGGCAAAACGGAATACTTCGCCGCCGGCCATGTACATCTTGTAAAGCTTGTAACCGTTTGCGCCGGCCCGGGATTCTTCCGCATCAATGCTGCCGACGCTCGGTATCGCGAGCAGGTCGCCTCCGGCGCCGTCCGAGCGCAGCACGCTGGACATTACGCCGCCGGGCGACTCGCTCGCTTGCAGAACGACGGCGCCGGCGCCATCGCCGAACAGGATGCACGTGCTGCGGTCCTGCCAGTCCAGGATTCGGCTCATCGTCTCCGCGCCGATGACCAACGCCGCTTGTATCGAGCCGGCGCGAATGGAATCCGCCGCCGTGTTCAAAGCGTAGACAAAGCCGGAACAAGCCGCGCTCAAATCAAAGGCGCCCGCGTCATGCGCGTTCAGCCAATCCTGGACAAGGCTGGCCGTGCTCGGGAAGATATTTTCGGGAGTCGAGGTCGCTACAACAATCAGGTCGAGGTCCGTCGGCAAGATGTCAGCGACTTCCAGGGCTTGCTGCGCCGCCTTGTAAGCCAGGGTCGCGGTCGACTCGCTCTCATTGGCGATGAAACGCTGGCGGATGCCGGAACGCGCGTAAATCCACTCATCGTTTGTATCCACAAAAGCGGACAGCTCGTCATTGGACATGGCGCGCTCCGGCACAGCCATGCCCCAGCCGATGATATGGGCGAAGCGGGCCGGCGCCGCCGATTCCGCCATGTGGCTCGCCGCGTCAGCTGCTGCCATTGTCTTTATTCTCGCCAAATATGACCACGGCATTATGCCCGCCAAAGCCAAAGGCATTCGACATTACGTGGCGCACCTCATGCTCACAACCTGTGTTCGGCACATAGTTGAGGTCGCAGGTCGGGTCCGGCTCCTCCAAATGAATCGTTGGCGGGATGTAATTGTCCTGGATTGCCATAACAGAAAAAATCGCCTCAATGGCGGCGCCCCCGCCGAGCAGATGGCCCGTCATCGATTTTGTTGAACTGACCGGGATATCATAAACTCGGTCGCCAAGGGCGCGCTTGAGCGCGTTTGTCTCGGCGGTATCGTTCAGCGGTGTGCTTGTGCCGTGGGCATTGATGTAATCAATATCTTTCGGCGCCAGGCCGGCGTCGCGCAAGGCGAATTCAACCGCCTTCGCCGCTCCCTCGCCCGTCTCCATCGGCGCCGTGATATGGAAGGCGTCGGATGTGTGGCCATAACCCAGGAGTTCGGCATAAACCTTCGCGCCGCGCGCGACTGCGCCCTCGAGTGTCTCCAGGACCAGCACGCCGGCGCCTTCGCCCGGTACAAAACCATCGCGATTGAGATCGAAGGGACGGGACGCTGACGCCGGATCGTCGTTGCGGCTGAGGGCAGTCATATTGTTGAAACCGGCCACAGTCAAGGGCACAATCGCCGCTTCTGACGCGCCGGCGACCATGGCTGTGGCGTCGCCGCGTCGGATGATGTGCATGGCTTCGCCGATCGAATTGTTGCCGGAAGCGCAGGCGGTCACTATACAGTGATTGGGTCCGCGCAAATTGTAGATCATGGAGACAGTGCCGGAGCAGGAATCGCTTAGAATCTTGGGAATGGCCAGGGGTTTAATGCCGCGATGTCCGCGCGCGTCTATGCCTTGCTGGGCTTCCACGAAGGAGTTGATGCCGCCGACTCCGGACCCGATAATGCAGCCGACATCGTACATATTATCCGGGGTGATCTGCAATCCGCTGTCTTCAATAGCTTGCCGGCTGGCTTCCACTGCGAATTGGGCGACGCGGTCCATGCGCCGCGCGTCGCGCCGGCCGAAGAGCGCTGCCGGGTCAAAGTCCTTGACTTCGCCCGCTAGCTGATTCTGCGTCAGCTTTCGATCGTAGCGCGAGATATAATCAATGCCATTGACGCCCGCGGCGATATTGGACCAGGCTTCTTCCACGCTGTTGCCGGTTGGGCAAACAATGCCCATCCCGGTGATAGCAATTCTCTTGGTGTCCAACGGGCCCTCCGCCCGACGCGCCGCCGCTGGCAGTTGTCTCTCTATTCATTGTAACACTGGCCGCGCGTTTCCGTCGCTTTACAGTTCTGTCGCCGCCGCCTATAATGCTGGCGCGTTGCTATAACGTTCTGCCGCCGATATGGGGCCAAATCTTACCACGAGTCTAGCTGGAAACGCGATGATTCTGCTCACAGGCGCGACCGGACTGGTCGGCCGCCATTTGGTTGAACGGCTGATCGCGGAGGGCCTGCCGCTTCGCTGTCTCATCCCGGAGCGGCAGTTGCGGCGGCTGCCCTGGGACGCCGGCCACCCGCAGGCGCCGGAGCTCTTCGTCGGCGATGTCAGCGATGAAGAGGCGTTCTTCCGCGCGGTCACGGGCTGCCACGCCGTCATCCATTTGGAGAATGCCATGTGGTGGGGCCGGCGGCGCGACCTGGAAAGCGTCGAAGTGGACGGGGCGCGCGCCCTGGCCGCGGTGGCGAGGGCGGCCCGCGTCGGGCGCGTCATCACGCTGAGCCATTTGGGCGCGGCCCCGTCTTCCGCTTATACCTTGCATCGGGTCAAAGGCGAAGTCGAGGATTTGCTGCGCAACAGCGGCGTCGCCTTCACCATCATTCGCAGCGGCATTGTCTACGCGCCCGATGATGCTTTCATCAACCATATCGCGAGCATGATGCGCATCAGCCCGGCCTTGTTTTTCATGCCGGGGCAGGGCGAAATCGTTCTGCATCCCATCTATATTGACGACCTGGTCGAAGCCATATATCGTAGTCTGAATCTGGTGCGCTTGGTGGATGAAACGGTTGAGATCGGCGGCCCCGAGTATATGTCGCTGCGCGATCTGATCCGGACGGTGATGCGCGTAACCGGCATGCGGCGTCTGGTGATCGGCATTCCGCCTTATCTGATGCGTTGGTTCGTCGGCGTCTACAGCCGTTTGCTGCCGCGCTCGCTGATGACAAGCCAATGGCTGGACATACTGGCGGCGAATCGTACGGCGCCTCTGGGCAACACCTACGATTATTTTGGTTTCCAGCCGCGGCGATTTGAAGAAACGCTCTTAACCTACCTGCCGCAACGGGCGCACTTGCTCGGTCTGATGCGGGACACATTTAGAAGGCGGCCCAGGCCGGCGCAGTAAGAGTAGATGTATGGCCGATATAAAAATCCGGCGGCTGCAAGATGCCGGCCAGCACGATCAAGCGGTCGAATTGCAGAAGACCTACTGGGGTGAAGCGCGTGGCGGTCCGGTACCGCGCCATATGCTGCATTCGATCAATCACTACGGCGGTCATGTTTTGGGCGCTTATGACGGCGAGCTCTTGGTGGGCTTCCTGCTCGGCTTTATCGGCACAGACATCGACTTTGACGATCGGGACGCGCGCCCGGCCATGGCGAATCTGCTGATCATGTCCAAGCGCATGTTGGTCCTGCCCGAATATCGCGGGCGTAATATCGGTTTCCGCCTGAAGATGGCGCAGCGGGATGTCGCCCTGAAGCAGGCGATTCGACTTGTCACCTGGACTTTCGATCCCATGTTGGCAACCAATGCGCACCTCAACATTCGCAAGCTCGGCGCCGTCATCCAGCGTTACCGCGCGGATTTTTTCGGGATCGGCGGCGAGGAGAGCCTGCATTCCGATCGCCTCATGGTGGAATGGTGGGTGACGCAACGTCGGGTGAAGGAACGCGCGAAGGGCGGCGGCAGCAAACTCACGCTCGGGCAATACTTCGATGTCAACACGCCAATCGTCAATCGCGCCGACGCCGACGGCAATTGGCTGCGACCGCGGCGGATGACCGATGTGCCCGAATCGACCTTCGCTTTAATCGAAATCCCGCGGGATTTTCCTGCGCTTGAAACGCGCGAACGCGGACTGGCGGAAGACTGGCGCTACCATATACGCTCGGTATTTGAAAAAATGCTCGCGGCCGGCTACATCGTCACCGACTTCGTCAGCGACAACTTTGAAGGACGGCGGCGCGCCTTCTATCTGCTCAGCCACCATTTTGATGACGAGTACCGCAAAAATTAAGGTGTGACATGGCGTTTAATGGCGAGAAGCTTGCATTTGTCGGCGCGGGCGTGATGGGCGAGGCGATGATCAAAGGCTTGCTCCATCAGCAAGTGCTGCTGCCGGAGCATATCGTAGCCTCCGACCCGCGGGCGGAGCGCCTGGAAGAACTTCAGCAGCGCTACGGCATTGAGGTCACTACCGACAATGTCGAAGCGGCGCGGTCATCCGATGTACTGGTGCTCTCGGTCAAGCCGCAAGTCATGGGCAAAGCGCTGCCGCAGCTGCGCGGTCAAGTCGATGGCGTGCGTCTGGTTTTCAGCATCGTCGCCGGCGTGCCCTTGAAAACCATATCGGACAGCCTGCTTAATGTGCGCGTCGTGCGCTCCATGCCAAATACGCCCGGGCAGATCGGCGCTGGCATCACGGTCTGGACCGCGTCGCCGGAAGTGGCGGCGGAACAGCGCGCACAGGCCGAGGCGCTGCTCGGGGCGATGGGCGAGCATATCTACGCCGAAGATGAAGGCTTCCTGGACATGGCGACGGCGCTGAGCGGATCTGGCCCGGCTTATGTTTTCATGTTTATGGAGGCGATGGTGGACGCCGGCGTCCACATGGGCTTCGCGCGCCGCGATGCAGAAATGCTGGTCACGCAAACATTGCTGGGTTCCGTGCTCTATGCGCGGCAATCCGGCTTGCATCCGGCCCAACTGCGCAATCAAGTCACAAGCCCGGGCGGCACCACTGCCGCGGCCCTGCATGAGATGGAGAAGGGCGGGCTGCGCACGGTTCTGTCGGAGGGTGTCTGGGCGGCCTACCACCGTTCCCGCGCCTTGGGCGGGAAGCCCGAGACCTCATAACCGATGCTCTCATCGCTTCGCCCGCAATCTACCGCGGCGCCCGGCCGCCGTCAGCGCGAAAGGCGCTCGAATTCCGACGCGAGCTCGCCTGGATTTCGGTGACAAGAATTGGTTTGTGAAAATATGGACAATAGCAGCGGCCTTTGCTAGAATACCGCATAGGCCTTGGACGCCATAGGCTGGCGGCCCAATGCAACGTTAGGAATGCTTGCGCAACAAATCGAAATGACCGGGCCGGGGCGTCCGGGACAGATGCAATCCCAAGAATGTACGCGAGTAGGTGAGGAGCCTGCGAATGGCAGATAATATCTATGAATCGATTCTCGAGCAAATCAAGGACATCGAGCTCGGTCAACTGGAATCGGTAGAAGTCGGCTATGTGGAAGAAGTCGGCGACGGCATTGCCCGTGTGTCCGGCCTGGCCAATGTGCGCTATAACGAACTGGTGCAATTCGAAAACGGCGTGGCCGGCATCGCCTTCAACCTGGAGAAAGACAATGTCGGCGTCATCATCATGGGCGCCTATGACGACATTCAAGAAGGCGACACTGTCAGCGCGCTCGGTCGCATCGCTTCCGTGCCGGTCGGCATGGGTTTGATCGGCCGCGTCGTCAACGCCCTGGGCGAGCCCATAGACGGCCGCGGGCCGGTGCAATTCGACGAATATTACAACATTGAGCGCATCGCCCCCGGCGTCATGGAACGGCGCAGTGTCGATCGACCGGTTCAGACCGGCATCCTCGCGATCGACACTATGATTCCCATCGGGCGCGGCCAGCGCGAGTTGATCATCGGCGATCGGCAGACGGGCAAGACGGCGCTAGCGCTTGACAGCATCGTCAATCAGCGCGGCGAAGATATGTATTGCATTTATGTCGCTATCGGCAAACGCCGGGGCGAAGTGGCGCGCATCCGCGAAACACTCGAGCGGGAAGGCGCGATGGATTACACCACCCTGGTGGTGGCTTCGGCTTCGGATGCGGCCGCGCTGCAGTATCTGTCGCCTTACTCCGGCTGCGCGATTGGCGAATGGTTCATGGAGAACGGCAAGGACGCCCTGGTCATTTATGACGACCTGTCCAAGCATGCCAATGCCTACCGCCAGGTTTCGCTGCTGATGCGGCGTCCGCCCGGCCGCGAGGCTTTTCCGGGCGATGTCTTCTATTTGCACAGCCGCCTGCTGGAACGGGCCGCGCAATTGAGCGACGAACGCGGCGGCGGCAGCTTGACCGCGCTGCCGGTCATCGAGACTTTGCTCGGCGATGTATCGGCATTTATTCCCACGAACGTGATCTCCATCACTGACGGCCAGATCTATCTGGAATCCGAATTATTCAACGCCGGTTTGCGGCCGGCCCTGAACACCGGCATCAGCGTCAGCCGAGTCGGCAGCGCCGCCCAAACGCGGGCGATGAAAGATGTCGCCGGCGGCTTGAAACTGCAGATGGCGCAATTCCGCGATCTGGCCGCCTTTGCCCAGTTTGGCTCCAACCTGGACAAGGCGACTCAGCAGCAATTGGACCGCGGCCTGCGCTTGACCGAGCTGTTTAAACAGGTCCAGTTTCAGACGCTGTCGCTGGAAGATCAGGTGGCGTTGACATACGCCGGCACCAGCGGCTTGACCGATGAGGTCCCGGTGGAGCGGATGCTTTCCTGGAAGGAAGAATTCTTGCGCGCATTCCGCACACAATTCTCCGACGCCGGCGAATTCATTCGCGAGAAGCGCAACGAACGCGCCGAGGACGAAATCCAGGAGAAACTGGATCTGGCGATCAAGACTTTCAACGAGGCTTGGTCCTAGTGTCGCTGTCGCCCACAGAAAGGAGACACTAGATGCCAACCCTGCGAGAAGTCAAGAACCGCATTCGCAGTGTGCGCAACATCGCGCAGATCACACGCGCGCTGGAGGCGGTTTCCGCTTCGCGTGTTCGCCGGGCCCAAGCCCGCGTCTTTGCCAGCCGCGCATACGCGGAAAAGGCCTGGGAGATTCTGGTTAATATTCAGGCGGCCAGCAAGAATCAGCCCTTGCATCCGCTCTTGACCGAGCGCGAAGAAATCAACAAGGTGATGGTCGTTGTTATCACATCCGACCGCGGCCTGGCCGGCGCCTACAACGCCAACATCCTGCGCGTTGCGCAGCGTTTCGCCACGCGTTTGGGCAAGCCGGTCGATTATGTGACGGTCGGGCGGAAAGGACGCGATTCGCTGGCGCGCATCGGCGCCAACATCGTCGCTTCATTCACGGATATGCCGGCCGAACCGGTTATTGCCGATGTCAGCCCCATCGCACGAATCGCCATGGACGCCTATTTGGACGGCGATGTCGACGAAGTGCTGATCGCTTATACCGATTTTGTTAATATGCTGGCGCAGCGCCCGGCCGTGCTGGGTTGGCTGCCGCTGACGACGCACACGGTGGCGCAACAGGTCGCGGCTGAATATGTCAAAGATGTGGCCAGCGTGAGCGGGGGCATCCAGAATTACGATTACGAACCGAGCGCGACCGCCGTCGTCGACGAGATCGTGCCGCGATTCACCGAATTGCAGCTTTATCAAGCCCTGCTTGAAGCGCAGGCCAGCGAACATGCGGCGCGGATGGCGGCGATGAAAAACGCCACCGATAATGCGACGCAGTTGACGGCGGATCTGACGCTGCAATACAACAAGGCGCGTCAAGCTTCGATCACCGCGGAGATCCTGGATATCGTGGGCGGCGCCAACGCCCTGCAACAGGCGATCGACGATAGCGCGGATGAAATTCTGAATATGGAATCGATACTGCAAGATGCTTGAGCCGGCTCCCGGGCGGACGGCGCATTCAAAAAAGGAGCAGTCAAGATGGCGGAGATTCAAGGAACGGTAACGCAGGTGCTGGGCAACGTCGTGGATGTGGAGTTCCCGGCGGGCGCCTTGCCCGATATTTTTGACGCTGTCGAAGTGCCGCGCGAAGACGAAGACAACCTGATCCTCGAGGTGGAGTTGCATCTTGGTGAAAACGCGGTGCGCACCGTGTCGATGGATTCGACCGACGGTCTGGCGCGCGGCGTCGCCGCCTACGCCACCGGACGGCCGATAGCCGTGCCTGTCGGCGCGCCAACGCTTGGCCGCATCTTCAATGTTTTGGGACGTCCAATTGACATGGGCGCGGAAGTCCCGGCCGAAGCGGAGCGGCGCCCGATCCACGCCGACGCGCCCTCATTTGAAGACCAGTCGCCCACGATTGAAGTCTTCGAGACCGGTATGAAAGTGATTGACCTGGTGGCGCCCATGACCAAGGGCGGCAAAACGGGCATCTTCGGCGGCGCAGGCGTCGGCAAGACAGTCACGATTCAGGAATTGATTAACTCCATCGCGACGCAGCACGATGGCTTAAGCGTATTTGCCGGCGTGGGTGAACGCACGCGCGAAGGCACGGACCTCTACCACGAAATGAAAGAAGCCAATGTGCTTGATAAGCTGGCCATGGTGTTCGGCCAGATGAACGAGCCGCCAGGCGTGCGCCTGCGCGTCGGCCTGTCGGGTTTGACGATGGCGGAATATTTCCGCGATGAAGGCCGCGATGTGCTGATCTTCATTGACAATATCTTCCGCTATTCCCTGGCCGGGGCCGAGGTTTCGGCGCTCTTGGGGCGGATGCCCTCGGCAGTCGGCTATCAGCCCAACCTGGGCGAAGAAATGGGCATGCTGCAGGAACGCATCACATCAACCCGCAGCGGCTCGATTACATCAATGCAGGCGGTCTATGTACCGGCCGATGATTATTCTGATCCTGCGCCGGTTGCGGTCTTCACGCATTTGGACAGCACCATTGCGCTGGAACGCTCTATTGCCGCGCGCGGCCTTTTCCCGGCGGTGGATCCCCTGGCGAGCACCAGCAATATCCTGCAGCCGGAGGTCGTCGGCGAGGATCATTACGGCACCGCCCGCGAAGTACAGCAGGTCCTCCAGCGCTACAAAGACTTGCAGGACATCATCGCCATCCTCGGTGTCGAAGAGCTTTCAGATGACGACAAAGTGCTGGTGGCGCGGGCGCGCAAGATGGAAAACTTCCTCAGTCAGCCCATGTACGTCGCCGAGCAATTCACCGGCCAGGCGGGACGCTACGTGCCCATCCGCGACACGGTGCGAGGATTCCGCATGGTTTTGGACGGCGAGGTCGATCACATTCCCGAGCAAGACTTCTACATGTGTGGTCCGATCGAAGATGTCCAGGAACGCTACGCAAGCCGCGAGAACTAGCCGGAGGCGGCAATGCCGATTCATATCGAGTTAGTCACGCAAGAGAAAAAGGTCTTCGACGAGCCGGATGCCGATATTGTCATTGTGCCCGCCGTCGAAGGCGAAATGGGCGTGTTGCCTAATCACGCGCCGGTATTGACCGCCTTGACCTTCGGCGAGCTGGTGGTGCGCAAGGGCGCGGCCGAAGAACGATTCGCCGTATATGGCGGCGTGGTCGATGTGCGACCGGATAAAGTGGTCGTATTGGCGGACCTGGCGGAATCGTCTTATGCCCTGGACTTGGAGAAGGCGCAGGAAGCGCGAGAACGCGCCCGCGCGCTGCTTGAAAGCGGCCTGCCCGGGGAAGAAAACCGCGACGCCTTGCAAGCTTTGCGGCGGGCAAACCTGGCGGTGCGCATCAGCCAGAAAATTCGCAGTCGCGGCAGCGGCTTGCGCATCCTGGAAGAAGAGGGAGACGAGACCTGATCCCGAGTCACTCAAACGAAAGCAACGACAGAACAGGCCCGGGTCAGCGAAAGTAGTCCGGGTTTTGTTTTTGCTGTACACTTAAACTGGCAGATAGCAAGCTTCCACCCGGCGGCTTTCATGGCTCGTTTTGGCAAACAATTGGGCGTCGACCTTGGTACAGTCAATGTACTGATATACGACAGCGGCCGCATTGTCTTGCAGGAGCCGTCGCTGGTCGCTCTGCTGGCGGAGGAAGAACGCATCGTCGATTTTGGTCACCCGGCGCGGGAGATGCTTGGCCGCGTGGATGACGAAGATATTCAGGTGATGCGGCCCCTACAGAACGGCGTTATCGCTGATTACGAAGTTACGGAAGCGATGCTGGAGTATTTCTTCGGCAAAATCGCCGGGAGGATCCGGCTCTTTCGACCGACGGTGATGGTTTCGGTCCCCTTCGGCGCCACCAGCGTTGAGAAGCGCGCCGTCCGTGAAGCGATTCTGGCGGCGGGCGCGCGCGAAGTTCAATTGATGTGGGAACCGCTGGCATCGGCTTTGGGCGCTGGCTTGCCGGTCAGCACACCGGCCGGTGGCATGGTTGTCAATATCGGCGGCGGCATCACGGAAGCGGCCGTTCTGACGATGAACAATATTGTGCGCGCCGAAAGCGGGCGCGTCGGCGGACTGCGCCTGGACGACGGCATCATTAGTTATGTGCGGCGCAAATACAACCTGACCGTCGGCCAGCCAACGGCCGAATCCATCAAGATTCAGATCGGGGCCGCGGTTGACCAGCCGCAAGAGATGACAATGGAAATCCAGGGACGGGACAATGTCTCCGGCCTGCCTCGCACCGTGCGCGTCACCACGGGTGAAGTGGTGGAAGCGCTGGCCGAACCTTTAAGCCAGATTGCCAGCGTGGTCAAATCCGTCTTGTCGACGACTCCGCCTGAACTGTCATCGGACATCATTGATCGGGGCATAGTCTTGACCGGCGGCGGCGCCCTGCTGCGCGGCGTCGACAGTTATCTGACGCAAGCGACCGGTGTGCCAGTTTACCAAGCGGACAACCCCCTGATCAACGTTGTCGTGGGTTGTGGCCGCGCGTTGGAAGATCCGGCGATTCTGCGGCGTCTTGCCCAGACAACGCACTACTAAGCAATTGCCAGTTGCCTTGGAGAAACCCTTGCTTGGCGGGCGACATGGACAGTCGGCCAAGCGGGCGATCGGGGCGCGTCAGGCTTCGAGATAGTAAGTCATTCGCTGCAGGTGCGTCACCGGGTCGATGTATTGAATCTGCACATGATCCGGCACGTTGATGTTGATCGGCGCGTAGTTGAGAATCGCGCGCACACCAGCTTCTACCAACTGGTCAGCCACTGACTGGGCGTCTTCGGCCGGAACGGCGAGCATCGCTATCTTTATGCCTTTGTCGTGAATTGCCTCGGCCATACTGCCCACCGGCTGCACGACGTAGTTGCCGATGCGTTGGCCGATCTTCTCCGGACTGATGTCAAAAACATCGGCAATGCTAAAGCCGCGATCCTGGAAACCGCGGTAGTGGGATATGGCGATGCCCAGGTTGCCGGCGCCTACGACCACGACCGACCAATCCTGATTGACCTGCAGCACATCTTGCAGCCTTTCGATGAGAAACTCGATCTGGTAGCCGGTGCCCTGCTTGCCGAAGCCGCCAAAATGAGAAAGGTCTTTGCGAATCTGGGCCGAACTGATATCCAGGCGTTTGCCTAATTCTTGCGAAGAGGTGACTTGTTTGTCATCTTGTTGCAAGCGTCTCAAGGCGCGCAGATAAAGCGGCAATCTGCCAATGACAATGTCAGGGATAGTTTCCGCTGATTTTGCGGACATGGATAGTACCGCGACGCTTTGAGTTTGTGAAAGTTTCAACAATATTCATATTACCACCGCGCGTTTGTTCACGCTAGCGCCGCGCTGCATCCGGCATCGGTTGAAGGCCGGCGCTTCCGATGCTAGAATGCGCTGTGCTGCGTGCGGCGGACGAGCGGAACACTCTCGAATTGATGACCGCGCGAGTCGAGGGGACGGCGCGGATATGGCTAGTGCAAATAACGAAAAAGTCAGCAATTCACGGCAGTTGGCCAAGGACTTGCAGATCGTCCACGACAGCATGTTGGATGGCTTGGGACAATTGGCCGACTATTTTGGCTTTAATCAAGTTATGGGCCAGCTCTATGGCAGTCTCCTGCTCAGCGCCGAACCGCTGTCTCTGGATGACATGATGGGACGGCTGGGCATCTCCAAGGCGAGCGTCAGCACTAATATGCGCTCGCTTGAGCACATGGGCATGGTGCGGCAGGTCTGGGTGCGCGGGGGCAACGGCCGGCGCAAGTATTATCAGGCCGAGACCGACTTCTGGCAGATATTCTCCAATATCCTTAGCGGGCGCGAGATGCGCGATGTGGAGCGCGCCTTGGCCGTGATGGAGGAAAATCGCCAGCGCATTTCCAACACCATTGCGGAGTTGCCGGCCGATCAGCAGATTCTGGCGCGCCTGTATCTGGACCGCATCGCCCAGATGCAAGCGCTCTTTCGCTTCGCTCAGCTTCTCATCAATAGCATCCTGAACCAGGTCAGCGGTATTGATGTCTCGGATGTCTCTGGCGTTGAACTGCAATAGAACTCGCCCCTTGCTGTAAATGCTGGCCGTTACTATAATTCTGCATCGGCCGGCCCCCGAGGAAGTGGCGGAATTGGCAGACGCGCATGACTTAGGATCATGTCTCTTTGAGGTGAGGGTTCGAGTCCCTCCTTCCTCAATAATTTGAAGCACAAAGGGCGCAGCATGCGCCTTTACATTTTCTGATGGAAATTCTATATCGTCCGCGCCCATAAGTGCTAGAATGAGCGGCGACAAGTCAAGGATTTGGAATTGAACCTGCAGACCGAGCGCATCGACAATCACAAAGCCCAGTTTACGATTGAGATCGAAAGCGACCAGTTGGACGAGGCCAAGCGCCAGGCCGCGCGCAAAATCTCGCGGCAGGTGCGCATCAAGGGATTCCGAAAAGGCAAGGCGCCCTATCGGCTGGTGGCGCAATATGTGGGCGAGGGCGCGATCCTGGAAGAAGCCCTCGAGGCGCTTCGCGACAATCTATACAAACGCGCGCTGGAAGAATCGGAAATTGTGCCTTATGGCCCCGGCGCCTTTGAAGACTTCACACTCGAGCCGACGCCGACATTCACCTTCTCCGTCCCTTTGCAGCCGGAAGTGGATTTGAAGGACTATCTCGATGTTCGGCTGGAGTTTGATGCGCCGTCGATCACGGAAGAGGAGGTCGATGAGGCGCTCCGGCAATTGCAAATGAACGCCGTCGAAGTTGTGGATGAGGATGTGAGGCTGACGGCGGCCGGCAATCGCGTGACAATTGGGGTCGAAAGCGAATTCATCGACGGCGAGGCGCCGGAAGATTCCTCCGAAACTGAGCTCCTGGCTGCTGAGGGTGATCCACCCACAGCCGACGCCGATGCGACGGACAGCCAGGAAGTGGACGAGAGCCTGCCCGTCATTCCCAATAAGGGCGATACCTTCGTCCAAGACGAAAACATCGTCATCATTCTCGACCCAAACGAAGATCCCTTTGTCCACGGCTTCGTTGAGCATTTGATTGATGTTGAGATCGGCAGCGATGTCGAGTTTGAGCTGACCATTCCGGATGACGATGTCGATGAAGGGATAGCCGGAAGGCGCGTCAGCTTCCTCGTTTACGTGAAAAGCGCCGAGGAGATTGCGATTCCGGAACTCGACGATGAATTCGCCCGGCGCGTGAGCCGCAGCCGTGGCGACGAAGAGCGCGATATGGCCGGTTTCCGCGCTGCAATCCAGGCGGAATTGGAGCGGACGCGCCTCGATGAGGTCAGAAACGAATACGCCGAACTTGTGCTTGAAGAGGTCGTCGCCGGCGCGGAAATCGAATACCCGGAAGTGATGCTGGATGAACAAATCGACGGCATGCTCAGCGAATTTGAGGCGAATCTGAAACAGCGCGGCGTCAGCCTCGAAGATTATCTGCGCCTGACCAATTCAAGCAACGACGATCTGCGCGAGCAATACCGCGAGCCGGCCAGGCATTCGCTGCGCCATACCTTGGTCCTGCGTGAATTGGTGAACGCGCAAGCGATCGACGTCAGCGATGAAGATCTTGAAGCGCGACTCGATCTTGTCATCGCCCGCTATGGCGAGAGCGACGCCATTCGCAAACTTTTTGACACGCCGCAAATGAAGGACAACATCCGCAATGAATTGATGATGAGCCATGTCAATGCTCACCTTTTCGCCATCGGTCGGGGCGTCGCCCCCGACGTTGAGGTTGAAGCGTTGAAAGGACGGATGGCCGCGGACGCGGTACTCGCGCGCGAGCGCAGCGAACGTCTGCAGCGCTATACGGCCGAAGATGAAGCCGCTCTGGCTGAAAGCAAGGCGGACGAGGCGCCGCTGGATGCGGAAGCCGCCGTGGAAACTGAGGAGGACGGCGCAACCGGCGCGGAGATCATACAAGAGCAAAACGACTGAAGGCCGAGCGGTGGGCTTGCCCGAAGCCAGGAAAGGTGCTAAGACAGGCATGATGAGCATTCACAACGTAATCCCGATGGTAATTGAGCAGGGCAGCCGCGGCGAGCGCGCTTATGACATTTATTCCCTGCTGTTGAAAGAACGGATCATTTTCGTCGGCTCGGGGATCAATGACCAGATTGCCAACTTGATCGTGGCGCAGTTGCTGTTTCTGGAACGTGAAGGACCCGATCGCAGGATTCAAATGTACATCAATTCGCCCGGCGGAGCTGTTTATTCCGGGCTGGCGATCTATGACACCATGCAGCAGATCGCGGCGCCGGTCAGCACGGTCGCGGTTGGCATCACCGCCAGTTTCGGCACTGTCCTGCTGACGGCCGGCGAAAATGAGATGCGGCTGGCGCTTCCGAACGCTACAATTCACATGCACCAACCCTTGGGCGGCGCGCAGGGCCAAGCCTCTGATATCGTCATTCAAGCGGAAGAAATTGTGCGGCTTAAGCAGCGGATCATCCAGATCTTCGTCAACCATACGGGCAAAAGCGCCGAAGAGATTGAAGGCGCCACCGATCGCGACATTTATATGACGGCAGAAGAGGCCACCGAATTCGGCTTGATCGATTCTGTATTGCTCTCCGAAACGCGCGAGCTTGAAGGGGCTTGATGTGAGTTTTTCCCCACTGAAACATCGTTGCAGCTTTTGCACGCGTACGCCCGAAGAGGTCGAGCGGCTAATCGCCGGGCCTGAGCACGTATTTATCTGCAACTATTGTGTTGAACTCTGTCAGAATCTGATTCGGGAAGAGGAAGCGGGCGAACCGGAAGCGGATGCGGATGTCAGCTTTGATTTCGCCCTGTCGCCGCGTCAGATTATGCAGCGCCTCGACGAATATGTGATTGGCCAGGCGGATGCCAAGCGCGTTCTAAGCGTCGCGGTTTATAACCACTACAAACGTATACAAGCGGCGGACGCTCCGCAAGACGTCGAACTGGAAAAGAGCAATATTTTGCTCATCGGTCCCACCGGCTCCGGAAAGACTTTGTTGGCGCAGACCTTGGCGCGCATCCTTGATGTACCGATTTGCATTACCGATGCGACCGCCCTCACCGAGGCCGGATACGTAGGCGAAGATGTGGAAAACATCCTGCTGCGCTTGATTCAGGCCGCCGACGGCGATATCTCCCGCGCTGAGCGCGGCATCATCTATATCGACGAAATCGACAAGATTTCCCGCAAGTCAAATTCCAATCCCTCGATTACACGCGATGTCTCCGGCGAAGGCGTACAGCAGGCTCTGCTCAAGATCATCGAAGGCACGCTGGCGAATGTGCCGCCTCAGGGCGGGCGCAAGCACCCGCATCAGGAGTTTCTCCAGATCAATACGCGCAATATCCTATTCATTGTCGGCGGTACATTTGCCGGGCTGGATGAAGTGATTCGCCGGCGCATCGGCATGAAGAGCCGCATGGGATTTGGCGCCCAGAGCGAAGACCGGGCGCAGACCGTGGCTGACCTGCTCGGCGAAGCATCGCCCGAGGACCTGGTGCAGCACGGCATGATACCGGAAATGGTAGGGCGATTGCCGGTGACGGTTAACCTGAATCCCCTGGAACTCGACGACCTTGTTCGCATCATGATCGAACCAAAAAACGCTCTCATACGCCAATATCAGCACTTGCTTGCGCTTGACGATGTTGACCTGGTCTTTGAGCCAGGGGCGCTGCAAGCGGCAGCCGAGCTGGCATTGGAACACGAGACCGGCGCCCGTGGTCTGCGTTCCATCATTGAAGCCTGCCTGCTTGAGGTGATGTTCGAGGCGCCAAGCCGCGCTGAAATCACCAAAGTCGAAATTGACGCGGGCGTGATCCGCGGCGATGAAAAGCCGCGCATTATCACCAGCGATGGCCGCGTCATTTCCTTGTCAGAAAAGATCAATCCCGCGGCTTAAGCGTCTGGGGCGCGCCCTCCCCGCATTCCAATTATTGGCTGATGGGCAGCAATATAACTTCAGTTGCGCTATCGGCGCGGCTCTTCAGCGTTTGCGCGTCCAGGTGGGTCGCTTCTTCGCCGGCGCCGCCCCAGTTGTAGGGGATGGCCCACTTGGGTTTCATCATCTCCAGCAGCTGCAGGGCATCCGGAAGCGACAGACGGCCATAGCCATCAATGGGCAGCAGCACGATATCCGGTCGCAGGTGCGCCATTTCCGGAATCAACTCCGAGTTGCCGACGTAGTAGATATCAAAAAGGTCAAGCGAAATAAGGAAACCCAGTCCGCTATGATGGCGCTGATCGCGCTGGGATGATGCCGGAATCGCTTTGATGCTGGCGCGGTCGATGTTGAAGCTATGCCAGGTGCGCAGCACAGTTGTGCCCGGAATGACGCGCGCGACATCGTCGCTGCCGAGAATTACCGTGCTGTGGCCGCGAATCTTTTCCACATCGGCCGGCGAACACTGATCGTAATGGTCGTGTCCAATCAGAATGGCGTCCGGGGGCGAATCCCGCTTGACCACGCGCCAGGGCGCAATCTGGATGAAGGGCGCGCCTTCGATGGTGAAGCTGCCATGGCCTTGCCATTTGATGCGGTCTAACAACGCAGATCCTTTCGGGAAGGGCTCTCGTCTTGCTGCCGGGGCGTCACGTTTTGCGACGGCCTCTGCTCCGGCGATTATAGATTCGCTGATTCCCGCTTCCAAGAAGAATCTGCGCGCGTGCCCATGGCTTTTCATCTACACGCTCGCCCTGAACTCAGGTATGCTATCGCAGCGATAAGGGATGGCGGGAACGGCGATCAACGCGCGATGCTGGTTGATGAAGCCAAGATATTTGTAGCGAGCGGCAAGGGCGGTGATGGCATGGTGTCCTTTCGCCGCGAGAAATACGTGCCGCGCGGTGGTCCTTCCGGCGGCGATGGCGGCCGCGGCGGCGATGTCGTACTCAAAGCTGATGCCAATATCAATACGCTCTATGCCTTCAGGAAACATGTGCATTTTCGAGCCGGGCCCGGTGGCAAAGGCGGCTCAAGCAACAAGACAGGCGCCGATGCCGAACGCCTCATTGTGCCTGTTCCGGCTGGCACCGTCATTCGTGATTCCGCAACCGGCGGGCTAATTGCCGATTTGCTGCAGCCGGAAGCGGAGGCGGTCGTCGCCGCCGGCGGGCGCGGCGGCCGCGGCAACGCGCGATTCAAGACCGCGGCGAACCAGGCGCCGCGACTTGCGGAAAAAGGCGAACCCGGCAGCGAACGCTGGATCGCGCTGGAGTTAAAGTTGATTGCCGATGTCGGCTTGGTCGGCGTGCCAAATGCCGGCAAATCCACTTTGCTATCCGTGGTCAGCAACGCCAAGCCGAAGATCGCCGATTATCCCTTCACCACCTTGGAGCCAAACCTGGGCGCCGTCATCTACGACAACCGGGACCTGGTATTTGCCGATATTCCCGGCTTGATTGAAGGCGCGCACCTTGGCATCGGCTTGGGCCATGCCTTTCTGCGACATGTCCAACGCACCCGCTTGATTGTGCATGTTCTCGATGGCGCGGCGGCCGATCCGGTGGCCGATTACAATCAGATCCGCGCGGAGTTGGCGCTCTACGATAAGCAATTGCTTGCGCGCCCGGAGATTGTAGTTCTCAACAAGATCGACTTGCCGGAGACGCGTGAATACCAGGATCTGCTCATGGAAAGTCTGGAGGAGCGCGGCATCGGCCGGCCCTTAGCCATATCTGCCTTGACGCGCGAAAATGTGACGCGCCTTATCCAACAAGTCTTCGAGTTGGCCGCGGACTTGCCCCAGCGCCGCGAAGCCCCACCGACGGAAGCGCCAGTCTATGAACTGGAGGATGCGGATCTGTCCTTTGAACTGACAACTCGCGATGGCCAGTTTTTTGTCAGTGGCGACCGCATCGAGCGAGCGGCGGCGATGACCTATTGGGATTACGACGAGGCTGTGGCCCGTTTCCAAAAGACGCTCGAGGCGCTAGGTGTGGCGGCTGCTTTGGAAAGCGCCGGCGTTCAAAGCGGGGATACCGTCTACATCGGTGATTTCGAATTGGAGTGGTCCGAATGACAGTCGAGCGCATCGGCATACTCGGCGGCGCTTTCGACCCTCCGCAGATTGGGCACCTGATCCTGGCTGAATATGGCCGAGAGGCCTTGAATCTCGATCGCGTGCTCTTTGTGCCGGTGGGGGATCATCCGGTCAAGAAGCGCGAAATCCGTCTTCCGCTTGCGCATCGCCTGGCCATGCTCCGGCTTGCTGTCTGCGATCATCCTGCCTTTGAAATCTCGCGCGTCGACATCGACCGGCCTGGACCGCATTATTCGGCGGACATGGTCAAGATCGTCGGGGCGCAGAATCCCGGCGCGGCGCTTTACTTCTTGATGGGCGGCGATAATTTTTGCGCGCTGCCAACATGGGAGCGTCCCAGGGAACTCTATCGCTGCTGCCGCTTGGTGGTCATGAAGCGGGCCGACGAAGAATTCACGCTGGATATGCACGATGACGCCTTGCCCGGGCTCTCGCGCAGAGTCGATCTGGTCGATGTGCCGATTCTCAGCGTCTGGGTGTCGTCAACCTATGTCGTTAACCGGATTCACGCCGGGCGCAGCGCGCGCTATCTGGTGCCGGATCCGGTCCTCGAATACATCCGCGCCCATAATTTGTACCACTGATCGCCGATGTTTCGCGCTGCTTTTGTCATTATTGCTTCGCTCGCTCTTGCCCTGGCGTTGGCTTCGCCCGGGCCTTTTTTCGCGCAGGACCCCAAAGAAGTTCCCACCTTGGCTGTTCCCACATTGCTCCCGCCTCAGCCGGTTGCGCCGACTTCGGATGCCTTGAGCAGCGAATCAGCGCTGGCTGAGATCATCGCCGGTGGCGCGTTTCGGGTTGGCATACTATACAACTCGCCGCCCTACAGCGAATTGACCTTGCAAGGCGAATTGCGCGGTTTCGATGTCGAATTGCTTCGGCTGATTGCCGAGACTTGGGACAGCGAGATCGAATTTTTGCAGGTTACGCGCCTAAATGCGCTGGACCACTTGAATTCAGGTCGGGTGCACGCGGTGGCGACGGCGCTGCTGCGCTACCGCGAACTGGACGAAGGCCTTGAATTCACGCAAACTTATCTCCAAGGCAAGCAATCAATGCTGGTTCAATCCAGCAGCGACTTCGTTTCGCCTTTGGATCTGCCGGGGAGCAGCCTGGGTTATGTCATCGGCACGCGGACAGAAAAGGCGCTGAAACTTAATGGCGCCCGTCTCCCTGGAGCCGCGCAATTGCGGCATTTTCTCACGCTCGATCGCGCCGTTGCCGCCCTTTCCCGTGGCGAAATTGATGGCGTAGTTGCTGAAGAACAGGCGCTGCGCCGGGCGATTGCGGAGGAGCCGGCGGCCTATCGCATTCTTGAGGAGGCGGTCTTGCGGGAGGCGCGCGCCTTCGCCGTTCAGAGGCAAGATGCCCCCTTGCGAAATGCGCTCAACCGCACGATTCAGCTTTTGACGCGCAATCGCGATTTGGCGGTTTTGCATCGCGAATATTTCCCGGATGAGGAATTCCCCAGCGACCTGATTGCCTTATGGGACGGCGTCGGAGATTCTATAACGCTCGCAGATATGCCCAGCGCGATTCTATACCCAACGCAATACACGGTCCCGCGTATCCTGAGCAGCGGCGTATTGCGAGTGGGCGGCATCATCGGCGCTGAGGCGGATTTGCCGTCAGGACAGCGGCGGCTGGACGAGTTGAACCGAGCCTTGGTGGTGGAGCTGGCGGCGCGCTGGGGCGTCGACGTGGAATGGAACAGCGGCACGGCGGATGTGGCGCTGGAACTGTTGGAGCGCGGCGATGTGGATCTGATCGCCGGCCTGAAGCCGGACTGGAACAAAGCGCATGCGCTGGATTTCTCCATGCCCTATCTGCTGCATGGCGATCGTTTGCTGGTTCCTGTGAACTCCGGAATCGAAGGCTTCAATAACTTGCGCGGCCGTATCCTTGGCCTCTTGATTGGCGATGAAACGGCGCAAGACCGGGCGCAAGCCTGGGCCGACACCATCAATGCTTCGCTGCGCTTCTTTCGCACGACAGAGGCGGGCGCCGCGCAGACGCTTCTGGAGTTCAACAATGCCAACGCGATTTACGCCGATTCGCTCGCTCTGATACCGCATTTGGAAGCGAATCCCAACGACCTGCGCCTGACCGAGCGCTGGTACAGCCGTTCGTACTTCGTCTTTGGAACGGCGGAGAACGATCCCGATATGCGCCTCTTGGTGGACTATACGCTGCAAGAAATGATTGCGGACGGCACGCTCTATCGCCTGTCGGCGCGCCTGATTGCCGCGGACGAGCTGCCCGGCTTCGATATGATTCCCGGCGCGGCCGCTTTCGCCGGCATTAATCTTTCCCGGTCCCTGGCGCCTTCTGACCCTTGAGGACAATCGTCACACCCAAGAGCAGAATCAGACTGCCGACCGCTTGCAAAGCTGTTGGAATCTCGTTGAAGATGAGCAGCGCCCAAACTGCGCTCATGACAGGCACCGTTTGCACGGACATCGTCAAGGTGGTTGGGGACATGAATTTGATCACATAATTCAGCGCGCCGTGCCCCATGACTTGAGCCAGAATTGCCAGAAGCAGGATCCACATATAGCCGCGCGGATCATAACCAAGGATTGAAACGCCGCTGATCGCGATGATTAGCAGCGTGACAAAGGCGCCGGCGCCATAGACCAGCCAAATGTAGGGTACGAAGGAGACGCTTCCGCGCACTTTTCGGCCGACGATAATGTAAAGAGAAGCGGAACAGGCGCTGGTGATCGCCAGCAACACGCCGAGGCTCGGGCTTCCGCCCGCGCTAAGAGGCGCTTGTCCCGAAGTGGTGAGGGCAATGATGAGGCCGCCCAGAAGCGCCGACAGAATGCCGACCCAGACAACCTTGCCAAGTTTTTGCTTGAGCAGCGTCACTTCAAAAAAGGCGACCCAAATCGGAATCGTCGCGATAAAAGCTTGATTGACCAGTACACTGATATGCTCAAGCGAAGCAATCATCAAAACGATATTTGTGCCGGACAGGACGCCCGCCGTCAGCGTCAGCCAGAAAGACCGGGCGGGCATCGCGCTCAACTCGCGGCCGCCCTTGAACCAGATGTAAGGCGCAAACATGACGACGCCGGTAATCATGCGCCCGAAAGACAACAGGGCGGGCGGAATATCGTAGGTGAATGCAATGCGAACGCAGATGGGGCCGAAGGACCAGGCAATGGCCGAAACCGCCACCAGGATCCAGATTTGCGTCATGGACGGCGCCGCCAGATTAATGCGCATGGGCCCCCGCCTTCTCCGATCCGCGGATCTCGCCGTGGCTGGCCAAGATCACGCCCATCACGATGACGACGCTGCCGGCGATTTGCTGCGCCGGCGGCAATTGACCGAACAGGAGCAAGGCGAGTATCGCGCTGCCGACCGGCTCCAACTGCGTGAACATGCTTACCAGGGCGGCCGGGAAATACTCGAGCAAATAGTTCAGCGATGAATGGCCCAGCAATTGCGGTATCAGGCCCATCGCCAGGACGATCAGATAACCCTGCGGACGAAAACCAAGCACCGGCGTTGATGTAGCGGCGATGACGGCCAGGGCGCAAATCGAGGCCACGCCATAAACCAGCCATACGTAGGGGATCACGGGCAGCCGGGCGCGCAGCACGCGTCCGATCAGCATATAGACCGAAACCGTAATCGCGCCTATCAAAGCCAGCGCCGCGCCCGTCAAAGTATCGCTGAGATCGGTCGCGCTCTGACTCGCAGAAGCGCCGCCGTTGAGGGGCAGGCCGATAATCACGCCGCCGGCCAGGGCAACCAGCAGCCCGGCGACGACCAGCCCGGACAACCGTATGCGCAAGAAGATGACCTCCATGATGGCAACCCAGATCGGACCGGTCGACACGATGACGACGCTGACGAGAACAGTTGTAAATTGAAGAGAAGACACCCAGGCGGTGAAATGAATCGCGAGGCAGATGCCGGAGACCGCGATCAGAAACCGATCCTGGCCGGATAGGGCCTTGAGATGGCGCCGATAGCGCTGCAGCGCTATCGGCGTGAGCGCGACTGTGGCGACAAGAAGCCGACCGCCGGCGATAATCAGCGGCGGCATCGATTCCTGCAGGGCGTAGAGAATAAAGATCGCCGCCGAGGAAGTCGCCGCGATCGCCAGTACGATGACAAAATAAGCAGTGATTGGCTTATCCGGCGCGGCTGACTGCGGTTTCTTTGTCAAAGCTGATTCTCCCGGGCGACAGATGTATCATCGAAGGATTCGGGCAAATTACAAGTCGGAATCGACTTGCGCGCGCATGCTGGAGCGGTCTGGTCAATTGAGGCGCGCGACTGTACAATGCAGTGGCATGGCTCGCGAGCATTTGGCAGGAACATTGGTGAAGGCGGCCTGGACTGTGCTAGAATAGCAGCGAGACAAATGAAGTTTCCAAGTTCATAAGGAGTAAGTAGAGTCATGGCATTTGAATTACCGTCTCTTCCCTATGCAGAAGACGCGCTGGAGCCGCACATCGATGCCCGCACAATGGGCATTCACCATGGCAAGCATCACGCCAGCTACACCGCCAATTTGAACGGGGCTATCGAAGGCACCGATCTGGAAGGCAAAAGCATCGAAGAAATCCTCGGCGATTTGGATGCGGCGCCTGCAAACATCCGCACCGCTGTACGCAACAACGGCGGTGGCTATGCCAATCACAATCTGTTCTGGCAGATCATGGGCCCGGGCGGCGGCGAGCCGAGCGGCGCGCTGGCGGCTGCGATTGACAGCGCCTTTGGCAGCTTCGATGATTTCAAGTCCGCCTTTTCCGCAGCGGCCGCAACCCGCTTCGGCTCCGGCTGGGCTTGGCTAGTGGCCGACGGCGGCGCCGTCAGCGTCACATCGACGCCCAATCAGGATACGCCGCTGATGGACGGGGGAACACCAATCCTCGGCCTTGATGTTTGGGAACATGCCTACTATCTGAACTATCAGAATCGGCGTCCCGATTACATCGCCGCCTTCTTTAACGTCATCAATTGGGATAAGGTCGCTGAGCTTTACGCGGCTGCCGGTTAGGGCAAACAGACCTGAGAGCTCAGCGGGCCGGCGGCTCGCTGAGCGTTTCTTCACGCATTTCTCAACTTGAGAGAAAGGCATACGGAATGAGCGAGACAGGCGGAGTAAGTCGACGCGATGTCTTGAAATTGGCCGGGTCGGGCCTGCTAAGCGCGACCTTGGCCGGTGTTTCTCTCACGGCGGATGAACAGTTCAAGCTGCCGCCTTTGCCCTACGCGGAAGACGCGCTTGAGCCCTACATCGACGCGCAGACGATGGGAATCCATCACGGCAAACATCATGCCGGCTACACGAATAAGCTGAACGCAGCGATTGAAAGCACGGACCTGGTTGGCCGGGCGATTGAGGATATCCTTGCGGATCTCGATTCGGCGCCGGAAAGCATCCGCAGCGCCCTGCGCAACAACGGCGGCGGCTATGCCAACCACAGCTTGTTCTGGCAGATCATGAGTCCCGACGGCGGCGGCGAGCCCAGCGGCGATTTGGCCGCCGCCATCCAAAGCGGCTTCGGGAGCTTCGCTGACTTTAAGACAACCTTTTCGGCTGCGGCCGGCGGCGTCTTCGGTTCGGGCTGGGCCTGGCTGGTGGCCGATGGCGCCGCGCTCAGCGTGACAACCACGCCGAATCAGGATACACCACTGATGCAAGGACGTCAGCCGATCCTGGGCATTGATGTCTGGGAACATGCCTACTATCTGCATTATCAGAATCGGCGGGCGGATTACATCGAAGCCTGGTTCAATGTCGTCAACTGGACGAAGGTGGCGGAGTTGTATGAGGCTGCTGGCTAAGCCTTCTCCGGCGCATCAGGGAGCTTAAGCGATAGCCAGAACAATCGCAGCAAATTGAAATTGTGCTGAATCTTGACAATTTCAGTTCATATTTCGTAATCTGTAGTGGGCGTTTCGCTGAAACGCCCACAATTTGTAGGCCATCTTCTGCGGGCGTCTCACGAGACGCCCCTACATTTTTTACACGGCAAGTGGCCGATAAATTTTTGAAGCGATTGCTCTGCGCGGTAGCGAAGCGTAATACTCATTCACATCAAAGGGCGCTACAATGACAGCGCCCTTTTTGCGTCGAGCAAATCGCGCGGCATATTGCCGCGCTGACAATCAGGAGATGAACCGGATGACAGAGTTTCGCATCGAAGTGGATTCGCTCGGCGAGGTGCAGGTGCCGAAGGCGGCGCTCTACGCGGCGCAGACACAGCGCGCCCGTGAGAACTTCCCGATCAGCGGCATGATGCCGCTGCCGGCCTTCATCTGGAGCATCGCGGTCGTCAAGCGAGCGGCGGCCCAGGTCAACATGGAGCTTGGTTTGCTTGATGAGCGGCTGGCGCGGGCGATCATACAGGCGGGCGATGAGATACTGTCGGGCGAGCATCACCAGCATTTCGTGGTAGATCCTTTTCAGGCGGGCGCGGGCACCAGCCACAACATGAACGCAAACGAGGTGATGGCGAATCGCGCCAACCAGATTCTCGGCTACGCGATCGAAGCGAGCGACAAACCGGTCCATCCCAACGATCACGTGAACATGGCGCAATCGACCAATGACACGATTCCGACGGCGATTCGGCTGGGCGCGCTATGGCGGCTGGACGAGCTGCTGGAGGGGCTTTCGCGCTTCGTCGAGGTGACGCGGGGCAAGGCGGCTGAATGGGACGAGGTGGTCAAGACCGGGCGAACGCATCTGCAAGACGCGGTGCCGATCCGGCTGGGGCAGGAAGTGGGCGCCTGGGCGACCGCGATAGAGCGCGGCCGCGACAAAGTTAAGTTTGCGGCCGAAGGGCTGCGGCGGCTGGGCATCGGCGGGACGGCGGCTGGCACCGGCTTGAACGCGCATCCGGAATATCATGGGCGCATGGTGGCGACGCTGTCGGGCTTGACGGGCATCCAGCTATACGAGAGCGAAGACCTGTTCGAGTCGATGCAATCGATGGGAGACGCGGTCTTCTTCAGCGCGGCCCTGCGCAACCTGGCGATGGAGTTCACCCGCATCGCCAACGATGTGCGCCTGCTCAGCGCCGGGCCGACCACCGGCATCGCCGAACTGACAGCGCCGACCGTGCAGCCCGGTTCGTCGATTATGCCGGGCAAGGTGAATCCGGTGCTGGCGGAGATGCTGAACCAGGCGATGTACCATGTGATCGGCAATGACAGTACCGTGAACCTTTGTGGCGCGGCTGGGCAATTCGAGCTGAATGTCATGATGCCGGTCATCGCGCATAACCTGAACGAGATGATGCAAGTGATGATCGGCGCGGTCGGCGCTTTCACGGAGAAACTGATGGTCGGGCTGACGGTCAATCGCGAGCGGGCGGCGAGTTGGCTGGCGCGGAATCCGATTTTGGTGACGGCGCTGAATCCTATCATCGGTTACAACAATGGGGCCAAGGTGGCGAAGAAGGCGCTGGCTGAAGGCAAGAGTGTGCGCGAGGTGGTGTTGGAGCTGGGATTGATGGAAGCGGCGGAGTTGGACGCGGCGCTGGATGCGTACAAGATGACGGAGGGGGGGATTGCGGAGTAGGGTTGGCTGTTGCGCGCTTTACGAGAATCGATTCTCATTAGAATCGGAGAACTCATTTGTCTCATAAAGTCGGATTTTATGAGAATTCGGCTCAGCGTATGGAAGTGGTAAGGCGCAATCTGTGGAGATTGTAGCGTGGATTGGGACGGGTGGGGTGAGTGGATGGTCGCTAATTTGGGCACTTGCCAAGGGTAACATCTTAGACATAATGAATTCACATGATTGCTAAGGGGTGTAAGATGCAGCATTTCGAATCGTATGATCCGCTGACCGTTGAAGACCAAGATGATGAACTCCTCGTCGCGGCTCGTAAACGAGAAATCCGCAATATCTTGAAAAGTTATACCGGCTACTACGATCCATTTGCTGAAATTCTGCAAAACGCTTTTGACGCGGTTGAGAAACGTGCTCACGAGGAAGATGTTGACTATATCCCGCAAATATGGATAACCGTTGATATAAGCAGAAAACAGATATCCGTAACCGACAATGGTTGCGGTATGGATTTCTCTGAATTTCAGATGTTTCTTAAACCAAATTACTCTTTCAAGACTGGCACGCGGTATCGCGGCATGAAGGGCGTAGGCGCAACCTACTTGGCCTATGGATTCAACGACCTGCAAGTGTCTACGAAAATGGATGGACAAACATGGTCCGGAAAAATTGTTCAAGGTCGCAATTGGGTGGAGGATGAAACCGGCGAAGTTGCGGTACCAATGTTCACCATGTCTACCGATTCTCCTCACCAGCCGTTCCAAGAAATAGACACTGGAACTTCGGTAACGATTCGACTTGTTGGTGAAGGCATACGACCAAAGAATTTAGGTTGGGCTGGCGCAGCCGACGCAGCCCAGTGGTTGGCGCTATTGCGCGTAAACACGCCTTTGGGGGCCGTCTATATTGAACCGGACCAGCCGTACTTTGGCGTTCGAGTCGACCTAGTAGTTATAAGTGCTAACGGTAGCAAGTCCACTGAAACAGTGGATAACCCTGAGTATCTCTATCCGCATAAAGAACGTGAGTTTCAAAGTGTCATAAACATTCGTGATTTTCACGCTTGGCGCTCAGAACAACTTGAAAAAGGCTTGACGTCCAAGAAACCAAGACGATTTAGTGATCTTGATGCGTTTTGGATTACTGCTGACGCGAACGACATTGTCAACGACAAGTCCCTATTTCCAGTGAGATTTTCGGATGAGCAAACTGAATTGGTTCAAGAATTGGGAGTGAGAGTATATTTCTTTATGTGCTATACGATCGACATGTGGGATCGTCTGCGAAATCGTCTTGGACTCCCCAAGCGGACGCAGTCGCAATTCTTGCGAGGTGGGCTGCAAATCGCGACGCGCCATATGCCGCAAGGCCCACTGCTTCAGATCCCGCTTAATCGTATGCTTGGATTCCAGACCATCACACATATTGTTGTGCATATAGACGCCGAGCCAGATCTCGGACGGAAGGGGTTTCAGCCCGAACATGTCGATTTAGTTAGATCTATTGCGCAGCGGCTTGTCGAGCATTACGGAAACAACTATCGTTGGGAATTGCTCCGCAGGCGAGTTGGTACAATTCCAATGGAACAGAGGGCAAGTCTTGAAATCTGGAAAGAGAATCAGAGACGTTACGAAGATGAAAGGCCTCTAGCAATTGACAACACTGACGTGTTCAGTCCTCTTTCTTACCTGCCCACAAGGTCCGAACCGCAGGTTGAACAAGATGTAGTCGCACTGTTCAACCAAATGCTTTCTGCCGGGATTGTTCGTGGCATCCAAATGCTGTCCTCTAGTCAGCATGAACAATATGATGGTTTGTTTCGGCGCGTCTTTACTTCGCCGATCAGTGATTTCGCGTACGATCCGCGCTCGAATCCGCTTGGAGTAAGCCCCAACTATCTGCCGAGCGATGACAAGTCTTTGGTGCTGCCCATCGAAGTTCTGGAATTCAAGTATTCATTGGATTCTCTAGTTGAAGAACTGTCTATGCAAGAAAAAGAAGCGAGGGCTTTGAGTCTAGTAATCGCATGGGAGATGGGCGGCAAATGGATTCAACGGTATTCCGTAGTCTCATATTTGATCAATCACAACATCAGGCATCGTGAGTATCACGGAGTCACTCACCGATTCGAAGACGCTGTGTCCGGTGCGCTAGTTTTTGACGCTATCATTCTAAAACCTTTGATTAGCTACTTGAATGATCCTGATGCAGAAGAGAAAAGACAAGCCTTGTTGGAAAACGGAGGATGAGATGGGAAGTCATAATACGATTCTCCGTTCGTTGCTAAAGACAATTGTTATTGGAGGCGACGTAACGTCGCTCTGTACTGAGCTGCTTTCGTTGCAGGCGCGCCAGGCCGGTTGGCAACTGATGGAGTATTTTGCTGTACCCGCATCAACTGACGTTGCCGCGGATGAGTTTAGCGCGCCTACAGCCACAATTGCATTCGACATTATCGGGATGCGCGAGACGTTCGGTGGGGATGGAATATCAATCAGGCGAGACGAAGAGAACATCTGCCTGACGGTTTCGCAGAGGGACGGATTATTGTTGACTGGACTGCTCGGTGAGGTTTATTCACAAACCGCTGATGTTTTGTTGCGCCGTCTGTGCAATACATTTACAACGCCACTTCTATCAATTCTTGCAAGGATTTTCCAAGTTCCAGCGGCGCATTGTGTAAGCACGAACACGAAAGGCGGCTCTGGCGCACCATCGTTTTTCTTTGTCAATAGAAGCGGAATCGAACTAGAATGCGAACTGCGGCTCACAGGTGGCGGCAGTTTCGACGGCATTGCAAGAACTCTTTCAGACGACTCCAATATTGTCATCGTCGATTACTTGACTGAATCCATGAACCAGCAGATCCGTAGCAAGCGGAAACACTGGGTCGAGCTCGGCGCGACCGACGGTTACAAGCGAATGTTCACAGTCTTTACTTATCTTGACATTCCCTGCGTCGACTTCACTGGCGACCTCGATTCGGCGCTGGATGAGATAATCCCCGAAGCATTTGACGAAATCGCGTAGCCCCCCAAATTCGCCAACGCGCCCCGAACCCGTTACAATCCGCACATCCGCCGCGCCGCGACCCGGCGAGACGCGGACATGTTCAAGTAGACCGAAGAAACGAGGTACAGAAAATGAAGAAACTATGGCTGTTCTTACTCATCGTTGCGCTCTTGCTGCCCGCTGGCGCGCTGGCGCAGGACATGCCCCACGCCGGCGTCGAAATCGTGACCAACTTCATGCAGTCGGGCACCTACGACATCGGCGCCGAGCAGCTGGAACCCGGCTTCGAGGAAGCGACCGGCATCGAGCTCGAGATAGTGGCGTCGCCATTTGTTGTCTTGGTGCAGAACAACATCACCGATCTGACCACGGGCACGGGCGAGTTTGACGTGATCTCGGGCGATTTCTGGATCGGAAGCGTTTGGGGGCAGATGCATCCGCTGGATGACTTCATCGAGCGCGATATGTGGGGCGGCTCCTTCATCGAGGGCTTGACGAAGCAGGGTCCTTCCGCCTACTTTGACGGCAAGCGGATCGGCATCCCCTACAGCGCCGATGCTTATGGGCTGATCTATCGCACCGATATCTTTGAGGAAGCGGGCATCGAAGCCGACTGGGAGACCTGGGACGACTTCATCGCCGTGCTGGGCGAGCTCGAGATGCACCTGGAAGGCAGTGATATCGCCCCGAACGTCTTCGCTTTTGGCGCTTCGGAGCAGGCGGCTGCCATCTTCTTGGGTATGTACGACGGCTATCTGGTGGATGCGGCGGGCAATTACGCGCTGGATCACGACCAAGCCATCGCCTCTTTGAATCAGTTGAAGAGCCTGCTGGATTACAATCCGGAGGGCGCCACCGGCTTGAGCATCGATGAAGCCAACTCGGTCTTCCTCACGGGCAAAGCGGCCACGATGATTTGCTGGGTCAGCTTTGTGCGGGCGGCGGCGCAGGATCCGGATTCGTCGCTGGTCGTTGACAATTGGGCGACGGCGACATTCCCGGGTCCGGGCTTCCCCTTCCTCTCGGCTTGGAATCTATTCATATCCGGCTATAGCGAGAACCCTGAAGCCGCTTGGGAATGGATCAAGTATTACATCACCGAAGACGAAGCCAAACGCCGTTTCGTCGAGCTCGGCGTCGGTTCGCCTTTCTTGAGCACCTATGAAGATCCGGAGTTGATTGAGCAGTACAGCCACGACTTCCCGTCAATGGTCGCGAACTTGAATCGGGCGGAGACGGTGCCCTGGATTTTCGCCGCCTTCGAGGTTTTCTTCCGCCACATGAGCGAATTCATCATCGGCGCCGCCACCGCCGAAGAAACGCTGGAGAATACGCTGGCCGATTGGTCGGAGCTGGAAGTGCCGGAAGGTCTGCTGCAGTCAGCTGCGGCGCAAGGGCAGATGCAAGAGGGCTAAGTCTGCGTGAGGCGGGGGTCAGTGACCTCCGCCTCTTCGTTTGTGTATACGAAAACGCTTGGCGAAACTTTAACCGACGCGGAAGCAGAGCGATTGACTCAGTGGATCAATGAGTTCTTCGATTACATCGCGGGTGCAGAGCAGTAAATCAAGTTGGCATCGCCGGCACGATTTGCCCTGGCTGCTTGTCTTCGTGATCCCGGCCCTTATCATCGTGGTGGCGGTGCAGATATATCCCTTGGCTTATTCGGTGTTTTTATCCGTCCAAGATTGGGTGCTGACTGAATCGCAGACGCCCAAAGGTTTCGTTGGGCTGGATAACTTTGTCAAAGAATTGGGCGACGACACCTTCAGGCGTTCGGTGCGCAATAGCTTTATTATCACAGGAGGCGCGCTGGCGCTGCAAATGACGCTCGGCATTATGCTTGCATATCTGACGATGGGTTCCAGCTGGCGGATGCGCGCGGTGCGCACCTTGCTCATCCTGCCGATGGTGATTGCGCCGGTGGCGGCCGGCACGCTTTGGCGGATTCTGCTAAATTACCGCGCGGGCCTGGTAAATCATGTGCTCAGTCTTGTCGGCATACAGGGTCCGGAGTGGCTGGCAACGCCGGATTGGGCGATCGTTTCAGTCATTCTTCTGGATACCTGGCAATGGACACCCTTTGTCTTGTTGGTGGTTGGAGCGGCGATTGCCAGCATACCCGACGACTTGCTAGAGGTCGCGGCCATTGACGGCGCGTCTCGCTGGAAGACATTTCTCTATGTGGAACTGCCGCTGTTAATGCCGCTGCTGCTGTTGACGCTGGTCTTCCGCATGCTGGAGTCGCTTTTGTCGCTGGATTCGATTTATTCGCTGACTTTTGGGGGACCAGGTTACAGCACCTATACCTTGACCTACTACATTTACACTCTGGGCCTGCGCAGCTTCAACTTCGGCGCGGCGGCTGCGTCGTCCTGGATGTTTATGGTTTTCGCCAGCATCTGCATCGGCCTGGTCTTCTGGTTCCAGCGGCGGGAGCGATAGAGCATTCATTTGTCGGATTTCTTATGAAAATTGGGGCTCTAGGCATTGATATACCCGACCAGCGCGTTGACGGACGCCGACAGGTCCTTGTGGATGAGCTGGCGCATGCCCAGTCGCTCGGGTATCCCTTGGCGGAATTGTCGATTGCCAGTTTGACCGTCATCATCAATGGCGAGTTGATTGCGCAGCGTGTGCGGGCAATTCGGAAGGCGATCGCGCCCTTCGACCTGCGCTATTCCGTTCATGCCCCCGGCCGTTCCAACTTGGCCTTCGGCCCGGACCTTGATATGGAGTATCGCGTGTTGGAAGCCTGCCTGCGATTCTGTCAGGCCATCGGCGCGCGCGTGCTGGTCTATCACAGTGGGCTGCAAGCCTTGGATGCCGCGCGAACCGGGACGGTTTCGCTGCCAGGCGAAGAAGAATTGGCGCGCGGGGCGGAGCGTGAAGTGGCGGCCCTGCGCAAACTGGCGCGAATTGCCGCCGATTCAGGCGTGATTATCGGCATGGAAAATGGCGACCCGCATCTTTGGGAATATGCAGTATTGTTTCAGGCTGGTCGGGGCCGGGATGATCTTGCCAAGTATCACGCTCGGCTGCGGACATCGGCGCTCATTGAGCAGGTCATGGCGGTAGATCATCCCAACGTCCGGGTAACGCTGGACCTGGGACACTTGCATCTAGCCACTCAGGCGCTGGGCGATGACTACTTGGCGGCGATTGCGTTGGCGGCGCCCTGGCTCTGTCATCTGCATATCAACGACAACTTCGGCAAACTGGATACGGGCTACGACTACGAAGGCTATCGTCTGCCCTATGGCGAAGCCGACCTGCATCTGCCGCCGGGCTGGGGGGCGATTCCATTTGCCGAGGCCTTTGCGCGTTTGCAAGATTACCAGGGCGATATCGTCCTGGAGATCAAAGAGCGCTATCGCGATCATCTGGACGAGGCGCTCGCCAACATACGGCGGATTCTGCTCGAAAACGGACATGATCTGAATGAAGCGATCTAGCTCTCCCATGCAGCGCTTGCTTGCCTTCGCGCACGGCGCCATACTTCTATTGGCCTGTCTGGTTGTGCTTGTGCCACTGGCATACTTGATTATCAACAGCATTAAGCTCCCTCGTGAATTCTTGACCGTGCCGCCGACCATCTTGCCGAGCGAGGTCACGCTTGAGCATTATCAAGAACTCATTGAAGATAAGAAAACAGTTCGTTACTTTCGGAATAGCTTGACGGTCGCGGTCTGGACGACCGGGATCACCATTTTGACTGGCACGCTGGCCGCCTATGGCTTGGCGCGTATGAAACTGGCGGCTAAGTTACTCGCCTTCATCACCTTCATATTTCTCTTCATCCGCTTTTATCCCCGCGTAACGACCGTGATACCTTTCTTCCTGGTCATGCGCCAATTCGATTTGCTGGATACGGTTTGGGCGATCATCATCGGGCATCTGGGCATCACCATTCCATTTGTCACCTGGTTGATGCTCGTCGTCTTTCAAGACTTGCCCGAGGAAATTGAAGAAGCGGCAATTGTTGATGGCGCAAGCGTCTGGCAGCGCTTCTGGCGCGTTGTCTTGCCGATCGTCATGCCCAGCGTTTCGGCGGCGGCGATCTTGACGGCCTTCTTGTCCTGGAACGAGTTTTTGATTGCGTCAAGCGTGGCGCGGCGGAAAGCCAGCGTTTTGTCCATTGCCGTCGCCGGTTTTGTCAGCGACAAGGGCATCCAGTGGGGTCCGATGGCGGCCATGAGCGTGGTGATGATCCTGCCTATGATCGTATTCGCCTTGTTCGCGCAAAAGTACCTGATACGGGGCATCACATTTGGCGCGGTCAAGGGCTAAGGCTGGAGCCGTCGACTAAGGGTCCCCTGCGCGCCATGCCTTTTCAACCGCCCCTTAATCTTAGTAAATGCAAGCAAGTCGCGCAAAAAGAAAACGATTCTCATATCACGAAATCTGTAGGGGCGAGCCTTGGCTCGCCCGCAGCATCGCCGTTTTACATTTGGGCGACTCAAGAGTCGCCCCTACAAGGCTTGTCCGGTACTGGGTTGGCATAGATGAACGGAAAATGAAAGAAGGTGCTAATTTAGAGTAAGTGCCAAACTGCCAGGTAAGGAGCTTACTCGTGGATTTAGACACCTTCTTCACCGCATTATA
>JAJDUC010000090.1 GCA_022826865.1 Anaerolineae bacterium
ATTTCGCCTCATATTTCGTAATCTGTAGGGGCGTTTCGCTGAAACGCCCGCAATTTGCAGGCCATTTTCAACGGGCGTCTCACGAGACGCCCCTACATTTGCACATTTTTAGTGGCGAACGGCTCATTGTGATTTTGATGCGATTGCCCTGTCCCCCTAACCCTCCTCAGTGTCTACGCGCCCCAAGAGCCGCCCGTACACTACCTTAATTGAATGTTGCATTTATGTCCTGAATTTACTTCTGTGGTGGATCCAATCGGACGACCGGACCAGTCGCTAACAACGTAATCCGCTTTTCCATTATATGATTGGTCAGAGAAGGGCTGAACACGGACTGCAAAATGCTGCGCCTTTTCCGATCGCTTCTGCTGGGATTGCTCCTGGGCGCGCTCGCCGGGTTTTATTTCGGCTGGGTCCTGTTTCCTGCCGACTCCCGAAGCAGCCAGTTGAGAGATCTGGAGAGCCAGTACCGCGACGAATATATCGTCATGGTCGCGGCCGGATATGCCGCAGACGCCGACCTGGACGGCGCCCTGGAGCGCTTGCGTTTGCTGCAAATCGACGACTTGGGGACTTACCTGCGTCAAACGACAGAGGCGATCATCCAATCCTCCGCGCGCGACCTGAACGATATACGCTTCCTGGTCTCTCTTAGCGCGGGCATGGGTCAATTGACGGCGCCGATGGAACCTTTTCTCGATCTCAACGGAGCGCGGGCATGAAGCGCGGCGATCCGCAGTCCAATGGGCCCGTTGCGGCGAAGAAACGCGGAGCCAGCTATTTCTCCAACGCCGTATTCGCATTGAGCCTGGTGATTGGACTGGTAGTGGGATTGAGCCTGACGCGCATGCTGGGCCCGCGGCAGCGCGGCAGCGCCGAACCCTGGCAGCTTGGCGCAGACGACCGCAATCACTATATGATGGCTATCGCCCTTGAATATGCGGCGCGGCGCGACCTCCCGACCGCGCTAAACAAACTGATCGCCCTGCGCCCGGCGCATGACCCGCTGGAAGCGCTGGCGGAAGGAAGCTGCGACTTGGGCGGCAGCGGCTACCTGAGGAACAAGAGCGGCATCCGCGCAATGCGAAGCGCAGTTGATCTATACCGTTCGCAAGGGCGCGCCGGCTGCGCGGAACGCTTGCTGCCGCCCCTGGACGCCGCCAGCGCGCCGCCGGCTGCCGCGCAAGAAGAGGTGGAAATCGTCCGTGCGACGCCCCAGCCCACCAAACCGCCGCTGCGTGATGAAACGGCCAGCGCAGCCAAACCGCGCGTCATCCCGACGCGACCGGCAACGAGACGCTTTGAAGGCCGTCCGGTGCGGTCGTTCTGCGACCTGAGTCGACCGGCCGTGATCGAAGTCTACGTCGTGGATTACCTGGGACGGGGCATACCGGGCCAACGGATCCGCGCCCGCTGGGACGATCAGGAGAGCGTTTTCCTCAGCGGCCTCAAGGTCGATCGCGGCGATGCCTACGCCGATTTTCAAATGGAAGCGGAAATCGATTACAGTCTTGATATGCCCGGCGCCGCCGAAGCGCTCGCCGCGAGCCTGCGCACGGGCGCCTGTTATACCGGCAATCGCCAATCGCTCAAGTCGTATCGGGTGACGTTTGTTTCGAATTGAGAACGGGCGCATTTGACCATTTGCGGACTAAAGGGGCGCAACTCGGGACGGGCTAGCGCGTAATAGAAACAGCGGACTCAAACAGTTTCGGGATTGGATTGATGAATACGGACAAAGGCGAAAAAGCCTCGCAGATCGGGACCGGCGTCTTCTTTGTTGGCCTGGGCCTCTTATTTTTATCGGGCTGGTGGTGGCCGGGCATCATGTTCGTAATCGCCGCCTCCATCTTCGCGCGGACGATGGCAGCGGGCGAACGCTGGCAATCGGCGACGGGCGCATTCTGGCTGATTGGCATCGGCATAGTGTTTGGCTTGCCGGGTTTGGTCGGTGATATCGCCGGCGCATTTGGGCTGGTCTTCCCGCTGATTCTGATGGGCATCGGCTTGTTCATGCTTTTTGGCGGGCGCTACCGGCCCAAGGTCGATGGCAAGCGCAAAAACGACGAGGACAAGCGCAAGGTCTAAGCCTCCGCCAAGTCGCGCTCAGGTTGACATCCAAGATGCCCGGCGTATACTGATTCCTGCGGCGGGATGGTGGAATGGCAGACACGGGTGCCTTAAAAGCACCTGCCCGCGAGGGCGTGAGGGTTCGAGCCCCTCTCCCGCTACTCTTCTCAACTGGCTATGTTGCTTAGCGCGCCAATTGCAGGCGATACAGATTGGCGTATACGCCATCGCGCTCCATCAACTCGGCATGGCTGCCCTGCTCGCCGATGCCGTCCTCGGTCAATACCAGAATGCGATCGGCATTGCGAATCGTCGACAGACGATGGGCGATGACCAAAGTCGTACGGTTCTCGATCAAGCGTTCAAGTGATTGCTGCACAACCCGCTCGCTTTCGCTGTCCAGGGCGCTGGTGGCTTCGTCGAGGATGAGCAAAGGCGGATCCTTCAGAAAGACGCGGGCGATGCTGAGCCGCTGGCGTTGGCCGGCCGACAATTTGACGCCGCGCTGACCAATTTCGGTGGCGTAGCCCTGTGGCAGCGCCCGGATAAAATCGTGGGCGTTGGCGCTTTTTGCCGCCGCGATCACCTCAGCGTCCGTCGCCCCGGGATTGCCGTAGCGAATATTCTCGGCGACGGCGCCGGCGAACAGGTAGACATCTTGCTCCACCGTGCCGATGTTGCGCCGCAGCAGCGATATATCCAGCGCGCGAATGTCGACGCCGTCCAGGCAAATGCGCCCGCCGCTGACATCGTAGAAGCGCGGAATCAAACTGCCGAGCGTTGTTTTCCCGACGCCGGAGGAGCCCACCAAGGCGACGTATTCGCCCTCGGCGATTGACAGCGTCAAATTCCGAAAGACATCGCCAAATTCCGTCTTGTAGCTGAATTTGACATTCTGCAGTTCCAAACGGCCGCGAACCCGCTCGGGCCAGCCGGGTCGGTCACAGTTTTGTATGGCAGGCGGCAGCTCGATCATGTCCATGAAGCGATGAAAGCCGGTGATGCCCTCTTGATACCAGCGGGCGAAGTTGACCAGCCGCTGGATCGGCTCAATCAAGATGCCGACGTAGAGCAGAAAAGTGATCAGATCGGATAGATCGAGCGCGGCTTGCGTGATGGCGATTGCGCCAAAGACGACCACAACAACCGTCATCAACTGGGTGAAGGCCGCCATGCCGCCATAGAAGTAGCCTTCGCTCTTGTACTCAAGACGGCGACTATCCACAAAACGCGCATTGGCCCGATCGAATTTCGCGTGTTCCAGCGCTTCATTCGCGAAGGATTGCACGACGCGAATGCCCGCCAGCGAGTCTTCGATCTGGGCATTGACCTCGGCAATGCGCTCCTTGCTTAGACGAAGGGCGCGATGCATCTTGCGGTTGAAATGCAGGGAGAAGACGAGCATCAGCGGCAAGAAGGCGCAGACCACCAGGCTCAAGGCCGGGTTGATGCTGAGGGTGATCAAGAAGACGCCGCCGAACTTGATCAGGCCGATGGCGAGGTCTTCCGGCCCGTGATGGAAAAGTTCGGAGAGGGCAAACAGGTCATTGGTAATGCGCGACATGAGCTGGCCGGTCTTCTGGTCGTCATAAAAGCTGAAGGACAGCTTCTGAAAATGGGCGAAGAGTTCCCGGCGCATTTCGCTTTCCATGCGCGCGCCCATCATGTGGCCCTGATAATCAATAAAGAGGTTGCAAAGCGTATGCGCGGCGACCAACGCCAGCATGAGCAGCGCCATGAGGCCAATGTCGCGCAGTTGATTGGGCGCGCCCGCATCCAGCAGATTCTGCGTGATGAAACGCACGCAGAGCGGCAAGATCAGCGTGATGGCGGCGGCGATGAAGGCGCAAACCAGGTCGGCAGTCAGCAGACCGAGATGCGGCCGATAGAGTGACAAGAACTTCATAGCGCGGGACGGCACAATATCGCTCCTTTGCCTGGGCCCACAATCATCAGCCGATTATAGCAGTCGACAGAAAGCGACCTTGACCTTGCGCCATATTGCGTAGCGCTGTGTTAGAATCATTCTGTCAGATTACGTAATCGCGCGGTCAACTGGAGGTGAGGATTGGAATCCACGCGTCGGATTTTGGCGACGGCATTTGCCGCGCTTTTCCTGACCGGATGCGCCGCCTTGTCGGGAGAAATCCGCCAGGAGATGGCGCCGCAGATCAGCACGGAAGTGGCGCTGCAGGTGGCGACGGCCGTTGCCGAATTGCCAGTTAGCGCTCCGCAGTCAAGCGCCTTAGAGGAAGTCTCAACATACGACTGTGCGACGAAATATTGTAAAGACATGACATCCTGTGAAGAGGCCGTCCACAAGTTGACGATGTGTGGCCATGGACAACTAGACAGCGATGGCGACGGCATTCCCTGCGAAGCTATCTGCAATCGCGCGCAAGTCGATGCCCTTAGCCGGAGCCCATCGGTTGCGGGGCCAAGCGAAGCGCCGGCCGCGCCGGCCGAAGAGATCGGACCGGTGACTCGCGTCGTCGATGGCGACACGATCGACGTGCTGCTCGACGGCGTTAACACGCGGATCCGCTACTTGCAGATGAATACGCCGGAGCGCGATGAACCCTGTTCTCGAGAGGCGACCCAGGCGAACGCGGATCTGGTAGAGGGCAAGATCGTGCGCCTGGTGGCGGACAAAGAATTGGTGGATCCCTATGATCGGCTGCTGCGCTTCATTTATGTTGATGACCTGCTCGTGAATCGCGTCCTGGTTGAGCAAGGATTCGCCGAGGTGGCGCTCTATCCGCCGAATGACGCCCACTATGAAGAATTCTTGCAGTTGGAAAAGGAAGCGGCGGCGGCCGGCCGCGGCTGCCACCCGACCGGCGTATTCGATGACGGCTCGACCAGGCGCTAAGCGCGCCGGCTGCATAGCTGACACTCTCCGCTCACCCTTAGTATCAAACCGTCATTTGCGATAGCCAAGGATCTTTGATATTTTGCGTGAGCGCGGTAGCCATTCTCGCTGCCGCCGAGCGGCTGTGGTAAATTGACGGCGCAAGCGACAAGGCGAGCGCAAAAGCGAGCAATTCCGGCATGGCTGTCAAACAATTGGTCTATTATCCGCAGGACGAGGCAAAGCTGCGGCAACTGAGCAAGCCAGTGGCTAACTTGAAAAACCGACGCCTGAAGCGGCTGATCCAGGACCTGAAGGATACCTTGGAAGCGCAGCCGGGCGCCGCCATCGCCGCCCCGCAGATCGGCGAATTGAAACGTCTGATTGTGGCCAAGTTTGGCCAGGATGATGACGCCGACGAAGAGCCGATGCTGACCCTGATCAATCCCGAAATCATTGAAGCGGGTCCGCTGGAGACCGGTTTTGACGGCTGCCTGAGCATTCCCGACATCTATACCTGGGATACACCGCGGCCGAGTTGGATCCGCTTCCGCGCCTTGGGCGAAGACGGCGGCGAGATCATTCGCCAGGTGACGGGCATGGACGCGCGCGTGCTTCACCATGAGATTGATCACCTGGATGGCATCCTGTTCCTGGACCGCCTGCGGGATCCGGATGAGCTCTATACGCCGGTGGCGGATGATGACGGAAACATGAAAATGATCCGGCTGACCGACTTGCCGCGAATTGTCCGATGAGCGGCCAGTCGCTAAGTCGGAATACGCTTTACAAGCGCTTGAAGACGCAAGCGTCTGCCGAGCGGATCGCGCTGGTGTTGGATCACCTAGCGGTTGGTCCGCAGCGCTTGGAGAACCTGCGCGCCGGTTTATCCGCCGGGGAATTGACGCGCCCCTTGGGCGAGGGCGAACGCAGCTTCAAACGCGATGTGACGCACCTCATCTATTGCGCCGAGCGGGGAACGGATCCGATACATCATGCCTTGCTGCTGCGGGAACCGTTCATGCCGCGCATTCATGCCGAGCGGGATTGGGGCAAGCTGATGGGATATGAGGCCTTTGATATCGAAGAGTTGATGGCCTATTACCGCTTCCGTCGGAGGGCTTTGCTGCGCATCTTGCGCGGATTGAGCCGCGATGACTGGGAGCGGACTGTGCAGCGGGAGGGGGTCAAGCGATCCGAATCGGTCTATTACGCGGCGCGCGGCTTATGCCTGCATGAACTCGAACACCTGGAAGACTTGTCGGGCAAGCTGGGCAAAGCGCTCAGCCCTTGATGCCGGATGTGGCGATGCTTTCGATGAAAGCCCGCTGCAGCGCCAGATAAAAGATCAGGACCGGGATCGTCACCATCGACAGGTAAGCCATAATCTCGCCCCAGGCGATATTCAGTTGGAAGAAGTATTGCAAGCCGACCATGATCGGGCGCAGTTCTTCCGAGCGGATGGTCATCAGCGGCCATAGGTAGGCGTTCCACATGATCAAGAATTTGAGAATAGCGGCCGTCGCCAGAATCGGTCCGGCGATGGGCATAATGATGCGCGTGTAGATCTGCCAAATGCTGGCGCCGTCAATCCGCGCCGCCTCGACCAGCTCGTCGGGCAAATCGCGGAAATACTGATAGAACAGAAAGATGCCCAGCGAGTCCGCGATAAAGGGGATGATCTGCACATGGTAAGAATTCAGCCAGCCGATCTCAATGCCCTGCGGACCAATCCAGGGCAGGTTGTTGGCAATCAGCAGCATCGGGATGGCGACGACCTCGAAGGGCACGATGAAGGTGGCGATGATCAAAGACAGCACAACCGCTTTACCGCGCCATTGCAGGAAGGCGAAAGAAAAAGCCGCCATCGAATTGAGCAAGATGCTCGCCCCGACCGAAACCGCCGTCGTAAATACCGAATTAAAGGCGAAGCGCGCAATTGGCACCCGTTCAAACGCGTCCGCATAGTTGTTCAGCGAGATATCCCCCACCGGCAAGAAAGCGCGTAAAGAGGCGGAATCCCGCAAGAGCTGCAGATCGGGCTTGAGCGACGACATCACCATGAAGAGGATGGGGAATATGAAAATCGCCGCGATCAGAATCAGCAGCGCGTAACGCAGGCTTAGGATTAGTCTTTCTCGCGTTTCAAAGCTCATCGCCGTCACGGCTAGCTCTTTTCCCGCGTAAGATAGCGCTGCGTCATTGCGATGGTGAATACGATGACGAAGAGGATGACCGAAATCGCCGCGCCTTCAGCGATGTCCTGCTTGTGGTAGCCGCGCTGCACCGCCTGAAAAACGACCGACTGCGTCGCGTCTAGCGGTCCGCCGCGCGTCATGACGTCAACCTGCACAAATAAACCCATCGCCTGAATCGTGATGACAATCAGCACCAGCACCGCCGTATTGCGCAAGCCA
>JAJDUC010000001.1 GCA_022826865.1 Anaerolineae bacterium
TCTGGCTCTATGTGACAGGGCAATTGCATCAAATTTAAATTGCGCTGATAAATGACAATTTCCCCTCACATTTCGTAATCTGTAGGGGCGTTTCGCTGAAACGCCCGCAATCTGCAAGCCATTTTCAACGGGCGTCTCACGCGACGCCCCTACATTTTCACAATTTTCGTGGCGAACGGCTCATTATGATTTTGATGCGATTGCCCTGCTCTATGTGACCAATCGTTTGACGACCAGCCGCAAATCGATTAAAGTAGGCGGAACATAATGCTTTCCGCTAGCGCTATACGTTCAATCACTTATCTTGTCGAAAGTACGGGAGCTACCCAAAATGAAACGCATGACAGGCATTCTCATTCGCATTTTTGTCCTCTTGGCTCTCTTGGCGACCTCGGCTCTCGCCTTGGCGCAGGACGAAGCGGCTAGTGACGAGACTGAAATACCGTTTATGGGCATTCGCTATTGGGGCGTCCCCGACGGTCTGCTGGTGACGGGCGTTATCGGCAATACGCCCGCGGAAGCGGCCAACCTGCGCGCTGGCGATGTGGTCACCGCAGTTGATGGCGAAGCGATACGCGTCGAGACCGTGCGCGAGGTGGTGTGGAAACATGCGCCCGGCACAACGGTCACCATAAATATTGACCGAGACGGCAGGGCGCTGCAACAAGACCTGACGTTGATGGCGCAGCCCGAATCCGTGTACAACAATCCCGAATATCCGATTCCGTTGGATCTCGCCGCCGTTGGCTTGTTTGTCGCCCAGTGCGATGACAAGCTGCTGATCATTGGCGCTTTGAGCGACTCGGAAGTCGCGGTCGCTGGATTCCAGGTCTATGACCAGATCATCGCGATTGATGGCGACCAGGTTCACAACATTGCCGAGGCGGACATCGCCGTATCGGACCTCAGCCAAGGCGATGAGCTGAGCTTCCTGATCGCCCGCGGTGACCGCGAATTGACGATTTCGGTGATCACTGAGGATCATCGCCGGCGCCGGCGGCAGCCGCGGCGCCCGCATCCGCGTGTCGAGAGCAGCTACGTCGCCGACAGCATTGGCCTGGGATACGGCGACGGTTTCATTGAAGTGCAAGCCATAGACCCGGCGCACGATCTGTATAGCGCGGGCATCCGCCGCTATGACCTGATTACCGGCGCCAACGGCGCGCCTATCAAAGAAGGCCGGGACTTCTTCACCGGCGAAGATATTGAGCTCACCATCCAGCGGACGGGCGACACCTTACAGTTGGATCTGCCCGCAGAATTCGCGCCTCTGCTGATGTACGGCCAGGATTCGCCGCTTGAGCAGGACCGCTCGCAGTGGCTGGACTTGCACGAGAAACAGGTGACGCTCGGCGTCCGCTACCTGCAATTGGAGCCGGACAGCCCCTATTTCGAAGGCAGCGATGTGTCGCATGGCGCCTTCGTAGCCGAGGTGATCGCCGGCCTGCCGGCGGAGAAAGCCGGCATGCAAGTGGGCGACATCATCCTGGCGGTGGCTGGGGAGCCGGTCACGCTGGAGATCGACTTGCGCAACCGCATCTATTTCCACAAGCCGGGCGATACCGTGACGCTCGATGTCCTGCGCGCGGGCGAGATCCTGCAAGTGGATGTCGTGTTGCGAGTGGCGCGCTAAGTCCAGCCGCACAAAGCATAATAAGGAAGCCCCTGCCGGATGGCGGGGGCTTTTTTGTGTCTTGCGCCATATTACAGATTCTTCCGTATAATGAATCACGCGCCCAGGCAGGATGCGAGCCGGCTATGCACGACATTTTTCTGACAAAGCAATTCCAGACTGAGCTAGACAAGCTAAGCAAACCGCTGAAGCGCGGTGTCATGAGGTCGGTTAGACGGATTCAACAGGACCCGCATCATCCGGGCTTGGGTACACATTCGGAGGCGATTGCATCCAACCGGAAAGTTATGCGTTCACGCGTCAACGATAATTTTCGCGTTTTGTGGGAATGGTTGGAAGGCGGGGATATTGCGCTTTGGCGCGTCGGAAAACATGAAGTCATCGACCGTATCGTAGATATTCCAAACGCAAACGCGGAGAAATGGACGCTCTACACTAGAGACGCGGACGATCATAGTTTGCTTGAACTCGAAAGTCTGGCAGTCAGTCGCGATTTGCCGCAACCATTCAAACATGTACCGGCGAACATTCTGCGGCTGTTAGGCGTGCCGGATGAGCAGTTGGATGCTGTAAAGTCTCTTCGGGATGTAGAGGATATTTGGGATTTGCCAATTCCGGAGAATGTCCAGTCAACCTTGCTCGACATCCTCACCAATCCTTCCTGGACACTGGACAATTTATTGGACACAGGGCAGTTGTTCTACCGCACTAAGGTAGATCAGCTTGAGGGCTATTGTGAAGGCAAAATCAAGCAGCTATTGCTGAACTTGAACGACGAGCAAGCACGATATGTAGGCATACAAACCAATGGGCCCCTGTTGATAAAGGGGGTTGCAGGTTCCGGCAAAACGACCATCGGTCTGTACCGCGCCAATTACCTTGTCAACCAGATCGAGGATAATCGCCGCTTCTTTGGCGAAGACAGCTCGATTCTGCTGCTCACCTATACCGGAACATTGGTCAAAGCGCTGCGCCAGCTTTACACGGAACTCTATGGAGAACTGCCCCAGTCCATCACTGTCCAGGGCTACAAGGAGTGGATGCTCCAGCAACTCGGCGCCAATGACATTCGGCTCTCTGTGGCGGATAAGGATACAAGACGCGAAATCATACGGCAGGCGCAACAGGATGTCGCGCGCTTCTTTCCGCGCGACACGGTGGTCCGTGGGCGTCCCGCCGACTATTTGCTGGACGAAATCGATCAGGTCATCCGCGCCCGTGGGCTGGCTAGCCTGGACGATTACCGGGCCGTTGAACGAATTGGGCGGGGCATCGGCCTGGATCGCGCGCGGCATCGACCCATTGTCTGGAGAATCTACGAACGCTATCAACAAGAACTTGACAATCGACGTCTGTTCGACTGGGCGGACTTGGCCCGCCTTGTGCAAAAGCACTGCGCTGCGCTCCCGCAATATGATGTTGTGATCATCGACGAGGCGCAAGATTTCCAGCCAAGCGAGATCCGTTTGGCCACCCGCCTGATTCCGGATTACCGCGAATTGCGAAGCCTGACCTTGCTCGCGGACCCGGCTCAGAGCATCTATTATCGGGGCATACCATGGAAAGAGGCGGGCATAAACATTCAAGGACGGACGCGCATCCTCGCCAAGAATTTTCGCAATACGAAACAGATATTGGAGGCCGCGCGCCATATTGTCGACGGCTGTGCGGACTTGCAAGCCGAAGGCGAGTACATTCCGCCAACGAGTACGCGCAGACAGGGACCCAAGCCAATCGCAGCAAGTTATAGCGGCGCCGCGCAAAGCAACCGCTACCTGGCAAATGAGATAATCAGCTTGTGCCAGGCGGGACAGTACCGCCCGGGCGACATTGCCGTCATATCACGCAACAAGAATATGCTGACCAAACACATACAGGCTTTTCTGCAGCAGCGGAACATTCTCTGCCGGTTCCACCGCGACGAGGGCTTTCATGTACTGGAAAATGAAGTCAAGCTGATAACGATGCATTCGGCCAAGGGCCTGGAGTTTCCGGTAGTATTCCTGATTGGTTTGGCTGACCAATACATGCCATATATCAGTCGTGACTCTGATACCAGGCAAGAAGACGAATTGCAGGAACGCAAACTCTTCTACGTAAGTATGACGCGGGCGGCAGAGCGGCTGTATCTATTGCACCCTAAGCAGGAGCGCTGCCGCTTCCTTCATGATTTGGACCCAGCAACGATCAGCCAGAAGCAGTGCTAAAGTCTACTTCGCATACTCGACGCGCCGCGTCTCGCGGATCACGTGTACTTTAATCTGACCCGGATATTGCATATCGCTCTCGATCTGCTTGGCGACATCGCGCGCCAACTGGATGGAGGCGTAATCATCCACAACTTCCGGCCGCACGATGATCCGCACCTCGCGGCCGGCTTGCAAGGCATAGCTCTTGTCCACGCCGTCGAAGCCATTGGCGATCTCTTCCAGCTGTTTGACGCGGCGGATGTAGGATTCGAGGCTTTCGCGCCGCGCGCCCGGTCGCGCGCCTGAAATGGCATCGGCCGCCTCGACGATATAAGCTTCGACGCATTCTTTCTCAACCTCGTGGTGATGCGCGGCGATGCAATTGACAACCGCGTCTTTGCCGCCATAGCGCTTGACGAATTCCGCGCCGATGATGGCATGCGTGCCTTCGATATTATGGTCAATCGCCTTGCCGAGATCGTGGAGCAAGCCGCCGGCCTTGGCGATATTGACATCGGCCCCTAATTCCATCGCGATCATGCCGGCGATATGCGCTGTCTCGATGGCGTGCGCATGTTGATTCTGCCCGTAGCTGGTGCGGAATTTCAGCGTGCCCAATAGATTGAGCACCTCGGCATGCAGTCCGTGAATGCCGGTCTCATAGGCGGCGCGCTCGCCCTCTTCACGCACGATTTTCTCGACTTCGGCGCGCGTATCTTCCACCAGCTTTTCGATGCGCGCCGGATGAATCCGGCCGTCCTGAACGAGCTTGGCCATCGTGCGTTTGGCAACTTCGCGCCGGATGGGGTCAAAGCTGCTGATAGTGACAGATTCAGGGGAGTCATCCACCACGACATCGACGCCTGTCGCCAACTCGAAGGAGCGGATGTTGCGGCCATTGCGGCCGATAATGCGGCCCTTCATATCATCGCTGGGCAAATGCACGACGCTGACCGAGATCTCACTCACCTGCTCCGACGCCAGGCGTTGAATCGCAATCGCGATCAAACTGCGCGCGCGCTGGTCGGCTGTTTCACGCGCCTCCGCTTCAACCTGCCGAATGATGCGCGCCATATCGTTTCGCGCGTCAAGCTCAATCGAATCCAGCAACTGCTGACGCGCCTCGTCCACCGTCATCTGCGCAATCATTTCCAGTTTTTCAATCATGGTCGCTTCGGACTTGCGCAGTTCGTTTTCTTTCCGGTCGAGGCGGCTTTGTCGCTTGTTCAGCTGCTGGTCGCGCTGTTCCAGGCGCTCCATGCGCTGGTCCAGCTCGCCGCGTCGGCGTTGGATGCGCTCGTCTTCATCGTCTAGATCCCGCCGACGGCGCGCGAGCTTGGCATCGGCGTCTGTGATCCGCCGCCGCGCGTTCGCCTCGGCATCGGCGATGATTTGCAGTTTCTCGGTCTCGGCGCTATTCAGAATCTCTTTAGCGTCTTCCGATGCCTTTATTAGCGCGCTTTGGCCTTCCTCCTGCTGCTGTTGCAGCAGCAGCTGCACGCTGCGGCGGCTGCCGAGGACATAGCCGGCGCCGATTCCAACGAGCGCGATAACGAGTATTGCGATTGCCAGTAAGATAGTCTCCATAAGCGCTGGACGGTATCCATTGGATACATTCGTCCTTGCCCCTTTCTATGCTAGTTTCGGCTAGTTGCCACCGACGCTAATCCAGATCATCGGCGCGGAAGTAGCCGAGTTCCGATTCTTCCAGTTCTTTCTGCAATCGCAGAACAACATCGTTGATTGTTTCGCCCTCAAAACCACGTCTGCGCAGCAAACTGCCCAGCTTGTCGCGGAAGGCAGCCTGTGTCCAGCCCCGGTAGCGCGGAAGCCTTGCCTCTGCGGCGCGGTAAGCCGCATCGTGCTCATCAAATTGCGACAGCAGATCGTCGATGATGTCATCATCCACGCCCTTTCCGCGCAATTCGTAGCGCAATGCGCGCGGCGCCATTGGCTTGGAACGTTCGCGTTCCGCGAGCCAAAATTCGGCAAAGGCGACATCATCGACATAGCCTCGCCGCTCCAATCGCTCAATAACGTCCGCGATAAGCGGCGCCGCTATGCCCTTTCTTTCAAGATGACGCCGCACTTCTTCCCGGCTGCGGGCGCGATACGCCAAAAAGCGCAAGGCCCGATCGTAGGCTTTGCGGGCGGCTTCCGCTTCTCCTAATGCGCTGATTTCGCTTTCCGTCAAACACTGACCGCGCTGCAGCGTCCGCGCCTTTATCAGCGGCAGCTCCATGGCGTACTCATCATCGATATAGAGGCGAACCCGTTGCCGGTCCCGATGATGTATTTCGAGTGCGGTGATGACTGGCATCGCAAGTTCCAACACAGCGAATCACAGATCTTCCAACACTGTGGCGATACCAAAGGCAAATTACACTTTTGTCAATGCAACCCAGGGCTGCTGATCCTATGCAAAGACTCAGTGCCAAATGCTTGTCAATCCACGCGAGCGCGCCGAAACGCGGCCTCGCAGGGATTTAATCACTGAACTTCCCATGAAGCAGTTCACCATGAACTGAACCCAGTTTGTATTGAACTCAATCAAACGCATGTAACCTGCGCGGCACCGCCCGCAGCGACAAGCTCAACAGCTAATCAAGTATATATGCGCCTGTCGAACCTGCATGCTGCTGGCCACCTTCGCTTAACGCCACAAGTTTTCCCAATTCGCGGCGGCTTTCGTCGGTGGTCAGGAATTGACATTGTTCCGAGATGGATTTGACACAATGGGTCCATCCATCTATGTTTTAATTATACAGGATAAGACCGAATGACAAGTCTTTCATTCTCTCTGCGGAGATCAAATTTCGGCCCGATCCGCATGAGTTGCGACCAACCTGCCTGCCAACTGTCAAGCATGTCGGTCGGCAAACGGCGCTGGGGGGTAAGGTTTCGCGGCTTTCAGCGTCATGCTGCGGCTTCCTTGCGCCGGGTCATCCGAACTGAGTGTCAGCTGAATATGGCCGGCTGAATTTGTAAAGATTGCACAGTCATGGGCAGAAACGCGCGAGGCATTCTGGTGACCGGCGGCGGCACCTTCCTCGGTGACAACATCGCCACGGCCCTGCTGGCCGAAGGCGCGCAGGTCAGCCTGCTGGTGCGCCCGGGCGCCGAAGACAGACTGGGAGCGCTGGCCCAGCATACACGGTGGTCGACGGCCGATGTCTGGAGCCCGGCCAGCCTGCGGGGAAAAGCCCGCCTGCATGCCGCGGTGATTCACACCGTCGGCAGCTTAAGGGACGACCCGGCCGCCGGCCTCTCCTTTCACCGGCTCAACTTCGTTTCGGCGCGTAATGTCGCCAACATGTGCGTCAGCGACGGCGTCGGCCGCATGCTCTTAATCAGCGGCGTTCGCGCGCCCTGGATCAACCGCGGATACATTCAGTCAAAACGTGATGCCGAGGAATACCTGGTCCGCCTGGGCCTGCGCTGCAACATCATCCGGGCGCCGCTCCTCTACAAGCCCGGGCGGAGTCGACCAGCCTTCTTCCGTCTGATGTCGCTCCTGGGCGCTTTGCCACCGCTGTCCTGGCTGCATCTCGGACGAATAGCGCCGATGCCAGTCGACACACTCGCGCGCGGCGTCGCCCAGGTCGCCCTTACAAATCAGGACGACAAAGCATTCTATTATGCCCGAGACCTCAGGCGGCTCCTCAAACACAACGCGGCGGCGCAAGCAAGGGCCGGCGCGCAGGCCCGCCTGCGGCCTGCATCCAAGAACGAAAGCCCCTTCGACAGTCTCGACGAAGACTTGCCGTTCGGTTGGACACCGCGTGATGGGGGGCAGTAAATCGTCCTTGAATTGAATTTGCCGCCAAGTATAATATCTGTCCCTTCAGGCGACGTAGCCAAGTGGCAAGGCAGAGGTTTGCAAAACCTTTATTCGTGGGTTCGAATCCCACCGTCGCCTCTTTCGTCCCGATACCTTTAAACTTCTTGATGAGCCGACCACAGTCAAACAAAAGCAAAGGTCCCAAGCCGCCGCCTGGCCCGAGGCAAGCGCTAGCATTACCGCCGCAATTGCCATTGACCAACTACAGCCTGAGTACAGTCTGCCCGGCTTGCGCCAGCAAGACCTACAGGCGCTCCTGCAAGGTGCACTGCCCCAAATGTGGATTCATGTGGGATTGCAGCGAGCTATAGACGCCGCTGCATCAGATTGCGATTTTCCAATAGCGCTCGACATAAGCGCCGGTATGTGGATCGGCAAATGCCCGCCTCACATCGGTCTCCATCGCCTCCAGGCTGGACCAAAATGTACTGATCTGCGACCGGTAACGGGCGATCGCCTTGATCTTGGCGCGCATGTCGGCTTCGCTCAAAATAACATCGGCCGGCTCAAGCGCGAGGTCAACGGCGGAAAGCGCTAATTCTGTTGAGCGATCGGCCTTGGAGTAAGGGAATTCGACGAAGAAGCGCACAGCCGTCCGGTCCGGAATATCACGCACTTGGGTCATGCCCCAATCGCGGGCGATCTGATGATCGACATGGTGGCCAACGCCGAGCGGCAGATAGACGCGGTCGGCCGTTTCCAGGCCAGGAATCTGAATCCCCTGCAACAATCTCGGGGCGAAATCCGCCGGATGCACATCGGCGAAGAGCGACTCCTCCGATGGATACAGCGCTGTATTCCCGGCGGCGCGATAGACACAATCCGGAAGCGGCACATGCATATATTCGACGCCGATCAATTGTGAGGCGCCTTCGTCTTCCAACTGGCGCTGGCGCAAGGGACTATCACCCGCCGCCCAGCGATCATGCAGGTCCTTTAGAATTGCTGAATCGGGTAAATCGCCGTCGTACAAGCCGCCCATAATCGTCATTATGGTGACAGCGTGGCCGGCCGCGGTCAATTGATGCGCCGTTCCGCCGCAGCTGAACACGCCGTCGTCGAAGTGCGGCGAAATAATGACATGCGATTCACGTTTAGCTGTGGCTGGCAATGGGGGTCTCCTTCATTCGATCGGCCGTCAACCCGACGCGTCCTCGGCTGCCAAGTAGTCGCAGTGCGCAGTGATCGGGCAGCGATCACAAGCCGGCGTCCGCGCATGGCAGGTATCGCGCCCGTGCTGAATGAGTTGAATGTGAAATTGGTAGTAGTCCTCCGGCGGAGCGATCGCCTCCATCACTGGATGCGCGTCATCGGCGGAGAGCTTTTCCGGCAAGAAGCCGATGCGTTTGCTGACGCGGAATATATGCGTGTCCACCGGAAATGCCGGCCGGCCGTAGGCAAAGCACAAGACAATCGCGGCCGTCTTTGGTCCGATGCCTCTCAAGGACACCAGCCAAGCCTTCGCTTCTTCAATTGAAAGCTCATCCAGGAAATCGATGCTGTATTCGCCGACCTTGTCGTGGATGACCGCCAGGACATTCTGGATGCGCGGCGCTTTCTGATTCGCCAGCCCGGCCGGACGTATCGCGTCGGTGAGCGCGTCCAGCGCGGCGAAACGCACATCGGCCCATGCCGGAAAGCGTTCCTTCAGCCGATCAAAAGCCAGATCACGATTTCTGTCATTTGTGCTCTGGCTCAAAATGCAGCTTATCAATTCATCCATGCCGTCCTGATTGCGCGACCAATTGAGCGTTCCATAAACTTCGGTGAGAGCAGCCGCGACCGGCCCGTACTTCGCTTTGCGCCGGGGGAATGCATCAACTTTGCTGAGCGGATCTCGTTTTCGCGCCATAGGCCAATTGTACTGCGCGCGCGCCTCGCTGCCAGTGACGAGATTGGCGGTAATGCATCCATTTCGGTTGAAATAGTCTGGTAGGGGCGATCCGGCGGATCGCCCGATGGGTAGAACAGAATCGAAATTGGGCGACTCGCCGGGGCGCGTGGACACAGCCCGTCAGTCGCCCCTGCCAAATCGTCGGTATTTTAAGAAATTCAACCGGCTCTAATACACTGCCAGATTGGCCTTCAGCGGACAAATCAGGCAGGCTTCGCGCCGATGCCGCTCTTGCCGGCGCCTTCCGCTTTGTCCTGCGGCAAGAAGTACCAGGCGATGATTGCGATAACGGCGAAGACGAAGGCTGTCGCCAGAAACGTGCCGCGCATCCCCAGCCAGATTGCCACAGTAGCGCCGAATAATGGCGCCGCCGCCCGCGAGCCCGAAATGACCGAGTTTTCCATGCCATAGACTGCGCCGGCCGTTTGAGCATCAGTGTAACGCGAAAGCAGCGCGCTTGGCACCGCCACCATGCCTCCAGCGACGAGGCCGGAAAGGCCCTGTAACAAGAGCAACTGCCAGACATCGGCGACGAAAGCTTGCGGCAGGTATAGCAGCGCGGCCGCAGTCGAACAATAGAAGAGCACCTTGCGATGGCTGATGCGATCGCCGAGGTTGCCCAGATAGACCGCGCCCAGCGTCGATGTCGCCGCCGAAACCGCCATCACCATACCGGCATAGGTATTGCTGGTATCAGCGCCGCGAGCGACCAGGGACACCACAAAGAGCGGAGCGATGGGAACGATAATCATGCGCGCCAAGCCCGACAGAAATCGCAGGGACAGCACCAAGCCGACGCCCGAAGTTCCCAAGATGTTTTTCCAGCTCTGCAAAACCGATGTCCGCCGCTTCTCCGAGTTTGCAGCTAGCGAACTGCTGTCTTCACCGACACCGACCAGGACGACCATTCCGCCGGCCATAAGAAGAAGGGCGGTAATCAAGAAAGGAATGCTGTATCCGAAAAGATCAGCCAAAACACCGCCCAGGAGCGGGCCCACGGCAACCCCGGCCCAAAGGCCGACCTGCAGCGCGCCCATGGCAAAGCCGACGCGGTGACGGGGCGTCGCCGCCGCCACCAGGGCGTTGTTGGCCGAGACCGTGCCCGTGACAAGGCCTTGCGCGGCCCGTATGAGGATGAGTTGTTCGGCATTTTGAGCGAATGCCATCAACGCCAAGGTCATCGCCCCGCCAAAAAGCGCGCGCATGATCATCTTCTTGCGCCCAAAGCGATCGGCAAATACACCCCAGAACGGCGCTGAAATCATCATGGTGATGCCCTGCGCCGATATCACGAGCCCAGCAAGCAATTCCGTGCTAAGGCCGCTGGCGCTGCCCAAGTCTTCAATATACAGCGGCAGGAAAGGAAATATCATCGAGAAGCCGACCGCTGACAGAACCTGGGCGACACAGACCACGCCCAAGGTGTACTTCCAGCTATGGGGCAGGGAAAATGCTCGCGCAAGCGTATGTTGATTTGCCGACAGGGCTTTCGCCATTGGGGTCCAACCTTTGTTCCGTACGAATAAGCGTCACAAAAAAAGAGCCTGTCCGCGGACGACAGGCAAAATCAGTCATCAAACTATGTCCTGTATTGATGATTCAGCGCATCAATATCCTCTAACGTCCGCCAGCCAAAGCGCCGAACAAGCTCAAGCGTTTGCGTTTTGGCGACGGCAAGAACTGCGTTCCAATCGCCAAAATCGCTAGGTAATAGATGGCGACCACCGCGAAGACCACGCGCAAGCCGAAGATCGATGCGATGATCGACGCAGTCAGCGGCGCCATGCCATTAGCGAACGAAGAAACGGAGGCGTCCAGACCATAAACCGAGCCCTCATCTCCCATCGCTGAGTAGCGCGCCAGCATAGCCGCAGGCGCCGCCAGGACGCCGCCCGCCGCAAAGCCCGCCAGCCCCTGCAGCAGGAGCAACTGTCCGATATTTGTGACCAGGGCCTGCGGGAGGTAGGCCGCGGCCGCCAGAACCGACGCCCCGAGCAGTATATTGCGATAGCCTACGCGGTCGCTAAGCCAACCCAGGACCAGCGAGCCGGCGGTCGTTGTTATTGCCGACACGGTTATGACGAGCCCGGCGAAGCTGCTTGCGCCCGATGTCATCATATCGGGCAGCAGGGCAAGGACAAACAAGGGCGCGATCGGCATAATAGAGCGCTGGGCAAAGCCGTTGAGAAAGCGCAGCGAATACACGGCCTTCACACCCTGCGCCCGAAGAACAACCTTCCAGGCGCTTATCATGTTTACTGGATTCAAATCCAGGCGGCTGTTTTTCGGGGGCTTGTAGGTCTCGCGAACGCCAATTGTCACAAGCAGACCAGCCAAAAATAGCAAGACCGAAGTGAAAAAGAATGGCGCCTGGAAACCGAAATTGTCCGCCAGGATGCCGCCGATTGTAGGGCCAATCGCCACGCCGCCAAATAGGCCGACTTGCAGCGTACCGAGCGCGAAACCAATGCGCTCGCGCGGGCTCTCGCCGGCCACCAGCGCCATGTTGGCTGCAATCAAGCCGCTGGTTAATCCCTGCAGAGCGCGCAAGGCGATCAGCGCCAGCGCCGTCTGCGCGAAGCCCATCAGCGCCATGATGACCGACGCGCAGAATATGGCGCGCATGACCATTTTCTTGCGCCCATATTGATCGGCCAAACGCCCCCAAAATGGCGTCACCAAAGCCGCCACCAGCGGCGGCGCGGCAATCACCAAGCCAGCCAACAGCTCCGGACTGATGAAGTGGGCGTCTTTTAATGTCTGAACATAGATGGGCAAAAAGGGGTATACAAGCGAGATGCCACCGGTGCTAAGCGCCTGCGCCAGCGAAACGACAAGTAATGTGACGACCCAGCGCTTTAGCGGTAGAGAGTCTTCAGCCTCTTGCATTTACAGCCGCGGTCCGCTTGTTCAATTGCAAATTCGACTAGGCTACAATCTTTCAGGCAATTTGCAAGCGTGGATTTGCTCCAATCCCAGGGGATTGATTGCATCTGTAAATCCGCGCCAATCTATAATACGCTTTTGCCCGGGCCGCGGCGCGGGATGGCAAGAGAATACCAGATTTCAATATATTCGGCAGTCCAGATGCGGCGCATCCCCGCCACCTTGGGGAGGGGCTGATTGTGATTGCCTTCGAGAGGGGCGCCGGCCCGCAATCGCTGTCTAGCGCAAGCCCGGCGAGGCAATAATGTGGCAGCCAAGCAAACTGGAACTGGAGCGCCTTGAAAAAGCCGAAAGGCTTGAAGATCAGGGCATTGCATTGTACCCGGCGCGGATCAGGCGCACGCACCGCGTTGCCGATGCAGTGGAGCGCTTCTTGCAACAGGAGGCGCAGCTTTCAGAGGCTGAAGTCTCTCCCATCGAGGTCACCGTTGCAGGACGGATCCGCCGGCTGAACAGCAAGGGCAAAGTCTCATTCGCCCATATTGAAGACGAAAGTGGACGCGTACAACTTTTCCTCCGCATTGATGCCCTGGGCGAAGAAAAATACGCACTCATTCGACGCAAGCTCATCGATGTCGATGACTACATCGAGGCCAGCGGCGCCATGATGCGGACGCGCGCCGGCGAGATCAGCGTCGCAGCGCGGAAGTTGCGCCTGATAAGCAAAGCCTTGAGCCCCTTGCCAGTCATCAAAGAACAGCGCCGCGACGACGGCGCCATCGTCGAATACGGCGAATTCAAGGATATCGAAACGCGCTACCGCCAGCGTTATGCCGATCTGGCGGTCAATCGGGCCGTTCGCGATATCTTCATCAAGCGCGCGCAGACCATCAAAGCGCTGCGCGACTTCCTCGATAATGAAGGCATGCTGGAGGTCGAAACGCCGATACTGCAGCCGCTCTATGGGGGCGCCGCGGCACGGCCCTTCACTACGCGACACAATCAACTGCATCAGGATCTCTACTTGCGCATCAGCTTCGAACTCTACCTGAAGCGGCTGCTTGTCGGCGGCTACGACGCGGTCTACGAGATCGGACGCGACTTCCGCAACGAAGGCGTGAGCCACAAACACAATACCGAATTCACCATGCTCGAGTTTTATAAGGCCTACATTGATTACAATGGCGTGATGGACATTACCGAGCGCATGTTCGCCTATACTGCCGAGGTTGTCACAGGCTCGGCGCAGATTGTCTATCAGGACGAAAGCATCAATCTGGCGCCGCCCTGGAAGCGCCTCAGTATCCGCGAGGCCACGCAGGAGCTGCTGGGCTTTGACTACATGGATTACCCAAGCAGCGAATCACTTTACAACTATCTCGTTTCCCGCGATTTGGCCGACGGGCTGGATCCGCAGGACACCTGGGGGCGCATGATCGTCGAACACCTGCTGGGCAACTATATCGAACCGCGCCTGATTCAGCCGACTATCATCAAAGATTATCCGCGGGACATGTCGCCCTTTGCCAAACGGCTGCAAGGCGCGCGCGCCAGCGACGATAAGGACGATAAGAAGGAACAACGCTATTACGACAGCCATACCGAGCGCTTTGAGTTTTTTATTGCCGGCATGGAGATGGGCAATGCCTTCACAGAACTCAATGATGCGCGCGATCAGCAGGCGCGTTTCGTCGAGATGAAGCGCCTCTACGCCGACGAAGCCGATGAAACCACGCCGCTGGATGAAGATTATCTGGCCGCCATGCGTTACGGCATGCCGCCGAACGGCGGCTTCGGCAGCGGCGTCGATCGCATGGTGATGCTGCTGACCGATCAAACTACCATCCGCGATGTCCTGCTCTTTCCGCACTTGCGCGAGCCGGCGCTTTCGGAACGGGATCTGCGCGGCCGATTCATGCTTGATGCCGCCGTGAGGCAAATCGAATATCGCTTGGATCTACCGCTGGCTGGCGGCAAACAGAAGATTGCCCTCTGCTTGCCAGCCCATAATATCGGCCTTGAATTCCGGCTGGCGAATGCGCTGGAGGGCGCATTGCCACGGCTGCAAAAATTGCGAAATTCTTTCCCCGGCATCCTATATGTGATGACCGAGGAGCAGATTTTTCGCGCCGACGAAGAATTGCAGCCGCTAACCCCCTCGGAGTTTTGGGCCTCCCTCGGCTGAGGCGCTTGCCCGCTAGTGTTTCGCTGGTGTATGATCGTGGTGCGCTGCATTTGCGGCTTGTGAAGTATCGGAAGCGCTGACCGAAATGATTGACTGGCTGACGCCGCAAGTTTTTGATCTTCTCGTGATGGCCAACATCGCCCTCGGCCTCGCGCTGGCTGCTCGTCGCTTTGCCCGAGATTTGCGGCTGCCGCTCCCCGATGACGCGCCGGTTTGGGCGCGCGAGCGCTACGAGCTCCCCGTTCAAGATCCCTCCTCCAATTCGTCTTAGATCCATGCGCCGCTCTATCGGGGCATGACGGAGCATTGCCTGCGGCGCATGGCACAGGCAGAATACATTCAATCCGAGTCAAAACCGATTCTCTAAGGAGTGAGGACAGACATGCTTGATATTGCGCTGATCCGGCAGAAGCCGGATTGGATCAAGGAACAAATTGAGAAGCTGGGCGATGAAGCGGCGTTGGCCCGCATTGATGCCATAGTGGAGTTGGATCGCCAACGGCGCGCGATCCGCACCCGGATCGAGACCGAACAGGCGGCGCGCAATAAGCTAAACCGAGCAATGGGGGTACTTCGCGGCAGCAAGACGATGACCGATGGCGAAAAGGCAATGCGCGCGCAGACGGCAAGCGCCGCGATCGGCGTCAGGGATTACGACCGAGCCAGCGCTATCCTGGAAGCGTCGGAAGCGGTCGGCGGCGCCGTTCCAGCCGACGCGGCGGCATTTGAAGAACTCATTCGCGAACTGCGCATAATGGGCGATCAAATCAACGACGGCTTCAAGCAGGCAGAGACAATCGAATCAGAATTGCGGGATAACATGCTCTGGATCCCCAATCTGCCGCATGAAAGCGTGCCGGTCGCCGCCAGCGAGGACGACAACGTGGCGGGCGCGATCCAGGGCGCGCTGCGTGAATTCGACTTTGATCCCAAGCCGCATTGGGAGCTCGGCCCGGCCTTGGGCATCATCGACTTCGAACGCGGCGTCAAAATCTCGGGCAGCCGCTATTATGTGCTGAAAGACTGGGGAGCGCGCCTGCAGCGGGCGCTTATCAGCTTCTTTCTTGATACGGCGCGGGCGAACAGCTACCGCGAGGTCTACACACCTTACATCGTGCATCGGGAAATGCTCTACGGCTCGGCGCAATTCCCCAAGTTTGAGGACACGGTCTATGGCTTGGCGGAGGAAGACAAGTTTCTGTTGCCCACTGCCGAAGTCGCCATCACGAATCTGCATCGCGATGAGATCCTGGAAGAAGCCGAATTGCCGCTGAGTTATGTCGCGCATAGCCCCTGCTTCCGCAGTGAAAAAGCCAGCGCCGGCCGTGACGTCCGCGGCATCAAACGCGTGCACCAATTCGAAAAAGTGGAGATGTTCAAATTCACCAGGCCGGAATCGAGCTACGATGAGCTTGAAACGATGACGGAGCAAGCGGAAGCAATTTGCGCGCAATTGAAGGTCCCGTATCGCCGGTTGGAAATTGTCACCGGCGATCTCGGTTTCAGCGCCACCAAGAAGTACGACATCGAGATCTGGTCGCCGGGCTGCGAGGAATGGCTCGAAGTCAGCTCCTGCAGCAACACGGAAGCCTTTCAGGCGCGCCGGGCGATGCTGCGCTATTACCCAAGCGACAGCCGCAAATCGCGATACCTGCACACGCTGAACGGCAGCGGTCTGGCGACGCCGCGGGTGATGATCGCCCTCATGGAGAACTACCAGCAGGCCGATGGCAGCATCGAGATCCCAGATGTGTTAAGACCGTATCTGGGAGGCGCAGCTGTCATCCCAATGACATGAGAAGGTCTCGGACTTGAGGTAACTTCGGGCAACTGCGCGAGAATCCTTGCCCCCCAATAATTGGGGCGCCGCCGGATTTTCGTTGACAGTGATTTCGTCCAAAGTCTATAATCAGTTTGGGCTGAGCGAGATGTTGATTGCGCCAGCCAACGGCCGCGGAGTGGATTGAGGAGCAATACATGGCATCGGCATCCGTGATCGAAATGAAGGGACTTTCCAAGACATACGGTTCGGGCGAAGGCGCGACGCGGGCGCTTGACAATTTGACCTTGAATGTCAATCGCGGCGAAATCTTCGGCTATCTTGGGCCGAACGGCGCAGGCAAAACAACCACCATCCGGATGCTGCTCGACTTGATCCGGCCGACGGCCGGCGCAGCCACCATATTTGGGATGGATGTGCGGGAAAAGAGCGTGGATATCCATCGGCGGATCGGCTTTATGCCGGGCGAGCTCAGCTTGTGGGAGGGCCGCACCGGCAACCAGATTATCCACTATGTCGCCAGCGTTCGCGGAGACACCAAGGGCATCGTCAAGCAAGCGGCTGAAATCGCCGCGCGGCTGCAGTTGGATACCAGCAAGCGCGTTCGCGATCTTTCCTCCGGCAACAAGCGCAAGCTGGGCTTGGCGCTCGCGATGATGCACGCGCCGGAGCTGCTCATTCTCGACGAGCCAACGGGCGGCCTTGATCCCCTGGTCCAGCAAACCTTCCATGAAATGATGGACGAATATCGGGACAAGGGAAAGACGGTTTTCTTGTCGTCCCACGTATTAAGCGAAGTGCAAGCGATATGCGACCGCGTCGGCATTTTGCGCGATGGCGATTTGAAAGCGGTCGAATCGGTGGAGCGCCTAACGCAAGTTGAGTTCCATACTGTCGAAGTCAGGTTCCGCGACGCCATTCCCGCCGGGCTGCCGCAGCAATTGGATGCGCTTCCGGACATCAGCGATCTCAGCGCCAATGGCGCCCGCTTGAGCATGAGATTGGTTGGCGATTTTGATCCCCTTTTGCGAGCGATCGCCTCCGGTTATGTCGAGTCCCTGCACATAGAAGAGCCGACGCTGGAGGATATCTTCCTGGCCTTCTACAGCGGCGGCGAGGAGGACTGATGATGAACGGGGTCGTCCTGGGCTATACCATACGCACATCCTGGAAGCAGATTCTCTATTGGGGAATCGGCTTGGGAATACTTGGGTTTTACATCGTCTTCATCGCCTCGGATGAAGGAATCGTGCAGGGTTACGCCAACCTGTTCGAGTCGATGCCACCGGCGATGCTGGAGGCTTTTGGCGCAAGCGATCTGGAAATGTTCCGGACGACCGAAGGCTGGATCGTCTCGGTCTTTGTATCCGAAGCCGCGATATTTCTGTCCGCTTTCGGGGTCCTGGCCGGCTTGAACATCACCGCCAACGACGAACGGTCCGGTGTGATGGACGTCATTCTGTCTCTGCCGATTTCAAGACGGGCCTATCTGCTTGAACGCTGGCTCGGCTATGCCCTGATTGGCTTGGGCATCATGCTGCTCTGCGCCGCGATCACCCTGTTTTCCGTCGCCATGCTGACTGCCGATACCGAAGCGGACAAGATCCTGGTTAGCATTATGAACATATATCCCGGCACGCTGCTCGTCATGACGGTGACTTGCCTGCTAGCGACAATCCTGCGCCGCCGCTCCGTCGCCATCGGCCTGGCAGCGGCATTTGTAGTCGGCAGCTATGTATTCAGCATTGTTGGCGGCTCCGCCAGCGGCTTCGTCGCCGATCTAATGGAGCAGATCTCATACTTCAGCTATACGCATGGCGAAGAAATCGTCCTGGGCACATACGACCCGGTTAGCGCAGCGACCCTGATTGTTGTTGCGCTCATCGGATTCGCCCTGTCCATCAGGATGTTTGAAAGCCGTGATGTGGGCCTATAGGAGTTTATGACATGATTGGTTCAGTGTTTCTGGAAACCTTAAGGCAGACCTGGAAGCAGATGGTCTACTGGGGCATCGGCTTGGCGGCGATGGCGCTGCTTGTCATATTGATGCTGCCGCTCTTCGATATGCAGCAGATGAAAGATCTGCTGGCCAGTTTCCCCGCGGTAATCCTGGCGATGATCGGTGTCGGCAATGAGTTGGAAATATTCGCCACCAATGAAGGTTTTGTCGCCGTCGGATTCTTCGGCAAATCATTGCTGATTTTCGCTGTCTACCCGGTGGTCATGGGCATGCGCATCACCGCAAATGAAGAAGACGATGGCACCATGGACATGCTGCTAAGCCTGCCGGTTCAGCGCGCGCGCGTCGTCATCGAGAAATTCCTGGCGTACAGCGTCAGCATCATCGGCGTCGTCCTGTTGATCTACTTTGGCATGCACCTGGGTGTGCTGCTCGGCGATGTCGAATTGGATGTCGCCCGGCTGGCGGAAGTCACCTTCTATCTGATTCCGCTCATGGTGTTCACAATGGCCGTCACATTGCTCATCGGCGTGGTTGCGCGGCGCCGGCAAGTCGCGCTGGGCATCATCACCGCATACATCATCATGAGTTACATGCTGCAGACGATAGGCCTGGCGGCCGAGGGCACCGTGGCGGAGCCAATCGGAGCTATCTCCTTCTTCACCTACTACAACACAGGCGATATCCTGACCCAAGGCTACATCTGGCCGCATATAGCCGGTTTAGTCCTGATCAGCGCGGCGCTGCTGCTGCTGTCCTTGCATCGCTATGAAAAGCGTGACATCGCCGTTTGAACGGGCGCTCATCTTAATCGAGCTTTAACAGCGGGCCTTGCGCGGTAGTGTATCCAATTCGGTTGAATTTCTCCAAATGCCGACGATTTGGTAGGGGCGACTCGTTGAGTCGCCCGATTTCGAGCCAGTTCGTACCCGTCGGGCGATCCACCGGATCGCCCCTACCAGACTATTTCAACCGAATCTGATACAGTACCCGTTGCGCCTTCAGTTGCATCGCCCGCTTTCAGTTATTACAATTTAGAGTGGCTGCCAAACTTCAACTACAGGCGGCCGCTTGTCCATCGATAAGGAAAGGGAACCTGACATGCGTCTACGAAATACGCTTTTTGTGTTGGCCCTTGCGCTCTGCGCTATGACAGCGGGCGCGATCTCCGCTCAATCCGATATTGTCATTGATTTTTATTTCCCGTCGGCGACGGCAAATGACGCCGAGGGCATATTCCAGCGCTATGCCGACCAGTTTCAAGAGGAGAATCCGGGTATCACGATCAATCCGGTCTTCAGCGGCAGCTACACCGATACGCGCAACACGATACTGACCGAATTGCAGGGCGGCGGCGCCGGGCCCGATGTCGCTGTGATGCTTTCCATCGATCTCTACAGCTTCGCGGAAGAAGGCTATATCGTGCCGGCGCAGACCTTCATTGACGCGATGGACGACGGCCAAGCTTATGTCGACGACTTCTTCCCGGCCTTGATGGCAAATGGCATGGACGAAATGGGCAATGTCTGGTCGATTCCCTTCCAGCGCAGTACGCCGATCCTCTATTACAATGCCGACCTGCTGGCGGAAGCCGGCTACGATTCGCCGCCGACCAACAATGCGGAATTGGTGGAAATTGCGCAAGCGCTCACAACCGACGATCGCGACGGCCTGCTGGTGCCGGTGGCGGGGGGCTTCCCCATCTGGATGTACCAGAGCTTCGCCATCGCCTACGGACGCAACATCGTCGGCGATGATCCGACCGAGGTCTATTTCAATACGCCGGAAGCGGTCGAAGCTGTCGAGTTTGTCCGCTCCTTGGGCACGGATCTTGGTGTTGGGCCGGCCGGCGGCGCGGCCTGGGGCGATACGCCCGTCGCATTCCTGGCCGAGCAAGCGGCGATGATCTATCACACAACCGGCAATCTGACACGCATCCTCAGTGGCGCCGATTTTGAGGTCGGCGTCTGGTACCTGCCTAGTGGACCGGCGGGCGAAGATGGCGCCGGTTACGGCGCGCCCACCGGCGGCGGCAACCTCTACATATTCGACGACGGCAGCAAATCCGACGCCGAGCTGGACGCGATCTGGAAATGGGTCATGTTTTTGTCCTCGCCGGAGATACAGTCGGATTGGGGCGCGACCACCGGTTACATCGCCTCCAATGCCGCAGCCTGGGAAACGGAGCCTTTGGCTTCTCTGGCGCTGGAACATCCGCAATATGGCGTCGCCCGCGATCAACTCCAGCATGCCGGAAAGGAATTCTCGAGCTACGCCACAATCACCATTCAGGGCATCATCAACGGTACGCTTGAAAGCATCCTGACCGGTGAAGCCGAAGACGCCCAGGCGGCGATGGACGCAGCGCAGGCGCAAATCGATGGAATCCTGGCGGACTACCGCTAGCTGGGAACCGGGGGGCGTGCCAAGCGTTACGCCCCCTCCGCTTCTTTAATTCATATTCGCTGAAACGATTCGTGGTCTCCTCGCCAATTTCGATACCACCACATTTCTGATGGCTCGCGACGCGCTCCACCGTCCGCCGCGCAAGAGCCTGCTTTCTCTCCTGCAGCCCTACATATTGGTCGCGCCGACATTGATCCTTGTGCTCATGTTCAATGTCGCGCCGGCCTTCCGGACGATAAACGATAGCCTTCACAAACCAGCGCGCGGACTTGGGGCAGCCGGCAAGCCGCCGGAATTCGTGGCGCTGGGGAATTTCCAGGACCTCTTCGACGATGAGCACTACATGGGCAAGCGTTTCCTCCGCACGCTGCGCAATACGATTGTCTTTGCGCTGGCGACCGTGGGCATAGGCGTGCCGCTAGGCCTGTTGACGGCGCTGCTGCTTAATCGCCCGCAGCCGCTCCTGGGCGTCTGGCGCTTCGCCGTCTTTTACCCCTCGTTGCTGCCGCTGATTGGGGCGGCCAGCATCTGGTCATTCATCTTCTCGGACAGCATCGGCCTGGCGAACGCCATCCTGAAGACATTCGGGCACCCCGGTCTGAATTGGCTGGGCGACCGCAACCTGGTGCTGCTTTCGGTCATCATCATCAATATCTGGAAGCAAGCGGGATATTTTATGATATTCTTCCTGGCCGGCCTGCAGAACATCCCGCGCGATATCTATGAGTCGGCCTCCCTTGATGGCGCCGGCCCGGCTCAGCAATTCGCTTATCTCACCCTGCCGCTGCTGCGCCGGACCTTGCTTTTCGTGGCGGTCATTTCTTTCACCTTCGCCTTCCAGACGGTGGAACAGTTACAGGCGCTGGGTGAAGGCGGCCCGGCGGACAGCGCCAATCTCCTGCTTTATCTGATCTTCCAAAATATATCCGAGCGCCGAAACTGGGGCTACGTAAACGCCATGACCATCGTCTTGATCGGCGTTGTCCTCAGCTTTACGCTGAGCAACTTTCTGCTGTTTGAGCGCGACGAGACTGACCGATGAGTCATTTCTATGTGATCCGCCGGCGCGGCGCCGATGCGCTGAAAATGGCAATCGCTATTTTCTTCTTGCTGCCGCTTTTCTTCACGGCGCTAGTCAGTTTGCGCCCGGAAACGGAGCCCGTGACGAATGGCAACATCTTTTTTGGCAGCGAAATCACGCTGGAGAATTACCGGCGCGCATTCATCATCGCCCCCTGGGGCCTGCATTATCTGAATAGCATCATATTTGTCGGCGGAACGCTGCTCGTGCAGCTATTCACAGTAACCTTCGCCGCCTATGCCTTCGCCCGCATGCGCTTCTTCGGCCGCAACTTCCTGCTAATGGCGATCTTGCTGCAACTCATGATTCCGTCCGGCGTCTTGCTGGTGCAGAACTTCCGTACGATCAATATCCTCGGACTGTTCGATACGAGGATTGCGCTGATGATACCCTATTGGGGCTCGGCCTTTGGCGTGCTGCTTCTGCGGCAGACCTTCCGCGAGATTCCGATCGAATTGGAAGAGGCGGCGCGGATTGACGGCGCCAACCTGCTGCAGGTTGTTCGACATGTCTATGTGATGAATGCCATCCCCGCCTATCTCGCCTTTGCGCTTGTTTCCGTCAGCTCCCATTGGAATGAATTCCTCTGGCCTTTTATCATCACCCGCTCCGAGGAGATTCGCCCGCTGACGGTCGGACTGAACAAACTCATCAAAACGACCGACCAAGGCGCTTTCTACGGCCAATTGATGGCGGGCACCTTGATCGTGATCGCGCCTCTTGTGATTTTATTCATCGTCTTCCAGCGGCAATTCGTCGAAAGTTTCGCCCGCAGCGGCATCCGCTGATTTCAGCCTATAGGCATAGACGGGAGCATACTATAATCACGCTGGGACCAGGACGGATACAGAGCCGCGATGAGCCACAAGCAGAACCTGCTGGAAAGACTCTCCAGCCGTCAAGCCAAGGTTGGCGTCGTCGGTTTGGGTTATGTCGGCTTGCCGCTGGCGGTAGAATTCGCCAACGCCGGTTTCTCTGTGCTGGGCATTGATGTAGACGCCGAGAAAGTAGAGCATATTAACGCTGGCCGCAGCTATATCGGAGATGTTCCCGATGCGAGCGTACACTGCTTGGTCGAGGCTGAGCGGCTCCGCGCCAGCACGGCCTACGACGACTTGCGAGAGATAGACGCAATCAGCATTTGCGTGCCAACTCCGCTGCGCAAAACGCGCGATCCGGATATGTCATACATCATTCAGGCGACCAAGTCGATCGCGGAGATCTGCCGGCCGGGTATGCTGATTGTGCTCGAGAGCACCACTTACCCCGGTACAACCGAAGAAATCGTCGTGCCTGAAATCGCCGGGGAGCGCCTGACGGTCGGCGACGAGCTCTTCATCGCCTACTCGCCGGAGCGCATTGATCCCGGCAATCAGGCCTATACCGTGCGCAATACACCCAGAGTTGTCGGCGGCATTACCGGGCACTGCAGTGAAGTGGCGACGGCGCTGTATGAATCAGCTGTTGACGAGATTTTCACCGTATCCTCCCCCACTGCGGCCGAAATGGTGAAATTGCTGGAGAATACCTTTCGCGCGGTCAATATAGGTTTGGTCAATGAAATGGCGCTGATGTGCGACCGACTTGGCATTGACGTTTGGGAAGTGATCCGCGCCGCCGCCACCAAGCCTTTTGGCTATATGCCCTTTTATCCTGGTCCCGGGTTGGGCGGACATTGCATCCCGGTCGATCCCCATTATCTGAGCTGGAAACTCAAGACGCTCAACTACAACGCGCGCTTCATCGAATTGGCGAGCGAAGTTAATGCATCCATGCCTTACTACGTCGTTAACAAGGTGACGGCCGCCTTAAACGACCGGGAGCGGGCGGTGCGCGGGTCGCGCATCTTGATATTGGGCGTCTCTTACAAACGCGATGTCGATGACGTGCGCGAAAGTCCGGCGCTGGACATCATCAGCTTGCTGCGGCAACGGGGCGCCGATGTCGTCTTTCACGATCCCTATGTGCCTGAGATTCTGCTGGAGAATGATTTCCGCCTGGCGTCGCAAACCTATAGCGCCGGCCTGCTGGGCGATGCGCATTGCGTGGTCATCGTCACCGATCATTCCTGCTACGACTGGGGAGAGATTGCCCAGCACAGCGAGGTCATCGTCGATACGCGCCATGTCTACGGCGGTGCTGACGGCGAACGTATCATCGGCCTATGAACATTGGCCGCGCCGCGCGATAGCGTACAGGCCTATCGAGCGATTCCCAAGATGACACGCCACATTGCAATTGACGCAAGCCGCGCAACGGTCAAGAAACCAACCGGGACCGAATATTACGCCTTGCGTCTGATACAAACCCTGATTGGCGCTAACGACCGCCGCCCCGGGCCCTACCGGTTCAGCCTGTTTTTCCGCGAGACGCCGCCCCCAGGTTTGTTCGCGCGATCAACCAATGTCCGGCAAGTTGTCATTCCCTTTCCAAGGCTGTGGACACATTTTCGGCTGGCGGCCGCTCTTTGGCGCATGCGTCCCGATATCAGTTTCGTCCCGGCGCATACCTTGCCTTTTCTCTTTCCGGGCAATAGCATCGTCACCGTCCACGATCTCGGATACGTGCATTTTCCCGCCGCCCACCCGCCGGCGCAGCGCGCCTATTTGGGCGCGACCACTCGATTTAGCCAGCGGCGCGCCTCCCTCGTGCTAGCTGATAGCGCTGCGACCGCGGACGACCTACACCGGTTCTATGGAACGGCCCCAGCCAAAATCCGCGTCGTCCACCCGGGTGTTGATGCCGAGAAGGTGAAGGCAACGGCCGAGCAAATGGCGGCAGCCCGCCGCAAGTTCGGCTTGCCCCAGCGCTATTTTCTCTACCTCGGCACCTTGCAGCCGCGCAAGAACATCGAGCGCATTGTCCAGGCATTCGGCCTTTGGCAAAAGGAATATGGAGATGGGGAATTCGCCCTCGTCCTGGCCGGCGGCCGCGGCTGGCTCTTCAATCCCAGTTGGACGCAAAATACGCCAAATGTGATGCTGACCGGCTACGTTGACGAGGCGGATAAACCAGGATTGCTCGGCGGCGCGACGGCCCTAGTCTTTCCCAGCCTGTACGAAGGCTTCGGCTTTCCCGCTCTTGAAGCGATGGCCGGCGGTGTGCCGGTGATTACGAGCAACACATCGAGTTTGCCCGAAATCACCGGCGACGCCGGCTTGCAGGTCAATCCCCTTGATACGGCCGCGATCGCCGCCGCGATGGCGCGCTGCAGCCGAGATGAATCGCTCAGACGCAAGCTGATCCAGCGGGGCTATCGACAAGCGAAGCGCTTTACCTGGGGGGCGGCCGCCGAGAAGGTCCTGGACGCCTTCGACGAGCTTTGCGCGCCGCGCTAAGTCATACGGCTGGCTATCTGATAGAATGGCACTGTGCGGGCAGTGGATACGATGGCGGGCGAGAAAATTCTCCTGGCGCAACTGGCGGATATCGGCGATTTGGTTTTGGCGACGCCGGCCATTGCCGCCTTGCGTGAAGCGCGTCCGCGCGCCCGGATCGACCTGCTGGCCAGCGATCACGCGCTGCCGGTGATACCCGATGGACTGGTCGACAAATCCATAGCCATTCGGCGTGGCGGGAACAATGCGACAAGCGCCTTCCTGTCGCGGCAAAATCTGCGCAGTCTCATGGGTCTTGTGGGCGAGAAATACGATGCAGTGGTCTTCTTCCACCATTTCACCTTGCGCGCAGGCCTCCTGAAGTTTCAGCTCATCGCCCGGGCAAGCCGCGCTCGCCGCGTCATCGGCCTGCAAAACCGTCATGCCGCATTCCTCAGCGAAAGTGTCCTCGATAGCGGCTTCGGCGCCCGGCATCAAGCGCAGTATTGGCTCGATTTAGTTGCTCTGTTGGGCGCCAGCAATGAGCCGCGGCCCGCCCAGGTCCGGCGCGAAACTTCTCCCTTCATATCAGCGCAGACCGGCGCCAGCGCTGAGCGAACGCGCGTGGTTATCCACGCCGGAAGCGGCGGCTACAGCCTGGCCCGCCGCTGGAGCGTCGAGCGCTTCGCCGAGGTTGCGCGGCAGCTGCAAGAAGAATTCGAGGCTGAAATTATACTGGTCGGGCGGGCGACAGACGACGTTCAGCGCCTGCGAGACCTGCTTGACGGCGCTGTTGTCAATCTGGCTGGGGAGACGACGCTGCCGCAACTGGCCGATGTGATCGCCCGCGCGGAGCTCTTCATCGGCGCCGACAGCGGTGTCATGCACGTCGCCGCGGCGACCGGCACGCCGGTCATAGGCATATTCGGGCCGAGCAACGCCGACGCCTGGCGCCCCTGGACGCCTGCGGGGCGGTCCTTGGTCCTTCGCAGTGGCGTGGAATGCAGTCCCTGCAGTTATGTGGCGCATGCGCTGGGCGTCCGCGAGGGTTGCCCGGCTCGCACCTGCATGAAGCTGATTAGTGTAGATGATGTCCTGGCTGGCGCCCGCAGCATGCTTGCGGATGCGCGCGGCATGAAGCCCGATGAGCAAGACTTGACGGCAGCGCCTCGAGATCGAGCCGTCGCTGGCAGGCTGAGCATCCTGGGTGTGCCCGTTGACGCCATCACTTACGAAGTCTGGCTGAAACGGATTGGCCTCTGGATGAAAAAGCGCAATGGCGCGCGACACGTCTGCACCGTCAATCCGGAATTCATCATGATTGCGCAGCGAGATGCGATCTTCTTCAACATATTGAATCGCGCCGAGTTCTGCCTGGCCGATGGCGTGGGTTTGCTCTGGGCGAGCCGCCATCTGGGCCGGCCCCTGCCTCAACGGGTGACCGGCTCTGACGGCGTGCCGCTTATCGCTGAATATGCCGCCGCGCAGGGCTGGAAGATTTTTTTCCTGGGCGCGGCGGAAGGCGTCGCGGCGCGGGCAGCCGAGGCGCTGCATGGCAAATATCCCGCTTTGATCGTCGCCGGCGCCCATTCCGGCAGCCCGTCCGAAGCCGAAGAAGATGACATCGTCGCCATGGTAAACGCCAGCGGCGCCGATATCCTATTTGTCGCCTACGGCGCGCCGGCGCAGGATAAGTGGATCGCCCGCAATTTACCGCGGCTGAATGTGGCGATGGCGATGGGCATAGGCGGATCGCTGGATTTCATCGCCGGGGTCGTCCCGCGCGCGCCGCAATGGATGCGCGATCGCGGCATTGAGTGGCTCTATCGCCTGATTCGACAGCCCTGGCGCTTGCGGCGTATGCTGCGTTTGCCCCGTTTTGTTTTCGCGGTGATACGGCAAGGCCGCGGCTGATGGGGGCAGGGCAATCGCATCAAAATCATAATGAGCGGTTCGCTACGAAAATTGCGGAAATGTAGGGGCGTCTCGTGAGACGTCCGTTGAAAATGGCCTGCAAATTGCGGGCGTTTCAGCGAAACGCCCCTACGTATTACATAATTTGAGGGGAAAATGTCATTTATCGGCGCAATTTAAATTTGATGCGATTGCCCTGTGATGAGGGGCAAAACGTCCTTATGCCGGGTTCGGCACTTGGGGTAAACTGAGCGTTCGGATATTGAGGACCGGCGATGTCGGAGGGATTAACGGCCTGCGTTCCGCGCTTGGCTAACCAGTCGATACTGGTCATCGGCGATGTGATGCTGGACGAATACATCACCGGTAAGCCGGCGCGCATGAGCCGCGAAGCGCCGGTGCCGGTTTTGGAGCTTCAGTCGAAACGATACATCGCCGGCGGCGCGGCCAATCCGTCCGCGAATGTGGTCTCGCTGGGCAGCCGGGCGGCGCAGCTTGGCGTCATCGGCGCCGACAATGCCGGAAAGCGCCTGGCGCAAATCCTCGAAGATCAAGGCATAGACGCGCGCGCTTTGATAACCTGCGCCGACCGTCCGACCACCGTCAAGACACGCATCCTGGCGCAGATGGGCTTGCGTTTTCCACAGCAGGTCACGCGAATCGATACCGTGAATCGCCGGCCCATAGACGCCGCCAGCGAGTCGCGCATCGTCGCCCTTGTCGAGCAGCGGATTGCCGATGCGGATGCGCTGCTGCTGTCCCATTATCATGGCGGCCTGCTGACAGCGACATTGGTCGCGAAAATCCGCGATTTATGCCGGCGAGCCGAGGCCCTGCTGACAGCCGATGTTCAAGGAAACTTCTCCGCCTTCTACGGGCTTGATGTCATCAAGTGCAACGCCGATGACGCCGGCCGCTATCTCAACCGGAGCCTGGAGACGGATGACGACTTCGCCGACGCCGCCGCCCAACTGCATGAGGATCTGGCTGTCCAAATGACAACGATCATCACCCGCGGCGGCATGGGCGCAACCTTGATCGCGAAGGACCGCGTCCAACACCTGCCTGCGCCCAAGGTCAGCGATGTCTTCGACACGGTCGGCGCCGGCGATACAGCGATTGCGGTGGTCACTCTGGCGCTGGCCGCCGGTATCGCGCCGGCGGAAGCGGTTGCGCTTGCCAATTATGCCAGCGGGATCGTGGTGCGCCACTTGGGCAACTATGCGCCGTCGCCGGCGGAACTCCTGAGCAGCATCAATGAGGCCTTATGACAGCAATTGTACAAATTCAATCGTATTGCCGTCGGGGTCGGCAAGCGACGCCACTTTTGCGCCTTTGTACTCGTCAATGGGATTGATCTCGCTGCCGTGATTGGCCAAACCCTTTTCCATCACCGTTTCGATGTCGTCGACCTCGAAGCGGAATTGCTGACGATTCTGCTCGGCGACCACACCGGCGATCGCATTGGGACAAAGCGTCAACTCCATGTCGCCGATCGCGCCGCCATAAAACTGCTCGGCGCCGATATGCACCGTCTGCTTAAGGCGCGCGCCGAATACCGCATTGTAGAAGCGCGCCATGTCTTCCATGTGAATGGCGGCAATGGTCAGTCCCACCAGTCGCATTCCCTTCTCCTTTTCTCTGACGCCGGGCCCGCTTCTTCAGCGCCATAAACTTACAGACAAGATGGATGCGCCAATGTTTTACCCGCCTGATGCCCGCAACTTCTTCGAAACCGTCTGGGATATCGTCCAGCAAATCCCGCCCGGCCGGGTCAGCAGCTACGGGCAGATCGCCTCGATGATCCCGCCGGGCGCGCACATAGAGCCGACGCGCATGAAGAGCCTGGCGCCGCGCTGGGTGGGCACGGCCCTGCGCAAGACGCCGACGGGCCGAAACATCCCTTGGCACCGCGTTATCAACAGCCAGGGCGGGATCAGCTTCCCCGCCGGCAGCCCCCAAGCGGATGAACAGCGGCGCCTGCTGGAAATGGAAGGCTTGCAATTCGACAGCCGCGGCCGCGTGGACTTCGCTCAAGTCGCCTGGACGGGACCGGACGAGACATACCTGCGGCGCAACAATCTGCTGCCGCCGCGCGCGCTGAAATAGACGGCTAAAACTGCACGTAGCTGTTTTCCGCCAAGACAAAGCGATGCGCGTCCGGCATGTGCGTCGTGGCGGTGACGCGGGCGTTTTCCGCCAGCAGGCTGCGGTCGATCCGCCCGATGATGTTGCGAATCTCACAATTCTTCATCACGATGCTGGATTCGATCTCGCTGCCTTCCACAACCACATTATCTCCAATTGAGGTGTAGGGACCGATATAGCTGTCGCGAATGATGGTGTTTTTGCCGATGATGACTGGGCCGCGGATCACGCTGTCGACGATGCGGCTGTTGCGCCCGATCAACACACGATGGGACACTTCGCATTCGCCCTCAATTTGATCGCTGTTTTCCGGCGCCGGCGTGTAGGGCAATTCCTCCAGAACCAATTGATTCGCCATGATAATCGCGTTCGGCTTGCCCGCATCAATCCACCAGCCGCTGAGTTCGTAAGAAGCGACCGGCAAGCCGTCATCGATCAATACTTGAATCGCATCGGTGATTTCCAGCTCGTTGCGGCCGGAGGGTTTGATGCGCTTTATCGCGTCAAAAATCGAAGAACGGAAGAGATAGACCCCGGCGATCGCCAGATTGGACGGCGGCTCCTGCGGCTTTTCTACAACGCGTACAATTTTGCCGTTGTCAATTTCGGCGATGCCGAAGCGAGTGGGGTCGGGCACCTTGCCTAGAACGACCGCCGCCTCAGCCTGGGACTCGGCAAATGACGTGAGCAAGGAAGTCATCTGGTCTTGAAAAATGTTGTCGCCGAGGAAGACCGTGAACGGGTCTTTGCCGACGAATTCATGGCATAGGGCGGTCGCATGCGCCAAGCCCCGCTGCTCATCCTGAATGATGTATTCGATATTAACGCCGAGTATTCGGCCGTCTTTGAGATTGGAGACGATGGGCGAATCCAGGCTGTTGACCACAATGCCGATATCAGTCAAGCCGGCCTTTTTTAAGGCGTCCATCGCATAATTGATCAGCCAGCGGTTCGCCACTGGCACCAGCGACTTGGGCATCGTGAGGGTCACCGGGCGCAAGCGCGTCCCTTGCCCGGCTGCAAGAATCAATGCCTTCATGCCTCATCTCCCGTTTCAATGCGCCGCTGTATCGGATAAGCCGCTGGCCCATTATGCTGCCCGAGCCCTGGCCCGTTTCACCGATTGCGGCGAGCGGCTGTGTCATGTCCGCTGTCTTTGAGATCTGCTAGGCATACTAGCAGAGGTTGCCAAATCGCGACAGGCGAACGCCGGGGCGTTGCCTCAGGATGAGCTGCGCTGGCGCATCACTTCAAAGGCGATGACCGCGGCCGCCCCAACCGTTCCCAGGGATGGGCCAAAGTCCCGTCCATAAGGGATTAACAGCTGGAGATCAACCGTCTGCAAGAAGGAACGGGTGACGCCCCGCCGCTCCCCGCCTATCAGCAAAAACAGCGGAAGGGACAAGTCCGCTTGATAAATGGACAGAGCCCGATCGCTTTTGGCGGCCGCGGCGACGGTCAGGCCTTGCGCGCGAAAGAAAGCGGCGGCGGCGCTTGCGCTCTCCGCAATCGCCAAGGGCAACCGCTCGATGGCGCCGGCGCTGGCTCGGCCCACGATAGCGCTGGCGCTGGTCCAGTTCCGCGGACGCAAGACGATGCCATCGGCGCCGGCCGCATATAAGGCGCGCGCGGCGCCGGCAAAATTGTAAGGATCTTCAATGCCATCCAGCATGACAATGAAGGCCGCCCTTTCGGCCGGCAGCAGCTCTTCCAGACGGCAGAAGCGCCTTTCGCCCGTCCGCGCCAGGACACCGCCATGCGAATCGCCCGAGGCGAGCTGCTGGATCGCGCTCCGCGAGCAATAGGAAACACTGATGCCAGCCGCCTCCGCCTGGCGCTGCAGGCGTTGCAAACGGCGATCGTTTCGCTTCTGCTCCACAATCAGGACTTCATGAATTTCGCGCCAGCCCGACTGCAGCGCCGCCTGAATCGTCAGGCTGCCTTCGAGGATATTCTCTTCCGCCCTCATCACAAACCGAGGCGCTTGCCCGCTTGCCACATGTCTTCCATCTCGTCGAGACTATAGTCCGTGAGCGCTCTGCCACGCTTGGCCGCTTCAGTTTCCACATGACGGAAGCGCCGATAAAACTTGGCGTTGACTTCCCGCAGAAGGCTTTCCGGATCATCGACATCCAGCCAGCGCAGCCAGTTGACCAGTACAAAAATCAGATCGCCAATTTCCCTGGCTCTGGCTGCGTCAGTGCCGGCGGCGTAAACTTCGGCCAGTTCTTCCTCGACCTTTGATTCGACGCCCGTTATGTCATGCCAGTCGAAGCCCGCTTTGGCCGCGCGCTTTGAATATTGATGCGCCACAAGCAAAGCCGGCGCCGCGCGGGGAACGCTGTCCAACAAGGATTTGTCCTCGTCTGCCGTCTTCGCTTTCTCGGCGTCTTTGACTTCTTGCCAGATGCGCGAGAGATGGCGCAGGTCGCCGTCCGTCTCTACATCGCCCCAAACATGGGGATGACGGCGTATCATTTTTTCGTTCAGACGCTGCAAAAGGTCCGCCATTGTGAACTCCCCGGCTTCAATGGCGATCTGCGTATGCAAGAGCACCTGCAAGAGCAAGTCGCCCAGTTCTTCCACCAGCGCCTCGGCATCGTTTTCATCAAGCGCTTCCAGCGCCTCGTAGGCTTCTTCAAGGAGAAAGGGACGCAGCGACTGGTGTGTCTGTTGGCGATCCCAGGGGCAGCCCTCGGGCGAACGCAGATGCGCGATGATATTCTGGAAGGCTTCGAAGCTGCTCAACGGGTTGATTGGGGGCAGATAGAGCGTGGTCATGGCTTCGATCTGGCTGCTGCGATCGATTTCGTAAAGTTTCAACGACTCGACCCGTGCCGCCTCGCCGCCCGCTCCGTGGATCAATTTCACTGGAAAATCATCCGCGTATTGATTCATGAGCGTCAGCTTGAGCGCTGAGGCGACCGAGCGGCTGTAGACTTGCGCCAGCAGCGCCGGCAGCGCCGGATTGAGGGGCGGGTGGTACTGCTCCGCCACAGTCAGGGCATCGTGAATTTGCAGGCCGTCCAGCGCGTCCAGGCCCAGGAGCGCCAGGCAAGGCTCAATGAAGCTGATGCCGTGCACGATTTCCACTTGGATGTTGGCGGCGGCAGCGCGCTGGCGGATGCGCGAAACTGTCGCCTCGCCCACGAGCGGGTCGCCCGGCACCGCATAGACGACCTGCCCTTCCCGCTGCGCCACAAGAAGTATGCGCTCAGCGATCTCGGCATACACATCTTCAAAGCTATCGAAGGCTTCATAGACCTCGTCGAAGCTGCGACACTTAATACCTGAGGGCAGATCAGACAGGCCGGGATGATGCGATGTGCGCAAATAAAGCACCTCGGTCCGCCGCAGAACCTCCCAGGCGCGCATTGAAAGCTGGTCAAGTGATGCCGTCCCCAAGCCTATAATCGTGATCGTCATGCGGTATCAGATCTCGAGCTTAATCCAGGAACAGTTCAGTGACATTGAGATCTTCAAAGGCGCTCAAGCCAAGGGCGATCGTCGTCCAAAGCGGCCACTTGCCGCTGCGCCAGTCTTCCCTCCGCCAGGATCCGATCATCTCGCCCAGGCGCAGGCCAATCGCCATTCGGTAATCGCGCAGCGCATCTTGATAGCTGTAGTTGCGGATACCGCAGCGCCGCAGTTCGTCCCAATGCCGTTTGAGAAAGCGCGGCTCTTCGAACCGGCGTTTCGCCGGCAGCCAATGAAATGCGATCATGAAAGCCAGATCTTCCGCAGCGAAGCCCGTCCGCCAATCTTTCCAGTCCAGGATCCGGCAGGCGTCATGCGAATACAACAGGTTTGCCGGACGAAGATTATTGTGAATCAACGTCAGCGCTTGCCCCGCAAGCAAGCGCTCGCGGTAAAGGCTCGGCATGCGCCCGGCCACCGCGGCAAAGGCCTTGCGCTGCGCGCTGCTCAATACAATCATGCCGTCCGCCAGGAATTGCTCGTAACCAGCGCGCTGGCGCGCCAGCTCTTTATCCAGCCGCGCTTCCGTTATCGCCAAGCCAAGTGACTTGCCCAAACGCGCATCTTCCCAAAAGCCGGCATGGATTTTGGCCAAGGCATCAGCCAACTGCGTCATGTGCCGTTTGGTCGGCGGCTGCGGCTCATGATGCTGCCTGAATCGACTCGACAATCCGGCCATCAAGACATGTGAGCGATCGGCAGAGATGTCGTAAAACGCATCGTAGGCATGGCTAACGGGCAAAGCAGCGCCGCCATAGGCTCGTTCAATGTCTTTTATGATCTCGCGGTAGAAGGTCACTTCGCGGTCCGCGTGCGGGCAACCGGGCCGGTACACTTTGAGCACCATGTTCTCAGGCAATTTGCGCGCCATGCCGACGTCGCTGTAGCGAATGCGCAGGGTATACAGAATCGCCGTCTCGCCTTCATGCCTGCCGATCACACGGAAATCACGCAGGCGAAACTGAGGCGGAAAGCCGCCCTCGCGCAATTTGGCCGACAGCCATTCAGCACTGATCGAATCCGGTGACGAAATAAGGATGAGCTTTTCCTTTCAAGCCGCGGCCAATCCATAAAGTCGAATAATCATGACTTTGCCCGGCCGGAAGGTCAAGCGGCAAATGCCTGCCGGCGCTGGTCGAGATGCCGCGGCATGTCACCGCCACAGCAAAGCGAAGCAACCAGAGGCCTGAATGAGCATCCGGCTGCCTTCATGTTCGTTTTGCGGTTCAGGGCTAGCGCTTGGTGTACGTGGGCGCCTTGCGCGCGCGCTTGAGGCCGGGCTTCTTGCGCTCTTTCACCCGCGCGTCCCGCGAGAGGAATCCTTCCCGCTTGAGCGTTCCACGAAGATCGGGATCCACTTTTTCCAGGGCGCGCGCAATGCCCAAGAGAATGGCGTCGCGCTGCCCGGTGATGCCGCCGCCGTTGACATGCACGGAGACATCATAACTGCGTTCCTGGCCGATATGAGTCAGAGGCGCCAGGCAAATCTGCATATCGCCCATGCGCGGCAGGTAATCCATACTTTCTTTGCCATTGATGATGAATCGGCCGGTACCGCCGGGGAAGAGGCGTACGCGCGCCGAAGCCGATTTTCGGCGGCCGATCCCTTCATAATACTGTGCTGACATGCATTATCTCCTCAAGTCCTGAAACCCGGGGCGAACAGATCACCGCCGTTCGCCAAGATCCTTTCGATTAAACGCCCGCGCCTAAAGCTCCATGCTCGCCGGCTGCTGCGCCTGATGCGGATGTTCCGCGCCGGCGTAGACTTTCAGTTTCTTGAACATGCGCCGGCCCAAGGGGCCCTTGGGCAACATGCCCTTGATCGCGTATTTCAACGCGCGATTGGGGAAACGGCTCATCATTTCGCGCAGGGTCATGCTCCGCAAGCCGCCAGGATAGCCACTGTGCCGATAATAGATCTTCTGGTCCATGCGTTTGCCTGTGACGCGGATCTTGTCCGCATTGACGATGATCACATAATCGCCCGTATCCAGGTGCGGCGTGAAATAGGGTTTGTGCGTGCCGCGCAGCAGAGGCGCTACCCGGGCCGCCAGGCGCCCCAAGGTTTTGCCCTGCGCGTCCACCACCCACCAACGCCGTTCTATCGCGGCGGGCGTGGTGGCATAAGTCTTCTGAATCTGCTGTCTCATATACTTTCCTCCAGCGGAGCCTCCGGCGCTACGGACTTGCTCACGCGCTTGCTTGTGTCACTAGGGCTCACGGTCGCATATCCCACCGCTTCCAGCGTCAATCCGGTTGGCGGCGCCAGCGCCTTCGTCCTTTCGATATCGCGGCTTCGCAATATTTCCCCAAACTGCTCGGGCGAAATCTTGCGACTGCCCACCTGCGCCATCGCTCCGACGAGCCGCCGCACCATGCGATACAAAAAGGCCGTTCCGCGAATGCGATAGGTATAGATCCGTCCGTATTCGCTCGTTTCTATCTCCCACTGCGACCGAAATATCTGCCGCACTGTGTTCTTGCTACCCGCATGCGGCGGCGTTCCAAAGGCAGCAAAATCATGTTCGCCCAGGCAGCATTTTGCCGCCGCTTGCATCCGCCCCAGATCGAGCGTTTGGCCGACCAACTCCCAGGCCTGCCGATTCAGGAGAGGATGCCGCACCTCAAGCGAGGCCACGCGGTAGGCGTATTGCCGCCATAGCGCGTCGAACCGCGGATGAAACCCCTCCTGCCGCCACAGGCGCTGCAGGGCGATTGCGGCGGGCAACTGCGAATTGATCGCTCGCAACAGGTCGTCGTCGCCATGCCTCCATTCAACATCAAAGGCGACCACTTGCCCGGCCGCATGAACGCCTGCATCGGTTCGGCCCGCCCCGAGCACCCCGCTCGATTGCCCGGTAACTTTGCCTATCGCCGTTTCAAGCGCCGCCTGAATCGTCGGCGTCGGCGGCGGCTGACGTTGAAAGCCCAGATAGGCGGAGCCGTCATAAGCCAGGATGCCGACGTAACGTTTCATCGACAGTCAACGATCTAGTCGTCGTCCCTTTCGTAATCGACCAGTTCAATCAGCGCCATTTCGGCATTGTCGCCTTTTCGCGTTCCCAAGCGCAACACGCGTGTGTAACCGCCGGGACGATCCTCATAAAGGGGCGCCAATTCATCAAATACTTTGCCCACAAGAATCCGATCGTTGTTGAGGCGGCGGGCGACTTGCCGCCGGGCATGGACGGCGATCAACTGATCGCCCTTTTCATCCGCCTTGGCCAAACCGCGCTTGGCGATCGTGATCAAGCGCTCGGCATGGCCTTGCAAGAACTTGGCCTTATGAAAGGTCGTCCGTATACGCCCGTGGATGAAGAGCTGGCTTGCCAGATTCATCCGCAGCGCCTTGCGATGGCTGCCGCTGCGATTGAGTTTCTTTCCGCGAATTCGATGTCGCATAAACGCGCCTCGCTTAGCCGCTATTCCGGCTTCTCATGCGGCCAGTAGTTCTTTTCCTGCAGTTTCTGCTCAAGCTCGTCCAGGGACTTTTCGCCGAAATTGCGAATCGCCAGCATGGCGTCCGGTCCCCGATTCAGCATATCCAGCACATCACCGACCGACGTGATGCCGGTGCGCTTCAAAGAGTTGAAGACGCGCACGCTCAAATCAAGCTCTTCAATCGGCTTGTCATACAGCGGCGGGAAGGTCGGTTCATCGTCGACCTGAGGCGGAAGCTCGATGTTCTGGAACCAATCCTCATCGACCCCGGCCACCACTTTCAAATGGTGCATCAGAATCTGGGCGGATTGCGCCATGGCCTCTTCCGGGCGGATCGTCCCATCCGTCCAGAGTTCGAGCACCAGTCTGTCATAGTTGGTGCGCTGGCCGACCCGCGCGCGTTCCACCTCGAAATTCACGCGTTTGATCGGGCTAAAGATGGCGTCCACCGGCAACTCGCCAATCGGCAGGCGGCCGCGGTCCTCGGCTGGGCTGAATCCGCGCCCGAACTGCACTTCGAATTCCAATTCGATATCGACATTGGAATCATCAACAGTGAAGAGATACAGGCTTGGGTTCTCGATCTGCACTTCCGGCGGCGCAAAGATATCGGCGGCCGTCACCGTGCCCTCGGCGCCGCGATGCTCCAGGCGCAAGCGCGCGCTCTCCACACCGTGCAGGAGCAGACGCAATTGCTTCACCTGCAAAATGAGTTGAGTCATGTCTTCGCGCACAAAGGGTATCTCGGAGAATTCATGATGCACATCCGAGACACGAATGCTCGTCACTGCCGCGCCGGGCAAAGACGATAGCAAGACGCGGCGCAGGGCGTTGCCGAGGGTCAAGCCGTAGCCGCTCTCCAGAGGACTTATGACAAAACGTCCGTAATCTTTGGTGATATTCTGGCTCTCCACCTGGTGTGGCAGAACCATGTTGGCCGTCACCAGGTTCAAATCAAGCGAACTGTCGCTCAACGCTGCCGAATCAGATGTAAATTCCATAAAGCCGGGATTCCCTTTCGACTAGACGCGGCGGCGCTTCGGCGGGCGAACGCCGTTGTGCGGCACCGGGGTTACATCCGTAATGGATCGCACCTTCAAGCCACTCTGCTGAATGGAGCGAATAGCTGCCTCACGCCCGGGACCGGGCCCTTTCACAAATATATCCACCTCTTTCATGCCGTGCTGTTGAGAATTGGCCGCGGCCGTTTCCGCCGCCATGCGCGCAGCGTAAGGCGTATTCTTGCGGCTGCCGGCGAAACCCGACGTGCCGGCGCTCGCCCAGGTGATGACGTTGCCAGACTGATCGGTCATGGAAACAATCGTGTTGTTGAAGGTGGCGTAGATATGCGCCTGGCCGTATGGGATATTCTTGAACGTTCGTCTGGCCGGACCTCGAACGCCGCTTCTCGCTCTTGCCATGCAATTGCTCCAGTTGGTCTATTTGCTTCGCGCTGCGCCTATCGCTGGCTTGCCTTCACCGCAATCATGGCAAACGCGCGATCGCTGTTAATATCAACGTTGAAATGCCACGATCTTCCCCAGGCGCGCTCACTTCTTGGTGGCGCCCCGCCGACGCCCGCGCCCGGCAACGGTCTGCTTCTTGCCGCGGCGAGTCCGGCCGTTAGTTTTAGTCCTTTGCCCGCGAACCGGCAGCCGCCGCCGATGGCGCAAACCACGATAAGAGTTGATTTCCATCAGACGATTGATGTTGAGCTGGGTCTGCCGGCGGAGATCGCCTTCAATCGTCAGGCCGCCGATCAATTCGCGCAGGCGCTGCACTTCGCTCTCGCTGAGATCGCGCACGCGCGTGCTGTGGTCGATACCGGCGCTGTCCAACAGCCGCTGGCTGGTCGACTTGCCAATGCCATAAATATACGTCAAACCAATAACCACACGTTTATCCCGCGGCAGGTCGACACCTTCAATACGAGCCATCAATCAAACTCCCTTTTGCATTCGGCGGGTTTATCCCTGCCGCTGCTTGTGCTTCGGGTTATCACAGATGATCATCACCCGCCGCTTGCGCCGGATGACACGGCACTTGGGGCAGCGGCGCTTGACACTTGCGGATACTATCATGCCCGTTTCCTCGATCTTATCTCACTGGCCTGGTCTAACTCGCGCAACATACACACAGGCGCACACTTCGGACGCCGATGCGCAACTCGCTTTCAGCGATTCAATTCTATTTTCTGCCGCCGCTGTCCTGACGATTCTCTGGCGACAGGGAACGAAGGCGTAGTATATCACAGGATTTTGCCAAGTAAAAGACCGTTTAGTCACGATCCAGAGCAATCGCAAAACTTGAAATTGCGCTTAAAATGACAATCATTGCTCACATTTCCTAATCTGTGTGTGCGTTTGTCGGTCAGTGTCGGCGGTCAGTGTCTAAGCGACCTACGCGACCCGCTGAAACGCCAACAATTTGCAGGCCATTTTCAACGGGCGTCTCACGAGACGCCCCCTACATTTTGAAGCGCGGCGGCCGCAAAGCGTCAAAGCAGTCGGCCGCCGGTCCCGCCTGTGGCTGCGACAGGAAACCGCGCATGATGTCTTCCGCGCAGGCAGCGCTCTGAAGCACGCCATGGCCGGCGGCGGGAAAGACATAATGCCTGCTCGCAACCAGCTTATTTGCGACCGCTTCCGCCCATGACGACGGCGTTATCGGATCGTAGCGTCCGGAGAAAAGGAGCGTCGGAACTGGCAGGCTTGCGGGCAAGGCTGCAGATTGCGCCGCCGGCGCGTCCCATGTCGCGCAATGCTCGATGACATCCAGGGCAGCGCGTGAAAACCCGGCCGGCGCCGCCACTTCTTCACCGCGCGCCCTGATTTCAGCGCTGCTTGCGCCGGCCGCGTCTTCGGCGCAGAATATGCTGAAGAATGCGCCTTCGCTGTGGCTATCAAGTTCGGGCTCGACATCAGATTCCAGGAGACGCGTCAGAGCATCATAGCGCGCGCCGGCGAGTTCAGCGATAAGAGCGGGTATCAGTTCTAAATGAGCAGCCTCCGTCAACATGCCTCTGATATAGCCCGCAAAATCGTCACCATCCAGGCGCAGCGCAGCCCCGGGCGCAAACCCTTCAAGCACAGCGGGCTCGCGGTTCAATGCGGCCAACACATACTGGAAGGAGGACTTCAGATCGGGGAAAGCGCGTCCGCAGGCCGGATCCAACGCGCAATCGTCAAAGAGGCGCTCAAGCGCAGCCCAGGTATTCACGGCCATGTCTCGCAGCGCGCTGAAACCATGCGGATAGGCGCCATCAAGCGTCAGGGCGCGGATGCGGCCCGGCATCGCCGCCGCCAGGCGCAGCGCGATTCGGCTGCCGTATGAATTTCCGTAGATATCGACAAGAGCCAATTCCAGCGCCTGAATCAATTCGACCATATCCGCCACATTGGCGTCGCTGGAATAAGCCGCGAGATCAATGCCCGCCTGCGACAGGCGCCGTCGGCAATCGGCAAGCCAACTGTCCCTCGCCCGGTCAGCGAACTCCGGACAATTGAGACTGGGGCGCGCGAACCCGGTCCCGCGCTGATCGACCAAATAGACATCCGAGTCCTGAAGCAAGCCCGAAGCGAGCCACCATTCGATGTCCGCGGAAGCCGCGTCCCCGGGTCCGCCAGCCAGGTAGAACAGAGGTGGATTCTTGGGCTCGGACCGGGACTCTATCTTCGTGACAAAGAGGCTGATCCAATTGACCTCGGCTTGGGCGCGGTCTTCCGGAACAAAATAGCGGGCGCAGCTAACCCGCGCGGCGTGCGCGATTGCCAAGGCGGCGATGGCATCCGGACAGGATTCCCCGGCATAGCGCGTTCGGCCCGCTTGCGCCGCGCCGCGCGCAATAAAGAGCGACAACAGCAGGCAGGCAACCGCAATCTTCATGGCGCGCATGCGACCGCTTCTAGGGCAGGGTTAAGATGAGGGGCTTGCCCGCCGTGATCGCGACTGTATGCTCGAAGTGCGCAGTGAGCGAGCCATCTTTCGTGACCACCGTCCAGCCGTCGTCCAATTCCACGAGATCGGGGCGTCCGGCAATCAGCATCGGTTCAATCGCGTAAGTCATGCCTTCCTGCAATTCATAATCCTGCCATTGGTAGCGGCTGTTCTTGCTGTGCCACCAATTCGGAACTTGCGGCTCTTCGTGCATGTCGCGCCCGACGCCGTGACCGGTGTACTCGCGCGCTACGCTGTAGCCCAGCCGACCGGCGCATTTCGCCGTCGCTTTGGCGACATCGCTGATTCTATTGCCAAGCACCGAAGCATCGATCGCTGCTTCCAAGGCTGCCGCGGTCGCCGTCAAGAGACGCTTGGCCGAACGCGATATCTCGCCGACCGGATGCGTAAAGGCAGCGTCGCCGACATAACCTTGATAGAAGCAGGCCACATCAATGCCGATGATATCGCCCTCTTGCAGAAAGCGTGCCGTCGACGGGATTCCATGCACCAGCTCGCGATTGATCGAGGCCGTGATTGTGGCGGGAAAGGGCGGATGCTGCCCGGGCGCGTAACCGAGAAAGGCCGGCTCGGCTTGATGGTCCCGCAGTATCGTGGTCGCGATCTCATCCAGGGCCTTGGTTGTGATGCCCGGCTTGATGGCGCGGCGCACCTCTTCATGCGCGAGCGCGACAATGCGCCCGGCTTCGCGCATGATTTGCAGTTCTTCCGCCGTCTTCAGTACGGGCGCCATCAGCCAGCCTCGCTTGCCTCTGCCGCTCTATGCGCTATCAAGGGCGCGCCTGATATCGGCCCAAACCGCGTCAATGCTCTGGTCGGCATCGATTCTGCGCACGATACCCTTGGACTCAAAATAGTCGATCAGCGGCTGCGTTTCTTGCAGGTAAGTATCAATTCGTTTGATGATGGCGTCGGCGCTGGCATCATCCGGCCGCCGCCGAAGCGCTTCGCCACCTCCCGCCAAAGCCGCCTCCAAACGCGGCGGGAAAAGACCCTGGTCATCTTGCACCCAGGCAAAATCAACACCGCGGGCATTGTAATAATAGTTGAAACTGGCGCCGTCAGCGGCAGAGACGCGACCAAAGGCGCGTTTGAAGGCGGTAAAGAGATCGAGTTCCAGCAGCAATACGGCGTTGACCCCGGCCCCCTTTTGCGCCAGGCGCGACTCCAGAAAAGCGGCCTGGATATTGTTGCGCGGGTATCCGTCCAGGATCGCGCCCATCCGCGCGTCCGCCTGCGACAGGCGGTCTTCGACGATTGCATTGGTTGTGGCGTCATCCACAAGCTGTCCCGATGCCATGATGTCCTGCACCTTCCGGGCGAGACCGTCACTGCGCGTTCGCATCGCCCGGAACAGATCGCCAGTGGACAACTGCGGGATGCCGTAGTGTTCTTGGATCAGCTTCGCCTGTAAGCCTTTGCCGGCGCCCTGGGCCCCTATCAAGATCACGTACAAACTCATGACTTGCGCTCCCCGCTACATATTCCTTAACCTGCGCCTATCCGGGCCGACGCGGCCCGCTGAAAAAAACAGAGCCGAGCTGTTATTAGACTCGGCTCTTTATCTTCTGCAAGGCAGTCGCGCTTAACGCATGAAGCCTTCATAGTTGCGCATAACGAGCTGCGCTTCCAACTGGCGCATCGTGTCGATCACAACACCGACAACAATGATTAATCCGGAGCCGGAAATCACCAGACCGGCGTTGATGACCGCGCCGGAAGTCGAAGCTTCCAAGGGAAAAATGATGCGGTTCACCAGGTCAACCATGCCTGGAATAATCGCGATCACACCGAGGAAGAAGGCGCCGACGAATGTAATGCGCCGCGTCGTCGTCTTGATGAAATCTTCCGTTCGCTTACCAGGTCGTATGCCGGGTATAAAACCGCCATTCCTTTGCAGCGTTTCCGCCAGGTTTTGGTTGCCCACCATCACTTCAGCATAGAAGAAGGTGAAGCCCACCGTCATCAGGAAGAATGTCCCCCAATAGAGCAAGCCCTGCTGGTTGCCGAATGTCGTCTGGATGGTATTGCCGACGGCGCCGGGCGGAAACAGGCTGGCGATGATAGCGGGAAAGGTGATGATGGACTGGGCGAAGATCAGCGGGATCATGCCAACCGGATTGACGCGCAGCGGGATGAAACTGTCTTGCTGGGCGAATTGCCGATTGCCCCGAACCCGCCGTCCATATTGCACCGGTATCCGCCGCACGCCCTCCTGGATAATCACCACCGCCAGCACGCTGAGCACGGTGATGACGATGAACAAGACAAGATTGTAAAAGCTGCGGTCCGGCTGCTGCGTCAACAGTCGAATAAGATTCTGCGGCGCTTGCGCCACGATGCCGGCGAATATGATGATGGAAATACCGTTGCCGATTCCTTGCTCGGTGATGAGCTCGCCGAGCCAAATGGCGAACATCGTACCCGCTGTCATGGTCGTCAAAACCGATACCGTCAAGAGCAGATTGCTGCCCAAGCCAAAGCCGAAGCCGGGGATGATCTCAGCGCCGGTGCCGGTCGCCAGGTTGAAAATGCTGATCTGCCCCAGCGCTTGCAGGACCGCCATCGGGATCGCGACGAAGTAAGTGTAGCGCTGGATCTTCTCTTGCCCGCCCGGTTCGCGCTGGATGCGCTCCAGCGCCGGCACGATGGGCACCAGCAGCTGGAAGATAATGGACGCCGTAATATAGGGATAAACGCCATTGGCGATGACGCTGAAATTGGCGACCGCCCCGCCGGAAAGCAGGTTCATCACCTGAATCAGATTGCCGGCGCTGCTGCCGCTTTCAAAGACCTGCCGCAGAACACTGCGATCGACGCCGACAACCGGCACATGCGCGGCAAACTGGTACACAATCAGAATGAAGACGGTGAACAGCAGTTTATTCCGCACATCCGGCAAGCGCCAGGCATTGCGCAAAGCTTGAATCATAAGATCTGTTCCTCATTCATCCTTAGGCAAGCCCTCACGCTGTTCGGCGCAAATCGGGGGGCCTGCCTAGACTTCTAATCGCTATACGCAATTCATGTTGCCGCGGTCGCATGCAACAGGCGTGAATCTGGGCGCCGCTTAGTCGGCATCGCCGTATAGCCGTTCCATTTCCGCTTTTCGCAGCCGCTTGACAGTCGCCCGCGCGCCCGTCACTTTCAAGGCATGCTGGTTCACGCTGCCGCCGGCGCCTGTAATTTTGGCTGCGGCGCTTTTGGTGAACTTGTTGGCATGCACTTCCAACTTCTTGCCAAGCTCGCCCCGCCCCAGAATCTTGATCGGCTCCTTGGCTTTGCGAACCAGGCCCGCTTCAACCAGGGACGCGCCATTGACAACCGCGCCTTCGTCGAAACGTTCCTCGAGACTGTCGACATTCACTTCCTGATAAGTGGTGGCGAAGATATTGGTGAATCCGCGCTTGAAAGGCAGGCGCCTCACCAGCGGCAATTGACCGCCTTCGAAGTAAGGCCCCTTGCCGCTGCCGCCGCTGCGGGCGCCTTGACCTTTGTGTCCGCGGCCGGCTGTCTTGCCCTGGCCAGCGGCAATCCCGCGGCCCACCCGCTTTCGCTTGCGCTTGGCGCCTTTGTCCGGTTTCAAGTCGTGCAATTTCATTCTTCATCTACCTCTTCGACCGCCACCAAATGGCTGACTCGCGCGATCATGCCGCGAATCTGCGGCGCATCGCCGATCAGCACACTCTGGCTCATGCGCCGCAATCCCAGAGACTTGACCGTCTCCTTTTGGCGGCTGTTATAACCGATCGGGCTCTTCACTAACGTGACCTTCAACAATTTGCCGCTGCGCTCAGGCATGTTCGCCCCCCCGTTCACTGCGGCGCTCCCATACCGGCGCGACCTCATGCACTTTCTTGCCGCGCATTTGCGCGATCTGCTCCGCGCTGCGCAACTGCGAAAGCGCGTCCAGCGTCGCCATGGTCACATTCAGCAGATTGGCGCTGCCCTGGCTCTTGGTCAAAATGTTGCGCACACCCACAGCTTCCAGGACTGCGCGAACACCGCCACCGGCGATCACACCTGAACCGGGCGCCGCCGGTTTCAGCAGAACGCGCGCGCCGCCATGGCGTCCGACTACCGTATAGGGAATCGTCGTGCCCGAAAGCGCCACCGGGCCAATGTTGCGCCGGGCCCGTTCCGCCGCCTTCCGGATGCTATCCGGCACGGCGCGCGCCTTGCCAATGCCGATGCCGACATTGCCTTTGTTATCGCCAACCACAACGACGGTACGGAAGGCGAAACGCCGGCCGCCCTTGATCACTTTCGCGACCCGGCGGATATCGACCACGCGCTCGTCAAGTTCGTCGCGCTCTTCCTGATTCCTGCGCGAACCGCGTCTTCTCTCAGACATAGATTATCTCCACAGTTACAGTTGCAAGCCGGCTTCGCGGGCGCCCTGCGCCACCGCAGCCACGCGACCCGAATACTTGAATCCGCCACGATCAAAAACGACTGTGCTTATGCCGGCCTCTTTCGCCCGCTCCGCTACCATTTGACCAACCAGCTTCGCCGCCTCGACCTTGTTCTTGTCGGCCAATTGCGGCGACAGTTGCTTGTCAATAGTAGAGCAGGATATCAGCGTCCGTCCGCCCACGTCATCGATCACCTGGACAAATATATTGCGGTTGCTGCGGTAGACATTCAACCGCGGACGCTGCACAGTGCCGGCGACATGCTTGCGTACACGCCGGTGCCGGCGCTTCCTCGCGAGGTATTTCCTTCGACCCACGATATCAGCCATGTTTTGATTCCCTTGCCTTCAATTCTTCGCAACGGACGCCGCGCTGGCACACAGGCGCGTCCGGCCGCGGTCTGTCATTTAACGTTTGCCGGCTTTGCCCGCTTTGCGGCGCACATATTCGCCGAGGTAACGCACGCCTTTGCCTTTGTATGGTTCCGGCGGACGCCAGCCGCGGATATCGGCCGCGACCTGCCCAACCACCTGTTTGTCGATGCCATCGACATGGATGATCGTCCCGCGTGACTCTTGCGGCACGTCAAAAGTGATATTCGCCGGCGGTTTCACGACTACCTCATGCGAATGCCCCAGGCGCAGTTGCAGGTTTTTGCCCTGCAGCGTCGCCTGATAGCCGACGCCCTGAATCTCCAGGGTCTTGCGAAAGCCTTCGGATACGCCATGCACCATATTCGCCAGCAAGGCGCGCGTGAGACCGTGCAAGGCTTTGTGGTGGCGCAAGTCTGTGGGCCGTTCCACAACGATCGCGCCATTCTCACGACGGATGGCCATATCCGGATTGAAATCACGCGACAGTTCGCCTTTAGGCCCTTTCACCAGCACGCTGTTTCCGTCGATGTCAACGCTGACCTTGTCGGGCAGCTCTACCGGTTGCTTTCCTACGCGAGACATGCTGCATCCCCTTCCATCACCACACGTAACACAAGACTTCGCCGCCGACGCGGTCGCGGCGCGCTTGCTGCGCGGTCATCACGCCTTTTGGCGTGGTCACAATCGCGATACCGGTACCGCTCAGCACAATCGGCAAGTCCTTGCGTTTGCGAAATACGCGCCGGCCGGGTTTACTCACGCGTTGCAATTGCGTGATCACCGGGCGCCGCTCGCGCCGGGAACCAAAATACTTGAGCTGCACATTAATCAGCGGCACAGGCGTCTCATCGCCGATCGTGAAGTCGTCGATATAGCCCTCTTCCTTCAAGATCCGGGCGATTTCTACCTTGATCTTGGATTTGGGCACGATGACGCTGGCCTTGCCCCGGACCAAGGCATTGCGAATCCGAGTCAACATATCGGCAATGGGATCATTGGTAACATTGGACACTGTAATCGCCTCCTACCAACTCGCTTTTACAACACCGGGAATCTCGCCTTCGAGCGCCATCTCCCGGAAGCAGATCCGGCACAAGCCAAAGCGACGGATATACCCGCGCGGACGCCCGCAGATCTTGCAGCGATTGCGGACACGCACCGCGTATTTGCGCCGTTGTTCCCGAAATTGCATACATTTTTTTGCCATGTATTCCTCTCTAGTTTCCCTGGAATGGCATGCCGAGCAGCGACAGCAAACGGCGGCCTTCCTCATCTGTCTTGGCCGTGGTGACGATTGTGATTTCCATCCCGCGGACCTTATCGATCTTGTCGAAGTCGATCTCCGGAAAGACCAACTGCTCCCGCAAGCCCACCGTAAAATTGCCCCGACCGTCCAGCTTGTTGGTCACGCCGCGGAAGTCGCGAATACGCGGCAAAGCGATATTGACCAGACGGTCATACAGCGCCCACATTCGCTCTTTGCGAAGCGTCACTTTCGCGCCGATGGCCCGGCCCTCGCGCAGCTTATAAGTCGCGATGCTCTTCTTCGCCCGCGTGACGACTGGCTGCTGACCGGTGATCACTTTCAGGTCCTCGACAGCGCCATCCAGCGAACGCGGCTCGTCGATCGCCTCGCCGACGCCGACATTAACCGTGATCTTGCTAATCGTCGGCACTTGCAGACGGTTCGTATAGCCGAACTCCGCCGTCAAGGTCGGCACTACTTCTTCCAGATAGCGAGTGTACATGCGGTTTTCCATATTGCGCCTCGCTCCGCTACTCAATTATGCTGCCGCTTTTTTTGCTGTAGCGCACTTTGCGCCCGTCATCGGTGAAGCGAAAGCCGACCCGCGTCCGCTCATCGCTGACGGGGCAGACCAGCATCACGTTGGAAAGGTGCAAAGGCGCTTCAAACTCGATGATTTGGGCCGGTATTTGCTGCCCGCCAGGCGCGGGACGCGCCTTGCGATGGCGTTTCATGATATTCACGCCATTGACAATGACGCGATTTTGTTTGACCAGAACGCGAACGACTTCACCCCGCAAGCCCTTGTCTTTGCCGGCGATGACTTCCACCGTGTCCCCTTGTTTGATTCTTTGCATGTTTCGCTTACCTCGCTTACAGAGTTTCCGGCGCCAGCGAGACGATCTTCATGAAGCCCTTGTCGCGCAATTCGCGCGCCACTGGCCCGAAGACGCGTGTGCCCCGCGGGTTCTCCAGGTCTTCCGCCAAGACTACGGCCGCGTTGTCGTCAAAGCGAATCGTTGAGCCGTCGTTGCGGCGATATTCCTTGTGCGTCCGCACGATGACCGCGCGCACCAATTCGCCCTTCTTCACACCGCCGGATGTCGACGCCGATTTGACCGAGCCGACCACAATATCGCCGACGTAGCCGTACTTTACCCGGGAGCCGCCAATAACGCGGATCACCAGAATCTCCTGCGCGCCACTGTTGTCGGCTACCTTCACACGCGATTCCGTCTGAATCATCCTCACCACTCTCCGTTCAAGACCCCGGTCTCGTGGACCTAAGCGTCAATGCCCGCCGGCGCTTCCAGCACTTCTTCGACGACCCATCGCTTGCGTTTGCTGATGGGTCGGCTCTGTACGATGCGCACCTTCGCGCCGATGCCCGCGCCCGATTCATCGTGCGCCATCACCTTTTTTGTTGATGACACAACCTTGTGATAGACCGGATGCATTTTGCGATTCTCGATGGCGACCACAACGGTTTTTTCCATCTTGTCGCTGACAACCGTGCCCACCAAACGTTTTCGGTTATTCGGCATCTTGTCCCCCTTGGGATACCAATTCCGCCGCCAACTCGCGCTCGCGGAGCGCCGTGTGCAAGCGCGCAATGTCGCGTCGGGTCTTGCGAAACAGCGTCGTATCTTTCAATTCGCCCGATTCTTTCTGAATGCGAAAGGTATACATCTCCACTTTGAGATCTTCGATCTTGTCCAGGATTTCATCGTTGGAAAGCGCCCGAATTTCGTTGATGTGCATCAGCTGACCTCCCGGCCGGAAATCGGATCAAAGCGCTTGACGAACTTGGTCTTAATCGGAAGCTTGTGCGCCGCGAGGCGCAGGGCTTCGCGCGCGTCGCCTTCCGGCACGCCGCTCATTTCAAAGAGAATGCGGCCGGGCTTGACCACGCAGACCCATTTTTCTACCGAGCCTTTGCCTTTGCCCATGCGCGTCTCAGCCGCCTTCTGCGTCACCGGCTTGTCCGGGAAGATGCGAATCCAGACCTTGCCGCGCCTGCGGATATAACGCACCATCGCCCGGCGGCAAGCCTCAATCTGCCGGCTCGTGACCCAACTCGGCTCCAGCGCTTGCAGGCCATAGTCGCCAAATTGCACCACCGCGCCGCGCCGCGCTTTGCCGCGCATGCGACCGCGCATTTGTTTGTTATACTTTCTCCGCTTCGGCATTAACATGCGGTCTGTTCCCTTTGCTATGAATCTAGTTGCGCCGTCCGCGGCGCCCGTCCTGGCCGGCCACACGCTGCGCGCCCGTGCTGAACGGATCTTCGCCCGGCAGAATGTCGCCCTTGTAAATCCAGACTTTGACGCCGATCTGCCCGAATGTAGTGAAGGATTCAGCAAAACCGTAGTCAATATCGGCTCTTAAGGTATTGCGTGGGACGCGCCCGTCAAACATCCACTCGCGCCGCGCCATTTCGGAACCGCCCAAGCGACCGCTGACTTCCACACGAATGCCACCCGCGCCTTGACGCATCGCCTGCATGATCGCGCGTTTCATTGCGCGGCTGTGGCCGATGCGCCGCGCCAATTGCGAAGCGACATTCTCCGCCACCAGCGTGGCATCCAGGTCGGGCTTTTCGATCTCGTTCACCTCGACCTTGACGGTCTTGCCAGTCATATCTTGAAGGTTCTGCCGCAGTTCCTTCACCGCTTCGCCCTTGCGCCCAATAATGAGGCCGGGGCGGACCGTATTGATCGTTATGATGACTTGGTTCGGATGCCGCTCAATCTCGATGCGCGAAACGCCGGCGCGCGCCGTCTTCGATTTGATGAAGCGGCGAATCTGCCGATCTTCCATCAAAAGGTTGACGAAGCGCTGGCCTTCGGCGTACCAGCGGGCGTCCCACTCGCGGATCACTTTCAGGCGAAAGCCTTTTGGATGAACCTTTCGACCCATTAGTCCTCTTCCTCTCGCTCTTCCAGAATCACCCACAAGTGTGATGTCCGTTTCAAACGCGGCTTGAAGCGGCCGCGGGCGCCAGCCTTAAAGCGCTTCAATGTTGGGCCGTCGCCGGCATAAATCTTCGAGACGTACAATTCTTCTCGATTCAAGTCGAAGTTGTTGACGGCATTCGCCATTGCCGAAGACAGCGTCTTGCTGACGAAGCCAGAGCCCTTCTGCGGCATATAATCCAACACGATCAGCGCTTCCTCCGCGTCCATGCCCCGCACTTTGTCGCAAACAAGACGCAGCTTGCGCGGAGAAATCGGCAGATACCGGGAAATTGCGCGCACTTCCATTGCATCAACCCCTATCGTCTGCTATCCGTGATGTGACCGCGGAAGGTGCGCGTGGGCGCGAATTCGCCGAGCTTGTGCCCCACCATATTTTCCGTGATGTAAATCGGCACATGCCGCCGACCGTCATGCACCGCAATCGTATGACCGACCATCTGCGGGAAAATCGTGCTTGCGCGGCTCCAAGTCCGGATCACAATCTTCTTATTCTGCTGATTCAGCCGCTCCACTTTTTCCAGCAGTTTCGGCTGAATATAGTAGCCCTTCTTTAGAGAACGTGACATCGCTGTCTCTCCCGAATTTAGCGGCGTTTGCCGCGGCGACGGATGATGAACTGGCTGGTGCGTTTGTTGCGCCGCGTGCGCACGCCAAGCGCTTTCTTGCCCCAAGGCGTTTTGGGCGCCGCCATGCCGATCCCAGCTTTGCCCTCGCCCCCGCCATGGGGATGGCTGGCCGGGTCCATGGCCGAGCCCCGTACCGTGGGACGCCAGCCCAGCCAGCGCTTGCGCCCGGCCTTGCCGAGTTTGACATTGGCGTGTTCAGCGTTTCCCACCTGCCCAATGGTGGCGCGGCAGGCGCCAAGGATCATCCGCATCTCGCCACTTGGCAGGCGCAAGGTGACATATTTGTCTTCCGCCGCCAGAATCTGCGCCGACGTGCCGGCGGAGCGCGCGATTTGGCCGCCCTTGCCCGGGCGCATTTCGATATTGTGCACGACCGTGCCCAGCGGCATATCCTTCAGCGCCCGGCTGTTCCCAGGCCGCAGCGTGCTCGCGGCGCCGTTGCCAATCTTGTCGCCAACTTTTAGACCCATCGGCGCGATGATGTAGCTCTTCAACCCGTCTTCATACTGCAGCAGCGAGATGCGCGCCGAACGATTCGGATCATATTCAATCGCGATCACCTCGGCGCGGCAATCTTCTTTATCCCGCTTGAAATCGATCAGACGATAGCGGCGCTTGTGCCCGCCGCCGCGGTGCCGCACGGTGATCCGACCGGTGTTGTTGCGCCCGCCCGTTTTGCGAAGCGCGCGGGTCAGAGAGCGCTCCGGCTTCTTCTTGGTGATTTCTTCAAATGTATAGCCGGTCATGTCACGGCGACCGGGCGATGTCGGTTTGTATACTTTTATGGGCATAGTTGCTGTACCCCCTAGGCGTTAAAGAGCTCGATCGACACGCCGTCCTCCAGCGTGACGACAGCCTTTTTCCACTGCCGGGATCTGATATAGGTTTGGCGGCCCCGGCGTCCACGTTTCGCGGGCATCACCATCATGTTAACTTTGACGACTTTGCCTTCCAGCTCAAATATCTCTTCAACCGCTTCCTTGACCTGGATTTTGTTCGCGTTCCGCGCGACCTCAAAGACATATTTGTTTTGACCGTCGGCCAACTCGGTCGATTTTTCGGTAATGACCGGCCGGCGTATGACGTCGTATAAATGCAGGTCCGGCATCTCAGTCTCCCTTTCCCCAAATGCCCTTCACGACATCGAGGGCGTCCAGGGACATAATCACCTTGTCATACTTGAGCAGATCGCGGACGTTCAGATTGTTCGCCATGATCGAATGCGCATTGGCGAGGTTGCTTGCGCTTTTGCGCGCCGCCTTCTGCGCCGCCGTAACGACGATCAATGCCGATTGCTCGCCCGCCAGCGCCTCAATCAAGCCCCGCATCGCCTTGGTATTGGGCCTATCAATTTGGACTTGGTCGAGGAGCACCAACTGGCCGTCGCGCGCGAGCGCGCTGAGTGTGGATCGGATCGCGCCCCGACGCATCTTCTTCGGCATCTTTTTACTGTAATCGCGCGGTTTTGGGCCAAAGGCCAAACCGCCGCCCACAAAGATGGGCGCGCTCTGGGCGCCATGGCGCGCCCGGCCAGTGCCCTTCTGGCGATACCACTTTGCGCCCGTGGCCCGGATTTCACTGCGCGACCGCGTATTGTGCGAACCCTGGCGCGCATTCGCCAACTGGCGGACAAAGGCCTGGTGCATCAGACCAACGTTGATCTTGGCTTCGAAAATATCGGCCGGCAACTCGACCTGAGACACTTCGTTGCCGGCGCTGTTCATCACGGGAAACTGCATCGCCCTATCTCCCTTGCCTAGGCGCGCCTTGCCGTCGGCTTGATCATTACTATGCTGCCTTTGGCGCCGGGCACGGATCCCTTCACCGCAAGCAGGTTCTTTTCCGCGTCAACCACCACAAGCGTCAAGTTCTGCACTGTCACCCGGTCATTGCCCATGCGTCCCGCCATCTTCTTGCCCTTCAGCGTACGGCCGGGCGTGGCGCACATGCCAATCGAGCCTGGCGAGCGCATCCGGTCCGACTGACCGTGGGTCTTGGGACCGCGGGAAAAACCGTGACGTTTAATGGTTCCGGCATGGCCGCGCCCCTTGCTGGTTCCGATGACATCAACACGATCGCCCCGGGCGAAGACATCTACTTTGATTTCCTGGCCCTCTTCAACCGCCACATCGGCTTTGTCCGCCAGCCGAAATTCGCGAAGATGGCGCAGCGCGGGCAAGTCCGAGCGCTGCAAGTGGCCCAGCTGCCCTTTGGTCAGGTTCTTTGGCTTCGTCTCGCCGAAGCCCAACTGTACAGAAACATAACCATCGCGATCGACATTGCGAACCTGGGTCACATAGCAGGGACCGGCCTGAATCACCGTGACCGGGATTACAGTCCCCTGTTCATCGAAGACCTGTGTCATCCCCACTTTTTTGCCAATCATGCCTTTCATTAGCGTCGCCTCCACTCGGGCGGTACGTCCCTTCAGAAATCCGCCCTACGACCCGGTTCCTTCTCTTGCCATCCCGTTGAATGGCGCTCTTGCGCTCTCGAATTGCGCTTTCGCGTCAGCCGGTCGCGCTTATCGACATTGGTCCCCGCAGCTAGATCTTGATTTCGATATCGACGCCCGCCGGCAGGTTGAGGCGCATCAGCGTGTCAATCGTCTTGCTATCGGGATCGAGCACATCAATCAGCCGCTTGTGCGTACGCACTTCAAAATGCTCCTGCGAGTCCTTGTCGATAAATGGGGACCTGCGGACGGTGAAGCGTTCGATTCGCGTCGGCAAGGGCACGGGGCCCACAACGCGCGAACCCGTGCGCTCCGCCGTATCGACGATTCGCTGCGCAGACTGATCAAGCACCCGATGGTCATAAGCCTTCAGGCGGATACGAATCTTGTTTTTTGCCATTCCGCAACCTTTAGCTAAGCGCTCAAGACATTCATCGCTAGGGGCGGGACGAAACCCAGCCCCGTCCGAAGCTGTCCGGAGCCGGATTACTCAATGATTTCAGTGATGCGCCCGGCGCCAACCGTCAGGCCGCCTTCCCGAATCGCGAAGGAGGAACCGCGTTCCAAAGCAACCGGCGTGATCAACTCCACATCAAGGTTTACGTTGTCGCCCGGCATGACCATTTCGACGCCGTCCGGCAAGGTGATGGTGCCCGTCACGTCCATGGTGCGGATGTAGAACTGCGGACGATAGCCGGTGAAGAAGGCTTTGTGACGCCCGCCTTCGTCGCGGCGCAAGACATAGACCTCGCATTTGAACTTCTTGTGCGGCGTGATTGAACCGACTTTGGCGATGACCATGCCGCGCTGAACCTCGTCGCGGCCGATGCCTCGTAGCAGGATGCCGGCGTTGTCTCCCGCCTGCGCCTGATCCAACTCTTTATTGAACATTTCGATACCGGTCACGACCGTTTTGACGATTTCATCGCGCAGGCCCACAATATCGATCTCGGTCCCCTTGAGCAGGGTGCCCCGCGCCACGCTGCCGGTGACAACGGTGCCGCGCCCCTTGATCGAGAAGACATCTTCGATCGCCATCATGAAGGGTTTGTCAACATCGCGCATGGGCGTGGGAATCCACTCATCGACCGCGTCCATCAATTCTGCGATCGACTCATATTCCGGCGCGTCCGGGTCGCTGCTTTCGGATTCCTGCGCCGCCAGGGCCGACCCCTTGATGATCGGCGTATCGGGATCGAATTCGTAACCTTCCAGCAGCTCAGACAATTCCATCTCTACCAGCTCGATCAATTCTTCATCGTCCATCTGATCGGTCTTGTTGAGGTAGACAACCATCGCCGGCACTTCCACCTGCTTGGCCAGCAAAACGTGCTCGCGCGTCTGCGGCATGGGGCCGTCCGGCGCGCTGACGACAAGAATCGCGCCGTCCATTTGCGCCGCGCCGGTGATCATATTTTTGATGTAATCGCGGTGGCCCGGGCAATCGACATGCGCATAGTGGCGGTTGTCGGTTTCATATTCGACATGGCGAATATTAATCGTGATGCCGCGCGCGCGTTCTTCCGGCGCATTGTCGATTTCGCCGTATTCGCGTTCCTGCGCTTGGCCTTTTAGCGCCAGAACCTTGGTTATGGCCGCCGTCAATGTGGTCTTGCCATGATCGACGTGTCCGATCGTTCCAATATTGACGTGCGGCTTGTTGCGCTCGAATTTTCCCTTTGACATCTGACAATCCCTCGTGTGAACCTATCGACTTGAAAATGAGCTTGCGAACAAAACGGCTGACCGGGCCAAGCCCGGCAATTGACTTAACGCGACCCTGATTTGACTGCTTCCGCAATCACCTCAGGCGCGACCGTATACCTATCGAATTCCATGCTGAAATTGCCACGTCCTTGTGTGTTGTTTCGTAAATCATTGGCATAACCAAACATCTCGCCCAAGGGCACCTGCGATTTGATTACCGAGACGCCTTCGCTGTGCGGTTCCATGCCCTGGACGCTGCCGCGGCGCGCGGCGATATCGCCGACCACAGCGCCGGTATAATCATCGGGCACAACCACTTCGACGCTCATTGACGGTTCCAGAATGACCGGGGCGCCTTGCTGCACGCCTTCCTTCAAGCACATCGAACCGGCGATTGTGAAAGCGATTTCGCTCGAATCCACCTCGTGATACGCGCCATCAATCAGCGTTGCTTTGATAGCCACCACCGGGTAGCCGGCAATGACGCCGCCCTGAATCGCTTGCGCAATGCCCTTTTTCACCGCGGGGATGAACTCTTTGGGGATCGCCCCGCCACGAATCGCATTCACAAAAAGCAATTCGCCATCGACATCATCTTTTTCGCCCTCGGGCAGCGGTTCAAAGCGCACAGTACAGCGCGCGTATTGGCCGGCGCCCCCGGTCTGACGGCGGAAGGTCTTGTCGATCTCGACCATGCGCGTAATGGTTTCTCGGTAAGCGACGCGCGGACGCCCGACACGCGCATCAACGCCGTACTCGCGCATCAGCCGGTCCACCAACACTTCCAGGTGCAACTCGCCCATGCCTTTGATCTTGGTCTGGCCGATTTGATCGTCAACCTCGATCTGGAATGTGGGATCTTCCTCCGCCAATTTGCGCAAGCCTATACCCATTTTGTCCTGATCGGCTTTGGTATTCGGCTCGATGGCGACCTCGACCACCGGCGCCGGGAAGCTGATGTTTTCCAAAAGAATCGGGTTGGTCGGCGTGCTTAGGGTGTCGCCGGTGAAGGTCTCCTTCATGCCTATCACCGCCGCAATGTCGCCGGCGCGCACTTCTTTAACATCCTCGCGCCGATCGGCAAACATCCTGACGATGCGCCCAATGCGCTCGCGCTGGCCATTCGCCGTGTTAACCGCCATCGTGCCCGCCTTGAGCACGCCGGAGTAGACGCGCGTGAAGGCCAGCCGGCCATATTGATCGGAAACGATCTTGAAGACCAAGGCCGCCAAAGGTTCATCGTCATCGGCGTATCGAAGGATTTCGCCGCCGTCCTTGGGATGCTCGCCCTTGACCGGCGGAATATCCAGCGGCGAGGGCAAGAGAGCCACTACCATGTTGAGCAGCGCCTGCACACCCTTGTTCTTCAAGGCGGCCCCACACATCACCGGATGCAGATCGCCAGCGATCGTTCCCCCGCGCAACGCCGCGATGATCTCTTCATTGCAGATGTCCTCTTCTTCGAGGAACTTCATCATCAAGTATTCGTCGTGTTCGACGATCGCTTCGATCATTTCTTCACGACGGGTCTCCGCCATTTCCCGATGACTTTCCGGGATGGCATGAGAATTGATGTCCGTGCCTTCGTCGTTGCCGTAGGTGATCAACTCCATCTTGAGCAGATCGATAATGCCCTCGAAGGTCTCGCCACTGCCGTATGGCACTTGAATGACAACGGGATTGGCGTTAAGGCGATCCACCATCATGTTGACGCAGCGGTCGAAGTCCGCGCCGGTGCGATCCATCTTGTTGACGAAGCAGAGCCGCGGCACTTTGTACTCGGACGCTTGCCGCCATACCGTTTCCGACTGCGGCTCAACGCCCGCTACGCTGTCAAACACGGTGATGCCGCCATCCAGCACGCGCAGGCTGCGCTGCACCTCGGCGGTGAAATCCACGTGCCCGGGCGTGTCAATGATGTTGATCTGATGATCGTTCCAGCTTGCCGTCACCGCGGCTGATGTAATGGTGATGCCGCGCTCCCGCTCTTGCTCCATATAATCGGTTGTCGCCGAGCCCTCATGCGTCTCGCCGATTCTATGCACCATGCCGGTGTAATAGAGAACGCGCTCGGTGACGGTCGTCTTGCCGGCGTCGATGTGCGCAATGATTCCAATATTGCGCACTCTATTGAGATCAAAGTTCGAATGCGACTGTGTCATTTCCAACCTGTTATCCGGATTCCTGATCCGTGACCTGCCTAAGCTCTAGCTAACGAAAATGCGCAAAAGCGCGATTGGCCTCGGCCATGCGATGCGTTTCATCTTTGCGGCGAATCGCGTTGCCCTGGCCGTTGTAGGCATCCAGCAGTTCGCCGGTCAGCCTTTCCGCCATGCTCCGGCCGCTGCGATCGCGCGCGAACTGAATCAACCAGCGCATAGCCAGCGTCACGCCGCGCTCGTGAGAAACGTCAATCGGCACCTGATAAGTAGACCCGCCAACGCGCTTCGGTTTGACCTCCACCGCTGGCGTAACATTGCGAATCGCCATTTCAAAGACTTCCACCGGATCTTTCTTAGTGCGCTCGCCCATCGTTTCCAGGGCGTCGTACATAATTCTTGTGGCGACGCTCTTTTTGCCGCCACGCATCATGCGGTTGATGAACATGGCCACATGAAGATTGCCGTATTTCACATCCGGCGGCGGAATTCGTTTGGGCGGACGATTTCGTCTGGGCATGCTCTCAATCTCCCGGTTACCTGGAACGCTTGGTTCCGTACTTGCTTCGGCCTTGTTCGCGGCCATCTACGCCGCTGGTATCCAGCGTTCCGCGCACAATATGATAGCGGACGCCGGGCAGGTCCTTCACGCGGCCGCCGCGTACCAAAACGACGCTGTGCTCCTGCAGATTATGGCCCTCGCCGCCGATATATGCGGAGACCTCAATGCCGTTGGTCAAGCGCACGCGCGCCACCTTGCGCAAGGCCGAATTGGGTTTCTTCGGCGTCATCGTCTTGACTTGTGTGCAGACGCCGCGCTTTTGCGGCGCGCCTTTTTGCTGGCGCGCGCGGCGGTTCTTCAACGCATTAAACGTAAATTGCAGCGCCGGCGCCTTATTCTTCCTGCCTTTGCTCCTGCGCCCTTTGCGCACCAACTGGTTGATCGTTGGCATAATGAACTCCGCTTTCTTTCTATCAGTCTTTTGCGCTGTCTCTTGCGCCGGCTTTCAGACATGCAAACAGGCGCACCTGGACGCCTATTTTCGTTTCGCTTATAACGAGCCGCCTCGCGCGAGCAAAGCGCTTTCGTCATATTTGCTCAATTCGGCCGGCAGCGCCTACTCCGAGGTTGCTGGCCGTGAGTGCAACGGCGCATGTTATCAACAGGGAATCGGACTGTCAAGACGGATTTGAGCCGATTCAAGGGATTCGCAGGGCAATCGCTTCAATTTACTCTTTAGCACAGAGAACACAGAAGTAAACGCAAGTAAGTCGTGCAAAATCTGAAGAACGGTGTAGGGGCGATTCTGTGAATCGCCCGCCGACACAAGCGCGGATTTCCGGGCGACACACAGTGTCGCCCCTACATATCGACCTTATGCTGAATTTCGCATTACTTACTTGCGTTTACTGAGGACACAGAAGTAACACCAAGTAAGTAATTGAAAAAATGCGCATCGTCTTTCGCGACATACATGCGGGCGAGCCAAGGCTCGCCCCTACGGCATATCAGGAGACTCGGTGTACGGGCGAGTGGCGGTCAGTGTCTACGCAACCCGCTGAAACGCCCATAATTTGCAGGTCATTTTCAACGGGCGCCTCACGAGACGCCCCTACATTTTTAGATGGCCATCGGCAGCCGTCGAGACCGGCCGCGCCAACTAAGACTTGTGAAACAGCTCGCGCACGATAATATTGCGCTGGATTTCGCTTGTGCCTTCGTAAATCTGAAAGATCTTCACATCGCGCAGCAGTTTTTCCACCGGAAACTCCTTCATATAACCGTAGCCGCCAAATACCTGCACCGCATCGACAGCCGCTTTGGTCGCCATGTCGGCGGCGAAGGCTTTAGCGTAGGCCGGGACGCGCGGGTTGAAGATGCCGGCATCCACCTGCCAGGCCGCCTGCCAGGTGAGCAATCGGGACGCCTCATAATTGATTGCCATATCCGCAATCTTGTGGCCGACAGCTTGATGCTGATATATCGGCAGGCCGAAGGCTTCGCGCTCGCCCGCGTATTTCACGCTCTCCTCAAGCGCGCGCCGCTGCAAGCCACAGGCGGCCGCCGCCACACCCGGGCGGCTGTGATCAAAGACCTTCATCGCAATATAGAAGCCCTGCCCGGGCGCGCCCACGACATTCTCCTCCGGAACTTCGACATCTTCAAAGATGATTTCCGCTGTGTCCGACGCGCGCTGGCCCAGCTTGTCGAACTTCTTGCCGACACTAAGGCCGGGACTGTCGCGATCGACGACGAAACAGGTCATGCCGCGATGACCCGCTTCGAGATCGGTCTTGGCGAATATCGTATAATAGTGAGCATAACTCGCGTTGGTGATGAAAGTCTTGCTGCCATTCAGGATATAGGCGCCGTTCTTCTTTTCCGCGCGGGTTTGGATGCCTGCGACATTGGAACCGGCATTGGCTTCCGTGACGCCATAAGAGCAGAATTGGCCCTGCCCCCCGGCCCGTTCACCCAGCCAATAGGCTTTCTGCTTTTCGTTTCCGGCGATAAGGATCGGCAATATCGCCAGCGAGTTGACGCCCAGACTCGTGCTGATGCCGGTGCATCCGTATCCGAGCTCTTCCGAAACCAGGGCTTCCTCAAAGCAGGACGCGCCGACGCCGCCGTATTCCTCCGGGATGAGCATATTGACGATGCCAAGTTCGCGGGCTTTGTGAAAGATATCCGCGGGAAAGATCGACTTTTCATCGTATTCCGCCGCCACCGGGATGATGTTGTCGGCGGCAAATTCGCGGGCCATACGCACCAGCATCTCTTGCTCTTCATTCAGTTGAAAACGCGGTCCAGTGGATGATGCCTGAGACATGCTGTCCATCGACCGTACCTCCAAACGCGCCCGGGGGCACTAATCTAACATTGATACGGTTAATCCGCTAGACTCGCGCGCAATACCCAATATGGCTTCAAGCACGTGCCTGAGCTGCTCTTTCGGGCTTGTCCGGTACTGAAAGTCTTACTCAGAAACGACCGAAACAATACCGATACAGTATGATAAGCGGGACGATCCTTGCGAAAATCAACACAATTCTACGATATCCGCCAGGCTTAGCCCCCTTCCCTCACTTGCTGGTTCACGTAGACATAGACCTACGGGAAGGGCCGCGCCGCGTAGACACAGGCGGTCGGGGATGGGGTTGGGAAATACGCGGTAGAATGAACCAGTACCGGACAAGCCTTGTAACGACGACCGGCCCGTCCGATTGCAGCGCGGCTTCCGCTTCGGGCAGCAGATAGCCAATGGGCCTGCCCAGCCAAGCGAGGATCAAGGTTAATGCGATTGCGCCGATTAGCCGGGCTAGGGGCGCAAGGCAGCGTCAATAGCGCAGAACTCTGCGAGCTTTGATCAAGCCAGAGCGTTCGCCATCGCATCGCCGGCGGCCAGCCCGGACATGAAGGCGCCCTCCACGCGGCCGCGCCCGCCAAAGGCGTCGCCGGCGAAAACCAGCGCCGGCAGGTCTTGCGCCAGCATGCACTCGTGAGGATATGTGGTCAAGGGCACGGAGTAGCGCCATTTCTTGAGTTGCGTATTGACGATGCGCGCGCCCTCTTTGAGGTAGGGCTTAACGGCCGATTCCAACTCGAGCACGATATCGGCCTCGGAGGCATCCCAGTTTTGCCGACTGAACTTGGCGTTGGCGTGGCTGGTGACGATGCGCGTTTTGGAAATGCCCTTCAACTGATTGTCCGCCACCCAGTAGATCTCGCTCTGGAAGTTCTGCGCGGCGCCGGGCGCCGGCAAATCGACCTCGCCTTCGATCTCGTGTATGCCGCAGAGACAAGGTCCGAAACGTATCCGGCGCAATTCAGCAAAGTCCTGCGTATGGAGATAGACGCGGCTGGCCGTCAACAATTCCAGGCTCTCCGGCATCGGCGGTGTCATGATCAGACCGCGGCCAACATGTGTTTGGCCATCGCTATCGGCGAGTTCCCAACCGGTCGCGGTCGGGCGCAGGCTCGTGACCAGCCGATCAAGCGCGATATCGAAGCCCTGCGCCAAGTGCTTCGCCAGTTGGTTCATGCCCCCGCGCACGGCATAACGCGGATAACCATCGCCGGCTGTCCGCTTGACACTGCCGTCGGACCAGCCTGTGCCCCAGATATAGACCAGGTTCAGCGCAAGCCAGCGATCGACATAGGTCTGCATCGTATCGGAACGAACAGTGAAGAACTGCGCCCCATGATCCGCCAGCCCGCCATCGCCCACGCGCCGCGTTGCCAAACGCCCGCCGACGCTGCGTCCTCGGTCGATGAGGGATACCGAGTAGTCACGCGCTTGCAGGCGGGAAGCGGCCATCAAGCCGGACATTCCCGCGCCCACAATCAGGACATCCACCGTCACGCCGAAATCCCCTTCCCGACTCTTTCAAGCGCCCATCATACCGCATCGGCAGGGATATGTTAGGTTGACTCGAATAGACTCCAGAGCAATTGCATCAAACATTATCCTCCGATGGCCATGTAAAAATGTAGGGCCGTCACATGAGACTCCCGTTGAAAATGGCCTACAAATTGTGGACGTTTCAGCGGGTCGCGTAGACACTGACCGACAAACGCCCCTACTGATTACGAAATATGAGCAAAATTGTCATTTATCAGCGCAATTTCAATTTGGCGCGATTGCTCTGATAGATTGCCGGATGCTGTTTCATACATACTTCTTTTGTCCGGCGGCTTCACAAGGCGATGAAAATGCGTTAGACTATAGTTGTGTGATGGCATCGGCCGCGTGGGTCGGCTGGAGCCGGCAACCAGCATGGGAGCGAACTAGATTCGACGTTGGTGGTTGAAGCCGCACGGCAAGCCGTGGCGCCACAACACGTAAAACTGGCAACGCACATAGGTGCAAAACCCAATTTCCAACCCCTTCCTATGGTAGCTTAGGCGACCGGGAAACGGGTGTAGAGGCAAATTGCCCTCTACCGCTCCTGCAGCATCGTCTCCCTTTGCGATCTGCAACGAGTGTCATAAAAAGTTAGGGTGCCCGCCGTCCACGCCGATACGACGGCGCCAAGTCCCATCGGCTAGCGCAGCGTAAACCGCGCCCTCTGGGCATTCGCGGCGCGAAACTTCGCAGGGGGCTAAGCTTGTAGATGTGCGAGAGTCGAAACCAGCGGACCCGGGGGGCAGGTCCCCGGCGCTTCCACTCCAAATAACCGCTTGGCCAACGGTCAGGCGGTTTTGCTATTCTGGGTTATAATCTCCCGCACTATGGCTACCAGCGCAAACAAGCGCCGCATTATAGCCGCCGTTGCTGTGTCCGCCGCCGTCCTCATCTTGCCCGCCTGCCGCTCCAGCGCGCCCGAGTTGACCGCTACCGTGGCGCATGAACAGGCGCGCGCAGGCATCGAAACACTGCGCGGCACAGCAACGGTGGTCCGCGCGCGCATGAAAACCACGCTGGAACATGCCGTCACACGGGTCGCGCAAGCGCAGGAGGCGGGCGAGTTCCTGCGATTCAGTCTGATCAACCTGGGATTTGAGAGCGATGCGATTGAGACGAGCATCGGGCAATTGCAGCAGTCCGCATTTGAGATTTCGCCAACGGCCCTCGCTGTGCCCGCCGATAGCGCGATCACACCGGCAACGCCGCCGACAGCGGCGGCGCTGAACGAGGGCGCAGCGCTCGCTACCGCGCCCGCCGTCGGTCCGCGCCTGAGTAATATCGTGATGGCGTCCGGTGTGCGCGAGGATGACTGCGCTGCCGATGTCAATCCAAGATTTACGCTCGCATCCAGCGAGATTTATGTGGTAGCCGAAGCTCACGATATTCCGGCCGGCGCCACCATCTCATCAAGCTGGCAAAGCCGGGGCGAGGAAGTCGCGAGCTTCAGCTTTCAGCCGGATTATGCCATCAATGGCAACTGCATCTGGTTCTACATTGATCAGACGGATACGGCTTTCGTCGCCGGCGCCTGGAGTGTAGAGATTGCGGTGGACGGCCAGTCAATCGCGCCGCCAATCGCCTTCCAAATTGTGGATAACTAAGGCGAGAAAGCGCTTCCGCTGTCGCGCCGCGGCCTTCATCCCGGCGAATTTCAGGCTGGAATCAGTCACAACCGCTGGCATAATATCGCGTATACTCAGCAGTGAACTCCGGGCGCTTACAGGAACGGCAAGATGGCAATCATCACGCGTTGGGACAACAAAATGAAGACGGTCATCCTCCTTGAATTCGAGTCGGAATGGACTTGGGAGGAACTGGAAGCGGCCGTGCAGCGAGCTGACGGCTTGATCGGCAGCGTCGAACATTTTGTCGATCTGATCATTGACCTTGAGGGCACGACGATCCCCCGCGATGTTCTGACCGCAGCCAAGACCTTGCTGGCTTCCGGAGAAGCGCGCCCCAATGAAGGCACGCGTGTGGTCGTGGGCGCCAATGGCGCTTTGAAAACCATTTATCAGACCATTCAAAAGACATTCAATAGCGCGGTCGAAGGGCGCGAGGTCCTCTTTGCGCCCAATATTGCCGATGCTCGCGCTATCGTGCGCGGCATGGCGCTAGACCGCTAAGGACGCATCGTCAATCGCTTTTCCGCTCGATCGATCTGCCGTTTCCGCTCGATCGATCTGCCGTTTCCGTGCGAAGCGGGCCTAGCCTAACCGTTCGGGCAGTAGAAAACTTGCCGGCTCTTCCCGTATGCTATAGTCGCCTTCATTCATAGGGAAAAAGCCATGATGATGAGAGGTGGCGGCTGGTTCAGCTACATGAAAGGCATGGACGCCAAGGCGCGGCCGAATGTCACGCGGCGGCTCCTGCTGCGTGTGCTTGCCTACGCCACGCCCTACCGCGCGCAGATCGCCGGCATGCTTGGCGCCATTGTTTTCACAACCGCGCTCAGCCTGCTCAATCCGCTGATTTTCCGCGAAATCATCGATTCCGCCTTGCCCGAGAAAGACTTTGCCAAGCTCAATCTTCTGGCGCTTGGCCTGGTGCTGATCCCGTTGTTCAGCGGCGGAGTGCGCATTATACAGCGCAAGCTCAACGTCTCGATTGGCGAGGGTGTGATTTATGATTTGCGGGTCGCGCTATATCATCACCTGCAGAAAATGTCCCTGCGTTTCTTCACCAATACCAAAACGGGCGAGTTGATGAGCCGGCTCAATAATGATGTCGTCGGCGCCCAGAATGCCATCAGCAATACAATCGTCGCGCTCATCACCAACATCGTCACCGTCATCGCCACGCTTGCGGTAATGCTCAGCATCGAATGGCGCTTGACCATATTGGGCGTGCTGGTTTTGCCCTTTTTCATCGTCATCGCGCGGCGGCTGGGCGCGCGGCTGCAGAAGATCGCCCGCGATCAGATGGGCCATAACGCGCAGATGAACGCCATGATGAACGAAACACTCAATATCAGCGGCGCGCTCCTGGTCAAGCTGTTCGGCCGCATCGACGCCGAAGTGGAACATTTTGAAAAACGCGCCGCCGATGTCCGTGATTCCGGCGTGCGCCGGGCGGTTCTGGGGAGCCAGTTCTTTGTGATGATTGGCTTGGTCAGCGTAGTCGGCACTGCCGCTGTTTATTGGGTCGGCGGCGTTTTGGTTATTCAAGGCGACTTCACAATTGGCACTATCGTCGCTTTCGCCGCTTATCTGACGCAGCTGTATACGCCGTTGCAAGCGCTGACCAATGCCCCGGTCGATTTCGCCCAATCCATCGTCAGTTTCGAGCGCGTCTTTGAGATCATCGACCTGCCGTTGGAAATCGCCGAGCGCGCGGATGCGCATAACCTGGAGGCCGTCCGCGGCGAGCTGGTCTTCGAGGACGTCAGTTTCCGCTATGACGTCGACGAAAGCCAGTTGCTCACGGATGTCGAACGGATAGGCAAAATCGACAGTGTGACTGCCACGCGTTCGGGACGCGGGCGGCGGCGCGACAACGGCAAGAGCGCCGCCGGCAGCGCGCATCAGGCGCGCGATCTCGCGCTGGAGCAGCTTTCCTTCCGGATCGCGCCTGGGCAACTGGTGGCCCTGGTCGGACCGAGCGGCGCCGGCAAAACCACCCTGACCTATCTCATCCCGCGCTTGTACGATCCGTCGCAGGGTCTCATCAGGCTTGACGGCCATGACCTGCGCGATCTGACACTGCGGACAATGGCGGCGAATATCGGTATGGTGACTCAGGAAACTTACCTCTTCCATGACACGATCCGCACCAACCTGCTCTATGCCAAGCCAGACGCGACGCAAACGGAGATTGAAGCGGCGGCGGAAGTGGCGCATATCCACGATTTCATAACGGGCCTGAGCGAAGGCTATGATTCAATTGTCGGCGAACGCGGATATCGCCTGAGCGGCGGCGAAAAACAGCGTATAGCAATCGCGCGCGTCGTATTAAAAGATCCGCGGATCCTAGTGCTTGATGAAGCGACCAGCCATCTCGACAGTCAATCGGAAGCCCTGATTCAAGACGCGCTAAGCCATATCATGCGCGGACGCACCAGCATTGTCATCGCTCATCGGCTCAGCACAATTCTCGCCGCCGACACGATCCTGGTCATGGACCGCGGTCGCATCGTGGAACGCGGCAGCCATGTCGAGCTTCTGGCGGGGGCCGGCTTGTATGCCAAACTGTATGAGACGCAATTCAGCCAGCAGCGTGAACTGGCTTGAACCCGGGTTCTGCGCTTGAAAGCCACAGTCGCGCAAATCGACGCCAAGCGCCTCGAAAGCGAATGGGAGCGGCTCGCTGCGCATATCGCCGCAAATCGGAGCGAGTTCCTTCTGCTGCCGGAAATGTGCTTTTCCCCCTGGTTCTGCGCGACGCCGGAGCGCGATGAACAGCGCTGGAGCGAAGCGGTCCGCGCGCACGAAAGCTGGCTGGCGCGCCTGCCCGAGCTCGGCGCAAGAATCGTTGTCGGAACGGCGCCGCGCAATGCCGGCGACAAACGCCACAACATCGCTTATCTCTGGACGCAGGCGGGTGGTTTGCGCTGGATTCACGGCAAGACCTACTTGCCCAACGACGACGGCTACTGGGAGGCAAATTGGTACGACCGCGCCCCAATTGACTTTCGACCCGCGCATGTTGACGGGCTCGGCATAGGAGTGACGATCTGCACCGAGATCTGGTTCATGCAGCACGCGCGCGAATATGGCCGAAGCGGAATTCATCTGCTGCTCAATCCCCGCAGCACACCTCAATTCAGCAATGCCAAATGGCTGGCGGGCGGACGAACCGCCGCCGTGATTTCGGGCGCGTACTGCTTGTCGTCCAATCATGCCGGCCAAGCCGACCATGTCGAGCTCGGGGGCGCGGGCTGGATCTGCGACCCCAATGGACTGGTGCTGGGGACTACGAATGATGAAGCGCCGTTCGTCACGCTTGACCTGGATCTGGACGAGGCCGTTGCGGCGAAAAGCACTTATCCGCGCTATGTCGATGACAGTGCGCTTTGAAACACCAGGGCAATAGCATCAAATTGAATTTGCGCTGATAAATGACAGTTTCCCCCCATAATTCGTAATCTGTAGGGGCGTTTCGCTGAAACGCCCACAATTTGTAGGCCATATTCAACGGGCGTCTCACGAGACGCCCCTACATTTTCGCAATTTTCGTGGCGAACGTCTCATTATGATTTTGAAGCGATTGCCCTGTCCCAAACACGCCTTCAATAGACAATTCTCCAACCTGTCTGCTACGATAGATCGGCTTGACCGCTGCTAGGACGAGACATGGCAGAATGGCATCTGATTGTCGGGCTGGGCAATCCCGGTTCCCGCTATGAAATGACCCGCCACAATGTTGGCTTCCGCGTGATTGACGAGTTGGTCGCGCGCCACGGTCTCGGCGCCGGCCGCAATGACAAGCGCGCTCGAACCTGGAACGGCGAGATCAGCGGCAAGCGCGCCAAACTCGCCAAACCGCAGACCTTTATGAATCGGAGCGGCGAGTCCGTTCGGCCGCTCATCGATTACTACGATATTCCGCAGGATCGCCTGCTGGTGATACATGACGACCTGGATACGCCCTTTGGCCGATTGCGCTTGCGCAAGAACGGCGGCCACGGCGGGCAGAATGGCCTGCGCAGCATCATTCAGAATCTTGGCAGTCAGGACTTCGCGCGTCTGCGCTTCGGGATCGGGCGGCCGCCGGGCCGGATGTCGCCGGTCGACTATGTTCTGGGTGGATTCCGGGGCGATGAGGCAATTCAGGCGCGCGAGCTGACGGACCGCGCCGCCGACGCCATCGCGTTGTGGTTGACCGCTGGCATCGAAGCCGCCATGTCGCAATTCAATGGCGAGACTGCGGCGCCGCAGCCCGACCGCGAAGCGCAGTTCAAAATCGCTTTGCGCGCCCATGAACTAGCGCCGTCCGATCCCAAGGCGCTGAGCAAACTGATCGCGCTGCAAAAGAAACTGGGCCGGATGGACGACGCCGTCGCCAACCATTTGAAACTTGCCGAAGTTTACGACAAGCTGGAGCAGCCGACGTTGGCCAACGCCGAGCGCGTGAAAGCCGTGACCATCAGGCCCGACTTAATTGCGGTGCAGCAGGCAATCGCAAATTGGTACCTGGCGCATGACAATTCCAAGAAGGCGGTCGCGCGCCATCTGATCCTGGCGGAGCATTATCGCGCTGGCAATGATTTCGCGGCGGCAATTGAAGCGGTTGAGCAGGCGCTGGCGATCAATCCGCAGCATCCCAAGGCGCTTCAAATGCGCTCATCGCTGGCGGAAACCATCGCGTCAGACTAAGCCGTTTCACCATCTCATCACTGAGGGAAACATACTGGAGGCTCAAATGCAGGATATCGCGCCCGAAGCGCTGGGCATGTCATCGGAAAGACTGAACAACATCAACTTGAAGTTGCAAGAATACATCGATCAGAAACAGGTCGCCGGCTTTGTGACCCTTGTCGCGCGGGATTCGGAAGTCGCCCACCTTGAGACCTGCGGCTATCGCGATGCCGAGGCGCAATTGCCGATGGAGCGGGACACGATCTTCCGCATCTACAGCATGACCAAGCCGATTACGTCGATTGCCCTGATGATGCTCTATGAGCGCGGAAAATTCCAACTGGTCGAGCCGGTCAGCCGCTATATTCCCGCCTATGGCAAAACGAAAGTCCTAAGCGAATACGGCTACATGGGACCGAAACTCGTACCGCAGAATCCGCCGATGACCATCCAGCACTTGCTCACGCATACGGCCGGTTTGAGCTATGGCTTTCATTACGACACGCCGATTGACGACATGTACCGCAGGTCGATCTTCCGCAGCGAGACCGCTTCACTGGAAGAGAAGATCATCGGTATGGCGGAATTGCCACTGAGATTCCAGCCCGGCTCGGCCTGGTATTACAGCATCGCCACCGATGTCTGCGGTTACCTGGTTCAAGCGCTTGCCGACATGCCATTCGAGGATTATCTGGAGGAATATATCTTCCGGCCGCTGGGCATGGTGGATACGGCCTTTCAGGTCCCGGCGGACAAACTTGACCGATTCGCCAAACTTTATCAACACAATATTCAAGATCGCTCATTCCATCCATACGAGGGCGCGCCTCACATCCCATGGCGCGATTACAGTCAACCGGCGAGCGCGCCATCGGGCGGCGGCGGTTTGGTCTCGACCATCACGGATTATTGGCAATTTGCCAATATGCTGCTGAATGATGGCGAGCTGGGCGATGCGCGCATTATCGGTCGCAAGACCCTGGAATTCATGACGATTAACCACATCAAGCCGGATTTGCTCCCGCTAGCGATTGGACTCAATGTCATCCCCGGCAGAGGCTTTGGTTTGGGCTTCGATGTCGTCATTGATCCGGCGCAGACCGGCGTCACCAATTCGCTCGGGAATTATGGCTGGAGCGGCGCGGCCGCCACCAATTTCTGGGTTGACCCGCAAGAACAGTTGGTGGGCATCATCATGACCCAACTGATGGACAACATGCTGCCCTTCCAGCAGGACTTTCGCGCCTTGACCTATCAGGCTCTGATCGACTAGGGATCAGCAATCGCCGGAATCAGGTAATCCCAAAGAAACTGATAGGTTTCAGCTTCTTCAGCATAATCGCCAGTGGTGGATCCCGGCGCCGGCGCGCATTCCAGCGGTAGTGTATCTATTTCGGTTGAAATAGTCTGGTAGGGGCGATCCGGTGGATCGCCCGATGGATAAAACAGGATCGAAATTGGGCGACTCACCGAGTCGCCCCTACCAAATCGTCGGTATTTGAAGAAATTCAACCGACTTTGATACAGTACCTTCCAGCCGGCGTCTAGCCGCGCGCAGCCCGCTCTGCTATACTGGCGCGTCGCGATTCAACCAGTCCTAAAAGGCAGCGATGCCCGTAAATCTCACCGGATTGCTGGATGTTTTGCGCGCCAGCGACAGCTATAAGCGGCTGCTGCGCGATGTCGCTGCGGATAATGCCAAGGCGGAATCCAACGTCGTGCGCGCCGCTCGCCCCTTCCTGGCGGCGGCGCTCGCGCGGGACTGGAAGGGGCCGATCATATACTTGACCTCGGCCCTGCGCCGCGCCTACAACGTCAGCGAACAGTTGCCGATCTGGCTTGACGATCCGGCGCGGCTTCATCGCTTCGCTGAACCGTCGGCGGTCTTCTATGACCGCGCGCCCTGGGATGCAGAAGTGATTCGCAGCCGCATCGCGACTTTGGAAGCCCTGGCGCATACCGGCGACGGGCCGCAGCCATTCGTAGTCGCATCGGTGCGCGCCCTGATGCAAGCTACGTTGCCGCCGCGCCGCTTCCGCGAGTCCACGCTGGAGCTGCGCCTTGGCGATCGCTATCAGATGGAAAACTTGATTCTGCGCTGGATTGGCATGGGCTACGAGCCAGCGACGGTCGTCATCGAAAGCGGCAGTTTCAGCCGCCGCGGCGGCATACTCGATATTTTCCCCCTGGGGTGCGAATATCCGCTGCGGATCGAATTCTTTGATGACGAAATCGACAGCCTGCGCCGCTTTGACCCCGGCGACCAGCGCAGCGTCGCCCGAGTCGAATCGGCGCGAATCGTCCCGGCGCGGGAAGCCCTGCCCGGGCTCACACCCCCGGTCGGCGAACAGCTGCAACAGTGGCTGGACGCCCTCGGGTTGGACGCCGCCGACTATTCCAGCATCCGCGCCGATGCGGAATCCTTGACACAAGGCAGCGCCTTCGCTTGTCTGGAACATTATCTGCCATTTGTCTATGCCCAGCCCGCCAGCCTGCTGGATTATGCGCCGGCCGAAAGTCTCATCCTGCTGGAAGACTCGCCGCTACTCGAGGACACGGCGGCGGATATCGCCGGGAAAGCGGAAGACAACCGCGGCGATGCGCTGTCCCGCTTCCAGATTACTGACGATTATCCCTGTCCATATCGCGCCTGGAAGGCGCTCTCGCGCGATCTGGCAAGATTCTCTCGCCTGGACATGTCGGCCCTGGCGGGCGGCGCAGCGCCGCAAATCTTTGGCCCGGGCGAGCGCTTCGGCGGGCAACTGCGGCCGATGCTCAACCGGGTGCGCCAGGCGCGTAATCTAGGCGACCGCGTCGTGGTCATCACGGAACAGGTCGAGCGCTTGGAAAACCTGTGGTACGAGCAAGACACATCCGCTCTCATCCCAACCGTCGACTCTATCGAAGAAGCGCCGCCCGCCGGCACGCTGCGCTTCGTGCGCGCGACGGCCGCGGAAGGCTGGTCCTTCGAGGGAGCGGATAGCAAGCTCCACTTCGTCACAGACGCGGAAATCTTCGGCTGGTCGCGGCCAGAGCCGAGGCGGCGGCGCGAAGCCAGCGGCCGCCGGGCCGCCAAGACGCCGGAAACAGCCTATACGGACTGGGACGATGGCGCGTATGTGGTGCACGTTGATTTTGGCATCGGCAAATTCGCCGGCCTGCGCCATCGCCGGGTCAATGCCACAGAACGCGAATACCTGCTCGTAGAGTATCACGGATCGGATACGATTTATGTGCCTATCCATCAGGCCGATCGCCTGTCGCGTTATGTCGGCGCTGAGGAGACCCCGCCCAAGCTCAATCAACTGGGCAAACCCGATCAATGGATCAAAGCGCGGGACAAGGCGCGGCGCAACGCCGAAGAAGAAGCGAAGGAATTACTGGAGATTTATAGCCGGCGCGCGCGAGCCACCGGATTCGCCTTCAGCCCGGACAGCGCCTGGCAGCACGAAATGGAAGCCGCCTTTCCCTTCATCGAGACCGACGACCAGTTGCGCGTGATCCAGGAAGTGAAGGAAGACATGGGCGAGAGCAAGCCGATGGACCGTTTGATCTGCGGCGATGTCGGCTTTGGCAAGACCGAGGTTGCGCTGCGCGCCGCTTTCAAGGCGGTGCAGGATGGCGCGCAGGTGGCCGTACTCGTGCCGACCACGGTCTTGGCCCAGCAGCACTACGACAATTTCATTTCGCGCCTCACCGCCTTTCCGGTTGTCATCGAAATGCTTTCGCGCTTCCGAACCAAAGCGCAGTTGGCCGAGATTGTCGCGCGCCTCGCGGATGGCGAGGTCGACATCGTCATCGGCACGCATCGTCTGCTATCCGGGGACATTCGCTTCAAGAACCTCGGCTTGATGATCATCGACGAGGAACAGCGCTTTGGCGTCAAGCACAAGGAACACTTCAAGCGCCTGCGCTCCCGCATTGACATACTGACGCTAACCGCCACACCGATCCCGCGCACCTTGTATCTGAGCCTGAGCGGCGTCCGCGATATCAGCATGATTCAGACACCGCCGGAAGAGCGCATGCCAATCATCACTCATGTCGGGTCCTGGGATGACCGCTTGAGCCGCCTGGCGATCATGCGCGAACTGGAACGCGGCGGTCAGGTTTTTGTTGTGCACAATCGCGTCAAGTCGATTCACAGCATCCGCAATCGAATCGAGCGCATCGTGCCCGAAGCTTCGCTCGCTGTAGCGCACGGGCAAATGCCGACGCGCGCGCTGGAAAAGGTCATGTCGGAATTTACGCGCGGCGAATACGACCTCTTGATTTCGACCTCGATCATCGAAAACGGCATCGATATGCCCCGCGTCAACACCTTGATCGTCGATCGCGCCGATCAGTTTGGCGTCGCGCAGCTTTATCAATTGCGCGGTCGGGTCGGGCGCTCGGCGCATCAGGCTTATGCCTACTTCTTTCACGGCGGAAGGTCACTCAGCGAAGAGGCGCGCACTCGATTGGAAACGCTGGCGGAGAATTCCCAATTAGGCGCCGGTTTTCAGATTGCCATTCGCGATCTGGAGCTGCGCGGCAGCGGCGACATCTTGAGTACGCGCCAATCGGGCCATATTGCCAGCGTCGGATTGCATCTGTATACGGAGATGCTGCAGCAGGCGGTGAAAGACCAAAGGGGCGAAGCCGACCCGGCGCAGGCCCCGGCGTCGTCGCGCGAACGCATCATCATCGATCTGCCTCTGCCGGCTTACCTGCCGACGGATTGGATCCCGGAGATGGCGCTGCGCCTGCAGCTTTACCGGCGTATCGGCGCCATCCAGACTCTGGAAGAGGCGGATGCCATGCAGCAGGAATTGAAGGATCGCTTTGGCGCGCTGCCGACCGCGGTGGAAGGACTGCTGTATCAGATCCGCGTAAAGGTCATGGCGCTGCAACTGCGCGCCACGCATGTGCTGATGCCGCGCCAGCAGTTGCTGATCAAGCTGCCCTACCTGGCCACGGTCAAACGCGAACTGCTGGCGCTCACCTTGGGCCGCGATGTTGAAGTCACACGGACGGAAATACGTATATCGGCGGCATCCGATAGCTGGCAAGCGCGGCTGCTTGATGTCTTGCAACAGCTGGAGGAAAAGGTCCGGTTGGTCGGCGCGGTGATTTGAAGGCGGCAAACTCACTGTCGGCCTAACAGCCCGCGCGCCCTTTAATCGCGGGTGACATCCTCGAAGCTGCCGCGCGTCGCTTCCTGCAGAGCGCTAGGACTGATGGGAAAGATGGCGTTTGCGGCGCCACCGGAAGCATAGACCGTTTCGAAGCGCTTGAGCGTCGCATCCAGGTACACAGGAATCCCGCTGCTGCGGCAGCCGATCGGTGGGACCGCGCCCGGCGCGTACCCCAGCAGTGCGAGGCATTGCTCGGCATTCATCATGCGCACTTTCTTGCGCCCAACACCGAAAAGCGCCGCCAACTTGCGTTCGTCAATCGATTGATCGCCACTGGTCAGGATGAGGACAGGCGACCGCTTGTCGATCATGAAGCCCAGGTTCTTCACAATCTGCCCCAGCTGACAGCCGACGCTGTCGGCCGCCTGAGCGGATGTCGCGGTGGACGTCTCAAATTCTGTGACCTCGATTTCGAGGCGCAAGGCATCCAGCGCCGCCTGTACCTCGCGCATACCCATCGCGCGCATTTGCGCTTCCTCAATTAGTGGGCTGACTGGGCGCTTGAATGAGAAGCGCCTCAATCCGCGTAGAGAATCCCGCCGGCGCGTTCGAAGTATTCGCTCGGTTCAGCGGCATCCGACTGGGGATGTTTCTTCGGGACCATGCTGAGAAGTATGCGCCGGTCCGCCGCTTCGAGATAATAGACATGCAGGGCTTGATCCGGCTTGATCTTTAACTTGCCGGAAAGTCTGTGATTGAAGCGGACTGGATCGCCGGATTTGCGCGCCAGCTTGGTTTTGCGCCAGAACATCCAACGTGCGGGCAGCCCTTCGGCATAAAGCACGCGATAACGCAGTTTGACCCGGGCAAATCTCCAGGCGCGCAGCGCCATTGTCAAGAAGAAGCCGGCGATCAAGGCGATTACGATTATGCGCCCGGCCGGACCATAGCGGCCCGCCAGCAAAATCAAGGGCGCCGCCAGCAGAAGCAGCGTCGTCAGGGGTTCGGTGATTAACTCCATCCGTTGCCGCGTCGACAAGCGGCCGTCGCGGTTGCGCTCCAGATTTTGGAGCATTTCATGCGGCAATTTGTCGGTGTTAGGCATTTTCCCGCTTCATCCCGCTTCGTGAACGATACTCATGTCGATCCGATTGCGCGGGCGCAATTGCAAAATGAGAACGCTGCAGACAATCAAGGCCGCGCCCAACCATTGTACCGCAAGTATCACCTCGCCCAGAATGAGCATGGACACTATCATGGACATGATCGGTTCCACGGTGCTGACCAGTGAGCTCTGCGCCGCGCCGATACGCTGAATCGCAAGGTTTACAGCAAACACCGGCAGCACGGTACCAAGAATGGCGATGCCTGTGAGCAAGAGCAGCGTCACGGGATTCGGCGGCATCATCAAACCGCGCAGCGGGATCAATAGCAGAAAGACCGCCAGCGAACCCAGCATCATCCAGGCGCTCGCGCCCGAAACATCGGCCACGCCATGCATCGCGCGTTTGGTAAGCAGATAATAGACGGCGACGATCGCCGCATTGACAAGGGCCAGCGCGACGCCAACCAGGTCCGCGCCGCCACCCGCATTGAAATCGGGCACGGTCAGCGCGATGCCGGTGAGCGCCAAGGCCAGCGCCAGCCAGGCTGCCGGCGGGATTCTCTCGCCAAAGAGCGACGACAAAAGGACCACCATCGCCGGATATGAGAAGAAGAGCGCAATGTAAGTGCTCGCCGGCAGACGCTCCAGAGCGAAGAACGCCGTCAACACGGCCGCCGAAATGACCAGTCCGACGAGCAGCAGGCGCCGCGCCGGGACATCGCTCGTCTTGTCGGCGCTTGTCCCCCTCCGCGCTAGCCACACCAGGCCCCACATGACCGGCGCCGCAAGGACGAAGCGCCAAATGGCAATGTCCATCGCTTGGAGAGACGATTGCAGATATACCGATTTCACCATCGTCGGCATCAGCGAGAAGCCAGCCGCCGCCAGCAAAATCCAGAGATATCCTTGGCGCTCTCTTCTTGTCATCGGCTCAGATCACCCTCTGCCAGATCGCCACACCGAGCGCGTCATGCCACAAATACGCGAGCCAAGCGCGTTGCGGGTCACGCGCATTCATTCTGTGTTCCTGACCAGACCGCCTGTTTAGGCGATGCTAACCATGCTGACCAGGTTGGTCGCCAGGGGATAAAAGATGCCGAAGATCATCGTGCCCGCCAGCGCAATGTTTATCGCCCAGCGCACATATTGTGTATCCAGCGCAGGCTCTAAGCTGCCCCTGCCGTCGCGCAGGTACATGTTGACAACCACACGGATGTAGTAGAAGGCGCTTACGACGCTTGTGAGCACACCGATAACAGCGAGGCCGAAGAGCCCGGCTTGCAAAGCCGCGGAAAAGACCATGAGCTTGCCCACAAAGCCGGCGGTGAGCGGAACGCCGGTCAGGCTGAGCATAAAGATCGTCATCGCCATCGCCATGAGCGGGCGCGAGCGCGCCAGCCCGGTGATGTCCTCAATATTTCCGCCGCTGCCATCTTCTTTTTCGATCGCCATGACGACTGCAAAGGCGCCCAAATTGGTGAACATGTATGCCATCATGTAAACAAGCGCGCCTTGCGTCGCCGCATCCATGACATCGGCGCTGCCGGCGGCCGCGACGGCAACCATAATGTAGCCGGCGTGGGCGATTGACGAATAAGCCAGCATGCGCTTGAGGTTGCGCTGGGAAATCGCCACGAAGTTTCCGAGGATCAGGGTGAGAATGGCGATCAAGGTTGCGGTCGCCTGCCAGGCGGCGGCGTCGCCTTCGCTGAGAACCAGCACGGAGAGGCCGGTCACGAATACGCGCAGCAGAGCGGCGAAACCACCGACCTTCGCTGTAACGCTCATGAAGGCGGTAACCGGGGTCGGCGCCCCTTCATATACATCGGGCGTCCACATGTGGAAGGGGACAACCGCCACCTTGAAACCGAGCCCGACCAGAAGCAGCGCCGCGCCCACCAGCAGATAAAAGGTCGCCGTTGACGTGGACCCTGCGATGGCGCCGGCACTGGCGAATATCTGCGGAATAGAGGTAGCGCCGGTGGCGCCATAGACCAGGGCCGCGCCGAAGACCAAAAAGGCGCTGGAAAAGGCGCCGAGGATGAAATACTTCATCCCGCTTTCTTCCGACTTCAAGGACAGGTCACTGCCGTCATTCTTGATGGAGCGAAAGGCCGCAAGAATATAGAGCGGAATGCTGAGCAATTCGAGCGAGACAAATACCGTGATGAGGTCATTCGCCCCGACCATGAACATGGCGCCGGCCGACGAAAGCAGCGCCAGGATGTAAAATTCGCCGCGGTGAATATCGGCGCGGTTGAGATAATCCCAACTCATCAATACCGCGATGAGGGTCGCAACCAGGATGACGACATTCAGGAAGCCGGTGAAGGCGTCGGCGATGAACATGCCGTAGAGCGCGATCTGCTGGCCCTCCGCCGGCGAATAGACAAAGATGTTCGCGGCAAAGCTCAGTCCCAATCCAGCGCAGGTCAATATCGGCGTCCAGTGCTTGCGCTCGACCCCTGCGAACAAATCCACCAGAACCAGGAGCAGTGTCCAAGCCACCAGCAACGTGCCAGGCAGGGTCGCTACCAGGTTGGATTCCGCGAGGAATTGACCGATCGTGGGAGACTCAAACATTGACTACTCCTAGCGAAGGAACAGCGCGGCGATGTTATCCACCGAGACATCCAGCAAGTTGAAGAAGACAATAGGCTGCAAACCGATCCAGAAGCACATGATAATGATCGGTATAAATGCCGCCTTTTCATACCAAGTCAATTTGTAGCCTTCTTCATCCGCCAGCGGCTTCTTCAATTCGCCCATGAAAACATGCTGGTACATCTTCAGCAGATAAACGGCCGCCAGGATCACGCCCAATGTGCCGAAGAGCGTAAAAGCGAAACTGAGATAATTGCTGCCCAGCGAGCCCAGCAGAATCGTGAATTCGCCGATGAAACCGTTCAAACCAGGCAGGCCCATGCTGCTCAGCGAAATGACCAGGCTGATGGCGCCGAAGAGCGGCATTGCCTTCCAGATGCCGCCGTAATCCGACATCTCTTTGGTGTGCCAGCGTTCGTAGAGCATGCCGACGATCAAGAAGAGGCCGCCGGTGCTGATGCCATGATTGACCATCTGCAGGGTGGCGCCTTGCAGGCCCTGCGCATTCAGCGCGAAGATTCCCAGCACGACAAAGCCCAGGTGACTGACGGAGGAATAAGCGACAAGTTTTTTGACATTGTCCTGCGCATAACTGACCCAGGCGCCGTAAATGATGCCGACGACGCCGAGGAAGGCGATCGTCGGCGCCCAAGCCACCGTCGCCTCGGGAAACAGATTCAAATTGAAGCGCACAATGCCGTAAGTGCCCATTTTCAGCAAGACACCCGCCAGGATCACCGAGCCAGCGGTGGGCGCCTGCACATGCGCGTCCGGCAGCCAACTGTGGAAGGGGAATATCGGCACCTTGATGGCGAAAGCCACCAGGAAACCGAGGAAGAGCCAACTCTCCACGGAATTGAACAAGAAGCCCGAATCTTCGTTTTCCCCTTCCGGACCAACCCCGTCCCAATACGTGCCGTCGCCTTCGAAACTATGCACCCGTTCAATTACGCCAATATCGCCGCCGGCGCTGTAGGTGCTGAAGGTCCCGGCGCGATTGCCTACGTACAGGATGGCGATCAGCATCAAGATTGAGCCGGCCATGGTGTAAAGGAAGAATTTCACGGCGGCGTAAATGCGCTCTTCCGAGCCCCATATACCGATCAGGAAATACATCGGCACAAGCGTCACTTCCCAAAAGACGTAGAAGATGATGAGATCGTGCACAACGAAGACGCCGATCATCGACCACTCGAGCAGCAGCAAAAAGATGTAGTAGAGCTTTTCGCGTCCGCGCTCTTCAAAGATATGGCTGCCAAATGAGCAGAGAATCGAAATCGGCATGATGAAGGTGGTCAGCAGCACAAGCAGCATGCTGATGCCGTCCACGCCCACGAAGTAACTGACATTAATCACGGACTCGCCCAGTGTGACCTCGGCCCAGGTGTTGCGCTGCACCATCTGCAATTCAGCCACACTCGGATCAAAATTAATCCACATCAGCACCGAGGCAATGAATGTAACCACGCTTGTGGCGAAGGCCACCCACTTCAGGTTCGACTTCTGTGTCTCGCCATTCATAAACAGCAGAATGAACAAGCCGACCATCGGCAGGAATAATGTGATTGTCGTAAGCGAGAGTCCGGTTACATCCATAGGACTGCGTTCTCCTTAAGCGCCAGTTTGCAGCAGCGCTTGCATAAAGGGCAGGATCATGATCACGATGACGGCGACCACGCCGATGAACAAGACGACAGCGTACAGGCGCACATAACCGGTTTGCGACTGGCGCATCCATTCGGCGGCCCGCTGCACGAACCAGCCGACGCCATTGACCGCGCCATCGACGATGCCCAGGTCGAAGGGCCGGCTGAGCAACTCGCCGATGCTGTCGAAGCCGCGTTTGATAATGCTGTCATGCAGATAGTTGTGCAGGAAATCCCAATCGACGCGGTCGGCCAGGAAGCGCGCCAAACGGTTGAAAGGCTGCTCAATTAGACTGGTGTAGACCTCGTCCCAGTATAGACGCGCGTTCGCCAGCGCAAATAAAGGACGGGAGGCGCCGCCGGTCTCTAACTGATCGCGATTGTCCGCGGCCAGGCCTTTGCCCTTGTAGACCCGATTGGCGACCAAGATTGATGCAATGCCCAAAGCCAGCGCAAGGCCCGCAATCAGCAGATTGAAGTCCAGCGTATGCCCGCGGGACACGCTGACCAGGCTGTGTTCCAGAAAGTGTTTGAATTCGTAAGGATGGTAAATGCCATCAAATATGGGTGTCGCCTTGGGTACGTTGATCAGCCCGATCACGCAGGTAAATAGCGCGAGGACGATCAGCGGCAACAGCATCGCGCCGCCGCTTTCCGGCGCTTGTTCGGCCGCCTCGCTGCGCGGCTCGTCAAAGAAGACCAACACAACCTGCCGCCACATGTAGAAGGCGGTGAAGGCGGCCGCGATCAGCAGTACGCCAAACGCGATGAAGCCGCTGGTGACGTTCAGTTCGAAGCCTTCGAACCAGGCATCGGCCAGGATCTCGTCCTTGGACCAGAAACCGGCGAAGGGGAAAATGCCGGCCAGGCCCAATGTCCCGACAAGATATGTGATGTAGGTAATGGGCATGCGCCGGCGCAAGCCGCCCATATTCCGCATGTCCTGGGGATCGAAGTCATCATCGTCGTGGTGTTCCGGATCCCCGTGTCCATGCTCATGCGCGTGATGATGCCCGTGTTCGACACCGTGGATCACCGAGCCGCTACCGAGGAAGAGCAGCGCCTTGAAGACGGCATGCGTAACCAAATGGAACATCGCCGCGACGTATGCGCCGATGCCAACGGCCGCCACCATAAAACCGAGCTGCGAAATGGTCGAATAAGCCAGAACGCGTTTGATATCCCACTGACCCAGGGCGATGTAGCCGGCAACAATCGCCGTGCCAGCGCCCACCAGCGTTATGATCAAACCGAGCACATAACCGGCGTGATTGAGTTCCCACAAAAATACGTTGGCGCGCACCATCAAATAGACGCCGGCCGTCACCATCGTCGCCGCGTGAATCAGAGCGCTGACCGGTGTAGGGCCCGCCATCGCGTCCGGCAGCCAGACGAAGAGCGGTATCTGCGCCGATTTGCCGGTCACACCCAGCAGCATGAACAAGGCGATCAAGAATATGACATCGTCAAAGGCCATCTGGAAGCCGCCGAAATCGACCGTTTCGCCTTGACCAAAGCGCTCGCCCGTCTGCCCGAAGACGCCCAGCAGATCCGTTTCAAAGTGTTGGTTGTCACAATAAATCGCGCGGAGGTCCGATGCCAGGGGATTGGATTTGCTGTGGTCGCTGGCATCGCCATGGCCGTCATCGGCATGCTCAGCGCTCGCGGCGGCCGGAACGCATTTGTAGGCTTTGCCATGGTCATCGCCGGCGTCGGCATCCTCTTCCGCGTGTGGAAGCAGGCCATTATGCTCGCGCCAATGGACCAGGTATTTCGCTTCAGTGTTGGGCAATTCGCCCGCTTTGTAGAAATCCAGCGTGCCAAATGTCCAGAATATGAGAAACATCGCCATCAGCAGGCCGAAATCACCGACGCGATTCACGATGAAGGCTTTGCGCGCCGCGTTGCTGTTCTTCCAGCCCTCGGGCGCTTTTTTGTCCCACCAGAAGCCGATCAGCAGGAATGAGCAGAGACCCACGCCTTCCCAGCCGACAAAAAGCATCAGGAAGTTGTTCGCCGTAACCAGGATGAGCATAAAAGCCAGAAACATATTGAGATAGGCGAAGAAGCGCGGGTACCACTTGTCGCCGTGCATGTAGCCGCGGGCGTAGAGGTGTATCAGCGAGCCGACGCCGGTCACCACCAGCATCATGGTCACACTGAGCGAATCAACCCGCATCCCCCAGCTGATTTCCAGCCCGATCGAGTCGATTCGCAGCCAGCCGTCAAAGAAGGGCGGATTCACCACCGCCGCCGCGCCGTTTGTGCCGGTCACATACGTCAGCAGCAGCAGCGATATGAAAAAAGCAAAGATCGAGGCGAAGCAGCCGACATATCCCGACCACTTTTCCTCCAGGCGCGCGCCGAAGAAGAAGTTGATAATTGCGCCGAGCGCGGGCGCGAATATCACCAGGGGTACCAAGAGTGGCAGATTTTCCATACCTTATGCGCCTCGTCCGACAGCCCCAGGTCAACCCTGCATCTGCCGCAGATCATCTATATTGATGCTGCGGCGTTCGCGGAATATGTTGACGATAAGCGCCAGTCCAATCGCCACTTCCGCCGCCGCTACCGTCATCACAAAGAAAACAAATACGTGGCCGTTGACCTGCCCCCACTCCCGCGCAAAGGCAACCAGCGCCAGGTTGGCCGAATTCAGCATGAGTTCAACCGACATGAAGAGCAAGATCGCGTTGCGCCGCATGAGGACGCCCAGCGCGCCCATCAGGAACAGCACCATGCTCAGGATGATGTAGGGCTCAGTGCCGATTGCGTTCATGGCCTGTTCTTGCTCCCGCTTTCATTCGGCGCTTGAGTCATCTGGCCCTCCGGTCAACTTCGCCAGGTACTCGCCCTGCATGACATCGGAACCGGTCTGCTGAGAGATCACGCTGACCAATGGTCGGTTGACACGGCGGCGCCGATTGACACGGCGGCGTTCCGCCTGCGCCAGCGCATCGGGACGCGCGAGCACGATCACGCCTATCAGCGCGACCAACAGCAGGACGCCGACCAGCATCACCGGCAGTACATATTCAATGAAGAGAACTTGCCCAAGGGACTCGGGACTGCCGAATGCCGGCACAGCAACGGCGTCGGAAACCGCGGCGCGGTAACGGGGCAGGCTGCCCGGTATTCCCGGCTCCCGCGTGAGAATGCGCGTTTCGATGACCCCGCGCTCGGCATCGTAACTCCCCAGCGTTCGTAGCACGTTCTGCTCTTGATCGGCAATAGCCAGATTGTAAACGCCTTCGTCCAATTCAAGGCTCGCCTGTTCGCCGACGGGCAATTCGTCAATAAGCGTTCGGTGTGGAATCAGGCTGTTGCAGGCGCTGTCATCGCAGAGCGTTCCCCGCGCCGAATACTGCCCAATATCCACAAGAGTCACCTGCTTGTCCGGCACGGCGTTAAACAGGGTGAAGCGCATCTTTCCCACGCTCGGCGCGCTGAGATTGTCTTCGCGCTGCGCGACTTCAAGCAAGCCCTCGGCGTTTTCAAAGAAGAAGACCGTATGGGCTGACCCGGGCGCAAGTGCAAGCGGCTGGCTATAGACCGGACCGGAAGCATAGACGCCGTCGCTGACGCCGGCAATCGCGGCGTATTCGCCGGCGGCCAAGCTCGTGTAGGGCTGCGACATGTCGGTCGCCCCATAGGTCACGGCGTCGAAGCGCAAGTCCTGCGCCCCTTCATCCAGGGCATCAAGCAGGACGTTGCCGCTGATGTTGCCGGCCAGCGGCATGGCGAAGCCCATTTCCATCACGGTGAATTCTTCCGTCTCGCCACCCGGGATAGCGTTAATGACGCGAATTTGCGCCGGCGCTTCCGGTTGGGCCGCGGCATCGTCGCCAAACATATTCGATGCGATCGGGAAAGCAAAAATCAAAAGCAAAATGATAGCGACGGCCGTGCCGGCAAAGCTCAGCCAACGCATATTGCTCGAGGTGTCGCTGGTCGTTTCCGCGCCGAGCAACATGATAACAAACAGGAAGAGCACCATGATCGCGCCGGTGTACACGGTCACCTGCACCATCGCCAGGAAGGGCGCGTCCAGCATCAAATACAAGAAGGCGACGCAAGCAAAATTGACGATAAGGAAGAGGGCGCTGTGCACCGCGTTTTGCCGTGTCAGCATCATGCCGGCCGCTACGACCGCCACGATGCTCACTATCAGAAACAACCATTCCATACGAGCTAATTCCCACCACGGACGCGATTGCGCATTTTAGTACAAACCCGGTCGCCCTTCAATTTGCATTCCAGTTGCGTTCCGGCTTGGTTCATGACGGCATTCGTACCCGGTTAGTCCGGGTCTTCCATATCGGGTATGGAGCGATCGAATGCGCCCGCTTCAACTTGCTGCGGCGTTTCCGACGCGCCCAGGATCGGGGCGTCGATCAGCATCTCTTTGGTATAGATCGCGTCACGCCGATCGGTGAAAGACATCTGATGCTCATGGCCGAGTTGAATGGCTTCGGTCGGGCAGGCGTCTTCGCAATAGCCACAGAAAATGCAGCGCAGCATATTGATCTCATAGGTTTTGGCGTAACGCTCGCCGGGGCTGTAGCGCTCGTCATCGGTGTTTTCCGCCGCCTCAACCCAAATGGCATCGGCCGGGCAGGCCGCCGCGCACAAGGAACAGCCGATGCATTTTTCCAAGCCGTTCTCATAGCGGCGCAGATGATGCCGCCCCTTGTAACGGTCGTGGAATTTTTGCACCTGTTCGGGATACTGCACCGTCACGGCATCATCCATCAGGTGTTTCAAGGTTGTGGCAAAGCCCTTAACAACATGCATTGCGCCCCACCTCTACTTCTCGTCGACCAGAAATTGTTTTCTCTATGCGTCCAGCCTGCGGACTCAACATTAATCGCCCGCGGTTTCGATCGCGGTCTCGCCGCTCTCGAGCCTTCGGTCTTCGTCCGGCGTCCGCCCCAAGCGCGCCATGCCCTCGAGCGCGCGGACCTGGAAGCGAATCTGCGCCATTGGTATTGCGATCAACATGCCCACCAAGTGAACCAGCGCCCAGCCCAAACCTCGGCGCTCGCCTGTGTAGGCCGGATCGTCCTCAAGCGGTATCGCCTCTTCACTGTCTTGTTCCCGGCTCAAGCGCCGCAGCGCAATCGCGCCAAGGAGAAGCGCAATGATGAAGACGACGCCGGAAATAAAGGGATAGGCGCTGCCGCCCAGGGCATCGCCAACTACAATCGATACCGCCGTCCAGGCGACCGCCAGCAATCCCAGCGGTATCATCACTTTCCATCCGAATTGCATCAGCCGGTCATAGCGAATGCGCGGGAGCGTGGCGCGAATCCAGATCATGCCGCAAAGCATCAGGACTACTTTCAAAATGAAAATGACCGGCGCCAGCAGCGGCAGGCCGTCCATGGGCCAGAGATGATAGCCGCCGAAGAATACCGCGATCGCCACCAGGCTCACGGCGATCATGCCCAGGTATTCCGCCATCATAAAGAGGGCGAACTTCATACCGCTGTATTCGGTCATATAACCTTGCGTCAATTCCTGCTCGGCCTCGGTCAAATCGAAGGGAGCGCGGTTCGTTTCGGCCAGCAGCGCCAGGATGAGCACGGCCGCCGCCAGCGGATTTTGAAATACAAGCCAATCCCAGATATTTCGCTGCGCGTCAATGATATCGCCAATCGCCATGCTGCCGACAATCATCACCGGCACGGCCAGGGTCAAGGCAAAACTCAACTCATAACTGATCATCTGCGCCGAGGCGCGCAAGGCGCCCAACATGGCGTATTTGTTGTCGCTTGACCAACCCGCCAGCACGACGCCGTAGGTCGCGATGCTGGTTATGGCAATCACCCAAAGGATACCGACATTGGAATCAACCAAGCCTTGGGGCACCTGGAACCAGACATCGCCGAGCGAAGGCGCGAACCAGGGCAAAACGATATCCGGGCCCATCGGGATCACGGCGGCAATCATCAAAATCGGAATGACTTTGATCATCGGCGCCAGGCGGAATACCCACTTGTCAGCGCCCGCCGGTAGAAGGTCTTCTTTGAATACCAGCTTGACGCCATCGGCGGCCGGCTGCATGAACCCCAGCGGACCAACGCGGTTCGGCCCCACGCGATGCTGCAAGAAAGCCAGCAGGCGGCGCTCCAGCAACGTGGTATAGGCAAAGCCGGTGACGATGACAAAGGCGAAGCCCGCGGCAAAAACAATCGGCCAAAGCGCGGAGCATCCGGCGTCGTCCTCGCATTGAATCACATTCTGAACGCGCGCTTCCGGATTGAGCAGCATGCCAATTGCGCCTTCGCGCCCATTCAGGTTCCCCGCGGCGTCGAAGCCGATCCAGGCGGCTATCGCGCCGAGATTGGCAATAATCAATGCCACAGCCACCACAGTGACGACGATGAATGCAATGACGCCCAGGGCAATGCCAATCTTGAGGTTACGGCTCATATCCAGCTTCCTCTACCGTCAGTCGCCCGCGGCGACCGCTTCCGCCACGCGGCTTATTTTGCCCGGAGTGGGCGTCAAGGGTATCGCTTCATCCGCTATGTGTCGCGGCAGCGCCACTATACCCTTTGCGATGTCGCCGCCGAGCGTCGCCCGCGCCCGAACCGTCGCTTCACCAGCTTGAATCTTGATAAGATCGCCCGGGCCGATGCCCAGCAGCGCCGCGTCTTCGTCGTGGATAATCGCATAAGGCGCGGGCACACGCGCCTCCATCAACAGCGACGGACGGAAATTGCGCTGCCGATTGTAAAGCCGGGTAACGGGCACAATCAACAGGTCATCGTCTCCGGCGGAGACATCGGCATATTCGGGCAAGCGGCGGGGCTTCAGCCGGCGGTTCTTATCGGCTCGCGACGCTATCTGCATCCCCAGGCCGCCGGTGTTGTTATAAGCGGCGCCGCCATAATATAGATCGCGACCGCCGACATCGGGGAATTGACGCTTCACCTGCGCCAGCGCTTTGTAACTCACATTCTCAAAGGCATCAATGCTTCTGCTCAGCTCAAGCATGACAGCGGCCGCCGACGGCTTGAGATGGCTCATGCCCAAAGACTGACGGATGCTGCCGAAGAGCTTCCAGGCGGGCAAAGACTGCCCGACCGGTCCCTGCGCCAGATAGAAGCGCTGCACACGCCGCTCGCCATTGACGAAGCTGCCATCGCGTTCGGCAAAACTTTGAATGGGCAGGACAAAATCGGCGCATTCGGAGATGCCATCATCGAAGAAGTTGGCGTAGATGACGGTTTCGACCTTTTCCAACCAGTCGCGCGCGGTCGGATCATCATCCAGCAATTCCGCCTGAGCCACAATCAGGGCGCGGGGTGGATCCGCCATGATGTCTGCGCTCGCTTCCGGCGTGAAACCCAGATAGTGCAAACCCATGCCGTTGGGCCCGGGCAAAGGCGAAAGGAGACCATTGTTGCGCCGCCCCATGTGATCGCTCTCAATCAGAAAGTTCGCTGCCGCTTGCGCCAGGGCCTTGCTGCCCGACAGGGTCAAGCCTTCGGCGCCAGCCACGATGACCAGATTCTCGGCCTCGGCCAATCGCTCGGCAATTGCCCGGTGTCTCGTCATGAGATCGCGCATCACGGCGACCGCTTCACCGGCGCCGTAGCGTATGGCATCCCCTTCGACCACCTTGTCATTGCGCGCGCCTTGCAAGGCGAAGTCTTCCATGCGACTGTGGCGGGAGTTGGCGACAACCAGGTATGCGCCGCGGTCCTGGGCCTCCTTGAGCCGCAGGCGCCAGATCGGCACTTCTTCTTCCAGATCGGTCGCGATAACGAGGATGGCGTCGCCGCGGCCGAGTTGACCGAGGTTGCTGCCCAAGCCAATTCCATATTGGGCGACGGCGTCGGCGCCCCCATGCGTGGGCGGCCAGGCCCCCAGGCGCGATCCACCCAGCCCTTCGACAAGGCGCCGCAACTCCCAGAGGTCTTCATTCGACATCCCGCTGCCGGCGATTGCCGCGATATCGCTGCCGGCCGCGCGCAGCGCCTCCGCCATGGCGGAAAGCGCAGCTTCCCATGAAGAATCGCGCAGGGCGCCGCCGGACCCGATCTGCGGCATTTGCAGGCGATCGTCGCTGCGCGTGAAATGATGACCAAAGCGTGTCTTGTCGCTGATCCAGATTTCGTTGACGGCTTCATTCTGCCGCGGCATCACGCGCTTGATTTGCGCTTTGCCGCCGAAATCCCGGTCGATTCGCATGCTCAGGCTGATGTTTTCACCGGCGGCATCCCAAGGGGAGATGCTCGGCACATCGGTCAACTCCCAAGGGCGTGCGCCAAAGCGAAAATCGGCCGTGGTCAAGGCGCCAACGGGACAGATATCGGTTGTGTTCCCGCTGAAATAAGTGTCGAATCCGGGGTCCGAATTGGTGATTATCTGCAGCCTGCGTCCGCGTTCGTGAAATGCCAAGACATCGTCGCCAACGATTTCATCCTGGAAGCGGACGCAGCGCGCGCATTGTATACAGCGTTCCTGGTCAAGGAAGACCAGATCGCCCAAGGGATAATGTTTCGCCAATAATTGTTTGTCTTCAAAATACATTCGCGATGCCTGCGGGCCGTGACGCATGGTCAGGTTTTGCAGCGGACACTCGCCACCCTTGTCACAGATCGGGCAATCCAGCGGATGGCTTGTCAGCAAGAATTCGAGCACATCATTGCGCGCGTCAATCACTTGCTGGGTGCTGGTCTTCACATGCATGCCATCGCTGACCACCGTTGTGCAAGCCGTCTGCAATTTGGGGAAATAACGGATCTGCGGACTGCCATCCTCGTTGAGCATCACATCGCCGGTCGCTCGGTCGCGCGCCGGCGTTCCCAACTCCACCAGGCACATGCGGCACATGCCCACTGGCTCCATCTTGGGGTGATAACAGAAGACGGGAATATCGTTGCCCGCGTGCCACTTGGCGGCGTCGACCAAGTTCGACCCAGCGGCTACCTCATATTCGGTTCCATCGATGTTGATCTTCACCGTGTCGGCCATTCACGCCTCCAGTATTGCAAACCGCCGCTGACCGCCAGAATCAGGCAATCTGCGCGCCGCCTCTTTGCTGCCATACAAGGCGCGATCGCGCATGACCTGTTCGACAACCCGCCAGCCACTTGCGTCATCCAGCCCTGTGATCAATTCCAACGCCGCCTCAAAGTCCGCCGCTGCGCTTTCGCATTCACCGCGCTCCAGATGCAATTCTCCACGCAGCGCCAAATGAGTGAAGGACGCCGGCGTTTCAGTAATCCGCGCGTCCAAATCGCGCAGCCGGCGGCGTTGCGCGCGCTCCCGCTCCCGCCGCGACTGAAAAAGCAACCGCAGCCAACGCCCCAAGCGACCTCGCTGATTCGTCATATACCTCACCGTCGCTGTCGCCGGGTCAAGCCTGGACATGCTGAGCGAAATCTTCGGGAAAGTGACGGATCGTATGAATGATCGGATTGGCGGCGAAATCACCCAAAGCGCAGAGCGTCGTTCCCGCCATATTCTCCGCCACATCAGCGATGCGCTTGACATCGTCGGGCGAGCCGCGTCCATCGAGAATCCGATCGATCACCTTGTCCAGCCAATACGTGCCTTCGCGGCAAGGCGTGCATTTTCCGCAGCTTTCGTGCTTGAAGAACTTGGTCACTTTCGAAGCAACCCAGGTCATATCCACGGTCTCATCCATTATAATGATGGAAGCCGAGCCGATGATTGTGCCGATGCTTTCGGCGTCTTCATAGCTCATCGGCGTATCAAGCACTTCGTCCGTCAATGGCACAATCGGCCCGGAGCCACCCGATGGCAGCATCGCCTTAAAGGGGCGATCTTCATGCAGCGGTCCACCGGCATGCTCATAGAGCAGCTCGCGGAAACTTGTGCCCATTGGCAATTCATAATTGCCCGGCCGTTTCACATGGCCGCTGACGCAATAAACTTTGTTGCCACTGCTTTGGGCTGTTCCAATCGCCTTGAAAGCATCCGCGCCTTCGGTCATGATGAAGGGGACGTTCGCCAAGGTCTCCACATTGTTGACGACGGTCGCTTCTTTATATAAACCGCCACCCTTCTGCGCTGGAAATGGCGGTCGGACGCGCGGCTGGCCCAGATAGCCTTCCAGGCTATTGAGCAGCGCGCTCTCTTCGCCGCAGATGTAAGCGCCGGCGCCCAAATGGGTATAGACCTCGCAGTCATATCCGGAGTCCATGATGTTGCTGCCGACATAAGCTTTCTCGCGCAGGGCGTCAATGCATGCGTCCAACTGATCGCCAATATCCCAAAATTCCCCGCGCAAATAGATATAAACGGCCTTGGCCTGAATCGCATAGGCGCAAATTAGCGAACCCTCGATCAGCTGATAGGGATTCTCCTCCATAATCTCGCGATCTTTGAAGGTTCCCGTCTCGCTTTCATCGGCGTTGACCGTCACGAATTTGACCGGCTCATGCTGCGGGATGAAGCTCCACTTGACGCCAGTGGGGAAGCCGGCGCCGCCGCGGCCGCGCAGACCTGAAGCCTTGACGATATCAATGACCTCAGCCGGCTGCATCGCAAGCGCTTTCTTCAGTCCTGTGAAACCGTCGTGCGCTTCATAAACATCAAACGCTTTGATATTCGCTATATCGCGTCCGCGCAGAAGAATGTGCATAATCGCCCTTAAATCGATAATTCCGGCGAGACCGCTTTCGCCGTCTCCGCCCTCGGCTCAGCCAGTCCCGTTGGCTGATTGAGCCGCCTCCTGGCGCCACTTGGCCAAGAGCGCCCGCATCTTATCCTGATCCAGGTTCTCGATGTAGCGGAAATTGCATTGGAGCATCGGCGCTTGATCACAGGCGGCCAGGCACATCACGTGCTCGACGGTGAACATGCCGTCCGCGCTCGTCTCGCCATCGGCAACGCCCAACTCCTCTTTCAACCATGCGTAGAAATCGTCCGCCCCGTTCAATGCGCAAGGGAGATCGGTACAAACATGCAGCCAGTATTTGCCTTTTGGCTTCTCCGAATACATCGTGTAAAAACCAGCGATCGACTTGACCTGGGTCGGATCGAGATTCAGTATCTGCGCGACCTCGCTGATGCCCTCGGCATTAACCCAGCCATATTCCTCTTGCGCAATGTAGAGCAAGGGCATCACCGCCGAGCGCGTCGTCTCGTATTTTGCGAGGTGTTCCTTGACACGCTCTTCGTACTTCGGGTTTCCGATGATCGCCATGAATTACTTTCCTTCACTGATGGATCCGCTATGCCAGCGCGGCAATCCATCACCGAGTTTCTTCCCGGCGCCGGCTTTCATAGACTGGACTGTTATCGGTCGCAATCGCCCAACACGATATCAACACTCCCGATAATCGCGACCATATCCGCCAGCAAATAACCTCTTGATACCACCGGCAGCGCACTGATGTGCATGAATGACGGTGTCTTGAAATGAACGCGGCGCGGTTTATTGGCGCCAGTCCCATGGATATAGCAGCCGATTTCACCGCGTGGGCTTTCAATCGCGCTATAGATCTCATCATCGGGCGCATCGTAGCCGTAGGTCCAAAGCTTAAAATGATGGATCACGGCTTCCATGCTCTGGCCCAATTCGCTGCGCAGCGGCGGGCAATACTTGTTATTCTGCGACCGGTAGGGACCCTTGACGGTTTCCAAACGCGCGGCCGCCTGGCCGAGGATCTTCATACTCTCACGAAATTCCTGGATGCGAATCAAGTACCGGTCGTAGACATCGCCGTGCTCGCCCAAAGGCACGCTGAAGTCATAAGTTTCATAGCCGCTGTAGGGCTGCGCTTTTCGCAAATCCCAATTGACGCCGCTTCCGCGCAGCGCCGGACCGGTCATACCGAAGGCCAAAGCGACATCCGGTTCGATGACGCCGACGCCTTGGGCGCGATCTTTCCAAATGGGGTTCTGTGTCAGCAGCGCTTCATAATCGTCGACTTTCGCCGGGAAGTCGTTGAGGAATCCTTTCAGGGTCGGCAAAAAGTCATCAGGCACATCGCGCCAGACACCGCCAGGGCGGATGTAGCTGCCCATCATGCGCTGGCCGGAAAGCATCTCGAACATGCCCAGGATGCGTTCCCGTTCGCGAAAGGCATAGAGCAGCACGCTCATCGCGCCCATATCGATAGCATGGGTGCCTAGCCAAACGAGATGGCTTGCGCAGCGCGCCAATTCCAGGCAGACCACCCGTATGAGCTGCCCGCGCTCCGGAACATCCAAATCAAGCAGTTTCTCAACCGCGGCCGCATACGCCATGTTATTCGACATCGGCGACAGGTAATCCATGCGGTCGGTCAGCGGCAGGGCTTTCTCGTAGCTTTTGTCTTCGATCGACTTCTCAATGCCGGTGTGCAAGAAACCGATGTCGGGCAGGCAGGTGACAATCTGTTCGCCGTCGAGTTCCAGCAGCAGCCGCAGCACGCCATGTGTGCTCGGATGGTGCGGGCCCATGTTCAGCAGCATGGTCTCGCCGGTGACCGCCCGTTCGGATACCAGGCCACGCAGGTGATCGAGGCTGCCTTCCCAACGGCGCTGCGCTTCGACTGATCCTTCTTGTGTTGCAACTGCCATACGGACCTCGAAACCTAATCGCTAGCAAAGGGCTTATGCTTGCTGATTTCCGCTTCGTTAAACGAGAATGCAACCGTCTCTTTGCCCAAGGGATAATCCCGCCGATGGGGATGGCCGTACCAGTCATCGGGCATCAACAGACGGCGTGGATCGGGATGGCCCTCAAAGACAATGCCCATCATGTCCGCGATCTCGCGCTCAAGCCAATTCGCCGAGGGCCAGACCACCGTTGCGGTCGGCAAGCGCGGATCCGCTTCGGCGGCGAATGCCTTCACGCGCAGACGCCGATTGTAAAGCATGGATAGAATGTGATATGAAACGGCAAAGCGCTCCGGGCGGTAGTCGCCGCTGAAGCCCGCGCCATAATCCTGCGGATGATAATCCACCGCGCTCACATCCGAGAGCATGTTGTAAACCAGTCCCGCGCTAACCCGCAAATAATCCAGGACCTCCGGCAGCCGCAGCGCCTCAACCACGATAGTGGTTTCGCCACGAAACTCCTTGACGCGCAGAATCGCATCGCCGAAGACTTCGCGCGCGGCGCTGACCGGATCTCTCGCGGCTGGAATCTCCATGCCCAATTTCGCCTTCTTACTCTCTGGTCAAGGGCCAAGCCGGATCAGGCCCAATCGGCGATCCGCTCGCTCTTCACTTTTTCGTGCAATGTCAGGATGCCGTGCAGCAACTGTTCCGGCCGCGGCGGGCATCCGGCGACATAGACATCCACCGGGATAATTTCGTCAACGCCCTGCACAATGGCGTAATTGTTGTAGACGCCGCCACATGAGGCGCAATCGCCCATCGAAATTACCCATTTCGGTTCCGCCATCTGATCGTATAGCTGCCGCACGACCGGCGCCATCTTGCGCGTCAGGCGCCCGGATACGATCAACAGATCCGCTTGCCGGGGCGTGGCCCGGTTCAATTCCATGCCGAAGCGCGACAAGTCATAACTTGAGGCCTGCGAACTCATGTATTCAATGGCGCAGCAGGCCAAGCCGAACAGCAGCGGCCACATCGCGCCCGTGCGTCCCCAATTTACGGCTTGTTCAACGGTGGTTGTGACGACACCCAAATTGCCCAGCTTTGAGCTCACTCCCATTCCAAACCGCCTTTCTTCCACTCATATATGAAGCCGACGACCAGGATTAGCGTGAAGACCGCCATCACCGCCAGCCCGTAGACGCCCAGGTCCCGCATGGAAACGGCCCAGGGCAAAAAGAAAATCACCTCAATATCGAAGATGATGAATAGCACCGCCACCAAATAGAACTTAACGGGGAGACGCCTGGTCGCCGGACCGATCGGCTTCATGCCGCTTTCGTAGGGCACTGACTTGCGATAGGTCGGCCGATGCGGGCCCATCACGCGCGAAATGTTGGAGATAATCAGCGCCAGGGCGACGGATATCACCAGCAATGCAGTAACTGGGCCAAATTCAAGGACGGTCGACATCAACCCGCAACCATTTGTGCTTTTTTGAACAAATCAAGTTCTGGAGAGATTAGCATAGTTTCATGTCAAAATCAAGCGAGGTTAAACTTGGTTTCCTGGCCTGAATTGAATCCGCGTTTTTGCATCGGGATCTCGAAATTGGAAATGCGGGCTGTTACAATACTGATATATAACTTGGGATAAAATTGTAAAAACGAATTTCTTGAAAATCTATTATAGTTTCTGCAATAATGATAAATAGACTTAAAGATATGGAGCCAAAAATGCAAAAAAATGTAGATACTCATTTTGCGAGCGGTACGCTTGAACACTCATTGCGCGGCGAACGAGACAGATTGCAGACAGAAATTGAGCAACTGCGCGAAGAGATCGCGGCGAAGGAATCCGAGCGCCGAATCAAAGAAGTGCGGCTTGGCCATGTGCAAGCATTGCTTAGCACTGAGCCGCCGGCGGTCAGCGAGCCGCCACCCAGACGACGTAGCGCGGAGTCCGCATCGACGCCTTCGGAGCAACTCCTCAACATGGTGGAACAAGTCTTGCGCGAACGTAAGGGCGAGCCAATGCACTACCGGGAATTGGCTGATGAACTGGTTCGGCGGGGCGCGGTCATCCGCGGTCAGGACCCGGCCGGCGCGCTGGTTTCGCGCATGACGCAAGATGACAACCGGCGGAATGAAGAGGCCAAGCGCTTTATCCGCCCCACCAGCAAAGGTTTCTATGCGCTGCGGGAAGATTATCCAGATGCGCGGAACGTGGGCGCGCGGCAGCGGAATCAAAATGAGCTTAGGCCCAAGCGATAGTGATACCAGTGGACCAGACTAGGCCAATCGAAAGGATGTCGATCAAATGAATAATGAGCAATTTACCAACACTTCCAGCCACATGGTGCAGGAAGTCAAGAATATTATCGATGGCTACAAAATGGGCTCGCTGCGGGCGCTGGCGTAGGAGCCGGTGCAAAACGCTATGGATGCCGTTCGAGAAGGCCACAAAACGGTATCAGTGGAATACTGCCTGCTGCGCCGCAGGACAGATGCTGGCGAGCCATGCTTCATGCTAACCGTCATTGACAAGGGCACCACTGGATTGCGCGGCCCGATTGTGAGCGACAATGAACTGGCGGCGCGGCAATTCAAACTGACGCCAGAAGAAAACTGGGCGGCATTTGAAGCGCAGGGATACACCAAAGAGAACGAAGACGCGCTCGGCTCCCGCGGACAGGGCAAGGCGGCTTTCCTCTATCATTCTAATGTGCCTGGCAAGGTGCGCCGCATGCTCATGCTCTATGACACATTGCTTGAAGATGGCAAGTATCGCTTGGGTATGCGCTTTGCGCGTCCGGTGGACCAGCGTCTGACGCGCCCCCTCGAAGACAAAGAGGCTATCGCCGCCGTTCAAGACGACACATTCCCGATTGACCATGACCTTGCTGTCCCGCTGGGTTTGTCTCCGCTACGCGAGATCGGCACGCGCGTTATCATTCCTTTTTTTGATGAAGAAATCGTAGCGGCCATTGGGCCAGGCGGAGAATTTGAACGCTGGCTGCAGCGCTGCTGGTGGCGAGCCATCCAAGCCGGCAGACTGCGCATCCGCGTCGTGGACGAAGAGCAGGGAAACGCAACAGAAATAGAAGCGCCAGGTTGGTGGCGCGACTTACCGCGCCAAAAGGACAAACCTTCCACGGACGGCCGCTGGATCAAAATGCCCGACGGCGGCAGAGCTTGCATTTGGGGCGATATTCCATTTGGCGACGGGCATCAAATCCGCCGCCTGGTCTTACTGCACAGTGATGCCCTGGAAGAGGACGAGATCGTCCGGGATCATCCTGAATATGCCGGCGTTCAAATCATGCGAGGTTCGCAGTGGATTGAAACTCGTGGCGCCCGGCAGGATTTTGGCGATTATATTCCACGCGATAGGCGACCTGGCTTTCGCGGCTATGTCGAATTCGACAAACAGACCGACAGCCTGCTGCGCGTAGCGGAAAACTCGCAACATGATGGCTTTGACGCAAGAGGCAGAAAGGGCGAAATCGTTCGCGAGTTACGCGCGGAGTTGGATGCTTTTGCGCGCGAGTTCAGCGCGGAGATGGGCTGGGAGATGGCGACGCCAATCGCGACGCAGCAATTGTCTCAACGCGAACGGACGACGCACACTCAGCTTTTAGAGACGTTTTTGAACCCGAACGGCCGCAAACCAAAGTCATCATCGAAAGCTGATGATGCTGAGAGAAATAGACTGCTTTGGAATTGCCGGCTTGACCTGGAGTATCCCGATCCGAATTCTGCCCGCGTAGATTGGGGACAATCACTCTGCAATGTATATGTCGAAGTTGGTGTTGAACCAAGCGAAGAGTTGGCCGGCAGCGCCGATCTGATACTGGAGTGGGTGGATGACAGCGGCAAGTCGCATGAAATGTTCAGGCGAGAAAACGCCATAAACAAGCAGTGGGGTGAAGATCGCGTCAAAGAGCAATTTGAGCTTGGGGATTGGCAAATATTGCGTGGAAAAGCCAGTCGAGAGCGACAAATCGAATGTCCCGTTCCCGGTGAATGCAGGTTGAGGGCAGTGGTAGCGCATCGCGGCGAGCGCGTGAAGAGCGCGTCACGAACGATTTACGTGCAAACCGAGCCGCCGCCGCCGCCACAGAAGAATCCGGTCACGCTATCCATTAGCGCAGCCAACATCAGCGCGAATGATAAGAATCGCATTGACCACGGCGAAGAATTGCAGCTGCAAATCAACGCCCGAAACCGGGGAACACAGCCGGGCTCATTCCAGCTTACTGCGACATTCGAAGACGATGTACTCGCCAGAGACGAGCCAATTGAATTGGAAGGTACGCCAGCCGGCGATTCCCCGCGCCGGCAAGCCATCTTGACAGAGAGACTCCAGTTGCTTGACCCGCGCCAATCCGCTCCATTGAGAATCTATGGGACGCAGCCCATATCCATGCCCGATTCAAGCGGTCGATTTACGATAAGCGCAGACCTGCACGACGAAAACGGAGATCATGTCGCCCATGCCAGCCGCCCGGTCTTCTTCCAGCGCGACCCCGGAAACGCCCGAAACAACCTTCCATTCGAGATTGAGCAGCAAGACCAGAAGGCGATGTGGCTGATGAATAGAGAGCTTGACCGGCTTACCTACCCTGCCAATTACCCGTTGTACACGGAGATGAAGGAGATTCTGCGTCAGCGGCGCGCCCTGCAGGGGCAGCTGGCATTCGTTGCCGAGATCAGCGCCAACGGCCTTCTTGAATGGGCGCTGCGGCCAAAGGAAACCGGCAATGATAGCAACTATGACCAACTGTATGATGAGAATTCAAGCGCAGATGATAACTTGTGGGACGATTTCAATCGGGGATTGGAGAGACTTAGCAAAGAAGTCGAATCTCCGACTGATTTTGCAAGAGCTTGGCGCGAGACTGTAGCAATCATGTTGGACATTTTCGCACAGGAGAACAACTAATGGCCGTCCTCGTCTGGAGCGAGCGCGACGGCGCGCTCGGCAACAGCATCCGCAGCGGACGGCGCGTCGCCCTAAGCGCCGAAGAATTCCGCCCCGAAGCCGAATCCCTCGACCAGCAGCTGGATGCCCTGCTGGATATGGCTTGGCAGGCCCTGACCATCATCACAGAACATGTAAATGGAAAAGCCCGCTTCAATGCATTCGAGCAAGTTTGGGTCTTGGGTCGGGCGATATATGTAAGCGACATTCTGCGGCATGAGGCGATGCAGGGCGAAGCTCGTACCTTGCTATGGCAGGCGCTGATGGCCAAAGCCTGGTTCGGCATCCGCCAATACCTTGAGCGTGAGCCGCGCTGGCGCGAGCTTATACCAAGGAATAGAAAAACATGGCTGGAGAGACCTGCAGAAAACAGACACTACGACTTTCTAGAAATCGGCTATTGGCTTCGCGAGCAACAGTTGCAAGATGCCGGCGAGGTATTCGGCTGGAGTTTCACTAACGCCCGCGAAGTATACGTTCGCGCCTCTTTGAGGTCCAATGAGCTTCGGCGAGCCCTACTTCATTGGCTGCGCCGACAAAGGCCGGAAATTCGCGAAGCGCTCTCTAAATCCGCTCGAGGAAAACCAGGCTTCGAACTCATCCCCAAGGCACTACAGAAGCGTTTCCCAGCCAAGGGCCCCGGTTCCGCGCTGCTGCCGCAGCATTATCCGGAGGATGAACTGCGATCTATCGTCTGCGATGTCCTGGACTCTGCGCGCGACGCGCACTTTTCATGATCCCGCACTGCATGTTGCATGGGACTAATTTGTGGCGCGCCAACGAACTGCGCCCACGATATTCCACCATTTGCAGATGACCTGTAGGAACAGGACTTCCCAGGCCAACAACCTCTGCCTGGGCAGCGGCTTGAAAAGCTCACCCAGACCCTCAGTTCAGCCCGATCCTCGGCGCCAGGAACTGCGCCAACTGCCCGGCCATCTCCGCCGTGCCGCTCGCGCTCATGTGTACGCCGTTGTGCCAATACTGGCGGTCAATCGGCATGGATCCAGCCAAATCGTAGAAGAGTACGCCGCGCTCCGCCGCCAGGCGCCGGATGAGATCGTTCTGCTTGGCGATCTCCAACTGTCGAAATTCCTGGATCATGATATCGCCATGCGGCACGTCGTATGCATGCGGCGAATAGGCCCAGCTCAGCAAGAGCACATCGACGCGCATGAATTGCGCCATGCTGATGATATTGTTGAGATTGCGTTCAAAGTAAATCGGGGGATTGGCGCGCAGAATCGCTTCGGCGCTCATGCCCAGGTTGGCGCAAATGGCTTCGTCGCCGCTGGTATCCAAATTGCAGCCAGGAATATCAGACGGCGAATCCATTTGCTCATCAAGCGACCAAGCGACATTAACTGACCGGCCCAGCTTGTGCAGCGCCAGCCGGTACAACGCGCTGGCGGGCGCCGGTTCGTCCGCGCCAGACCAGATTCCACGCCCTTCAAAGCCGCCGTCATAATGCGCCGGGTCGGTCAATCGGGCGTTGAGGTCGTTAATCCCGTGATACAAGATGATCAGATCCGGCTCAAGGTCCTGGACGCGAAACATGAAATTCACGGCCGATTCCCAACTGGCGTAAGCGGGCACACCCGCATTGATCACCTCAACGGCGCTCAAGCTGTATTCCGTTTCCAGGATCTGCTGCAGCTGATGAGGATAAGCCAGATCGTAGCTGTCCAAATAGCCGCCGTATGTGGTCGATCCGCCAAGCGCCACAATACGATACATTCCGGGCGGCTTCGGGATAACGATTTCCGGCCCGCGATATCCGCGGGAATTGATGTCGTCGCGCGCAGGAGACAATCCAAAATTTACATAAGGCAAACCGCGGAATAGCGATTCCAATTCCTGGATTTCTTCTTGCGAATATAAGTAGAGGACCTTTTGCCGCAGGCTGCCAAAATGATGTACGTAGAAGCGCCAGGCAACTTCAAGCGCCAGCAAAGTCAGCAACAAGGCTGTCAGCGCCAGCGCGATATTCTTCTTCATGCTTGCAGGCTCCAGGTTTTGGCAGGTGTCCGGCAATCGGGGTTCAGGCCGGTGTCGCTATCGGGACGACACCGGCCACAGTGGATTGCGCGCTGATGCCAAAGCAAAATGGCGATACGCCTACCCAGCGCCCAGCCCCAGCAAGCCCGTCTCCGGTTGCGGCTTGCGCGACTGTTCATCGTATTTTCCGAAGCGGATGACGTCGCCGGCCCCGGTGATCGCTTCGACCGATAATCCCAGGCTCTGCAATTCCTTCACAAGGACGCGGAAGCTTGTGGGGATGCCCGGCTCTTCGATCGGCTCGCCTTTTACAATGCTTTCGTAGGTCTTGACGCGACCCTGCACATCATCCGATTTCACGGTCAGCATCTCCTGGAGGATGTGCGCCGCGCCATAAGCCTCCAGCGCCCAAACCTCCATCTCGCCGAAGCGCTGGCCGCCAAACTGCGCCTTTCCGCCCAGGGGCTGCTGTGTCACCAGGCTGTAGGGACCGGTCGAACGCGCATGCGCTTTGTCTTCGACCAGGTGCGCCAGCTTGAGCATGTGCACATAACCCACGGCCACGTGCCGGTCGAAGGACTCGCCGGTGCGTCCGTCATAGAGCGTCTGTTTGCCGTAATGCGGCACTGGCCGGCCGGTTTCAAACATCACGCGATCGGCGATTTCAAAGAGCTCGCGCTGGGACATACCATCGCTTAATTCGATTGCCTCCGGCGCCGTTTGCTGGATCCAAAGGCGAATCGAAGCGTCAACTGCGCTTTTGTCCCGGCGATCGCGCAGCTCCGCCGGCAGGTCATCATTGTCGTAGACCATAATCTCGTCCGGGTCATATCCCAGTTCGCGCAGCATCTCGGCAAGCGCAACCCGGCGCACATAGATCTCATCGCGCTCCAGGATGATCGCCTCGTTGTCATAGCGGCCGCTTTCCCCGAAACGGTCAATCAAATAGGCGCTGATGACGTGCATGTCATCATCAAAATCATCCGCTGCCATCCCGGCGCTTTGCGCCAGCCGCGCCTGGTTTTCCCAGGCGCGCTCGGTGGTGAGCCGCCAAGCCCAGTCTATCATCCAGGCCCGCCCCAGCTCGGCCTGGATCTCGCGCTCTTTCACGCCATCAAAGACGGGCGTGATCGCGCGAAAGCCGAGACGGTCCGCCGCCCATCCCAAGTGCAGCTCGAGAATTTGGCCGATGTTCATGCGGCTGGGCACGCCCAAGGGATTCAGGATGATCTCCACCGGAACGCCACCTTCAATATAAGGCATGTCTTCAACGGAAACGATCTTGGAAATCACGCCTTTATTGCCATGCCGCCCCGCCATCTTGTCGCCGACCGTCAGTTTCCGGCGCTGCGCCACGCTGACGCGGACCATCTTCTCCACGCCGGCGGGCAAATCCGGATGTTCGTCGCGCGTGAATTCTTTGACATCGATGACTTTGCCGCGGTCGCCATGCGGCAAACGCAATGAAGAATCCTTCACTTCGCGCGCCTGCTCGCCGAAAATCGCGCGCAGCAGCTTCTCTTCGGGCGACAGTTCCTTCTCGCCCTTTGGCGTGATCTTGCCGACAAGAATGTCGTTCGGGCCGACTTCGGCGCCGATACGCACGATTCCGTGCTCGTCCAGGTCTTTCAGAGCTTCTTCGCCCACATTGGGTATATCGTAGGTGATTTCTTCCGGACCCAACTTGGTATCGCGCGCTTCGATCTCGTGCTTCTCGATATGGATGCTCGTGAACTTGTCGTTGCGCAGCATATCTTCGCTGACCAGCAAGGCGTCTTCGTAGTTGCCGCCGTCCCAGGAGAGGAAGCAGGTCAAGACATCGTGGCCCAAAGCCAGGTGCCCGTCGTAGGTGGATGAGCTATCCGCGATGATGTCGCCCGGCTTGATTTTGTCGCCCTTGCGCACAACCGGACGCTGGTCGATACAGGTCGACTGATTGGAACGCTCGTACTTGCGCAACTGGAAGGTATGTTCTTCGCCATTCGCCGTGCGCACAATGACACGGTGTCCCTGTACGCTGATCACTTCCGCTTCAATATCCGAAACCAGAACCTGGCCGCTGTCCGAAGCCGCCTGACGTTCCATGCCGGTGCTGACGACCGAAACATCGGGGGTGATCAGGGGCACCGCTTGCCGCTGCATGTTGGAGCCCATCAGCGCGCGGTTGGCGGCGTCATGCGAAAGGAAGGGGATCAGCGCGGCGCTGATGCCGACGATTTGCCGTGGCGCGATATCCATATAATCGATGCGCTGCGGCGGCACCGTGATAAAACCCTGGTTGAAACGCGCCGATACGCGGCGCGAAACGAATTGATCCTGCTCATCCAGCACCGCGTTCGCTTGCGCGATGATGTACTTGTCTTCGTTATCGGCCGAGAGGTATTCGATCGCATGCGTCGCAAATGGAACGACTTGAACTTCCTTCTTTTTGGACCGCTTCAGCTTGGTCACAATCTTGGAATCCACCACCGTGCCTTCTTCAATGATGACCTTGCCCCTCGAGTTTTCAATATCGTCGTTTACCCGGCGTCCGATTAAATCTGGATCGGCGACGGGCAAGCTGTTGACCACTTTGCGATACGGCGTCTCGATGAAGCCCAGCTCGTTCACGCGCGCGTAGCTGGCCAAACGGCCGATTAGGCCGATGTTCGGTCCCTCCGGAGTTTCGATCGGGCAGATGCGGCCATAATGGCTATGGTGCACATCGCGCACATCGAAACCGGCGCGTTCGCGCCGCAACCCACCCGGCCCCAAAGCGGACAAGGTGCGCTTGTGTGTCAATTCCGAAAGCGGATTCGTTTGCTCCATGAACTGCGAAAGCTGCGAGGAACCGAAGAACTCGCGTACAGCGGCGACTATCGGCCGAATGTTGACCAGCGAAACCGGTGTCAACTGCTCGGCTTCACGAATCGACATGCGCTCTTTGACGACGCGTTCCATACGCCGAAGCCCAATGCGCAGCTTGTTTCCGATCAACTCGCCGACGGTCTTGACGCGCCGATTGCCCAGGTGATCAATATCATCGCTTTGGCGCTGCCCATTGTTGATAAGAATCATGTGCTCAACGAGCTTGACGATATCCGCCTTGGAAATGGTGCGGTGAGATAAATCGATCTGCCCACTGAGATCCAGGCGTTGATTCAGCTTGTAACGGCCGACCCGCTCCAGATCGTAGCGGCGCTGATCAAATAGCTGGCTCTCGAGATATTCCCGCGCATTATCCAACGTCGGCGGATCGCCCGGGCGCATACGCCGGTAAAACTCGATCAGCGCCACTTCCGCGATGGTCTGCTTCTTCTTGACATCCCATACCGGTTCGTTTTTGAAACAGCTTTCGATATAGCGATGCGCTTCGTTGTTGTCGACTTCGGCGAAAATCTCCCGGATCTCGTCATCCTCGCCGGTCTGTATGGGAGACAAATGCCGGGGCAAGCCGTCATCAACCGCCGCCAGCGCCCGCAGCAGCACCGTCACCGGGATAGTCCGCTTGCGATTGAATTTGATCGTGATGTAGTCCGTCTTGCGCGTCTCGAACTCCATCCAGGCGCCGCGGTCGGGAATCAGCTTGGCGTTGGAAAGCTGGCGACCGGTCGTCCGCTCTTCCTCCGCGTCAAAATAAACGCCGGGAGAGCGGATCAACTGGCTGACAACCACCCGCTCAGTGCCATTGATGATGAAGGTGCCCTTCTCCGTCATCAGCGGGAATTCACCCAGGAAGATGTCCTGCTGGATGATTTCGTCGCCCTGCTCGTGATTGACCAACGCCACTTCAACATAAAGCGGCGACGAATATGACATGTCCCGCTCTATGCACTCGTCCGGATTAAACTTCGGCGGGTCAAAGCGCGGCTTCAAATTAAAGTCTTTCGACTCCTGGATATTCCCCGGGAAATACAGCGAGAGATTGCCGTTGAAGCTCTGGATGGGATTGATCTCATCAAAGAGCTCCAGCAGCCTACCGCCGTAGAGGAAGTCATCGAATGAAGACAACTGAATGTCGATCAGCGATGGCAACTCCTGAATCTCAGGAGTTCGAGCGTAATTCTTCACATTATAATAGTGCTTCAAGGCGGAACTCCTTGCATGAACAGATGACAGGGCTGACCATGAAAGACGGCGACAAAAAACCGCTACACTGCGACAATGCTAATGCGCAAAACACAAACAGTGCTTACCACCGGTTTTCTTGTATCCAGCAATATGTTGCGTCAAGAGGACTGCAATCCTGCAGAGTAATAGAAGAACAAGGCCTTGTCAAGACAATCCTTAAACTCGACCATTATTCGAAGATGGCTGACTACAGTGTATCATAAGCGCGGCGGATTGCAAGAGGCCGCTTGCGCCGCGGACGGGGAAAGAGACAGACGCGTGGATAAACTCAAGCGCCCGCGCGATGTGAAACAACAGGTGCAAAGTCGCTTCGGCGATGTCGCCGCCAATTACCGCGCGAGCAAAGCGCATGCCGCCGGACCCGACCTGGATCTTATGGTTGAATACGCGCATCTGAATGCGGACTCGCTTGTTCTTGACGCCGGCTGTGGCGCCGGCCACACCGCCCTGGCTTTCGCGGCCAAGGCGGGACAAGTCATCGCCTGCGATTTCACAGCATCCATGCTGGCGCAGCTTGTCGCGCTCGCCCGGCAACGCGGCGTCGGCAACGTCATCACACAACTGGCCGATGTCGAATGCCTGCCATTCCCCGCCGACGCATTCGACCTGATCGCCACGCGCTACAGCGGCCACCACTGGCTGCATCCGCAAAGGGCGCTGGCCGAATTCCGCCGTCTGCTCAAGGCTGACGGGCAGCTCCTCATCAGTGACATCATGGCGCGCGAAGATTATGCCCAGGATACATTCTTGCAGACGATTGAGCTTTTGCGGGATCCGTCCCACGTGCGCGACTACCGGATCTCCGAATGGCGAGATCTGCTTGCCGCCGCTGGATTCGATTCCGAGATCCTTCTAAGTTTTGACTTGACCCTGCGCTTCGGTGTATGGACGCGGCGTATGGCAACACCGCGGCAGAATGCCGAGATGATCATGTCGCTGTTCAGCGGCGCTTCCGAAGATATCAGGCGCCAATTCGCTCTGCCGGCGGAATTGCCGGACGAAGACTTCGACTTCGTCATACCGGGCGCAGTGATCCGCGGAACACTAGCCGGGTGAAGGCGCAATTACAGCTTGCCCAGCGCCTGCAAATACTCAGTATACCCGCCCTTGTGCTCTGTCAGCGCGCCGTCCTCAATCACCACCAGACGATCGACTGTCTGGTCGAGAAAATAGCGGTCATGCGAGACGATAAGGACCGTGCCGACGAAGTCATCCAGCGCGTCTTCCACCACTTCCACGGACGGAATATCGAGGTTGTTGGACGGCTCGTCCAACAAGAGTAGATTCGGCCGCCGCAGCATCACCAGCGCCAACTGCAAGCGGCTCCGCTCCCCGCCGGAAAGCGTCCGGATCGGCTGCCGCGCTTGTTCATAGGCGAAGGCCATGCGCAGCAGAAAGTTGACGGCGCTGTTTTCACTGCTGTTCTGCATATTGCTGATGAGTTCCAGCGGTGTTCTGTCCAGCCACTTGTCCAGTGTCCCATGCTCCTGCGAATAATAGCCGATGCGGATGCTGGGCCCGACCTTGACGATGCCGGCGTCAGCTTCGCGCTCGCCCAATATCAGCTTCAGCAGCACAGTTTTGCCCGCGCCATTGGGACCGATGACCTCGACGCGTTCCCCGTGCCGCAGCAGCAAATTGGCGCCGGCAAAGAGCAGATTCTCATCAAATGCCATAGCAACATCGATCAGTTCAAGCACCTTCTTGCTGCCGCGCCAGCCGGCCACTTTGAAATCCATTAGATGCGCGTCTTCGACGCGTTCGATGATTTCTCCACGCTCTTCCATCTTTTCCAGCATGCGCCGCCGCTGCCGGGCCGCCAACATGTGCTTGCGGCTCAAGACCTGCTTCGCCCAACGTTCGAAGCGCTCGATCATTTCTTCAAGGCGGGCGATTTCCTTTTGCTGCGTCACATACTGCTGACGCTGCCGCAGGCGTCGCAATTCGCGCTCGTTTACATAATAGGAGTAATTGCCGTGATAAATCGTCAGTGCGCCGTTTTCCAATTCGGCGGTCTTTGTCGCCACCTCGTCGAGCAGATAGCGATCGTGTGAGATGATGAGAACGCTGCCTCGATAGTTGAGGATGAAGCGCTCCAACTGGTTCTTGCCCGCCAAATCAAGATGGTTGTCCGGCTCGTCCAGCAGAAGGATATCCGGCGCCGACACCGCCAATTGCGCCAGCGCAACCAATTTCTTCTGGCCGCCGGAGAGCGCCGCGGCAGGCAGGTCATAATCTTCTTGAGAAAATCCCAGCATGGCCAGCAATTCACGCACATGGCTTTCATGCCGCGCTCCGTTCATCCGCTCGTAAAGCGCCAACTGCGCTTCATGCTGCTCGAGCGTCTGCGCCAGCCGCCTGTCATCGCCATAAACCGCCGGGTCCGCCAGTTGCGCTTCGATGATATTGAGCGCCGCTTCAACCTCCGCCAGTTCTCGCGGCTTAATCATCGCCGTTTGGATCAATGTCTGGCCCGCTGGCAATTCTATATCCTGAGGCAAATGGCCGATGCGCAAGCCGCCCGGCCGCGCGATATGCCCGCGATCCGGTTCAATATCGCCCAGCAGCAGCTTGAACAAGGTCGATTTGCCCGCTCCATTGGGACCGATCAGCGCAACACGATCGCGAGCGCCGACGGCCAGGGACAGATCCCGGTAGAGCGCGCGACCGGCGAAGCTGACGGTGATATTGTTGACGCGCAGGATCTGCATATCGAGTCACTGGGATGAATCTGCCGGAATAGCAGCGCAAGAATAGCACATGCCCGGGCGAGCGAGCATAGCGCAGACTCCGGGAACAAAGCAATCGCATCCAATTGAAATTGCGCTGCTACATGGCGATTCTTGCTCACATTTCGTAATCTGCAGGGGCGTTTCGCTGAAACGCCCACAATTTGTAGATCATTTTCAACGGGCGTCTCATGAGACGCCCATGCATTTTTACGTGGCCATAGGCGGATAATGTTTTGATGCGATTGCTCTGACTTCGGGAACCTGGGCCGGATCGTGTATTATTCAGGCAAATGCAAGCGTCGCTTGCCGGTCCGCAAAGGCGGCGCAGAGGAATCGTCCATGTTCATAGTCGACGCCCAGCAGAACATCGCTTTCAACGCACAACAGCTCGGGCGGGATTTCACGCGCTGGGCCTGGCATCAGCGCGAAGATGATGCGGACGGAGATCTGCCGCCGGCGACGGTCAGCCTGCGCGACAACCTGCTCGGGCGGATTGCGATTGTCTTCGGCAGTATCGCAGTCATATCCGAATCTTCGCCGGCGCTGCGGAATTGGCAGCGTTTTTCCTATCGCACATCCGCCGACGCCTCAGAATTGGCGCGCTGGCAAATGGACCATTATAAGCGTCTCGCCGACGACAACGATGCCATTCGTCTGTTGCGCACGCAGGCTGACCTGGCGGCTGTGCTGGAATCCTGGCGGCCCGAGAAAGAAATTGGCGAGCGTACCCAGGGCATCGTCGTCGCCTTGAAAGGCGCGGAGCCGATCGCTGAACCGTTGCAATTCGAAGAATGGTATGAATATGGCGCGCGCGTCGTCGCGCTGGCTTGGGGGCCGACGCGCTACGCCGCTGGCGGGGGCGACATCACCCGGCTCGGCTATGAGTTGCTCGAAGTCCTGGCTGATTTCAACGTCCTGCTGGATATCTCAGGTTTATCTCAGCGCGCCGCCGCTGACGCCATCGACAGATATGAAGGCGCGCTTCTCGCCAGCCACGCCGGTCCGCGTCAATTCGGGGGCAATCCGCGCGCCCTGTCTGATGAGTTAATCCGCCGCTTGTCCGAACGCGACGGGATAATCGGCATCATGGTGTATAATCCCTACCTAAGGAAAGACTGGCATCCCAGCGATCCAAAACGGCGAGTGACCGTTTCCCATTGGGCCGATGCCGTCGACTACGTTTGCCAGTTGACCGGCACGGTCGCCCACGTGGGCCTGGGCAGCGATATCGACGGCGGCTATGCCTACAGCAGCCTGCCCGCCGAAATTGACACATCCAGCGATCTGTGGCTGCTGCGGCGGGCGCTGCTGGAGCGGGGCTTCGCGGCGGAGGATGTGTCAGCGATCCTTGGAGGCAACATGCTGAAGAAGCTCAAAGAAGTCTTGCCGGAGGGCTAAGAGCGGATGTGGCGCTTCGCGCAAGTCGGCATCGCTTTGGGAGCGCTTGGGGCCATGATCTGCCTCATGGGCCTGTTCCCGAGCGTTACCGGCGCCGAACCAACCGTCGGCATTGGATTGGTGCAGGTTGTTATGGTTTTATTTGGCTACAGCTTGCTCATCCTCGGCGCGCTCACCTATGTGAAGTACACATTTTATTTGGACGTTCCCGCCACGCTTAGCCAACAGATTGGCACGCGTTTGGCATTGACCGGGCTGCTCTTTGCCGCCTTGGCCGGCCTCGCCGATATCCTTGGCTTCGGCACCCATATTCGCGTCGGCGCCGACGACATATTCTTCGGTCGCCTGCAATTGATAGGCATCTTGACGAGCTTTGGCTTATCATCCTTGGGCGTTCTGGTGTATGTGCTGGCGGGCGCGGGCCTGGCGCGCCACGCGCCGGTGGAAGCGCTCAGCGACAGCATCGCCGGTGTTGACGATACGCACGAACTCATCCTGCCCGACGGCGAGGACGGGACTTGAGCCCAGTCTTATGATCCCAGAAGGCCATGGCTCCGGCTCCCTGGACCACGTTATTCACGGATAGGGACCAGCGTGCATAAGACGCCGCCAAAATTGCTCTTCGTGGTGAACATACCACGCTTCTTTCTTTCGCACCGATTGCCTTTGGCGCTGGCGGCGCAGGCCGCCGGTTACGAGACGCACGTTGCGGCGTCCGCGGCCGACCGCGCGTCGGCGCAGCGGATTAAGGACGCGGGATTGCCCTTCCATCCCTTGCCGCTCAGCCAGCATGGGCTCAATCCCATTCGCGAGATAGGCACCCTGCTGGCGCTGCGTCGGCTCTACCGCGAACTTAAGCCGGATCTGATTCACCATGTCAGCATCAAGCCAATTTTGTATGGCGGCATCGCCGCGCGGCTGGCCGGCGGACCGCGCGCGGTTCACGCCCTGAGCGGATTGGGCTACATATTTGTAAGCCGGGACATCAAAGCGCGGCTGCTGCGTGTCCTGTGCCAACCGGCTTTCAAGATCGCGCTTGCCGGCGCAAACTCGCGCATGATCTTCCAGAATCGCGATGACCGGCAGTTTTTCCTGCAACACGGCTTAATTGACGAAGACCGGACCGTCCTCATCCGCGGCTCCGGTGTAGACGAACAGCAATTCAGCCCGCGCGACGCAGAGCGCTCGTCTAAGCCGGTTGTCTTGTTCGCCGGGCGTCTGCTCTGGCGGAAAGGCATTGGTGATTTTGTCGAAGTCGCGCGTCGACTGCGCGGGCAGGCGCATTTTCGCGTGGCCGGTTACGAAGAAGAGACCAGCCCCCTTAACGTCGCCGCCTCCCAATTGCGGGCTTGGGCCGACGAAGGCCTCATCGACTGGCTCGGCAAACGGGAGGACATGCCGGAGGTATATGCCGATTGCGATATTCTTTGCCTGCCCTCGACCTACGGCGAAGGTGTGCCCAAGGTCCTGATTGAAGCGGCCGCCTGTGGTCGCGCTTGCATTGCCACCGACAGTCCCGGTTGTCGCGAGATTGTGCAAGATGGCGTGAATGGGCTGCTCGTGCCGCCCTGCGATCTCGAGGCCTTGACCGAGGCCGTGCGGCGGCTGATCCGGAACGAATCCACGAGGAGAGACATGGGCGCGCGCGGACGTCAAATTGTGCTCGAGGGTTTTACCCGGCGGCAGGTGACCGACAAGACGCTGGCGCTTTACCGGTCGCTATTTTGAGGAAATCCCAGCCCCGCCCCAGGCGGCGCCTGGCGTAGTTTCAAGACAAACTGGCAGCCTTGTGCGCCGCGCGAATGGGTTCCGGAAGCCGGAACCTTGTCGTGGTCGTCAGGACCAAATGCGCCGCGCTCTCCAGATCTGCAAAATGCCCGACAGAGACGTAGACCGGCTTGACGTTACTACGGGTCCGTAGCACGACGCCGAGCGTCTCCCCTTTGTGGATCAATGGACTGCGGCTGCCTTTCACGGGTGCCGGCTCTTGATGCGTCCCTATGAATCGCGTCTTGCCGCAGCCCACAGTCGGGCGCCCCAGCCACAATCCCAAGTGCGCAGCAATGCCCATGCGACGCGGATGCATTTGGCCCATGCCGTCGAAAATAAAGACATCGGGCTCATTGCGCAGCGCGCTCAAAGCCGCAAGCAGCACCGGACCTTCACGAAAGGCAAGCAAACCGGGAATGTAGGGGAAGCTGGTTTCGGCCTTGGCGCGCCGGGTTTCAATGGTCTCCAGTTGCGGGTAGCGCATCACAACCACCGCGGCGCGAGAAACGCCGCCCTTTACGCTGACATCGACGCCGGCGACCGTTCGAATCCGCCCTGGATCAAGCGGCTTGTCGTCGACAAGCCCGGAAGCCAGAACCGCTTGCAGTTCAATCGCCGCTCTTGGGCTGAGATCCCAATCGTGCAGCGCTTCAAACTTCATGCGGATAAGAGCCGCGGTTGCCAGCTTGGGCGCTAGATTTCGAGGTAGTCGCGGAGTTGACGCGAGCGCGTCGGATGGCGCAGCTTGCGCAAAGCCTTGGCTTCAATTTGACGAATGCGTTCGCGGGTGACGCCGAAAAAGCGACCGACCTCTTCCAGCGTATTGTCTTGCCCATCGGTCAAGCCGAAGCGCATTTCCAGCACTTGGCGTTCCCGTTCGCTCAGCACACCCAAGGCCGACCGGATTTGTTCTTTCAATAATTGACGGCCGGCCGCATCCACCGGGCCGGGCATGTTGTCATCGGGAATGAAGTCTCCCAGTTGGCTGCTGTCCTCTTGCCCAACCGGCATATCCAGGCTCATAGGCTCCTGGCTGATCCGCATGATGCGGCGCACCTTCTGTGAAGCGCGGCGCAGCTTGCGCGCCAGGGCGGGATCAATCGGATTGCCTTCGCGGCGCCGCTCTTTGATATTGTCGCGCTCGCTATCGGTCAGGAAATTCATTTCCAGCGCGATTTGCTCGGTTACCGGTTCGGCGCCCAGGGTCTGCAAAAGCTCGCGCTGCACCCGCATCATTCGATTTATCGTTTCGACCATGTGCACCGGGATGCGGATCGTGCGCGCCTGATCCGCGATCGCCCGGCTGATCGCCTGCCGGATCCACCAGGTCGCGTAGGTGCTGAACTTATAACCCTTGGTATGGTCAAACTTGTTCACGGCGCGCAGCAGCCCCAGGTTGCCTTCCTGTATCAGGTCCAGAAAGTTTATCCCCCGCCCCATGTAACGCTTGGCGACGCTGACGACAAGACGGAGATTCGCTCTCGTCAGATCTTCCGACGCCATCGCCGCGTGCTGCTCCACTTGTTCCTGCTGCTGCTTCGCCAGGTTAATCGGATCGACCGCGTCTTCGATCCAACTGTCGAATTCCATCAGCGATGGCAATTTATGCGTCCGCTGGTAATAGCGCTGCATCTGCATCTGGTGTTCAAACGGGAAGAGGAACAGGGCATGGATCACATCGAAAAACACCTGCGCCAACTCGGTCCAGCTTTGGTCTTTTCCCCAATTCTTTTGGCCAAGGTAGCCGCGAATGTAGGATTCCGCGTCGCGATCCCAGTTGAGAATCGTCTCCTGCACTTCAGCCAGGACTTTGAAAAAATCTGGCATCTCAACTTCGCGTTCTTCAGCGGCGTCTTGCAACCGGCCCCAATCTTCGCGCAAGCGCCGGTAGGCAAATCGTTCCACATCGAGAAAATCCGGCTCATGCTTTTCGGCAGCCTGCTTGTCCAGGCTCATCAATTCGTCGCGAAGCGCCTCCAAATGGCGTTCGGCGGCGATCTGTGTACTGAGCCAGATCTCGCGGCTGCTGTCCAGAAGCGGCACCTGCCCGATTTCCTTGAGATACATCCGCACTGGGTCATCGGTCGGCGGCAGGCTTTCGCGCGCGTCCTCCCGGGAATCGTCCTCGTCCAATCCGTAAGGCTCGAAGTCGCTGGTGGTATAGCCGCTATCACGGCCGTCTTCCCCGTCCCCGCCGACGCTGCCTTTGCCATCAATGTATTCGCGTATTCTACTGTCCGAATTCGTCACGATCTCCCTGCCTCCTGGTTATGAGATCAATGTAAGCCGCAAATGGGGGGCATTCTAATCGACAGCCAAATTGATACGAGCTTTAGCGCGCATGGATAACATAATGCTTGCCCTGAGTTGGTCGATTTGGCCGGGATCGCTTTCCGATCCCGTCTGGGTTTCTTCTTGCAGGTACTGCAATTCCACGCGTTCATGCTCCAGGCGCGCCAGACGCAATTGCAGCGCCCGCGTGACCAGCTCTTCTCGCAAGCTGAAACCGGGGCGGCTGCGGTGATGGCTTCCTCTCCATATATCGTCAAAATCAACCTGGAAGTTTCGCTTCATCGTTTGCGAAACCGCCGCCGGTTCATCAATGAGCAATGCCTCAAACTCGGTTTCCAATTCGCCCTCGATTACCCGATAGAGATACTCCACCGGCTCCATATCATCCTGCGCCATCGAATTCTGAAGATGCGTCATCAAAGTGCGATAGTGGATCTGGCTGAAGTCCTCGGCGCACAATTCCCGGAGCGGGCCCCGCAAGAGATCATCATCATCGCCCGCCAGCTCACGCAATTTCCGGTTGACCTGCGCCAGCAGATGCGGGTTCTTGAGCAACATGCCGAGGCAATAGGCCTCCGCCGCCCGCTTCAGCGGCGCCTGCGTCCTGGACGGTGTCGGCGCGGAATCGTCCGCCAAGCCGCCCCATTCATCCGGCGGGACTGAAGCATCTTCGTTATCCCAATATTCCGGCGGCAAATCGGCTGTCGCTGCGCCCTGGGCCGCGGGTCGAGTGGGCTGAGGCGTGGACGGACGGCGCGCTTGCGCCCAAGCTAGCATATCTCGCTCGCCGATGCGCAAGCGCCGCGCCAGCTTCTGAATATTCTCCTGCCGATACAGATTATTCTCCGATACGTGAAGCAGGGGCAGCACGGCTTGCGCGGCCGCCTGCCGCTCTTGCAAACTCGCGTTCGCGGGCAGCGCCGCCGTCTCCCGGTCGATGACAAAATCCGCCACAGCTTGGGCAGCGTCAACGAGAGCCGGCCAGCGCTCCGGGCCCTCATGCAAGACATCATCCGGGTCCTTGCCACCGGCGATCTTCAGCACGCGCAAATCCGTCGACAATCTGCCGGCGTAATCCCGCGACAAGATCTCGCGCGCCACCTCGAGGCTGCGGTGGGCGGCGGACTGTCCGGCTTCATCCGCATCCAGCGCCAACACAATGCGTTTGGCGTAACGCGGCGCGACAAGGCGCACCTGGGCCTCTGTCATTGCCGTTCCCATTTGCGCCACGACGTTGTGGTATCCGGCTTGATAAGCCTGTATCACATCCATATAACCTTCGACAAACACCGCGGCGCCCGTCTCGCGAATCGCCCGCCGTCCCATGTCCAGCCCATAGAGCAGGCGGCTCTTGTCAAAGAGCGGCGATTGCGGCGAGTTGATGTACTTGGCCTGATCGTCCGGATTTAGAGCACGCCCGCCAAAGCCGACGGTCCGGCCGCGCTCGTCTCGAATGGGAAACATCAGTCGCTGGCGGAAGCGGTCATAGACGCGCCCCGATTCATGCCGTACGGCCAATCCCACTTCGACAATGTCGTCGTCGCTGTGCCCCAGGCTTCGCAGCGCGCGCAGCATAAAGTCCCAACTGTCCGGCGCGTAGCCCAATTGAAACAACTCGGCCGTATCCGGATGGACGCCGCGGTCCGCCGTCAGATAGCTGTATGCAGACGCGCCGGCGTCCCGCCGCAATTCGCGCTGATAAAAAGCAGCCGCATCGGCAAGCAGGGCGCGCAGCCCATCCAAGCGGTCGCTGCGCGTTTTTTGCTCCGGCGTCTGCGCTTCAAGCTGGACGCCCGCTTCCTGCGCCAATTCCCGCAGCGCCTCTTTGAAATCCCAGCCCTGCATTTTCTGGGCAAATGTGAAGAGATCTCCGCCTTCGGCGCATGCGCCAAAACAGTGCCAGCTTTGTCGTTCCGGATTGACTACGAACGATGGCGTCTTTTCGTTGTGAAAGGGGCAGCAGGCTTTGTAGTTTCGCCCGGCTTTCTTTAAGGCGGGGACATGGCGCTGTATGTAATGGACGATATCAATGCGCGATTTGATCTCATCTGTCACAGACATGGGCGCAAGCTCCTCGATGAGACTAAGCCCAGATTATAAACTCACTTCGGCGGTCATACCACATCGCGTTGGAAGATTAATACGAAGTCTGCCTCGCCGCCGTTGACTATATCCCCGACATCAAAACGGGCAATTGCTGCAAGACGGGTATACATGCAGACCGAAAAAAACCGGGCTGAATGTCGCTAGAAATTGTCCAGTTCGCTGAGGTCCACGCGGCCGTCTTGCAAGGCGCTGATGCGCTGCAGGAGCGCGATCCGGTTGTTGCGCCGCGCGAGATCGTCGCTATGGACGAGCACGTTGTCGAAGAATGCTGTCACCGCCGGCGTCATGCGCTCAAACATTCGCAGGAAAGCATCAACGTTGGCATCTGCGCAAAGCCCGGCGTCCGCCTCGCGACCGGCATTGAAGAGCGCAATTTCGCGCTCGTCGTCCAGCAGGTCTGGATAAAGTTCTTGTTTGGATTCCTTCCGCGTGATGCGCGCGCAGCGGGCGTAACTATCCAGTATGCCTTCCCAATCATCGCGAATGACCCAGCCCGACAATTGCGCGATCCCCTTCAGCGCGCGCGCCGGATTCTGCGCTTGCGCCTTCAAGACCGCCCGGATGACATCGCGCGGGTAATCAAACTCTTCGATCAGCCAGTTTTCCAAGCGCCCGGCAATGAACTCAAAAACTTGCCGCCGCGTCTGCGCCGGGACCTCCACCGGCTGGTCGGCCGCGGCCAAGGCAATCATATCCCGCAAATCCACCGAAAGATCTTGATCCACAAGGATGCGAATCATGCCCAAGGCGGCGCGCCGCAGGCCGTAAGGATCGGAGGTCGACTTCGGCGCCAGGCCAACCGCAAACAATCCGACCAGGCTGTCCAGCTTGTCCGCCAATGCCAGCAAGCGTCCGGCAGCGCTCCCGGGCAAGTTGTCAGCGGCGTCGCGTGGCAGCCAATGCTCATATATCGCATCGGCAACGGCCGGGTCCAGGCCCTCGCGGCGGGCGTATTCCCGCCCCATGACGCCTTGCAGCGATGTCATCTCCACCACCATGCTCGTCGCCAAATCCGCTTTCGCCAATGCGCCCGCTTGACGAGCGATGTCAATCGCTCGCTGGTCGACGCCCAGAAGCTCGCCCATTTCTCCAAGCAGCTTAGCAACGCGATCATTCTTCCGCCGCATTGAGCCGAGTTCCGCCTGAAACGTCAGCGTTTCCAGACGCGGCAAATAATCCATCAGCGGCTTCTTAATGTCCGACCGATAGAAGAAACGCGCATCGGAGAAGCGGGCGCGCAAGACCTGCTCGTTACCGTGGATAACCTTGTTAAGATGCTCGCTATCGCCATTCCGTACCGCGATGAAGTAATTCAGCAAGCGGCCATGTTCATCTTCAACGGCAAAATAACGCTGATGTTTGCGCATGACCGTGACCAGAACATCGCGTGGCAGCTCAAGAAAGTCGGCGTCGAATGTGCCGAGGAAGGCCAGGGGCGATTCGACTAGGTTGCATACTTCGTTCAGCAACCCTTCATCTTCGGGCGTCAGGCCTCCAACGCCCGCGGCCAAATCTTGGACCTGACGCCGGATATGCTCGCGCCGTATGTCAATGTCCAGCACGATGCCCTGCGCTCCGAGGACCCGCGCATAAGAGGCGGCGCCGCTCAATTCCAGTGGCGGTGAATCATTTGGACGCAGGCCCCGTGTGACCGCGCCGCTCGCGACGCCTGCGAAAGCGAAGGGAATGACCGTCTCGCCGAAGAGCGCGACAATCCAGCGAACGGGACGGGAGAAGGCCTGGCCCGTCTCGTTCCAGCGCATGGATTTGTCAAATTTCAGACCGCCAATGAAGTCCGGCAGGGCTTCCGCCAAGACTTCTGTCGTCGGCCGGCCGACGCTGCGCACCGGCGCAACAACATAAGTCCCGCCGTCAAGCGCTTCGATGCGGAGATCTACGACATCCACGCCCTTGCCGCGCGCGAACCCCAGCGCGGCCCGCGTCGGCTGGCCGTCGGCGTCGTAGGCGCGGTCAGCCGGCGGGCCTTTGGCGATGAATTCCAGGTCGGCTTGGCGCGCCGATACTTGACGGGCTATAAGCACAATCCGCCGTGGCGTCGCCTGCGCTTCAAGCCCGGCATGTTCCAGACGCAAATCGTCAAAAAGGACCGGCGCGGCCGCCTTCGCCCAGCGCAAAGCCGCCGCCACATCGTCCGCCGGCATCTCTTCGACGCCGATCTCGATCAAGACATCCGCGGGCGCTTCCGGCGCCGCAGAGATCTCCCGCGGCGCTTGAAGCGGCGCGCCCTTCCATTTATCCGCCATCTTCATAAGCGGGTGTCCGAGCTCCGCCCGCCGCGCAACATGCTCCTCGGCGATTGTTCGGGTCATTTCGCGCATGCGCCGGAAGTAATGCGCCCGCTCCGTGACGCCGATCGCGCCACGCGTATCCAGCACGTTGAAGAGATGGCTGCACTTCAGGACGTAGTCATAAGCGGTGATCAGCGCATCGCCCTCGAGCGCCCGCGCGTATTCCCGTTCGTAGGTATCGTAGACGGTCTTCAGCGCATCGACATCGGCGACCTCAAAATAGTAGCGGCAATGCTCGACCTCATCGTCAAACATCACATCGCCATAGTTGACGCCGTCCAGCCAATCGATCTCCCAGACGGAATCCTTCCCTTGCAAGGCCAGCGCGATCCGCTCAATGCCATAAGTGATTTCGACACTGACCGGATCCAGCGACATCCCGCCCGCCTGCTGAAAATAGGTGAACTGCGTGATTTCTTGCCCATCCAGCCAGACTTCCCAGCCCAGCCCCCAGGCGCCCAACGCGGGCGATTCCCAGTTGTCCTCGACGAAGCGGATATCATGTTCGGCCTGCCGAATGCCCAGCGCCTCCAGCGACGCCAGATAAAGTTCTTGCGGATCGCCCGGATCCGGCTTGAGGATGACCTGATACTGATAATATTTCTGCATGCGGTTCGGGTTTTCGCCGAAGCGGCCGTCATCCGGTCGCACGGTCGGTTCGACATAAGCCACCCGCCAAGGCTCCGGCCCCAGCACGCGCAAGGTCGTGGCCGGGTTCCCGGTGCCGGCGCCAACCTGTACGTTGTAGGGTTCCCAGATCAGACAACCCTGCGCCGCCCAATACTGGTGCAGCTTTAAGATGACCTGCTGGAAACTTAGAGGCGTTGTCATGCGCGGTCCTGACAGTTCTTCATGTGGATAAGCTGCTTGCGAATTATAGAAGCCAAGCCCGGTGTTGACGAGGTCTTTACCGGCTCGGCTTGCGCGGATTTCAAGAGGCGTACCCGACCTTTGAGACAGCCGCTCCCCCGCATTTGAAGGCGCCGGGATTGATGTCTAAGGCGAATCGCCTGAATCGGCCGGCGCTTCTTCCTCGAGTTCGGGCGCGCGAATCAGGTCGTCGCGCTTGAGTCCATTGAAAGCATTAAACACGGTCTCGCGGACTGATACGTAGTAGTCGGCATCTGACGATTTAAGCGCAATGTCGCCGTCGATTTCGGCGCCAAATTCAAGCGTATATTGCGCTTCAGCATACTCGACCGCCGCTTCGACCGCTTCAGCTTCGGCGCTTTCTTCCCCGTCCGCGCCTTCATCTGTTGCATCCGGCGCCGCTTCAATGAGTTGCCGATAGCGCACTTCAACCGTGACCTGAGGTTCGTCAAGACCGTATTCGTCGCGCGCTTCCAGGCCCAGCGGTTCGACAAGACGGATTGTCGCGGCATTGCGCAGGATGCTCGGCATCTTGGTGTCTTCAAAGACTTCCTCCGCTCCCAGGCCGGCATAGGTCCAAATCTCGCCCTCGCGCAAGAAGATGTAGCTGCCCTCGGCATTGCGCACTGTAATCGCCAGCACATCAGCCTGCGGCACATTGACATAGCTGGCGTCGAGCCAGGTCGAAACCTGCGTCGACAATTCCCAGGAATTCAGGCCTGTGCCGAGGTAAACCTTGTCTTCACCGGCCCGGCGCGCGAAAACCGTATCGACGCCGCCGCTTCCGCCCAGGAAAATTGTGGCGCTGCTGTCTGCGGCTTCCAGCGTCAACTTGCGCCGGAAGTCATCATCTTTCACCTCGAGGCGGGCGAAATTCGCCGGATTGGATGCCACCAACCTTCGCGTATCCATCGCCGCGATCTTGCCCAGAACCTCTTCAATCTTGTTGCCGTCAACCGGGAAATCATCAGCGTCGGGCAAGACCCATCCATCAGCCGCTCGGGCGACGGTCACGCTGGCGCCCAGATCATCGGCGAAGCTGAAACGCTCAACCGCGGCGGCGCTCATGCCGCTTAGAATCGCTTCCGTTTGGCGGGCCTCTGTCCCGGCGCTGGAGGCCACGAAGACCGCAAGCAGAACGATCTGCACAATGAGCAGAGCCAAGAGGGCGATATTGCTCCTGTTTAACATCATGCGCCTCCTTTCATGCCGCTTTCCGCTCGATCGGCCGTCATAGATTCCGCGCTCGCCCCGGGCGGCGGAGTCAACTGCAGGGGCTGCTCGGCCCGACGCTGCAATTGCCAAACGACGCCGATCAGAATAAGACCGATGATGGCGACCGCATAATTGATCAGCGCCCACTGATTCTGCGCGCCTTCGCTGATTGGCGGCAGTATGCGCGCCGTGCTGCCGCGGCTGCGAATGGAAGCCAGCGAGACATCTTCGGTGAACCAGTCGATGGCGTTGGAAACCAACTGCAAATTGCTGACGAAACGATCGCCGCCGAAACTCGCCGAAATCTGATAGACGTTATCATTCAGAAACTCGGAGCTGCCGATGACTATCAAGCGCGTGTTGTCCGGCGAGCGCTCCACCAGACCGATGGGATCCGCCACATCATCTTCTCCGCTTGCCACAAATGGCGATGGCTTGTCGATGAAAAAGCTGCTGAAAGAACCCTCAACAGCAATCGCCAGCGGGAAGGAAGATTGGTCTTCGGCGACCGGGAAGCCGTATTCCGGATACAATTCCAGGTCCGGTTGCGGATTGGCCGCCGTCGTCTCCCAGGCGGAATCGCTTGATTGAATCAGAGTGGTTGACGTCGCGCTTTGGAGCGTGGAAGCGTCCAATGAGACCGGCGACGCCCAGCTCATCGTCAGAAGCGGCAGGTTGTTGACCACGGGATGTTCCGCATCCATGCCGTTTGGCCGCACATCAATGAAGAATGGATAATCCAGCGCCTGAATCTCGGTGACAACCATGTCGCCCAGGTCGCGCTGCACTTGAAGCGGAAACGGCGCATTCTGAAAATCCATCACCAGGCTGTCGCCGATAATGACGCCATAAGCCTCCAGCATATCCTCCGCACCGCCTTCGTTGACTTCGAGCAGCAGAGCGCCGACATAGGGGTCAAGCCCCAGACGATGATGCCCGGCCGCAACCAAAAGCGAGCCCCCGCGCATGAGGTATTGGTCAATCGCATAGCGCTGAATCTCGGTCAGCCCATTTGGCGCCAGGAGAATCAAGACATCTATGTCGGCCGCAACCTGCCCCTCTTCCAGCGTCACGCGGCGTACCTCGTAGGTCTCGCGCAGCCTGTCCTCAAGGATCGCGTATTGCTGCACGCTGGGGAGCTGCTGCCCAAACTGGTTGGGTGTCGGCGGCGGCGGCGACCAAATCCCAATCACCTTGAGAAAGCCCGATGCCGAGCGTTTCAAAGCCGACTCGATGGCGTTGCGGATCTCGACCTGGCTGAGCGCGCCGCTGGGATAGATCACCTGCGGCTCGTCGCCCGCCTCAATCACCAAATGCAGGTAAAAGGTCTCCAGCGCGAAGAAACTCGTCGCCACCGGCTGGATCTGATAGCGGTCGAAGAGCGCCTGCTCGCTGACAGCAGCATCGGGCGCGGACATGTCGACCACTTCAAATTGCAGCGATTCTGGATTGGAATCCACAATCTCTCGCGTGACATCTTTTAAGGTTTCGCTCGCTTCCAGCATCGCCTCGGGCAAGGCGGCGCTGGACAGATACAGCGTCAGTTGCGCCGGCTCGTCAAATGAGGCCAGCACCGCATCCAAACTCTGAAAGCCGTAGACCACGCGCTGGATGCTGCTCGTCAAATCATATTCGAGGTTGCGCAATCTCACCTCGACGCCCGTAGGCGTATCGACGACTTCAATGACGTCGGCAAAGCTCAAGGTGGCGCTTTGGTCGCCGTAGGCTATCAGCACATCGAAATAGACATTGACCAGGGAAACGCCGCCGCGATCGTTGACCTGCAAGGGCGTTGGGCGAATGCCATGAATCTGGTTCGCCTCCAGCTCCAGCTCTGGATCGCTAATCGGATCGACGAATTCCAATTGCAGATTGCCATTCGCCGCCAACTGATATTCCCGCAGCATGTCCCTGATGCGCGGCACAAGCGGCGCCAGGAAGGGATGACTCTCTTCGCTGAAATAGCCGCGTACCAGCAGCGGTTCGCCCAGGTCCGCCAGCAAGTTCTTTGTCACATCGGACAAGCTGTATTCCCGGTGTTCGGTCAGGTCCAGGCGGGCCGCGCTCACGTTGGCAAACAAAAGATTGAACGCCAGCAGATTGCAGCCGACCAAAACGATGCCAACGCGCGCGTTAATGCGATGGGCGCGCAGATGCGCGCCGACGCTCCAGCGCTTGCCATCCAGCGACAGGATGTTCAGCCCCAGGAAAAACAGCGTCAGCGACAGGTAATAGATCAGATCGCGCAAATCAATGACGCCGCGCTTGATGCTCTCGAAGCGGCTGCCTGCGCCGAACTGGCGCAGCAATTCGCCGGTTGTCGCGCCGAAGAGATCGGTGATTGCCGGCGAGCCAATGGCCTGGAATACGCCGCAGATGATGGCGGTTCCGATTAGCGCCACCAATTGATTGTCCGTTCGCGACGATACAAAGAGACCGATAGCAATATAGCTGGACGCCAACAGAAGCGCGGCCAGGTAGCCGCCAATGACCGGCCCCCAGTCCAGGTTGCCCAGGGACGATACAGTAAGCGGCAGGAAGAGCGTCAAGCCCAGCGCCACAGCCACCAGAGCCAGCGCCGACAGGAACTTTCCCGCGACCAATTCTGTCAAGCGCACCGGCATCGTCAGAAGCGCTTGCAGGTTGCCGCTTTCTTCCTCGCGGCTCCACTGGTGCATCGTCAGCGCCCCCGCCAGAAAGATCATCAGCAGCGGCATCCATTCGAAGAGAGCGCGCACATCGGCGACGCCGCGCGCGAAGAAGGAATCCACCCAAAAGAAAACAAAGAGGGTCAAGACCAGGAAAACGCCAACGAAGATCAAAGCCATTGGCGAGCCGAAATAGAGCTTAAGCTCCTTGCCTGCGACGGAAAGCATCTTCTTCATAGCCGCCTCCTATGCCGTCGTCGCCAGCTGATTGAAGAAGGATTCAAGCGTGACCGTGTCACGGCGCAGTTCCCGCACCGCCCAATTCCGGTCGCGGGCGATGGCGAATATCCGCGGCGTGATATCGGCCGAACTCGTGATGCGATAGGCGGGATAATCATCCAGGGACCGGACCTGGCTTATTTGGCTGATGCCCTCCAGTTCGGCCAGCGAGCGCGGCACCGACTTGTCCTCGCGCTGCAGCACAAGGGTCGCGTCATTGCTCATGCTCAATTCGCGCAGGCTTTGATCGGCTTTGACCTCGCCGTTGATAATGATGATGACCCGATCGCAGATCGCTTCGACCTCAGACAGAATATGCGACGAAAACAGGATCGTGCTTTCCTGGGCGAGCGACTTGATTAGCGCGCGAATCTCCACAATCTGCGTGGGATCAAGGCCGACGGTCGGCTCATCAAGAATCAGGAATTTCGGCTTGTGAATGATCGCCTGCGCCAGGCCCAGGCGCTGCCGCAGGCCCTTGCTCAAGGAAGCGATCGGCCGCGTCAAATAATCTTGCAGGCCCGTGCCGTAAACCGCGTCCGAAAGCAGCCGCAGAAATTCGCCATCGGGAATATCGCGCAGATCGGCCGCCATCTTCAGATAAGCCTGAACCGACAACTCGGGATAGAGCGGTGTATTTTCGGACAGATAGCCAATCTTCGCTTGGACCGCGCGCAGCGCCGCCAGCACATCCTGGCCGTCTATTTCGACCCGGCCCCGGTCAGGATGCAGGAATCCGGTGATGATTTTGATCGCCGTCGATTTGCCCGCGCCGTTGGGCCCGAGCAGGCCGACGATTTCGCCCGCCCCAATGTCGAAGCTGACATCATGCAGCGCGACGATATTGCCGTAATTCTTGGAGATGTTCTGTACACTGATCACAGGCGCGCTCCTTTCTCCGGATCTAGTCATCAATCATCAAATGATGATGATAGAAATCGCTTATCAGAATTCCATAGGCAATCTTTAAAGTTTCTGTAAAATCTACCCGCCTCAGTCGGTGAGGGCCTCGACGCGCGTAGCAGCCAAGATCTCTTTGTAGTGATGGATGCTGAATTGCGCGCCCCCGGCGTAGAGCGCGTTGACCGTTCCCGCCGCAACCCCGGCGCGCAGCGCTTCCGCCAATCCTGCGCCGCCTGCCAGAGCGGTCAAGATTCCCGCGTGCAGGCAGTCGCCGCTCGCCACCGGGTCGACAGGCTGAATCGCGGGTGGCGTCGCTTTGACGGCGGTGGACTCGCTGCAAAGCAGCGCGCCATCCGCGCCCAGGGACACCACTACAACGCGCAAGCCAGCCGCCAACAGATGTCGCGCCAGCCGTAAAATGTCTCCTTCGTTTCTCAATGAAACACCGGTCGCCGCGGCCATTTCCTCCCGATTGACCTTGACCGCATGAGGGCAGGCGCGGATGGCATTGGCAAGCGACTGTTTACTGCTATCGACCCAGATCTGCTTGCCCATAGCGTTAATGCCTTCTATCAAGTCCGCCGGCGCATCGGGCGGGGCCCCGTCTGGCAGGCTGCCGCAAAGGCAGATCATCCCGACATCATCGCGCTCCGCAATGCGGCAGATGTCCGCCGAAAGCCGCATCCAATCCTCGGGCTTGATGGAGCCGGACTCGTTTATCACCGTCGATTGGCCATCGCGACGCGCGATTATCGTGCAAGTTCGGGACTCGCCATTGAAGCTGGTCCACTCGGCGTCGTTGCCTTCCTCAGCCATCATCGCCGCCACCATTCGCCCGGTATGACCGCCGAGTAAACCCATGGCCAGCCCGCGCCCACCCAGGATCTTGACGGCGCGCAGGACATTTAAGCCCTTGCCGCCGGGAACCGCGATCGCGTTTGGAATGCGCGAGATGCGCCCGACTTCAAAGTCGGGCACGACCAGCGTCCGATCCAGCGCTGCGTTAGGCGTCACGCAGATGATGGTTTTCTCTTGCATGTTCAGAACCCCGTTGGCGCTCAATCAAGAAAACATTATAGCAGTGGGCTGTTCGCTCCCAGTCGACGTTTGACCGACGGGGGGCGGCGGCCAATGCAAATGGCTGTGCCGACGACTGTCAAGCGGCTAGAATACGCCGCAGCATGTGGACCAGGAATTAGCGAGCGAATCTGACGATGACAATTTTTGGTCGGCTGGATGTATTCTATGCCGACGGACGCAGCGCAAGCCACCCGTTGACAGGTTCGGTTGTCACGATCGGCAGCGCCGAGGACAACACGATTTGCCTGGACGACGACGCGGTGGCCCCATTGCGCTTTCACCTGCGGCACGAGGCCGGCGTCGTCCAGATTACCGACCTCGACTCGGAGCGCGGCGCCTATATTGATGGCGCGCGCTTGCCCGGCAACGCCCCGCGCCGCTTGAAGGAAAACGAAACGATTCGAATCGGCGGCCTGGAGATCCGATTTTACTTGCGCAGCGACAGCCCAACAGAAGCGATACGAACGATTTCGGAGCAAACGCAGCCCCTGTCAATCGGATTCCGCGCCGAGCTTGTGGAGCCTGCTGTGTCGGTCTGGCCCAGCTCAATTGCCGAATCCCGCCTCAGAGTCACAAACCTTGCCGGAGGGCGAGGCGACTTCCGGCTTGAAGTCAGCGGCCTTCCCGATGACTGGGTTGCGCCGGCGCGTTCAGAATTTTGGCTGGCCGCCGGCGAAACCCTGCCAATCTCGCTCCATATTAAACCAAGCCGCCGCGCCGATATGCCGCCCGGCGATTATCCCCTCGTGATCAGCATCACGCGGCGTGGCGAAGCCGAGCGCCCGCTGCGGCTGGCGCAAACGGTCAAGTTGGGCGGATACGGCGGCCTCAGCCTGGCGCTTGATCCCCCCGTCCCGGGCAAATCGGAATCACCGACGCTGCACCTGCTCAATCTAGGCAATCAGACGCTGCGGCTGCGGCTCGCCGCGCATGAGCCGGCGGCGCAACTGGAGATCAATCTGCCGCGGGACATCGTGCGCCTGGAAGCGGGCGCTAAATCTCGTGTCGCCGTACAAGCGCGGCCGCGGCAGCGTCCCGTTTTCGGTCGTCCCAGCGCGCGTCCTTTCGCCCTGCTGGCGACAAGCGATGATCCCAGCGCTTACTGCGTCGCCTTGCCCGGCGCCTTGACTGTAAGGCCGCGGATTTCGAATCGCGGGCTGCTGGCAAGTTTGCTCCTGGCGGCCGCCTTGATTGCCGCCTTGGCTTCCCTGCTTCTGCAGCCGCCCGAGCCGGTGATCGCCCGCTTCTCGCTGTCGCAGGCGCGCGTTGCGCAAGGTTCGCAGGTTGCGCTCAGCTGGGAAGCCTCCGACGCCCGACGCTATGTGATTGAAGTCGAGCGCGTCCCCATCGCCGAGCTTCCGGCCGGGCGCAGTGCCTATGACTTGGATACAAGCGCCTACGCCGATCCCGTGGAAATCGCTTTGGTCGCGCTGCAGGGCGAACGCAAGGCAATCGCAGTACAGCGGCTCGATATCTATCAACCGGTCGTCGTCCGCGAATTCGCGGCCGACAAGACCTCGATGCTGCGTCATGTCCGCGGCACACTCAAAGTGCGTTGGGATGTCGCCGGCGCGCTGGAGTTAGATATAAGCAGCCCACTGGGATTCGAGACCGTCTCCAGAAATAGCTTCAGTGCTGGCCAGGGCGAAATTGCGCTGCGTGGCGCGCCGGAAGCGGCCTTTCAATTTCGCCTCAGCGCGCTGGACGAAAATGGCGCGATGACCCGGCAAACAATCGACATCGCGATCCGCGATCCGGAATGTTTGCCGCTGAACGATGCCGCAATTTATGCCGGGCCGGATTCACGTTTTCCCCAGATCCAAATCGCGCTTCAGAATGTTCCCGTCTTGGTCCACGGTACGAGCGAATCAATGGACTGGCTGCTAGTCGAATTGGCAAGCGGCGATACCGGCTGGGCTTCCCACAGCAGTTTCTTCTGTCGCGGATTTAATCTTGAGCAACTGCGCGTGATCAGGGATTTGCCGCAACTGCCCACAGAGACGCCGACTCCAGGGGATGGGACGAAAAAACGCGGTAGCATGAACCAGTATCGAACAAGCCTTGTAGGGGCGTTTCGCTGAAACGCCCGCAATTTGCAGGCCATTTTCAAGGGTTGTCACGAGACGCCCCTACATTTTTACATGGCCATCGGCGGATAATGATTTGACGCGAATGCTCTGGCCCGGGTCAAGCTCGCAATTGCCAGCCCAAATTCACTCGCGTATAATGGTCGTTTCAGTTGAAATGAGTGAGCAGGATTTCGGACCCTTCATGAGCAACAGACCGCCTGTCTACCCGTTCACCGCCATCGTCGGCCAGGACATGATGAAGCTTGCGCTGATTCTCAATGCCATCGACATGCGTATTGGCGGCGTGCTGATTCGTGGCGAACGCGGCACCGGCAAATCCACCGCCGCCCGCGCTTTAGCCGCCTTGTTGCCGCAGATCGGCGTCATCTCTGATTCACCATTCAACGACGACCCGGAACGTCCCGAATCCTGGTCGGATTTTGCGCGGCAGAAATATGCGGACTGCCAGGAGATTCCAGTCAGCAATCGGCGCATCAGTTTTGTTGATCTGCCGGTCAGCGCGACCGAAGATCGCGTGGTGGGCACACTCGACATCGAAAAGGCGATTCAGTTCGGCGAACGTCACTTTGACACAGGAGTCCTCGCCAACGCCAACCGCGGCATTCTCTACGTCGATGAAATCAACTTGCTGGACGACCATATCGTCGACCTGCTGCTCGATAGCGCCGCCATGGGTGTCAACATCGTCGAGCGCGAAGGCATCAGCTTCAGCCATCCGGCGCGCTTCATACTGGTCGGAACGATGAACCCCGAGGAAGGCGACCTGCGTCCTCAGTTGTTGGACCGCTTCGCGCTTTCGGTCGATGTGACGGGCATCAAAGACGCCCAGGATCGCATCGAGATCCTTGAGCGGCACATCGCCTATGAGAATGATCCGCTGGATTTCAAAGGGGAGTGGGATCCGGTCGATGAGGAGCTTTCGCAACGCATAGCCGCGGCGCGCGAGATCATCGACGGGGTTACGCATAGCGCGCAGGACCTTCGCGTCATCGCCAGCATCACCAGCGATCTGCGTATCGACGGGCACCGCGCCGATCTGGTCATCCTTAAAGCGGCGCGCGCTCACGCCGCCTTCGAGGGGCGAACCGTCATCAACGACCGCGATATCACCATCGCGATTCGCCTGACGATTCCGCACCGGCTGAAGCGCGGCCCCTTCAGCGACGCGCAAGCCGACCTTGACGCCGTAGAAGCGGCGGTCGACGACAAGCGTCAGGAGATCGGCGAAGGCGAAGAAGAAGGCGAATTCAGCGAGAACAGCGACGATCAGGCGGCGCAGACTAAAAAAAAAGTGAGTCTGTAAGCGGCGAAGGCGAGCCACAAGAGCAGGAGCTCGGCCAGACCGAAGCGTCGCCGCAGGATGTCTTCCCCAGCTCGGACGCCCGCTGGTGGGAAGGCGGGCAGCAAATCGAATCCCGCGCTGAGTTCGAAACGCGCAAGCTCAACACGCAACTCGATCGCATGACGCGCCGGCAATCCGGACGGCGCTCCACCACGCGCACCGATCGCAAGCGCGGGCGCTATGTCCGCGCCAGGCAAGCGGGCGAGAAACCACGCGATATCGCCTTCGACGCCACATTGCGCGCCGCCGCTCCCTTTCAGGCGCAGCGCGATGAGCAGAAGCAGGAAACGGGCATGGCCTACGCCTTGCGCAAGACCGACCTGCAAGAGAAGGTGCGCGTGCGCAAAGCCGCCAACCTGATCATGTTCACCGTGGACGCCTCCTGGAGCATGGCCGTCTCCGAGCGCATGCAGGCGACCAAGGGCGCTATCATGTCCCTCCTGACGGATGCCTATCAGCGGCGCGACCGCGTCGGTTTGGTCGTCTTCCAGAAGGATCGCGCCTCGCTCGTCTTGCCGCCGACGAACTCGGTTGTCTTGGCCAAACAAGCCATGGCGGATATCCCGGTCGGTGGCAAGACGCCGCTTTCAGCCGGCTTGCTCTTGACATACGAAGCGGTCATGCGCGAGAAGAACCTGAACCCCGATGTCATGCCGATGATGATCTTGCTGACGGATGGCGCTGGCAACGTCTCCATCAGCGACTCGATCTCGCCGCAGGACGAGGCGCATTCAATCGCGCGCAGAATCCATGAAGCCGAAATTCGCACGGTCACCATCAACATGGAGCACGTCGCCTTCGACCAAGGCCTGGCGCAGCGGCTAGCCGACCAAATGGGCGGCCCCTGCTACACCCTGGCGCAGATCCGCGCCGATAGCCTGCTCAACACGGTCCGTGCGGAAATGGACAAGATTTAGGCTGTTGGCGGCGCTCAACTGCTAAATCATGCAGGAGACAATCCAATTGAATAGGCGGCTGTGAAGCTCGGGCTGGCCGAGAGACTTTCGCAGTTTTCGCATTGCCATAGGTAATGCAAATGACACGTAGAAAGAAGTCTCCGTGCCATTATTGGCATTGCTCTGTCGCCGTTCCGTGAAACTGGCGCGCCTAGAACCTTCTGAAAACCAGCCAGACAACCGCCGCGAATATTGCAATCATCGCCAGTATCAGTAGCTCAGCCGAGAATAGTGATTCCGGCATTTGTGAATCCTTTCCCCTTTCCTACCAGGTGCCACCATCTTCACCCTATGAGAATGCGCTATGTGTGTCAAAGCAATTTGTATATTATGCACAGTTTAATTCCGCCCATAGTTATATATGTTGTATGAATTCTTTCTTCTTCTGGAACTTATCAGCAAACATGTCGCAAGCTATCACAGAAGCCGATATAGTCAATCCAGGTTAGATGTAAAGAGTGTGCTTATGAACCGCATCCGCATAGTCAATCTTTCCGGTGCGCCCTATGACATGGGCTGGCAGCACGGCAAGCGCTTCAAGGACGAAATCCAGCGCTTCACCGAAGAACGCGTCCAACTTTGCCAGGGCCGCGAATGGACCGGCCGCAACCTGTCACGAGAAGCTGTATTGGCGCTGGCCGATGCCTGCGTCCTCGAGCATCAGGATTATGCCCCGGACTTGATGGAAGAATTGCAGGGCATGGCGGACGCGACCGGTTTGAGCCTCGCTGAACTCGTGATAAACAATGGATTCACCGATTTCATCGACACGATCTATAACATCGGCGATATCAGCGTGCCGGCGGCCATGCCAACGATGGCCGCAGACAACTGCACCGCCTTCATGGTGCCGCCGAGCCGCAGCGCCAGCGATCAAGCATTTTTCGGCCAAACCTGGGACATGCACGCGTCGGCGACGCCCTACGTCATTCTGATTCATGGCGAGCCGGAGAGCGCGCCCGCCTTCTTGACCTTCACCGTCACCGGCTGCGTCGGCATGATCGGCATGAACAGCGCCGGCATCAGCGTCGGCGTCAACAATCTGATGGCCACGGACGGCCAAATCGGCGTCACCTGGCCCTTCGTCGTGCGCAAAGTGCTGCAGCAGCAAGACCTCGATTCCGCGTTGGACTGCCTCACCGGCGCCAAACTTGCGGGCGCCCACAACTACATGCTGATGGACAGAAACGGCAATGGTTACGAAATCGAGGCGATGTCGACATGGCATCACGTCCGCTCGCTTGAGGACGAAACGATCGCTCACACCAATCATTGCCTGATTCAGCAAAATCTTGACAACGCGCGGAAGCGACCACCACCCTCCCAGAACAGCTCCGAGGACCGGCTGCGCCGCGCGCGCGAACTGCTGGCCAATGCCGACGTAACTGTGGAAGATCTCATGGCCCTGACTCGGGACGAAGTCGCCATTTGCACCCGCCCGGCTCCGCCCATGCATGTGGAGAGCTGCGGCGCCGCCATTATGTCCCCTTCGAGCGGCGACTTTTGGGCAGTTTGGGGCATCCCGGCCGATAATGCCTATCAGCATTTCCTGATCTGAATCGCGGAAACATCCCGCGCGCCCGGCCGACGCCGGATGCGAGCAAACCTCGCCGTTTCAAAGACACAATTCCACTCCGCCGGATGCCTGCGCAATAGGCGCTGAGAATGGCGCTTCGCATTCGACTCCCTGTAGCATTGTGCAATCTGTATGAAATAGCTGGACAGTTTTCCTACATGATGTATCATGGATTATAGATAGGATCGTAGGAGACCTGCAATGAACATCGGAATCCCCAAGGAAATCAAAAATGACGAACATCGGGTATCGGCGCCGCCTTCAGGCGCGCGGGAGCTCGTTGAGCGCGGTCACACGGTTTTTGTAGAATCCGGCGCCGGCATCGGCAGCGGCTTTGCCGATAATGAGTATCGCGGCGCGGGCGCCACCATGCTGGGTACGGCGGCCGCGGTCTGGGCGCAGGCCGACATGATCATCAAAGTGAAAGAGCCGCAGCCAAGCGAATTCGCCTTCCTCCACCCGGATCTGATCCTTTTCACCTACCTCCATCTCGCCGCTGAAGAAGCGCTAACCTTTGCCTTGCTCGAAAGCGGCGTGACCGGCATTGCCTACGAGACGGTGGAGCTCGAACACGGGCGCCTGCCACTGCTCGAGCCGATGAGCGAAGTGGCCGGGCGTATGGCGGCGCAAGTGGTTTCACACTACCTGGAAAAGCACCGGGGCGGCCGCGGTATGCTGATGGGTGGCGTGCCGGGTGTTGCGCCCGCGCATGTAGTCATTCTTGGCGCCGGCGCCGTTGGCGCTAATGCGGCCAAGATCGCCTTGGGCATGGGCGCGCGCGTCACGCTGCTCGATATCAACCTGGACCGGCTGCGTTACCTGGACGACGTGCTGGACGGCAACTTAAGCACGCTCTACTCGAATCACATCAATATCGCAAAATCGATCGTCTCGGCCGATGCCTTAATCGGTTCAGTACTGATTGCGGGAGCGCGCGCGCCTATGCTCGTCACCCGCGATATGCTGCCGATGATGCCGGACGGCAGTGTCATTGTCGATGTCGCCGTCGACCAGGGCGGCTGCATCGAAAGCACCCGACCCACAACGCATAGCGATCCGACATATGTGATTGACGGCGTGCTGCACTATGGCGTTGCCAATATGCCCGGGGCCGTGCCGCGCACATCAAGCCTGGCCCTCGCCAACGCCACCTTGCCCTATGCCCTGAAGATCGCCGACCGCGGACTGACAGACGCCCTGGAAAATGACCCGGCCTTGCGCAAGGGACTAAACACTTTTGGCGGCCGCTGCACGCATCCGGCCATTGCCAGTACTTTCGGTCTGGAATACATTGACCCGGCCTCGGCCTTGGAGAGCCTTCGGCTGGACGACCTCGTCCCGGCCTGATTGCCTCTTGGGGTCGGGCGTTTCACTCTTCAGCCTTATCTTTTCAGAGCAATCGCATCAATACATTGGGCCAATGACCGTGTAACAATGTAGGTGGTCTCGTGAGACGCCCCTTGAAAGTGGCCTACAAATATTGGGCGTTTCAGCGAAACGCCCCTACAGATTACGAAATATGAGCAAAATTGTCATTTCTAAGCGCAAATTCAATTTGATGCGATTGCTCAGCCTTATCTTCTACCCTGTCTTTTAAGCCTGTCTTTTATGCCGGCCCGTACTCTGCTATCTTGATGCGACTTTGCAAATTGCGCAGCGCTCGCCCTCGAGGCACCATGCGACCTGGCAAGAAGCGCCTGGCCTTCATAATCGGCATTTTCATCAGTGCCGTTTTTTTGTTCCTGGCTTTTCGCGGTCTCCAGCCTGAACAGTTTCTGAACAGCCTGGGGGATCTTGACCTCGGCTATCTGCTACTTGCTATGGCGATCTATATCGTCGCCGTTGTCATCATCGCCTTGCGCTGGCAATTCTTGCTGCGCGCGGTCAAACTTGTCCCGCTAGCGGCGCTGACGCAGTTGGTCTTCATCGGTTATATGGGCAACAACCTCTACCCGCTGCGCGCCGGCGACGGCCTGCGCATCCTGCTGCTTCGGCGCAACCATTCGGTGCAGCTCTTGCGATCCACAACCATCGTCGTCCTTGAGCGTCTATTTGACGGCAGCGTGATGCTGGCCTTCGTGCTGTTCAGCCTGCTTTGGATCGACCTGAGTTCAGCCGAAGTGGAAACGATCTTGCGGGTCGCTGCGCCCGTCTTCGCCGTTGCTATGGGCATCGCCATTTTCCTGGCCGCTAAACCCAATCTTATGCGAAAAGTGGTCAAGCTGACGATACGCCCCCTGCCCGGCCGCTTCGGTCGGGCGCTCTTGACGCTCAGCGAAGAAGTCATTGCGGGCCTGGAAAGTTTGCGCAGCCCGGCTTACCTGGTCGGCGCCATTGTCAGCTCCTTCCTCACCTGGGGCATAGAAGCCGCCACCTACTGGACGGTCATGTTCGCTTTCGGACTGGAACTGAACTACGCTGCCGCGCTATTGCTGGTCGGCGCCGTCAATCTGGCTGGCCTGATACCGGCCTCGCCCGGGCAAATCGGCGTCAACGAGTTTGTTGTCATCGCCATTCTCACTACGCTCGGCATTCCCGCTCCGACCGCGACCGCTTACGCCGTCGTCGTGCACCTCACCTATTGGATACCGGTCAGCCTGATCGGCTTCCTGTTTCTGCTGCGGCAGGGAATGGGCTGGTCGGATATTCGCAGCGCGGGCGCAATGGAAAGAAACGAGTTGCAAGCAGGGCCGGACGGTTAGACGCTGAGCGCTGTGTCAAAGTGCTTGACCAAAGGCTGCAAATCGGCCCAAAATTCGTCCGGGATTTCCAACTGGGCCGCCGCCATGCTCGATTCAGCTTCCGACGGCACGCGGGCGCCCGGTATCGTCGAGGCAACTTGCGGATGACGCGTACACCACTGCAGCGCTGCCGCCAGCATCGGCACATCGCAGCGATCGCATAAGGCCTTGATCCGGCTGACGTGATCCAAGCATTCCTGGCTGAAGACCCGGTTGAGATATTTCGTATCCGCCTGCGGGCCAGTGACGAGCAATCCCCGTTCCACCGGCGTCGCCGCCACCAGACCAACATCGTGTTCCGCCGCTGCGGCGAAGATGCCTCGTTCGGCTGTCAGATTGATAAGGCTCCAGGAATCAGCGATCACCGCGGCATCAAAATCGCCCGTTTTGATATATTGAAGGTTTGTCGGCGGATCGTTGGAGGCGGTGCCAATATGGCGCAGCAAGCCCTGCTTTTGTAAATGGCGCAAGGCGCCCAGCGCGCCGTCCGCCGCCAGCACGTCTTCCATCGGCTGGTCCATCGCATCATGAACATAAACAATGTCGACGCTGTCCAGGCCCATACGCTCCAGGCTGTCGTTGACGCTGCGCAGGATAAAATCGAAACTGAAATCATAAAACTCATGACTGCGGCCCGCTTTGGTCGTGATGATCATCTTGTCCTTGGCCGCCGGTCGCTGGCGCAGGGCTTCGCCGATCATCGACTCGCTGACGCTGTTGCCATAGAGCGCGGCGGTATCAAAGAATCGACAGCCGGCGTCTATAGCCGCAACCAGCGTCTCAATGCCCAATTCGCGGTCGGCCGCGCTCGGCGCCCCTTCATACTGCCTGACTGTTTGGTTTTGGCTGGGAATGCCGGTGAATGCCGTGCCAATGCCCACAATCGGCAACTGCAATTCGCTGCGGCCAAGCCGCTTGGTCCGCATCATATTGGGCGCGCCTTCAAGGGAGCGCGCTGAGGAAACTCCCCCTCAATTTGGTCGTCAGTTTTGCCGAAGCGCCGGCGGCGGCGGCCATATTCTTGCAGCGCGGCATGGAATTCTTCGCGGTCGAAATCAGGCCAGTAGGTTTCAGTGGTATAGATCTCGCTGTAGGCACCCTGCCAGATCAGAAAATTGCTGAGTCGGAATTCGCCACTGGTGCGAATGATCAAATCCGGATCGGGCAAATCCCGAGTGTAGATGTAGTCGCTTATGGTGGCTTCGCTAATATCTTCGGGCCGGATGCCATCGCGCACGATATTTTGAACCGCGTGTACAATTTCGTCGCGACCGCCATAATTGAAAGCCACATTCAAAATGAGGCGCCGGTTGGCACGCGTATACTCGCAGGCTTCCAAAACCTTGCGCGCCAATCGCCGGTCGATCCCCTCCAGTTCGCCGATATGGCGGATCTGGACGCCTTCATCGTTGAGCTCTTCCAATTCGCGATCAATAACCATTTCCAGGATGCGCATCAACAGCAAGACTTCGCGCCTGGGCCGCGACCAGTTCTCGGTCGAAAAGGCATAAATGGTCATGATTTCGACGCCAAACTCCACGGCCGCGCGAATAATCCGGCGCAGATTCTCCGTTCCCTGGCGGTGGCCGACCGATCTGGGCAATCCACGCCGCCGCGCCCAGCGCCCGTTGCCATCCATGATGATGGCGACATGAGTCGGCACCTTGTCCAGGCGCGGCAAGTCAAAGCGCAGTCGCCTTTCACTTCTTGTCATTACAGCCATAAACATTCCTTGTGAAGGCTATCTGTCGTGTTTAGCGCTTTCGCCATCCACCTGATACACTCACGCGCCGCCTTCTCCTCAAGTTCAGCGCCTGCGGGCTTAAACGCGACCGCATGCGCTTATACCTCCATGATGTCCTTTTCCTTGGCGGCGCCCAAGTCGCCGATACGGTCAACGAATTTGTCCGTCAGCTTTTGTACCTCGGCTTCGCCGCGCTTGCGATCGTCTTCCGAAATCAGCTTCTCTTTCTCAAAGTCTTGCAGGTCGCTGTTAGCCGAACGCCTTATATTGCGAATGGCAACCCGCGTATCTTCCATACGGCGATTGAGAAACTTCACTAATTCAAGCCGTCGCTCCCGCGTCAGCGCCGGCATGTTCAAGCGGATGTTTTCGCCATCAATACTGGGATTGACACCGATATCCGACATTTGAATCGCTTTTTCGATATTCCGCACAGCGGCCTTATCGTAGGGACGTATGAGAATCTGCATCGCTTCCGGCGTGGAGATACTGGCGATCTGACGCAATTCCGTGTCTTGTCCGTAATAATCCACCATCATCCGGTCAACCAAGGCTGTGCTGGCGCGTCCACTGCGCATTTTGCTCAACTCGTCGCGGAAAACCGAGAGAGTCGACTTCATCTTGTCAGTGGCTTCTTCCATAATCTCATCAATCATCTCGCTCGCCCCATTCTGACGGATCAACTTGACGATCACTTCACCTCAGCGGATGACCGTCAGCGCCGCCGAATCCAGGTTTGTCCGCCGCTGCTGGTTCAATAGCGCAATTCATGAACAAAAGCGCCGTTGCAAGCGACAAGCAACGACTTCATTATATCGTCATTTGGGCGGCAAGGTAAGCCAGGGCCAGTCAAAAGCGGCCGCTAGGCATCGGCGGGCTTTGGAATCCAGGATGCATAGGCGCCGCCGGCGGTGGTGATTTGCTGCGCGCTCCCGCCATCCTCGGTCATCAAAACCAGTTGATCGTTTCCGTTCAGGGTCGCCGTCAGCACCAGGAACTGACCATCGGGATTGTAGCTCGCTGACCAGACCCGGCCCGGCCCGGTATAAAGCACATCGCGCTCTCCGCCTTGCAGGTTCATGCTCGCCAGCGCGCGCGCGCCAGCGATGATCGTAACGTAGAGGATTCGCCGACTATCGGGGCTGAAAGTTGGCGAGGCATCGCGAATGGCGTTCTCCGTTAGCAATCTGCTTTCGCCGTTGCGCCGATCAAATAGACGTATTTCCCAGGTGCCGGCGTCGCGCACGCCCGGGCCGGATGTGAAGACAATATAGTTGCCGTCAGCGCTATAGCGCGCGTGGCTGTTGCGCCAGCCGTCGCTATAGAGCGGCTGCCGGTCCGTTCCGATTGGCCGCATCCGATACAAGTCCAGCGATTCATCGCGGCGGGTGTCAGACGAGTAGACGATCCAGTCGCCATTAGGCGCCCAGGCCGGCAAGCGATCCCATATTTCGTTTTGAGTCAACTGCAGCAATTGGCCGCCAAAACGGTTGCTCAGATAGATCTCGAAGTCGCCGTCGCGGTCGGATTGGAAGGCGATCCAGCGTCCATCCGGTGATGGCTGCGGATAGGTGCTGCTGCCGCCGTCCGCGCCAAAGCGACGCGTCTCCCATGTTTCCAGGTCCAGCGTCACGAGTTCAAAGACTGGATCGCCCTCGTCGCTGGCATCGCTCTTTGCAAAATAGACCAATTCGCCGCTGACCGACTGCAACGCTTCATTCAGCGCCGGTTTGCCGCGCAAACCAACGGGTTGAATGCCATCCGGCGTCGTCGCTTGAGCCAGCTTATTTAAGGCCGCCGCCGTGAATGTCGCATCGGCCGCGTCCTTGAGCGCGTCCAGGCTGGCTTGCGCGAGAGCGCGCTCGCGCTGGGGCGCGGCCGGCTGCGCCACCTCGCCCGGATCAGCGCTCGACGCCGCCTCAACCGCTTCCAGCGCGGGGATTGACGTTGCCCCGGTATCTGGCCTGGCATCGCGCGAAATGAAACCGAAGGCCAAAACAGCCAGCAAAATAAGACAAATCAATAAGGCGCAGCCAAACAGTCCCCCCGCCGCAATGCCGAAGGACATGCGCCGGCGACCGGGCCGCCGCTGAAGCCGAGGCGCAACTTGCGATGGATCATGCGCGGGCATTGGCATCGCCGGCGGCATCGAACCGGGCGTGGTCTTGGGCGATGAGACGCCTTCTGCCGTAAGAGCCCCGACCGGCCGCCTTTGCAACGCGTCCCTCTGCTCCTCGGCTATCGCCGAGCCCGCCAGCGCAGCGCGCAAGGCGCTTGCCAATGCGCCGGCGCTGGCGTAACGCTGCGCCGGGTCTTTGCGCAAAGCGCGCATGATCACGTGTTCCAGGGCAGTGGAAACGCTCGACTCCAGTTCCCGCGGCGATGGCGGGGGCGTCGTCACGTGCATGATAGCGATGCTATAGGGCGTGTCGCTTTCGAATGGCCGGCGCCCGGTTACCAGCTCGAAGAGCATGACGCCAAGGGAATAGACATCGCTGCGACCGTCGAGCGGCTCGCCCTGCGCTTGTTCCGGCGACATATAGCTGGGCGTGCCGACCGCGCCTTGAGTGGTGATTTTGCCGCTGCCCTCGCTCAGAATTTGCGCGATGCCAAAATCGGTGATGAATACGCCGCCGCCGTCATCAAGCAAGATATTACTCGGCTTGAGATCGCGATGAAGAATACCCCTCTGATGGGCATAATCCAGCGCCGAGGCGACCTGTTCAATAACGCTCGCCACACGCCCTAAGGGAATCTTGCCTTTGGCCAGAAGCTCTTCCACGGAGCCGGCCGCCATGTAGCGCATAGCGATGTAGGGCTGCTGGTCGAATTCGCCGTAATCATAAACCGGCACGATATTCCGATGTTCCAAACGCGCGACAATCTTCACTTCACGTTCGAATCGCTGCAGGTAGCTATCGTCATTGAGCAAGACGGCGGGCAAAAACTTCAGCGCGACATTGCGATTCATGGAACGCTGACGAGCAAGGTAAACCGTTGCCATGCCGCCCTGACCAACCTGGCTGACGATTTCATATCCATTGACATGCTTGCCGATCAGGTCAGTCGTCATCTTCATTATTGCAGTTATTGCAGTTTGGCTATGCTTGGGCATTCCGCGGTTGAGGCGCCGCGCCCGGCGCAGCCGCGCATCGGTCACGATTATATGCGATGAAAGGAGGCCGCCCCAACGCCGCGCGAAAGGCCGGCTCGACTAAGGCCGCAGCTTCAGCCCGGCGCCTGGAAACAGAAGAGCGGCAACTGCCAGGGCAATCGCATCAAATTTAAATTGCGCCGATAAATGACATTTTCCCCTCAAATTATGTAATCCGTAGGGGCGTTTCGCTGAAACGCCCGCAATTTGCAGGCCATTTTCAACGGGCGTCTCACGAGACGCCCCTACAT
>JAJDUC010000052.1 GCA_022826865.1 Anaerolineae bacterium
AGTCGGTTGAATTTCTTCAAATACCGACGATTTGGTAGGGGCGACTCGGTGAGTCGCCCAATATCGATCCTGTTCGTACCCATCGGGCGATCCACCGGATCGCCCCTACCAGACTATTTCAACCGAAATGGATACACTACCGCGAAGAGAGGGCCGGGCAATCGCTTCAAAAGCATAATGAGACATTCGCCGTGAATATTGCGAAAATGTAGGGGCGTCTCGTGAGACGCCCGTTGAAAGAGGCTTGCAAATTGCGGGCGTTTCAGCGGGTCGCCCCTACCAGACTATTTCAAACGAAATGGATACTCTGCCCGTGGCGGTGCTGTATCAAAGGCGGTTGAATTTATTCAAATACCGACGATTTGGCAGAGGCGGCTGACGGGCTGTCTCCACGCGCCCCGGCGAGTCACCCAATTTCGATTTTGTTTTACGCATCGGGCGATCTGCCGGATCGTCCCTACCAGATTATTTCATCCGAGACCAGATTATTTCATCCGAGGTGGACAAGCTACCGGCGGAGCGACGGCGCCGATATCTCGTATGCCGGGCATCCGCCCCTCTCAAGCGGTCGATCGGCGCTCGCTCAGGATTCGAAGGGATAGCGCAGCCCCCAACTCGCGCGGATTCGGTCCAGTGTCTCCATTATCGCGAGCGTCTCGTCCAGCGTATAAATTGCGCTCTCCGTCAAGCCGGCGCGAATGCATTTGCCGACTTCGATCGCTTCAAATTGAAAGCCTTCGCCTTCATAAGGGAAGCGCCAGGTTTCCCGTTCTTGTCCGGGGCGAACGAGCGTGAGTTCACTCGGATGCCAAAAATCGGGCATGGCGATATAGCCATCGCTGCCCATCACCCGGGCTTCGTGCGGCGTTCCAAGACGGATGGCCGAGGTCATAGTGGCCATTTCATAATCGCTGTATTTGAACAGGGCTACCGACAATTCGTCGACGCCGGTTGAGCCGATTGTGTATTGGGAGACGATATCGCTGGGCTGTTTGCCATAGACCATCGACGCGAACTGCACGCAATACGAACCGACATCAAGCAAAGCGCCGCCGGCCAGATCGGGATTGAAGTGCCGCTTCTCCGGCGCGACCGGGCCGCGCCCGCCGAAGTCGGCGGTTACCAGCATGACATCGCCGATGACCTCCTCCGCCAGCAATTCGCGGAGCTTGTACATCGCGGGAAAATAGCGCGTCCAGAAGGCGTCCATCAAGAATAGATTCTTTTCCCGCGCCCGCTCGATCATGATTTTGGCTTCGCCCGCATTGACAGCGAAGGGTTTCTCGCAGAGCACATGCTTGCCGGCATCGAGGTTCATCAGCGTGTGGGACAGATGATAATTATGTGGCGTGCCGATGTAAACGACATCCACATCGGCGTCCTCCGCCAGCGCTTCGTAGCTGCCGTAGCGCTTTGTCGCGCCGAATTCCGCGCCGAAGGCATCGGCCCGCTCTTGCGAGCGCGAGGCGACCGCGTAGATTTCGGCATCAGGCACGAAGGCAAGGCCCTTAGCGAATTTGCGCGCGATCCAGCCCAGACCGATCAAACCCCATCTGATTTTGTCGCTCATGCCGGTTTCTCCTCGGTTTTCAATTCAAGCCAGGCGATCTCCTCTGGCGAGAGTTCAATGTCGGCTGCGGCGACGTTGTCCAGAACTTGATCGGCTTCCCAGTTTGCGACGATCGCGTTGATTCGCGCGCCATTGCTCAGCACATAAGCAACCGAGATTTGCGCTGGTGAAAGGCCTTTATCCGCAGCCAATTCAATGACGCGATCCAGCCGCCGGAAATTGTTTTCGTAAGCGTAAGCGCCGATGGGGTTGGTATCCCAATAGGCGGTGAAGCTGTCGAGGTTATCACGCCTGAACTTGCCGGTCATGAAGCCGCCGGCCAGGCTCGACCAGGTGAAGAGCGAGATGTCGTTTTCAGCGTACCAGGCGCGGTCGGCTTCGCCTTGTTCGCCGCTGACGCTTATGCAGCCTTCCCAGGGCGCCTTCACCATTTCAGCGACGCTGAATTGGGGGCTGACGATGGTGAACGGCGTCTTGTCGTTGGCGGCCGCGTATGCATTCGCCGCCTGGACGCGATCGGCAAACCAATTCGAGCCGCCATAGGCGCCAATATGCCCTTTTTCTTTGTGCTCGTGCAGCACATCGACGATCTCGCCGACGGGAAAATCGCGGCTGTCGCGGTGGAGCAGGAAGAGTTCGATGTGGTCGGTCCGCAGCCGTTCGAGCGATTCAAGCAGATCGCTACGGATATACTCCGGCCGCACCCGATCCGGTATGCCGTTTTCCGGATGCGCGCATTTGGTCAAGACGACGACCTGGTCGCGGATTCCGCGCTCGGCCATCCAGTCGCCAAGCATGCTGTCGCAGAGGCCGCTGCCATAACTGTGCGCGCTGTCAAAGGCGTTGAAGCCCTTTTCGAAGCAAGCGTCCATGAGCCGAAAGTTCCAGTCGCGATCGTCGGCGCGCAACATAATCGTGCCTTGCAGCAGCCGCGATATCGGTTTATCGATTCCATCAACCCGAGTGTATTTCATCAACTCCACTCCTTTCTATTCGGGCAGTATTGTAGCGCACTCGCACTCGATTTGTAGTCGCGCGTTTGCTCATCAGGGAACCCCGACAGCTGCGCGGTCTTTCCGCGCTTTGCCGTTCGCAAGCGACTTCGAGGAATGAGCTGTATCTAAATCCGGGCGTGAAGCCGGCGCGCAGGCCCAAGGAGTTTTATTGCTCCGCGCCTTCGCTTGTCCGCGGCTTCACCGGCAGCACATCGCGCGGTTTGGAGCTGCCCTCTTTGGGCGGGCCGACCACGCCGCGTTCTTCCATCATGTCGACCAGGCGGGCCGCCCGCGTATAGCCGATGCGCAAGCGCCGCTGCAAAAGCGAGATCGACGCTTTTTCCAGGCGCCGCACCATCTCCACCGCTGTTTCATAGAGCTCGTCTTCGTCCGAGTTTAAGTCTGTGGCCGTTTCCGGTTGGCGAGACATGTCCCAGAAGGCGGCTTGGCCGCTGGCGCTTCGCTGCGGCGCGCCGCTTTCGGCCCTTGTCGCGCTCGCATCGCCGCTTGTTGACGCTTTGGAAGGCGACAAGGGAATGGGCTTGATGTCTTCGAGGCCGGCGCCCTGCAGTTTCCAGAAGCGTGAAATATGATCGATTTCTTCGTTGGAGACGTGTACGCCCTGCATGCGCAGCGGCGCGGGCGAATCGCCCGAGAGGTAGAGCATATCGCCCTTGCCCAGCAGCCGCTCGGCGCCGGGCTGATCGAGGATGACGCGGCTGTCGATGCTGCCGGCTACGGCGAAGGCGATGCGCGCCGGGCAATTCGCCTTGATCAGCCCGGTCACCACATCGACCGACGGCCGCTGTGTGGCGATTACCAGGTGGATGCCGGTTGCGCGCGCCAACGCGGCGATGCGGGCGATTGCGCGCTCGGTGTCGTCCGGCGCCATCATCATGAGGTCGGCCAACTCATCTATGATCACGACAATATAGGGCATGGGCGCGAGATCAGGATCGAGGATGCTGTTGAAGTCGATAATGTTGCGCGCCCCGGAGCGGCTGAACTTCTTGTAGCGCTCGTCCATTTCGCTGGTCACCCAGCGCAAGACTCCCACGATCCGTTCCAGTTCGACGACCACCGGCGCCACCAAATGAGGCAAGCCATTGTAGCCGATCAACTCCACCCGCTTGGGATCAACCATGATGAACTTGACTATATCCGGCGAGTTGGCGACGAGGATGCTGTTGATAATGGCATTGACGCAGACGGACTTGCCCGAGCCGGTCGTGCCGGCGATCAGCAAATGTGGCATCTGTGTCAAGTCGGCGGAGATCGGACTGCCATCGACCGACATGCCTAGCGCGATCGCAAGCGGCGAGTCGAGGCTCTGGAAGCTGCTGGATTCCATGACATCGCGCAGGCTGACACGCGCCGTATCCGGGTTGGGCACTTCAATGCCTACATAGCCCTTGCCCGGCACGGGCGCTTCCATGCGCACCGAGCGCGCGCCCAGCGCAAGCTGCAAGTCTTTATCCAGCTTGGCAATCGCGCCGACCTTGACACGGTTGCGTTTGCCCGCGCTCGAGGTCAAATAACCCGGTTCAACCCCGTACTGCGTGATTACCGGTCCCGAGTTGATTTCCACCACCCGACCGGGCGCGCCGAAACTCGTCAAAGTTTCTTCAATGATTTGCGCCTGCCGCAGCAAGGGTTCCTGATCCAGCTCTCCAGCCGATCCGCTGGTGAGTAATTCGCGATATTCTGGAACTTCCCAATCAATGCGCGGTCGCGCCGGCGCGAGAGAGGCGCGGGCATTGGCGTCGCCCGTCCCGGCTTTTTCAGCCTCTTCCGCGGGCCCAACATGAGCTGTTTCCGGCGCGGCGCTACTCATCAATGCGGCTGTCTCAGCGCTTTCGGGAGCTGCGGCAACGGGCCTGTCCGCGCCGGCTCTTTCCGGCGTTTGCGTTACCGGAGTATCCACCGGCGGCATGCTCCTCGGTTTGGCAGTTTTGCCCGGTGCCGCGCGCTGGACGGCGTAATCGCCGTCGCCGTTCTTATCTTCGGGAATCGCTGGCGGGCTGGATGCTTCGCCTGGCGCTTGCGGCTTGGGCGCGATGATATCCGCGCTGGGCGCTTCCGCGGCCGGTTCGGGCAGATCATCACCCAGATTGAGGAAGCGTTCCAGGTAACCGGCGTTGGGCGGCGCGGCCGTGGCGACCGGTTCCCGAGGCTTATCAAAGCGGCTGCCGCGCTTCAGATAATTCGGCACAAATTGCTTCAGGCTTTCGCCAGCGCCCGTCGCCGGCGCTTCCGCCACCGCTTCAGTTAGCGGAACTGGCGCTTCAGCGCGGCGGCGCGGCCATTTGAAAAGACCGAGAATGCGGCCCGGAATTGGCATGGATTCGAGCTTGGGCGCCGGCAAAGCGGCCGCCCGTCCCATACCGGAGAGTCGGGGCGCCTCAGGTTTGGAGACACGTACACCGGACGCGCTTTCCGCCGGGGCGAGCTGCCCTAAAGCTGTCAGACGCGCGGCGCGCCTCTGCGCGGCCAACTGCTGCGTTCGTGTGCGCAGGTTGCGACCGAGCCCGATCGTCAGGACAGTCAGCTCAGCTACGGTCAGGCCTGTGATCATCATCGTGGCGAAAGTCAGCGCCATGATGACGATGACAAAAGCGCCAATCTCGGTCAGATTGTTGACCAGGGCGCTATACAGCCAGCCGCCGATCAGCCCGCCGCCGCGCCCATTCTGGTAGGAATGCTGAACCAGGGCGTCGACGCAGCCTGCGCTTGCGGGATTGCCACATTGGCCCAGCTGCCCCATCACATCGCCATAAGTGAGGCTGTCCAGAAATTGGAAGGCAACCAGCGCCCCCAGGAAAGCCAGGCCGATACCGGAGAGGCGAACGGCGTCAACGGTGGGCGCTTCGTCACCGAAATGACGGATAACCAACCACATGCCGACGGCGAACATGGCGACGGGAACGGCAATTGCGCCCCAGCCCAGCGCCTGGCCGATAAGTTGATGCAAAGCGCCGATCGTGGCTTGCTCGGCCGACAAGGCGCTGAACGTGAGCGCGATCGCGCCGAAAACGAGAGCGACGCCGAGCAGATCCAGTTTGCGATCCAGGTCAAGCCAGTCGCTGGATTCTATGCGTGGCGCTCTGCTTCGGGGCGCGCGCCCTTGGCTTGAGGCTTGTTCGCGAACCCGTCCCGCGGCGTAGGCGGCAGTTGATTTGGCGTCGCCGGGTTTTGTGCTGCTACGGCTGGCGCTGCTTCCGCGCGCGCCGAACGCGGATTTGCCGCCGCGCCGATTTTGCGCTCGGCGCTCCTGCGCTTCTGCCCCGGATTGCCCTTTGGAAGAAAGCCGCCCGTACAAGCCGCCGACCTGCGCGCGGAGGACATGCGCCAGTTTTTTCCCTCGATTTGATTTCGGCCCTTCTGTCGATGGGGGAAGCTTGGCATCCGCTTTTTTCCCGCGGGAGAAGCGCGCTCGTATGCTGCTGAAGCGGCCTGTGGGCCGGGCTTGCTCGGCTGCGGGTCGCGCGGCTTTTTTCGCTGAAGCCGCCTTTTTGCTTGGAATGCTCTTGCCCGCCAAACGCGCGCGGCGCTCTTCGCTGCTGGCGACAGACGGCGCCGGGTTGCGGGATCTGACGCTGCCGCGCCCGCCGCTTCTCTTGGCGCCCCGGTCGCGCCCGCCGCGAGATCCTTCAGCGCCGGCGGCCGAATCCACCGGCGCGTCGTCTACGTAATCGCGCGAGTAACTCGAGCCGCTGCCGCCGAGTACATTTGAAGTCCGCCGGGCTGCGCCCCCGACATCGGGATCGAAATAATCTTCGTCATCGATGTACTCGGGCTCGTTGTGGCCTCGATTGGACATGGGCTGAACCTGTTCCACTTGGCGAAACAGCGACGGATTGCCAACTATGGCAACGTGTTCAGCATAGCATAGTTCCCGATTATGGGCGATTCAGCCTAGAACAAAGTTTCGCGCGGCAGGGCCCGGCAATGTGAATGCGCAATGCTGGGAGCTAAAATGTTAAAAGCGCCTTGCCCATTGCCCGCCGGTCCATCAACACGCGCAGAGCGGCCGCCGCTTCCGCCAGTGGATAGGTTTTGTGAATGCGCGGCTTGATCTCGCCGGCTGCAATCCAAGGCAGCAGCTCCGCGAATGAACGTTTGATGACCGTGGGATCGTGCTGCCAATAGGCGCCCCAATAGACGCCGACAATGGAGGCATTCTTCAGCAGCGCGATATTTGCCGGCAGAGACGGAATGCGCCCGCTGGCGAAGCCAACTACCAGGTAGCGCCCCTCCCAGGCGATGCGCCGCGCGGCCTGATCAAAGGCGTCGCCCCCGACCGGATCGAATACGACATCGACGCCGCGCCCGTCGGTCAGCGCTTTGACGCGCTCGCTCAAGTTCTCGCGCGTATAATGAATCAGGTGGCGGGCGCCGTAAGCCTGCGCCAGCGCAAGCTTTTCGTCGCTGCTGGCGGCGGCGATCACATTCGCGCCGAGCCGCGCGCCGAGTTCTACGGCGGCCAAGCCAACACCTCCGGCCGCGCCGAGCGCGAGCATGGTTTCGCCCGCTTGCAGGCGGGCGCGGCGCGTCAGGCCGATATGCGACGTTCCGTAAGCGAGCGGGAAGGCGGCCGCCTGCTCAAAGCTGATTTCGGCCGGCAGCGGCGTCACGACCGCGGCGGGAGCGATAACTTCTTCCGCGAATCCGCCATGCGTCAGCGTCGCCATGACCCGTTGACCGGGGCGCAAGCCGGCGACGCCTTCGCCTACTTCGACGATGTTTCCGGCCACCTCCAACCCGGGGCTGAAAGGGAAGGGCGGTTTGAATTGGTAGAGTCCCTGGATCATCAAGACATCGGGAAAGTTGACGCCGCAAGCGCGCAGGGCGATCTTGACCGTCCCCGCCTGGGCTTGCGGCTTGGGAACGTCTTCAAGCGTCAAATCTTCTGGCGGCCCGAAGCGCCGGCACAGGATCGCTTTCATTTGACCGGTCTCGCCGCCTAGAGATCGATGGGATTTGCCAGCAAGCCGGTCAGCAAGTCGATGCAAGCGCTCACATCGTCTAGATCCACTGTTTCACTCGTGGTATGCAAGAAGCGGGTGGGAATGGAAATGCAGCCGCTGGGCACGCCGGCATCCGCCAGTTGGATCGCTGCGGCATCGGTGGTGCCGCCAACCAACAGTTCCAGTTGATATGGAATGCCATCGGCTTCGCAGCGCGCCACCATCCAATTCTTGATCGCCGCCGGAACCACAAGGCCCGGATCATGCACTTTGATCGCGGCGCCGCCACCCAGCTGGACCAACATCTTGCTGCCCCGGATCTGGTCGCCGCTGCCGGTGACGTCAATCGCGATGCCGATGTCGGGCCGAACGCCTTGAGCGGCTGTCTTGGCGCCGCGCAAGCCGACCTCTTCTTGCACGGTGAAGGCGAAATAGACTTCATTGGGACAGTCTCCGCCCAGGCGGCGCATGGCTTCTATTGCGACAACACAGCCGATGCGATCGTCCAGCGACTTGGCGACGAGGCGCTTGCCGCGCACTTGCAGCTCGCGCATGAAACCGGCCGGCTGCCCGACCGCTGTCGCGTTGCCGCCGGCCTCCGCTTGCACGTCAATGTAAAAATCGCCCAGGGATTTTCCGCCGCCTTCCTGCACGGCGATCACGCCGACGGTCCCGTCCTCGAATTGAACCCGATTGCCATGCAGGGTGTCATGTCGCAGGCCGCCGAGGTTGGTGAAGCGCAGGTATCCGCTTTCCGGCTCCTGGTAGTTGGCCATCAAGCCGATCTCGTCCATGTGCGCCGCGATAAGCGCTTTGGGTCCGCCGCTGCCTACGCGGCAGATGAGGTTGCCCAGGCCATCGACTCGGGTTTCAGCGGCAAAGGCGGCCACTTCCTCTTGGATCAGATCGCGTATGCGATGTTCATAGCCTGGAGGTCCCCAGGTTTCCACAAGCTTTTTGGTCAGTTCTATCACGGGCGAAACCCTCCATCAGCGCAAATTCTGTACGCTATTGTACCGTGTATTCTTGTTGCGAGCGCAATTGGCCCGGGCCTGAGCTTGAATCAGCCCGCGGCGTATAGTTTGGAATCAGAATCAACTGATGTTCCGGCGGTTTCGGCTCGGGTCGACCGCCGCTCAACGCGCATCGGCAAGCCATCCCGCGGGAACAAGGTGATCAAAGCGGCGGGTTTAATCTCGACGCCATCAATCAAGCGCAGTTGATAGCGCTGGGCAATAGTCGCCAGCAGCAGATTGGCTTCCATGATCGCGAAGCTGTTGCCGATGCAGACCCGCGGACCGCCGCCGAAGGGCAGGTAGGCATACTTGTGTAAATTCTCGATCTCGGGCTCTAACCAGCGCTCGGGCAGGAAATCGTTCGGTTGCTTCCAGTGTTCGGGATGGCGATGAAGGAGATAGATCATGACTTGCGCCGTCGTGCCCTCGGGCATGGGATAGCCGCAGGCTTTCGTATCTTCCGCGGCGGTGCGGCTGACGGACCAGACGGCCGGCATGAGCCGCAGCGCTTCCTTGATGACGATGTCGGTATAGGGCAGGCGGCGCAGGTCTTCCAATTTGGGCCGGCGCCCGGCCAGCGCCGAATCCAGCTCGGCATGCAGTTTGGCTTCGACTTCAGGATGCTGCGCCAGGAGCCACCAGGTCCAGTTCAGAGTATTGGCGGTGGTTTCGTGCCCGGCCAGAAAGAGCGTCACCGCCTCGTCGCGGGCTTGCAGGTCGGTCATGCGCTCGCCATCGGCGTCTTCCGCCAAGAGCAGCATCGACAAGAGGTCGCCGCGGTCTTCGCCGCTTTTGCGCCGGTCATTGATGAAGCTATAGACGATTTTATTCAGCGCGTTATTGGCAAGCCAGGATCGCAGCCGCAATGGAGTCGGGATCCAATATGGCAGGATGCTGGCTGTATTGTTGGCTTTTTGCACGACTGCGACAGCTTGCTTGACCTGGTTGACTGTGCTCGAGGCGTCGGCGTCGAAGAGAGTTCGCGCGACGATCGTAAGCGTGAGTTGCATCATCTCTTCGTCCGCGTCAAGGACTGCGCCATCGCTCCAGCCTTCGAGCCGCTTCAAGGTATAATCGACCATCGTATCGGCATAGGCATGGACACGGATGGCATGAAAAGCTGGCGCCACCAGGCGGCGCTGCCGCTTCCAAAATTCGCCGTTGCTCGTTACCAGCCCTTCGCCCATGAAACGCGCTAAGCCGGTCTTCTTGCTGGTATACGCGGGGCCTTTGATGAATCGCTTCGATTGGCGCACAAAGAGTTCATGTATGACATCGGGATTGGCGACCGCATAATTGTGATTGTCGCCGATCATGAAGTGCCAGACATCGCCATAGGTCTCCATCCAACGTGTGACGTAGCTCAGCGGGTCTTTGAAGAATCGACGGTAAAACAAGTAGTTCTGCCAGGCGCCTTCGCCCATCTCGTTAGGACCTGGCGGGAAGGGGCTGGCTCCGGATGGTCTGTTTTCAACGCGCGCCGCGTGATTCACTCGTGCCGCTTCCTTTGAGCTAGGCCTTTATACACATCGTAACCGATAAGCGCGTTTGTGACTATGCCCTGGGCCATGTTGTGATTTGCCATACACGCTCGCTTGAAGGACAATACGCGACAAGATTCGCATTACCATGAAGCGAGGGCGGCGCATGTATACGATCGGTTTGGATTTCGGCACGCTTTCGGGACGCGCGGTCTTGGTGGACGCGCGGGACGGCGCGGAAATCGCCGAGTCAGTCTTTGATTATCCACACGGGGTGATGGACAGCGAACTGCCATCCGGCGTCCGGCTGCCGCCCGATTGGGCGCTGCAGCATCCGCAAGATTATCTTGATGTTTTCGCGCGCGCCGTGCCCGCTGTCCTGGGGCAGAGCGGCGTCGAGCCAGCCGCCGTCAAGGGCCTGGCCATTGACTTCACCGCAAGCTCGCCCATGCCAACAACCGCTGATGGCACGCCACTCTGTTTCCTCGAAGAACTAAAGCGGGAACCGCATGCCTACATCAAACTGTGGAAACATCATGCGGCGCAGCGGCAAGCTGACCAGATCAATGAGACGGCGCGCCGAATGGGCGAGACCTGGCTGCCGCGTTACGGCGGCAAAATTTCATCGGAATGGTTCTTCAGCAAATTGCTGCAGATCCTGCAAGAGCGGCCGGATATCTACCAGCAGATCGACCGCTTTGTCGAGGCGGCCGACTGGGTGATATGGCAATTGACGGGTGTTGAAACGCGCAACACCTGCACGGCCGGGTACAAGGCGATGGTGCAGGATGGGGAATTTCCCGACAGATCATACTTTGCCGCGCTTGACCCGGCCTTTGAAAACGTCGTCGATGAAAAAGTCGGGCGCGTATTCCATGAGTTGGGCGCGAAGGCGGGCGAGCTCACATCGGAAATGGCGCAGATGATGGGTTTGCCGGCCGGCATTGCCGTCGCCGTCGCCAACGTTGACGCGCATGTGACCGCGCCGGCGGTCAAAGCGACCGAACCGGGCGTTATGGTATTGGTCATGGGCACGTCTTGCTGCCACATCATGTCCAGCAGCGATCTCGGCGAGATCGAGGGTATGTGCGGCGTCGTCAAAGGCGGGATTATCCCCGGCCTCTACGGCTACGAAGCCGGACAAAGCGCAGTCGGCGACATTTTCGCCTGGTTTGTCGATCACGCCGTGCCGCCGGCATATCACCAGGCGGCGCAAGCGGCCGGCCTCAACTTGCATGAATACCTTGAGCGTGAAGCGGCGGCGCAGAAGGTCGGCGAGCATGGGCTGATCGCTCTGGATTGGTGGAATGGCAACCGCAGTACCCTGGTCGATGTCGATTTGACCGGCATGATGCTGGGGATGAACCTGGCGACGCGGGCGTCGGATATCTATCGGGCGCTCATCGAAGCGACTGCCTTTGGCACACGGGAGATCATCGAGGCCTTTGACGCCCAGGATATTGCTGTGAACGAGTTGGTCGCAGCCGGCGGCCTGCCGGAGAAAAATGCGCTGCTCTGCCAAATCTATGCCGATGTCACTGGCCGCCGCTTCAAGCTCTCCGGTTCCGCGCAGGCACCGGCCCTTGGCGCGGCCATGCACGCCGCCGTTGCCGCCAGCATCTACCCGGATATCCAGGCGGCTTCGGAAAAGATGGGCAAATTAAAGGACGAAGTCGTGACGCCGATTCCAGAGAACCAGAAGCTCTACGACAAGCTCTACCGGGAATACAAGGCGCTCTACGACTACTTCGGGCGAGGCGCCAACGATGTGATGAAGCGGCTGAAGGCAATCAAACACGAAGCGCTGGCTTGAGCGCATGTCTGTTGGCGGCCGATCTATAGTGAAAACTTACAAAGATCGGCATTCAACACAGCGGAAATCCTGGTAGCGCGCGCGTTGCGCCGTTCCTATTATGCAAAAGCGGTGCCGACGACGCATCGCATTCTGTCCTCATGGCTTGCGTCTTAAGTTGATTTCCCTATTCATTGAGAAGCAACGTCTGTCCCATTGGTAAAAATAACCAAAGGGAATGCCGGCAATTGGGATAAAATTGCGCTAATCTTCCACCAGGCCGCGCCATATACTCTGATTATCCTGACACAAACCACTGATTCGTCCATGCGGAGGGCAAAGATGAAGTTGCGCAAGTTCATTTATCGTTTCATCTCGATACTGTTGGGTCTCGTTATCCTGTACAGTTTTGGATTTGGCACAATCGCACAAGACGAACCGGCTGATGATGAAGCCGCTGTCGAAGTGATGGTGGAAGAAATCACCGCCGCCGAAGTGCAGTTCAATCTTGATCAGACCTGGATCTTGCTGGCCGGTTTCCTCGTCTTCTTCATGCAAGCGGGTTTCGCCATGCTGGAAGGCGGTATGATTCGTGAAACCGGGGTGGTCAATTCCCTTGCCGAAAACTTTATGGATGCCTGTGTTACGGGCATCGTCTTCTTCATAGTCGGATACGGCATCGCCTACGGCACCTATGATGCCGGGCTAGAGGGCGGCACCCTGACGCCGCTGAACATCCCGCTGCTGCTGAACAATGCCGATGGCACGGGCGCAGGCGACGGCGCGCTGCTGGTGGGTTTCTTCTTCCAGTTTGCCTTTGCCGGCGCGGCGGCGACGATCGCGACAGGCGCCATGGCGGAACGGACGGATTTCGTCGGCAAGTTGATCTACAGCGCTATCCTGGGCGGGATCATTTATCCGGTGGTTGTCTTCTGGACCTGGGGCAATGGCTGGCTCGCCGGGCAAGGATTCCTTGATTTCGCCGGTTCAACCATCGTTCACATGACCGGCGGCATAGTAGCGCTTGTCGGCGCGTATATGGTTGGCCCGCGCGCCGGTCGTGTATTCGGGCGGCCGCCAGCGGCATCCAACCTGGCGCTGGCATCGCTCGGTACATTCATACTCTGGTTCGGCTGGTATGGCTTCAACGTCGGCTCGACTCTCGGCGCGGGCGATGTGAATGCCTTGGGGCTGGTGGCGGTGAATACGACACTGGCGGCTGCCGCGGGCGCGCTGGGCGCGATGTTTCACACCTATTTTGTCACGAAAAACTGGAACGTCAGTTTTGTTTTGAATGGCGCATTGGCCGGTCTTGTGGGCATCACAGCCGGCTGTGCCTTTGTCACTCCAATTAACGCGGTAGTTATCGGTGTTCTTTCCGGCATTGTGCTGGTCATCTCGATCAGCGTGGTGGAATCCATGAAAATTGACGATGCGGTGGGCGCCTTTTCCGTCCATGGCGCTTGCGGCGCCTTTGGCACGCTGATGATCGGCATCGTGGGCTCGTCGGCGCTCGGCGCGCCCAGTCTCTTTGATGGCGGCACCCTGGACACCTTGGGGACCCAGGTTGTGGGCGTTGTGGTTATCGCGGTTTGGGTTGCTGTGACCAGCTTCCTGATGTTTGGCGCTTTGAAATCGGCCGACCTCCTGCATGTGGCGCCGGAAGCCGACAGAATCGGCATTGACGCCTACGAGCATCATGCCTCGGTCTGGCCGAATGTCCTGCCGCTGCGCGAATCGGATGAGGAATAACTAGCTGATTCGGAAGCACAATAGAGACACTTAAACGGGCGACCCATCTGGATCGCCCGTTTTCATTTGAGAATTACAGCGCAATCGATTCAGTCTGACAGCTAGTTACAGACTGATAGTTGCTATCATTTACTCAGCAGGTGGAGTGTACTGATACTCCACGAATGCGGAACGTTTGTTGTTGTCCGAGGTACGGACAAACAGTTTGAACCTGATCGAAATGTTGCTATAGCCTGTGAGGAAACCGCGGAAGCTCACATAGCTCTTGCCGTTTTCTTCCCAGTACCAAATCTTGCCATGATCTTCATTTTCGGGAAGCTCTTGCTTACTGCCTTTAATGCGCCCCCAACCATCGCCGAACTCTGAAGCATTGTGAAACTTTAGATTCCACTTCGTTTCGCCTTGAACGGTATTCCACTGGACGAGCCAGCGGGCCGGCTTGTCACCGCCAGTTACAAAGTCAACGCTAAAGCCAGTCGGCGCGGGAAGCAG